>NZ_LAVS01000001.1 GCF_000986865.1 Rheinheimera mesophila
CCAGCTCCATTCGTAGTGCGTCAGACAAACTATGCAAGGCGGCTTTTGATGCGCAGTACACGCCAGCAAAAGGTGTGGTCAATACCCCTGATACGCTGCCAATATTGACCACCAGCCCTTTACTTTGCAGTAACAGCGGCAAACAGGCCCGGGTCAGATCCACCGCGGCAAAGACATTGACTTCAAACTGTTGACGTAAACCCTCAGCGCCGGCATCCAAAACCGGGCCCATCACACCAAAACCTGCATTGTTCACCAGAATATCCAGGCGCCCAGCCTGTTGTTGCAACTGCAATACGGCTTGTTTCACAGAATCTGGGTTGGTCATTTCCAGTGCTATGGTTTCCAGCCCCAACTGCTGTAGATGCTGCAAATCGGCCTCTTTTCGGGCTGTGGCAAACACTCGGTAGCCTTGCCGTTTAGCCTCCACAGCTAATGCTTTTCCCAGGCCGCCGGAGCAGCCGGTGATCAGTATAGTTTTAGTCATCATTGGCCAACCTGCACTAAATGCTGCTCCTCAGGCCGCAGGGTCAGCACGCTAAAACCGGTATCAGTCACAGCCACTGTGTGCTCCCACTGCGCCGATAACTTCTTATCTTTTGTCACTACAGTCCAGCCATCAGATTTTTGTTTTACCCGCCTGTCGCCCTGATTAATCATAGGTTCAATGGTAAATACCATGCCAGGCTTTAAAGTAAGACCTGTGCCTGCTTTGCCGTAGTGCAAAATTTGTGGTTCTTCATGCATCTCACGGCCTATGCCATGACCACAGTATTCGCGTACAACCGAATAACCATGCCGTTCAGCATATTGTTGCACTGCAGAGGCTATATCACCTAAACGGGCGCCGGGTTTCACCTGATAAATGCCCTGCCACATCGCCTGATAAGTGACATCCACCAAAGCCTGTGCTAAAGGACTGACCTTGCCTACACAGTACATTTTACTGGAGTCGACGATAAAGCCATCTTTTTCCAGAGTAATGTCCAAATTGACAATATCACCTTGTTTTAAAATATCTGTAGCTTTGGGTATGCCATGGCATACCACGTCGTTAATGGAGCTATTAAGCACATACTGGTAGTCATACTGGCCTTTGCTGGCGGGTCTGGCGGCGAGCGGTCCACGGATAAATGCGTCCACCGCATCGTTAATTTGCATGGTGCTGATGCCGGGTTTGACTAACTCGTCCAGCATCAGAAAGACCTGTACCAGTAACTGTCCGGCTTTGTGTTGGATATCCAGCTCAGCCGGGGTTTTCAGATGGATCGAGTTCATTCAGTAAGTCCTGCAAAGTAGAAGATTTGTTTTTCAATAATTGACGACACAAGTCCTGGTAGCTTAGCTGCGGATTCAACTCAGCCAGCATCCCCACCCGGATCCAGAATTCAGCCTGAGCATTGATAGAGCGCGCCATCACCCTGCTGGCTTCCCGCAAATCGTCATGCAGGTCATCAGATATTTTTACTATACCCATAGCTACACTTTATATATAAAACATATACACATTATATAAAAACAATCCGTCTTCTGCACTTAAAAAACGAGTAAAAACTGGTTATGGTATGACATAGAACAATACCCTGGCTGTGGCAAAGGGTTAAAGTTCAGTATCAGCACTTGGGTTTGGAACTTAGACTGAGAGTCGGAACATGAGCTTATTTAACGAGATCTACAATGCAGTCGAGCGGCAATTTTTCTATAGCCTGACGTTAAAAATTGTCGGTAATATCGGCTTTTTAACGCTGATTTTCTGGCTGGCGATGTTTGCGGCTTATCCAGACGAGGGGGCTGCCGGGCAGAGCTGGTGGTGGATTTTAGTGCTGGGCACAGGAGCTTTTCTGTTTACCATAGGCTATCTGATGCATTTGATCGTGCGCCCGGTGAAAGCCTTAGTCGATGCGTTACAGCAAGCTAATCAAGCTGGCAGCGATTTAAAAACCCGTTTACCTGCCTTTACCTTTGACGAATTCCGTACGTTGTCAGAGCAATACAACTTATTTGTCGACCAGTTATCAGCCATGTTGCGGGGCATTCATCAGCAGGCTTCGAGCAATTTTGCTGTCAACCAGCAAGTTGCTGAAGCGGTACACAGCACCAGACGCCAGTTGCAGGGGGCAGAACAAAGCAGTCAGCAAATCCGTTCACAAAGTGATCAGTCGTTACAGCGTCTGGCCGAGATAGTACAAAGCAACGATCAGGTGATACAAGTTGCCACCAGCACTGTCGATAATGCCAAAACGGCCAGCACTCAGCTTAACCAGTTGACCAGTCAGTTGTATAAAATCGAACAGCTCCTGGCTAACTTTGGTGGCACTGTCACAGGTTTGCAGAAAAATGCTGAGAATGTGCGGCAGATATTACTGATGGTAGAAAACTTTTCCGATCAAACCAATCTGTTGGCGCTGAATGCAGCCATTGAAGCGGCTCGGGCTGGTGAGGCGGGTCGGGGTTTTGCCGTAGTCGCAGATGAAGTGCGGACTCTGGCGGCGAAAGTCAACAGCGCGACAGGCCAAATCTCTGGTTTTCTTAATGAAATGGATGTCTTGGTTCGTGATACCAAAAACGAATCCGAGCAACTGCAGCAACAAGCCGGCGAGGCTCAGCAGCAAATACAACAAACCAGCAATGATTTCAGTCAGTTGGAACAACAGCTAAAAAATGCCCAGCAGCAGTTGCATCATATCCAGCAACACGTGCAGCAACTGGCTCACAGCTCAGAGCAAAATCACCACCATCTGACAGAAATTGAACAAGGCACTAATCTGGCGTATCAACAAATGGCGGCTATTGATCAGGCCACGGACCAGCTACTGTCTGGCACAAAGCGCACACAACAGCAGTTACAACCTTTTTCAGCCGCTTAGCGAACCGGAGTTTTATCGGGACTGAGGTTATTTTGTTGCAGTGCTTTTACCAATTGCAACACGGCCGGGTGAGTCAGCTTACGCTCGGGTGATATAGCGTAAAAACGTTCTGTCACTCTGTGGATCACACCCACTTTGAGTAAGCGGTAGTTATTCAGCAGTTGGCTTTCCAGGAGCAAAGGGGCAGCAAATGCCCCCAGGCCCTGCTGGGCAAAAGCCTGCATTAAGGCACTGTCATCAAATTCAGCCACAACATCCGGTTGCACCTCTACTTCATTAAACCACCCCATCAACTGTTGACGGATAATGGATTTTTTACCTTGCAACAGAAAAGGTTTATCCTGTAGTGAACGCGGAAAATCTGCACACAACTGCGTTGCCAGAGCCTCACAGGCATAAACGGCCATCGGAGATTCGGTCACTAAATGACTATAAGCTTTAACATGGCTGCCAGGCTGAATAGGTTGATCCGAGAGCACCATATCCAGTTTATTGATCGCAAGTTCAGACAGCAATCCGGCTTGCTCACCCTCACGGCAAATCAGCTTGATCGGCAACTGCAAAATAGGTCTGAGCATTTCATAAACAAAAGCCTTAGGCAAAACGTCTGTGATCCCAACACTAAAATTTTGCCAACTGCTGTGCTGACGGGTCAGTACAGCTTTAAGCTCATCTCCTAATTGAAAGATATCAGCGGCATAACGCTGCACCACCACACCCAGCTCAGTTGGGATCAAACGCTTACCCTGCCGGGAAAACAGCGCAGTGCCAATACCATGTTCAAAAGCACTGATTTGTCCGCTGATGGTTTGCGGCGTGATATGCAGCAACTCACTGACCCGTGCAATACTGCCGTGCTCAGCGACCAGATAAAAATAATATAGCTGGTTGTAATTAACAGGGGTCATCTCAACTCAATTATTTACGAACATATTAGAAGTTATATTCGATTTTTACTGACAAAGTAAAGAGCGTATAACGATAACTGTTGTGAGGTTCCTGCAGAATGTCACAGACATAGTTTAACCCATAGGCTCATCCGCGCCTTTTGCCCCTTGCTTGCAAGGGGCTTTTTTATGTTCAGGGATGGGCGGTATGTCGCAACTGTCAGGGGGATAGCGGTCTTTCGAAATGCCAACAGTTTGGCATTTCGCCGAGAGCACGCCTTCGCCTCTGGCGGAGGCCGGATACTTGTTGCGACGATTTAGCCCTCGCCCTTGGAGCTACAGCTTTGTTGACTGCCCTGGCTTTTTAAACAGAGCTTCGCCCCAATCATAGAGTGAAATATGTTGAGGGGGACTTATTCTGTTGTGAACCCGTGACGACCTGCCTTGGGTTCAGGCTACAATACAACAAAGAATCCAGAGGTTATTCAGATGATCCAGTTTCCCGCCATCCTCAAATTGTCAGGTCAGGATGAATTGCTGTTGTCCGAAACCCAAAGCCACTTTATGCAGCACTATCAGTTGCAGCAGCCTTACCTGTTGTCTGATGATTTGCTGATCGACAGTGCAGGTCGGGCCTATCCGCTCAAGCCCTGCCCTGTGGAGACTGTCGCCCCCTCTATGGTGAAAGAGTTTGCACTACCAGAGTTGACTGCCTTGGTTCAAGCACACTTTTTTGCATCCGCTCAGACCTGTGTGACAAAAATTCAGGCTCCCGACATTCAAACATTGTTTAGCTTGCTTAAGCACAACAGTTAAACTGTCAGTTCCAGCCGGTTTCCTTCCGGATCCAACACTGTGCTCTCATAATACCCATCGCCAGTCCGGCGTGGACCATCCAGGTGAGTGTAACCGTCTTGAACCAGTTGTGTTGTTAACTGATCCACCGCTTGCTCTGAACCTAAGGCAAAGGCCAGATGCGCCCAGCCAAGATGCTGTCGGCCCGGCGGGTAAGGTCTGGGCAAAACCGGCATCTGCATCAGCTCAAGCCTGGCCCCTTGCGAAAATTCAATAAAATAGGATGCAAACTCATGCCGTGGGTTTTGATACAAACTGCCTGCTTTACCGCCAAAATAACGGCAATAAAACTCTTTTAACAACTCCAGTTGCTCAGTCCAGATCGCAAGATGTTCGATTTTCATAAAGCACTCCTCACATATCAATTTCTGCCATAGTATTTAGAAATACCCAGTTAAAAAATGCCTGAGAATGACATCATGATTTCAAAAACTGCCAACAACACAATCATTCTGGTTGGGGAAGACTGCCAGGAATGGATTTGCTGTGACTCTCTTTTACCTGCTTTGGCACAACAAGGGATTTGGCTGGCGGGATACTCTGAGCTACAACACTTGTATCAAATCCAGCGTGTGCTGCCGGGCATAGATACTTTATTGGTGACAGTATCAGGTCAGGGGATGGTGAAATTAGCGGAGCACTGGCAAATGCAGCACGCCGGCGATTGGGTCTGGCTGCCTTCTGGCAGTCCAGTTCAGTATCAACTGGCCGATCCGGATACAACGACACCCTGGCAGCTATGCTGGATCCTGTTTTACAGCACAACAACTCCCACCTTGAGCAGCTATCAATCAGGCACAACCGATCAGGCTCTGCAACTAAAACTCCTGTTACAGTTTCTCTATAATGAGCAGCAAAATCCCAAGGCCGATCAGAGTAGTACGCTCTGTTGTCAGCAACTGCAGCTCCTGACCCAAAGAGTCAGGCAGCACAGCATGGTTGCGCCTTTAGAGCAGCTCAGACAGCGATTGATGACCTCTTTGGCTAAAGCATGGACAGTCGCCGCAATGGCGGATAGCGCTTTTTTATCCGAGCGACAATTACACCGGCTTTGTCTACAGCATTGGGGGCATACGCCCAAACACTACCTGCAATTACTAAGACTGCGCCAGGCTGCTATGTTACTTACCAGCACCAGCCTGAGTATTGAACAGATCGCAGAGCGAACAGGCTTTAGTAATCCTTATCATTTTTCAACAGTATTCAAAGCTCATTATCAGCAGCCACCGGGTTTGTATCGACGGCAAAAACATCCACTGTTTATCAGCCAACCTCAGGTAAACTGATAGCGCCTGACAGGCCCTGCCCCTGTAGCCGGCTTCATCTTTGCTCAATCGCAGGCTACAGAGCCGATATTATGTCGATTTAGTAAACAGTGTAGTTACAGTTAATTACTTGTCTGTCGTGAAGACACTGGTTAAAGTTGCGCCACTTTTTAGAGGAGTAGCCTGATGCGTATCGAATTGCTGGTTGGATTAGAACTGAATGATGCCCGGCTCTACGCAGAATATCGCCGCCAGATGACCCCTTTGTTACTGCAACATCAGGGAGATTTTGGCTACGATTTTGTGGTACAGCAGACCCTAAAGCCGGCAAATTCAGCGATCAACAGAGTGTTTACTATTCACTTTGCCTCAGAGCAGTGGATGGAAAGCTTTTTTAGTCATCCTGAGTATCTGCAAATCAAAGCCCGCTACTTTGAAAAGTCGGTGACGAATACCCATATACTGGCACGTTACCACATTGCTTGACCCTGCCCCAGAGGCAAGCTTTAGCCTGAGTAGACCCAAACAGGATCGGAGTAGTACCATGATTGAGATCACTGTGCAGGACTTACACCGGGAAGGAACCTTCGACCATATTCGCGATCAGTTGTCACGCCTTGATCCCTTTAGCCGTATCGAGCAAGGGCAACGCTGCAACACCTTGTGGATTGAAACTTTGCTGAGTCTGGACAAATTAATCCAGCTAATCCAGGACTGCGGTGTGACCCCCTTAGCCTGGGTCGGCCGCCGATAGGAGCCTTTATGTATCAACTTTATTATGCCAGTGGAGCCTGTTCTTTAGCTGTTCAAATCAAGTTAAAAAAGGCAGCCGTGCCCTATCAGCCAATCAAAGTTGATCTGGCTCAGGGGCAACACCAGACTGACTCATTCCGTCAGCTCAATCCGGCACAGCGCGTACCTGTAGTTATTTTTCAGGACACCGCACTGACCGAAGCCATGGCCTTGTTGATTTGGCTGGAACAACGCCATCCACAGGGATTATTACCCGCTGAGCCCTTGCTGCAGGCAAAAGTTCTGGCCAAAATGGCCTGGCTGTCCAATACCTTACACATAGATTTTGCCACCTTGTGGCGCCCCCAACGTTTTGTTCAGGATACTGGCTCAACAACTGCCGTCAGTACGCAGGCACAACCGCGTTTATTACAACGTTTTACTGAACTGGACCAGGAATTGGCGCACCACCAGTACTGGCTCAGTGACCAACTGACCCTGGCCGACTATTACCTGCTGCCTTTTATTCGCTGGGGTTTGTCTGCTGTACCCGGCGTAGCGCAATTGCACTCACTGCAACAGTACCTGGACCGTATGGGCGAATTGCCAGAGGTCAAAGCGGCATTGGAACTGGAACAAATTCCGCTAAGGAAAAACTAAGGCCGCAGACAGAGCTGAACACCAGCGCTAGTTAGCTTCAGTTCTGTCTGTGTTTATAACGGAAAATCACAGAAAAATACTGTGCCCTCGCCTGGTACGGAATGAAAACCTATGCAGCCGCCCATAGACTCAATAATGGCTTTACTGATCGCAAGCCCCAGTCCGGTGCCAGATTTAGCTTTGGAATCAGAACCATCGGCCTGAGCAAAACGCTGGAAGATTTTCTCCTGAAAATGCAGCGGAATACCCTCTCCGCTGTCTTTGACTTCAATGCGGATCTTATCCTGCACTTGAGTGTACCCTAAGGTCACTTCAGCACCTGCTGTTGAATATTTAATGGCGTTGGACAACAAGTTACTCAGTACCTGCTGCAACCTGTGGCTGTCCAGTTGCATCCGCACTGGTTCTGTATTGAGTATGCGCAATTGCACACCAAATTTATCAGCATAAGGTTGGTTTTGCGCAATAGCCTGCTGGCACTCTTCGGCTAAATCACAAGGCTGCAAATAAAAATCCATTTTTCCTGCGCTGAGTTTTTCCATATCCAATAAGTCATTCACCAGTAACTGCAGACGTTTACTATTTTGGCTGGCGACCTTCAACATGGCTAAAGCCTTGTCAGGGATTGGCCCTAATACCTGATTGATCACCAGATCCAAACCGCCACTGATGGCGGTGATGGGAGTGCGTAATTCATGACTGACGGTGGAAATAAAATCGGTTTTCATCTGCTCCAGTTGCTTTTGCTCGCTGATGTCATGCATCAGTACCAAAGCGCCCAACAACTGGCCTGAACGGGTCTTTAGCTGTTCGCCACGACAACTGACCCAACGCGGCGCCTGACCTTTACTTTTAATACAGATCGTCTGTCCAACTACGGTCTCACCATGAAAAGCACGGAGTAACGGGATTCGTTCCACCGGCAACACTGTGTGGCCATTTTCTTCGTAAAGGTTGTAGTGGTGACTCCACAACTCGGCTTCACATTTTCGAACATCCACGCCGTGCCAGTCACGCGCTACTTTGTTAAATTGTTCCAGATGGCCATCGCTGTCACAGGCCACCAACGCATCCGGAATAGAGTCCAGCAACAAATCCAGCAATTGCAATTTATGTTCAGTCTGGAGTTTTTGTTTGTGCTCCTTCAGTCTGTCCATCACCAGAACAGCCAGTTTACGCAACACAGCCTTGTCCTGCTCTGTCATCTGCCGTGGTTTGCGGTCAATCAGACATAAAGTTCCTAGTGCAAAGCCATTTGCATCTATTAACGGACATCCGGCATAAAAACGGATATTGGGGATAGCACAGACCAAGGGGTTTGCCGCAAAGCGTTCATCCTGAGCAGCATCTTCGACAATAAACACATCGCTCTGCAAAATAGCATGAGCGCAAAACGCCAGTTTGCGATCAGTTTGGCACACATCCAAACCTTGCTTACTCTTGAACCACTGCCGCTGCGCGTCAATCAGTGACACCAGCACTATCGGGACCTGAAATAACGTCGCCGCCAGAGAGGTGATTGCATCAAAAGTGGCATCAGGCTCGGTATCCAGGATCTGTAGCTTTAACAGGGCTTTTAATCTGTCCTGCTCATTGTGAGGAATTTCGGCAACCTGCATGCTTGCGCTCCTTGGCTGACAACAAAAGATCTACCTCAAACCATACCACAAAATGCAACACCCCACCTCAAGGCTGGCGTTGCTCGGACTTACGCAGATAAACCTGCAAATCATCCGGAACGGCTGAAGCTTGTAATACAGGATAACGACTGGACCCCGGATTGCCTGGTGGTAAACGACCTGTGATATGCCCCACAGGGGTCAGTAACAGCCGTAATACCTGTCCACGGATTTCAGGCCAGTTTATTTGATCGGCGGCCAGTTTTAACATCAGCCAATGGCTATGCCAATGCAGCATAAAATTCTGTTGGCCTAAAATATGAGCCCGCTCAAGATGATACCAGGCCGCTTGCCATTGCTGTTGACGACGCGCCGTTAATGCTTGTTTTATCTCGTGGTAAAAAGCCTGTTGTGCAGCAGAATCCATAACAGCATTCGGTTCCTATCAGAAAGTTTTGTTTACAATGACGCCGCTTTGCCGTTCAGTCAAGAGCTGCGCCCACAGGCTCGCAGCTCTTGTACGTCTTGAGTTTCAGGCTGTTTTGTATTAGGGTAGCGGCAATTTTATTACATGGCGCGGGCAAGCGGAAAAACATGAACAGCAATCAGGGACACACTCCCTGGCTCAGGTTAATGGTGCTTATCAGCCTACTTCTGTTTAAAGGAGTAGCGACTGCCGCTATGTTGTGTTGTGGTCCAGACCACAGCAATCACCCAATGTCACAGCCCCATCATCAAAGCGCTGACACTGCAACGCATCAGGTGATAGATCACTCGGCTCATAGCGCTGAACAGCATGCCGACATGGTGATGCCGCAAATGCACGACTCTGACCCGCAACACAACGGACAGCAAAGTTCGTGTTCGGGTTGCGCTGTCAGTTGTACAACAGTCATGGTAATGATGGATCCATCGGGCAAATTACCGGAAAAAAATCAAGCGGAACGTATTTTCAGTTCAAACTCCCTGCTGTTTTCTCTAACCAGTTCCGGTCTGGAGCGTCCTCCTCGTTTCTAGCACTGAATATCTTTTTTCATAGGCAAAAGCTGAGGCTTATCAGGCTTTGCTACAGATTTTTCAGTGTAAACCAGGATTTTTTTATGAATTCATACACGCATACTGCACTTCATTGTGCTCTGGCGCTATTGGCGGCCCACTCCACTTTATCTATTGCTTCACAAGAGGTATCGGTCTTACAACAACTGCCGCCAATCTTTAGTCATTCCGAGCCAAAAAAACTGGATTGGACTCAGGCTAATAACAGAGTCGCTGAATTAGGTGGCTGGCAATTTTATGCCCAGCAAGCAGGTGGTCATGGTGCTCATGGCAATCACAGCGCTATGGATCATTCCAAGCATTCAGGCCACAGCGAACACCAGACTGAATCTGAGATGGATCATTCCACGCATTCAGGCCACAGCGGCCACCAGACTGAATCTGACATGGATCATTCCACGCACTCAGGCCACAGCGGCCACCAGACTGAATCTGAGATGGATCATTCCACACACTCAGGCCACAGCGGCCACCAGACTGAATCTGACATGGATCATTCCACGCACTCAGGCCATAGCGGGCACCAGACTAAGCCTAGCATGGACCATTCCACGCATTCAGGCCACAGCGGACACCAGACTGAATCTGACATGGATCGTTCCAATCATTCAGGCCACAGCGGCCACCAGACTGAATCTGAGATGGATCATTCCAGGCATTCAGGCCATGCGACACCAAAGCGGACAGTACCACAGCCGGCAGCAGGAGCGCAGCATGAGCATCATCACTAAATTATCGCCTCTGACTGTGCTGGTTTTACTGAGCGCTTGTGCCGGGACCTCGCAGTTGCAACAAAATAATGCACTGATACAACAAGCCGAGCAGCAACAGCTAACACTAGCTCCGGTGGATCCGGCGTTAAGAGCTGAGACCGAACAGGAAGTCAAACGACTGTTAACCGAGCCTCTGTCGTTACAAAACGTCAGTCGCATCGCGGTATTAAACAACCCTGATTTTCTGGCCACCTTGTCGTCACTCGAAATCAGCAGAGCAGAATTAGCTCAGGCTGGTTTGTTACCCAATCCGGGTTTGAGAGTGATCCGTAGTCGTGAAGAAGAGGGCTATAACACCGAGCTTGATTTCTCTTTTGACTTGTTTGGCTTGTTATTTTTAAAATCCAATCAGGCCATAGCAGAACAACAAGCCAGGCAACAACAGCAACAGGCTGCCCTGAAGTTGCTGGAATTGGTCACTCAAAGCCGTAGCGCTTTTATTGAGGCCGTGGTGGCACAACAGCGTTTTAGTTATCTGCAGACAGTGCAGGAAGCAATTGATGCTTCAGCCGAACTGGCCAGTCGTATGTATCAGGTCGGTAACTACAGCGAACTGCAGCAAGCGCGTCAAAAAAAGTTTGCTGCAGAGATCCGTCTGCAACTGGCGACAGCACAGCAACAGCAATACCAAAGTCGCGAGCGCCTGCTGCTTGCGCTTGGTCTGTCTGACGCTGCAGTGTCCTTGCAGTTACCTGCTTATCTGCCTGCTATTCCAACAGAAATGCAACCACAGCATCAGTTAGAACAGCAAGCGCTGGAACAACGCTTGGATCTGCAACAAGCTAAAGTCAGATTAAAGCAACTACAGCTACAACTTGAGCAAAATAAAAACAGCCGTTTTGTCCGGGGTTTATCCAGCGAAGTTGCAGGCTCAGTGCAGCACAGCACTGAGCGTGAAGTGGCTTTAGGCTTTGAATTACCCTTGTTTGACTCTGGTGCACAGCGCATCAACAAAGCACAGGCTCAATATCAACAAGCCTGGTGGCAGGCCAAAGCTCTGGAACAAAAAGCATTGTCGCAAGTGCGTCAGGCGTACAACCTGCAGCAGCATTCTTATCAGGTTGCCCGGCATTATCAGGACCAGTTAGTGCCACTGGCGCAGAAAATCAATCAGCAAAATGTACTGCGGTATAACGGCATGCTGATTGGTGTATTTGAATTGATTGCCGACACTCAGGCACAGGTCAGCACTGTGACAGGACAAATGACAGCCCAACGCGATTTTTATCTCTCACAACTGGCTTTACAACAAGCGCTGTGGGGCAGCCCAACACTGCAGTTGCCTGCCGCCATGGAAACCACCAACACTTCGGCTGCTGCCGCTGGTCATTAACAGGAGAATGTGATGCTAACCCGTCGTGATTTATTAAAAAAAGTCGGTGCTATTACAGCTGCTGTAGGTGTAGCCGCAGTCAGCAAAAGCTCAATGGCCAGCTTACCTGAGCCTGTGATCCAGCAATCTGCTGACACTATGGATCCCCTAGTACCCAACTCTGGCCGGCCTTATAACCCTGTGGTTACGCTAAACGGCTGGACTTTGCCCTGGCGGATGAATAATGGCGTAAAAGAATTCCATTTGGTGGCTGAGCCCGTAGTGCGTGAACTGGCACCAGGAATGAAAGCACATTTATGGGGCTATAACGGCCAGTCGCCAGGCCCGACTATCGAAGTGGTAGAAGGCGACAGAGTGCGGATTTTTGTCACCAACAAGTTACCCGAACATACCTCTATCCACTGGCATGGCCAGCGTTTACCTAATGGTATGGATGGAGTTGCCGGTTTAAATCAGCGCGCCATTAAGCCTGGTAAAACCTTTATGTATGAGTTTATCGCCCGCCGCCCCGGTACTTTTATGTATCACCCTCATGCTGACGAGATGGTCCAAATGGCGATGGGCATGATGGGCATGTGGATCACCCATCCAAAAGAGGCCCATCCTCATATCGACGAAGTGGACCGCGATTTTTGTTTTCTGCTAAACGCCTACGATATCGAGCCCGGCAGTGCCACGCCTAAAATCATGACCATGACCGATTTTAATCTGTGGACCTGGAATAGTCGCGTCTTCCCCGGCATCGATCCGTTAGTGGTACGTAAAAACGATAAAGTCCGGATCCGGGTGGGTAATCTGACCATGACCAATCACCCTATTCACATTCACGGTCATGAATTTACCGTCACAGGCACAGACGGTGGTCCAGTGCCACCTTCTGCCCGCTGGCCTGAAGTCACGACAGATGTGGCTGTAGGTCAGATGCGGCAAATTGAACTGCTGGCCGACGAAGAAGGGGACTGGGCTTTCCATTGCCATAAATCGCACCATACGATGAACGCGATGGGCCATGACGTACCGACGCTGATTGGGGTGGATCACAGTGGTTTGATGCAAAAAATCAACAAACTGGTGCCGGATTATATGGTGATGGGTGAACGTGGTATGGCAGATATGACCGAAATGCAGATGCCGCTACCGGCCAACACCTTGCCAATGATGTCGGGTGACGGGCCTTTTGGCTCCGTAGAGATGGGGGGTATGTTCAGCGTATTTAAAGTCCGTAAAGATCAGGCACCTGGCGATTATAAAGATCCGGGCTGGTACCAGCATCCTGAAGGCACAGTAGCGACAGAATGGACAGGCTCAGTACCAGAGGTGACCTCTGCAAAGACAGACACCACAGAAAGTACAGAGACTCTGAAGGTAAGAAAACCGCATTCACACGCCCACCATTAAACTGAAAAAAAGCCCTGGTCTCAGGGCTTTTTCATGACCAGTGACTCTGCCGGCACTGGCAAAGGCCGGCAAAAAACAAACAACTGACCAATAAAACAGCATCCTTTATACCTTTTTGATATAGCTAATAACACTTTCAATAAATACACACTTGTGACAATTTGTAATCAAACCCAGCATTTTCGCCGCCCCGCACAAGCAACTCATCGCATAAAGTTCTGACAAAACCGAAAAAGTGAAAACAAAAGATTAAATTTGATAAATATACACCTATTTACATTAACAAAATATTGACCAATTATCATACCGCCTGCCCAGCATATTAACTAAATAAGGGACAGGGCTTCCATGGATGAGGCATTTCAAATAACAATAATCCGAGAGAACATGATGCAATATAAAACCTTCAACTTATCCAAAGTCTCATTGCTTACTTTGTCCGCGCTGTCCCTGGTGGCGACTGCTGTACAGGCTGCCCCCGAAAAATCTGGTATCACGGTAGAGATCAACGAAACCAAAGCTATCGAGCCGCCAACCCGTTTTATCGTCAAGTATAAAAGTGCTGCCACTTTATCTGCTCAGGGCTTAACCGGCATGGCTGCAAACTCAGTCAGTCAGTTAAAAGCTCATGCCGCGTCTGAATTATCCAGCCGAGCTGGTGAGCCGATGAGTTTTGTGCGCTCTTTAGCAGTAGCCAACCGTCATGTCGTTAAAGCGGAGCGTCGCCTGTCAAAAGCTGAAACAGCTCGTACTATTGAGCTGCTTGCTCAGGATCCAATGGTAGAGTCGGTTGAAGAAGACCGCATGTTACAAATCGCAGCGACACCAAACGACACGCAGTACACCAGCCAATGGCATTACTATGAGTCTACCGGCGGTTTACGCGCAAACACGGCATGGGACAACGCCACTGGTGCTGGTGTGGTAGTGGCTGTACTGGATACAGGTTACCGTCCACACGCTGATTTAAATGCCAATATCCTGCCTGGCTATGACATGATTTCTGACAGCTTTGTCGGTAACGACGGCAATGGCCGTGACTCTGATGCCCGTGATCCCGGTGACTGGATTTTAGCTAACGAATGTGGTGGTACTCACTCAGCTCAGGATTCTTCATGGCACGGTACCCATGTTGCAGGTACAGTCGCTGCAGTGACCAATAACGGCTCAGGTGTAGCTGGCGTTGCCTATGGCGCTAAAGTAGTACCAGTGCGTGTACTGGGTAAATGCGGTGGTTATACTTCAGATATCGCTGACGGTATCATCTGGGCTTCAGGTGGCACAGTAGCAGGTGTTCCGGCAAACGCTAACCCAGCCAAAGTGATCAACATGAGTTTAGGTGGTTCAGGTGCCTGTGACTCGACCACCCAGGCCGCTATTAACTCAGCCCGTTCACGTGGCACTGTGATTGTGATTGCCTCAGGTAACGACAACTCAAACGCCAACAACTTCAACCCGGGTAACTGCGCTGGTGTTGTGAACGTGGCGTCCACCAACCGCAGCGGTGGTCGTGCGTACTATTCAAACTACGGCACCTCTATTGATGTCGCAGCTCCGGGTGGTGCGATGAACTCAGCCAATGATCCAAATGGTGTACTGTCGACTTATAACACTGGTACTACGACACCAGGTTCAGACAGCTATGGTTACAGCCAGGGTACATCTATGGCTGCACCTCATGTGGCGGGTGTAGCGGCATTAATTGCCCAGAAAAAACCAGCGGCAACACCGGATGAAATTGAAACCATCCTGAAAACCACCACCCGTGCTTTCCCTGCGACTTGTACCAGTTGTGGTACTGGTATAGTTGACGCAGCCGCTGCAGTTGCTGCCGCCTCAGGTACAGGTGGTGGCGGTGGTACAGGCTCAACTTCGACCATCAACAATATCAGCGTAGGCGCAAATAGCTGGAAATACTACACAGTCGTAGTACCAGCGGGTATGAGTGTATTGACTGTCAATACCTCTGGCGGTACAGGTGATGCCGATCTGTATGTACGTCGTGGTTCACAACCGACGACATCAACTTATGATTGCCGCCCATACCTCAATGGCAATACAGAAAGCTGTACCTTTAATAACCCGGTTGCAGCCACTTACCACATAGGTATCCGTGGTTACACCGCGGCGTCAGGTATAAGCTTAACAACCTCTTACAGACCTTAATCCCTGGGCTGTTGGCTGAAGATCCCGGCGTAAGTCGGGATCTTCTTTTTACAATGCTTCGATTTTCATCGTTGTAAACCATCTAAAATGGCACACTGGGGTTGATCATCCCCACAACAACTGTCCGCCAATTGCTGTAATACTTTTTGCATCTGCTGTAGCTCGGCAACTTTTTGTTTAATTTCATCCAGATGCTGTTCAGCCAGTTGTTTAACCTCTTTGCTGCTGCGCTGTGGATTTCGCCATAAGTCCAGTAAAGAACTGACCTGAGCTATGGAAAAACCCAGGGTTCGGGCTTGCTTAATAAAACTCAGTTGTTGCAACTGCTGGCTGTTATACAAGCGGTAACCCGCATCAGTCCTGTTGGCTTTTTTAAGTAAACCTGCCTCTTCATAATGCCGGATCATTTTGGCAGAAAGTCCGGTCTGTTTGGCCGCCTGGCCTATGGTCACTAAAGTTGTCATCATTTTACTCCTGAGCTTTCCAGCGCTGTAACAACAAGGCATTGCTAATCACCACTAAACTGCTACATGCCATAGCTGCTCCGGCAATAACCGGATTTAAATAACCCAAAGCGGCCAACGGAATACCGATCACATTGAAAATAAAAGCCCAAAACAGATTTTGCTGAATTTTACCGTAGCTCAGTCTGGCGATCTGCAACGCAGCACTGACTAGCGACGGCTTACTGCGCATCAGAGTCATAGCCGAGGCACTGACAGCGACTTCAGTGCCGCTCGCCATCGCTATACCTAAATCGGCCTGAGCCAAAGCAGGTGCATCATTAATCCCATCGCCAACCATAGCCACCTGATAGCCCTGCTGCTGCCAGCTCTGAATAGCCGCAGCTTTTTCTGCCGGCAAAACCTGCGCTTTCCAGTCGGTTAAACCCAGTTGTTGCGCTATGGCTGCAGCGCTTTCTGTGCTGTCACCCGTTAACATAGCAACGGCAATAGCTTGCTGCTTTAATAAGGTCACGGCGTGTATAGCGTCAGGCTTTAATTGGTCGGTAAAACAAAACAGTGCGACTAACTTATAGCTGTCATTCGCTTGTTGCTCAGCTAACCAGGACACAGAAGCACCAGCAATTTTAATTTGCTCAAACGGTAGCTTCAGCCCCAACTGCTGCATCCAGTGGCTACTACCCAGCACCAGACTGTGCCCTTGTACTTTGCCTTGTACCCCCTTGCCCGCGACCACCTGAAACTCGGTTACTGCCACAGCGGCCACCTGATGTGCTGTGGCGTAACTCACTACCGCTTTAGCCAGCGGATGTTCGCTGTGTTGCTGCAATGAAGCAGCCCATAACAATGCATCGGGTTCATCAGCCAGATTACTGACTTGCTGCACCACAGCTTTGCCCTGAGTTAAGGTGCCGGTTTTATCAAACACCACCAGAGTTACAGCTTTAGCCTGCTCTAAGGCCACAGCGTCTTTAATCAAAATACCTGAGCGGGCGGCTGAACCTGTGCCTGCCATAATAGCTGCGGGTGTTGCTAATCCCAGTGCACAAGGACAGGCAATCACCAGCACAGCCACTGCATTTAAAATACCCGTCACCCAATCGTTCGTCAGCACCCCCCACCCCAGCAAAGTCGCCAGGGCGATCAGTAACACCACAGGCACAAAAATAGCACTGATTTTATCGACTAAGGCCTGCACTGGTGCCTTGGCTCCCTGCGCCTGCTCTACCAGTTGAATAATGCGGGATAAGGTCGATTCAGCGCCCACTGCAGTAGCACGGATTTGCAGTACACCATCCAGATTAACAGAGCCCCCTGTGACTTTATCCGTCTGCGTTTTGCTGACAGGCACAGACTCTCCGCTGATCAAAGCTTCATCCACATGGCTCTGACCTTGCTCCACCACCGCATCCACCGGAATGCGTTCACCGGGTTTGACCAGGACTAAATCGCCTTGTTGCACTGTCTCTGCTTTAACATCCACCCAAAGCCCCTGCCGAAATACTGTAGCTACTGCGGGTTTTAGGTTCTCCAGCGCTCTTAGCGCATCAGTGGTACGTTTTTTCGCTCTATGTTCCAGATACTTCCCTAAAAGCACCAGACTTAAAACCGCACTGCTGCTTTCAAAATACAAATGAGGTGCGCCGTGTTGTCCATGTAGCGCAGTAAAACTCCACCACAAGTACAAAGACAAGCCATAGGCCGCACTGGTGCCTATGGCCACCAATAAATCCATATTGCCACTGCCAGCTTTCACTGCGGCCCAGCCCGCTTTATAAAAACGTGCACCAAAATAAAACTGTACTGGTGTAGCCAGCAGCCATTGCCAAAACGCCGCCAGCATCCAATCCTGAGCAAAAAGTAAACCAACCATAGGCAGCACTAAAGGTAAGGTCAGCACCATACTTGCCAGCACAGGCCACCATTCCTGCTGATAAAAAGCCGTTTGTTTCTGTTCAGCCTGGATCTTTTTTTCTGGCAAACTGGCCTGATAACCAGCTTTCTCCACCGCCGCTATCAGTAAGTCAGTTGGCACAGCCAAGCCCCTGACTGTGGCCGTTTCACTGGCCAGATTGACAGTCACTTGCTCTACGCCCGCCACTTTAACTAATGCTTTTTCAATACGTCCCACACAGGACGCACAGCTCATTCCGTTGATATTCAGTTGAATTTGCTCAGACATACCATGACTCCGGATCAAAAGGGCGTGAGCCCGACAGAAACAAGGCTAAAGCTTGCCATCAGGGTAAGGTCAAGCCAAAAAAAATCAAAAATAATAGTTGACCTTACCACAGGTCAAACTTAGATCATGGTGGCCTCCAACTACTCCAGAGGAAAGATAAAATGAAAGTCCAATTGAACGTCACGGGTATGACCTGCAATCATTGCATCAGTATGGTTAATAAAGCGATCGCAGCGCTGCAGGCTGATGCCAAAGTAACAGCAGACTTAGCACTGCAACAGGTCAGCGTAGAGAGCCGGTTAACCGCAGAGGAAATTATTGCGGCGCTGGATGATGCCGGTTACCCGGCAACAGAACGGTAGCAGACAGGGCGCAGCTTAGCTACAAAATGGCAAAGCTGCTAACGCTGAGCTGAATTGGTACTGAAAACCAGCGATAGTCTGAGATTTAGTACTGAGCACTCTGCGGCTTGGCGTCGCGGTAGGTGTTGACTCAAACTGCGGAGCTGGCAAGGAAGCCAGTTTACAGGCAGTGAAGTAAAACTCAGCTTTTGAGCAAAATTCAGGACAGGATAAATTAAACAACTCAGGCCATAACTGCTGCTGCACTATGGCTGAAACAGCGGCGCAGATATCACTGCTGTGCACCATATTTACAGCTACGTCAGCCGCCCCAGCAGGCTTGCCGGATAAAAACCGGGCCGGGTGACGGCCAGGACCAATTAAACCGGCCAAACGTAAGGTACAGCAAGGCACAGCCGCTGCTACTAATGTTTCACCGGTTTCGAGCAACTCAATACGGGGATCAGAGCGCTGTAACTGGCTCTGTTCATCCACAGCGCCTGTTAATCCCTCGTAAATGCCGGTACTGCTCATGTGAATACAAGCCACTGAGCCCAATTGCTTCATCAGACCAGCCAACTGAGTCAGCGCTCTGATGTAGCCTGCCCCATCAGAACGACTGGCAGGCACAGTACAAATCACCAGAGCGTCTTTAAACAGAGCCTCTAGTTCAGCATCAGGCCTGACAGACTGTGATAAATCCAACACAAAGTGGTTATAGTGCGATTTGACACTGGCTGCTTTTGCCGCACTGCGGCTGCTGAGCCATAATTCATGGCCATCAGCTTTAAGTTGGCTTGCCAGTTGAGTCCCCAACCAGCCCGCTCCTATCACTAAAATTTTCATACCTGAGCCTTCAACCCCTGATATTTACGGACATGACATCGATAGTAACAGAATCAGCCTGCGTGGTTTTATCGAATTCGTTCTCTTGCTACCGAGGCAACTTGTGTGTTGACAAAGTCTGTCCTGATGAGGAAAGGCATCAACAGGCAGCTAAGCACCACTCTGTTTGTATCTTGTCAGCCCACTTTTAGTTATAGCTGGTCGCAGTGACTGGCATGCTGTCGTTATCGATCAGAGCAAAAACTGTTGTAAATCAAACAAAAATATCAACTCCCATCAGAGGATTGACTATGGTTAACGAGCAAGGTTTGAAGTTTATCTTGCGCTTGCTGTGCGAAAAATTGATAAATATGAAAAAACTAGTAATTCAATTCGACGACTTGTATAATTGGGGCGACAAAAGTCAGTACAGGACAACAGGCACAGTCTGACGCCAGTAAAATCAGACAGGGACATCCGACCAGAAGCAGGGCTGCACACCTTATAGAAAACAAAAACTTAGTCAAGGTTGACTAGTGATTTTTTAAAGGCTGAACCTGTTTAGCCTGCAAAAACGTACCACAGTATAAAATCGATGAGGATACTCTAATGTTAAAACGTAAATTACTGGCAGCAACTATAGCTGCGTCTCTTTGCGGTGCCAGCCAGGCCGCAGTGGACATCAATGGTTTCGCTTCGATCAAAGGCGGTATGGCACTGAGCAGCGACGACGAGCTCTATGGCTACGACAATGATTTTAGTTTTAAAAATGAGAGTTTGGCCGCACTACAGGTAAAGTCCGACTTAGGTGATAAATTATCTGTTACCGCTCAGTTATTAGGTCGTGGTACCGATGACTGGGATGTAAAATTTGAATGGGCGTTTTTAAGTTACGACTTAACGGATAGCCTGCGGGTCAATGCCGGTCGTTTAAGAACGCCATTCTATAAATACTCAGACTTCCGTGATGTAGGCTATGCCTATGATTGGTCACGGGTACCGCAAAGCGTCTACGGTTTAGGCTTTGATAACATCGAAGGTGCATCGCTTTACCATACGACGACCTTAGGTAATTTCGATTCGGCGCTGCAACTGATCGTCGGCAGCTACGACGGTGATGCGGCCATTGGCGATGCCACTGCAGAAGCACAAATAGATAATGTCACAGGGGTTGCCTGGGAATTAGGACAGGACGGTTACTCATTCCGCGTCGCCTACCTGATAGGTAAAACTACGTTTTATGTCGACCCATTAGATACGCCTGTGACAGGTCTGTATGCACAGCTCACAGGGTTTGGCCTGGGTGCTTTAGCGAAAGACTTAGACATCATCGACGAATCCAGCTCTTTTGCCGGTATCGGTTTTAACATTGATAAAAACGATTGGTTGCTGGTCTCCGAAGTCACGAAAGCGACTGTAGACGATTCATTTATTTCTGATCAGGAATCCTATTACATTTCGATCGGTCATCGTTTTGATAGCATCACACCTTATGTGTCTTTTGAAAAAGAAGACAACCAAGCCAAAACCGAGATTTATGCCGCTGTCCCGACAGCATCGCCTATTTTCACACCAGTGGCTGGTTTAGTGAATAGTCTGGAGCTGGAGCGCGACAGTATTAACGTCGGTGTCCGTTATGACTTCCACCCGTCCGCAGCATTGAAAGCTCAATACACCAACGCAGACAATAAGACGGCTGATCGTAAAGACAGCGTATTGGTTGTTGGCGTCGATCTGGTGTTTTAAGGAATCTAATCATGTTAAAAAAATTAATACTCATACCTGCTCTGGCACTGAGCTTTATGGCCGCAGCCAATGTCGCAGTGATCGTTCACCCGTCCAATGCGGCAACCTTGTCGCAGGATGATATCAATAAGCTATTTACTGGTCGCGCCAAAACCTTTACCGACGGTAAAGCGGCTGAGCCGGTGAATCTGGCCGAAGCTGTTGCAGTGCGGGCCGACTTTGATCAAAAAGCACTGGGCCGCTCTTCCAGTCAGATGAAAGCGTATTGGTCTAAACTGGTATTTACTGGCAAAGGGACACCGCCGAAAGAGTTGGCATCAGAGCAGGAAGTGTTGGATGCAGTGGCGAAAAACCCCGCCGCCATTGGTTATGTCAGTGCCGCAGCGGTCACTGGCAGTGTGAAGGTCGCTTTAACACTGAACTAAAGCGGGTCCAGGCAGGTGACGTGCTCACCTGCCTTTGTTGTAAGCCATATTCTGGATACTACTTATGCTGAAATACCTGAGTTTATTAAAAAAAATCTGGCTTATTATTGCCATCGCAATTCTGGCTTTTTTAATAGTACTGACCTCGTCCATTTACTTTACCGCCCGCAATGCCGACAGCATTGTGCTGATTAAAGACAAAATGTATGACAGCTCGAAACTCGCCTCACAAACGGTGGTGGAATTTAATGCCGTCGAAGAGTTTTTTACTCAGTCGGTTTCGTTGTCTGATCCAGATATATTAAGCACGGCGAAAGCCACAGAAGAGCGGGTGGTTGCCAATCTGGCCCGGCTGAAAAAACTCGATACCGCCAATCAGAAGCAGTTAGAGACACTGGAGCAGAACTTTAGTGCCTACGCCGAAGCTGCCGCACAAATTGCTCAGTCAATGATTGACGGCACCTTAGATATGAACGCAGCACAAAGTATTATTCAGAATAAAACCGCCTTATACGAAACAGCAAAAAGCGGTTTTGTCGCTTATGAGAAGCAAACCGATGATAATTTCCAGCAGATACTGGTCGATATGTCAGCGTCTTCTGAGCGCTCCGTGCTGATCATCGTATTAAGCGGTACGGTTTTATTGATTATTATGGCTGTTGTTGGCCATGTGATTGGTCGGAATATCAGTAAAACAGCCAATAATCTGGCCAGCTCATTACAGGTTTTAGCGTCAGGCAAAGGCTCTTTATCCAGCCGGCTGAGCATTGACTCAGAAGACGAGTTTGGCGCTGTCGCCCGCAATTTCAACGAATTTATCGCCTTGCTGCAAAGCTCTTTTGTGGCCATCGCTCATTTAGTCGACCCTGTCAGCCGCACAGCAGACGAACTGGCCAGAGGGATGCGCGAACTGGACAGTATGACCAGTCAGCAAAAAAATGATGCTGACACAGTGTCGCACTCCATGGAAGAGATGCAAAGCAGTGTCAAAGACATCAGCCAGTCCGCCAATGCTGCGTCGGGCAGTGCCAATGATGCCAGTCGCCTGGCGAAATTGGGTTATGAAAAAACCACATCCTCAGTGCAGGCATCCAAAGATCTGGCTGGCGAAATAGCACAGACCAGCACAGTAATTACCGATCTGGCGAAACAAACTCAGGAAGTGGGTGGTATTTTAAAAAGCATTAACGATATTGCCGATCAAACCAACCTGCTGGCACTCAATGCCGCTATTGAAGCCGCCCGGGCTGGTGAGCAGGGCCGTGGTTTTGCTGTGGTTGCAGATGAAGTGCGGTTGTTATCGTCCCGCACAGCGTCCTCAGTGACCACTATCCGTGATTTGTTAGGCAAGCTGACACAAAATGTCGACAGTGCGGTACGACTGATGGATCAAGCCGTAACCAAAGCCAATAACAGCGCTGTACTCAGCGCAGAGGCGGGTAGCTCTATTGAGCTTATCAATCAGGAAATTGACAAAATTAATATGGTCAATGCGCAGATAGCGACAGCGACGGAACAACAAACCATGGTGGCCAGTTTGGTGTTGGATAACACACATCAGATGGCCGATTCGTTCAGCAGAACTATTCAGGTGCAAAATACCGTGGCTGATATTTCTGACCAACTCCGTGCTCTGGCGCAAGAACTCAATACAGTCTCGTCTAAGTTCCGGGAATAACTCACTGTGGGGCACAGCATCATCAAGTATCCGTCTTTATGCTGCTCTGCCCCGGCTTATCTCAGTCTGCAGCTCTGAGCTGAAATTGCTGACATATGGCATCAGAGTGCTCTGGAGCCTGCTTCAGTGTCACTTGGTCATATAAGCTACAACTGGGTAAATCGACTCGCTGCTTTGTATGTACAGACAGCAAAGATAACGCACCATTGTCCAGTAGTTGTAAGGCCCACTGACTGGATTTAGCAGCACAGTTACCCAGGACTAAATCAGCACCAGCGGCCAATGCCTCATCTTTTACTGTCAGACAAAGTTCCGGGTTCAGGCTGTTTTGCAGTTGAACATGGCCGGCTTGTCCTGCTTTCCATCGCCATTGCTGGCAGCCTTGTTGCGTCCAACTTTGTTGGATGACCTGCGCCCCACTGGTTGCTGCACAATCCTGGGTACTGAGCACCTTACCGCTTTGCCTGCTGCTCAGCACCGTCTTATTGGCGGGAAGCAATAACCACTCCTGGCACGAGGCGGCCGCATCGGCCTTGCAGTTTGTTGCAGTCAATGGAGTTTGCCCGGAGGCGTTGAGTAGCTGGAAATATCCGTCTTTACCCGCTTTTAACAGCCACTGTTGGCCTGGCTGATTGACCCAGGCCGATACATCACCATGCGCGCCAATAAAGCGCCCTTCCTGATCGGCAAGCCGATAGCGGCCTTTGCTGGTCGGATCCAACACCCACTCAGTCTGCTCAGTGCAAGATTGCTCTGTCAGTCCCTGTGCTGATGAAGCCAGACATAACTCTGTTGCTCTGTTGATCAGTTGCCATCTCACTCCCTCAGGCACCAGGGTTAACGGTCCCTGTTCACCTGACGGTGCAGCAACAGTTTGGCCCTCTGGCACCGGAGTACCAAAGTCCGGTGTCCCATCGGCTGTAAAAGTAAAAGGCTGCGCCCTTACCGAGCGGGTTGCACTACAGCCATCGGTTTCTTTGTTGTTACCGTGATACACCAGCCAATTTTCCGTACCGTCAGGGGATCTGAAAAAGCCATTGTGTCCGGGGCCGAAAACGCCATTGCCACGTTCAAATACGGGCTGCTCTGCTTTAGTCCAGGAACTGGCCTGCATCGGATTATCCCCCGTCAGCTCCAACAACCCCAGCTTATAATCGGGCGTGTCACAAAAACTGGCGGAGTACACAACAAAAGTTCGGCCCTGATGTTTCAGTACTTCGGGCCCTTCATTGACCTTACGACCAGATTGCTCCCAGGGCAAAGACGGGCGGGACAAAACCATTCGCTCGCCGGTTAAGGTCCAGGGGTTGGACATTTCACTGATCCAGTTTAACTGTTCATCACCCACCCACTCAGACCAAAGCAAATACAATTTTCCGTTATGCTCTAAATAGTTACCGTCTATATTCCAGCTATCTGGCATAGGAGAGCCTTTGTACTGGTAAGGCCCCATTGGATCGTCCCCTGCACTTTCCAATACCGACAAATGCTGGCCATCCAGATTTTCCTGCTTGCCCGAGGTATACATCATGTACCAGCGAGGACCATCAGGCCCCTGCAAGCGATGAAATTCAAAAGCCCAGAAATTACAGCAGCTTTTCGGGTTGGTTTCAGACCAGATATTGACAGGGGTAGCACTGGCTAAGCCTGCCAGAGTCGGCGATTTACGCATCACCAACTGAGAAGTCCAGGTGGTAGTGGTCAGGTAATAATTGCCTTGCCAGTATTCCAGCCAGGGATCGGCACCGTTGGCAAACAATGGATTAGTAAAACTCTGATCTTCTCTGGTGGCAGCCGGTGCAGTGACGGCTGCCGGCACAACGGGCACTGATGTCTGCTCCTGAGCAGGCTCAGGTGAACAGGCCGCTAAGCACGATAAAAAGCTGATCACCAATGGCATACGGTAGCCTTTGAAGCCTGGCAAAGGCTGGTCAGTTAACGTCATAATAAACCTTGTCCGTTCTGTTGATTTTATATTTGTATTACAATAAGACCATAGAAGTCTAAAACGAAATGACGATAAAAACAACAGCGGCGGACAGTGGATTTGGCTGTCCGCCGGGTAGCTTATAATCTCTCCAGTAACCACTGCTGGTTGGTGCCACCTGTCACAGTCCATTGCAGCACTTTGGCATCATTGGCAGTGCTGGCGCCACTGACATCCAGCACCTGGTTACTCAGGACAGAACGGATACGGCTATAACCGTTGCCTGCATCTTCCAATAACCACCTCTGGCCAGCGCCTCCCCAATAAGGCCACTGCGCTATGCTGGCCCCTGCTGCTGTTGATAACTCCCAGACATCCAGTGCCTGGCCGCTGTGGCTGTTGATCAGGCTATAGCTGCCATCTCCCAAACTAATGAGTTGCCATTGCTGATGTAAGCCAGAACTTAGGCTGTATTGTTCTATCATGGCGCCATGAGCAGCAGAGGCATTGTCTACCGATAAATATTTACCACTGTGGCGGGCTTTAATACGATAGGTGCCTTCACTGACTCCACCGCAACTGGCGACAGTAAAATTGCGGGTTAAGCTGGGCCAGCCCGTGCTAAAGCTCATTTTCAGCAGGTCCAGCTTGGCATTACCGCCATCGTTCAAGTCGTAATAGTGAGTGGACACATACTGGCAGCCGCTGTCTTTCAGTACACCTATGTGGCCTGGACCTTTATAATTGCCGCTTTGATTGGGCAATAGACTACGCTCTTCCTGATAAGGTCCCCAGACTGAAGTGGAGCGCGCTACCTGAATGTAGTAACTGCTGTTGCTGCCCTGACAACAGGCGCCACGGTTCAGATACAGATAATAATAATTGCCTTGCCTGCTAATATATGGTGCTTCAATACTTTGGTGGTTCCCGCCGTATATCTGCTGCACATTGCCCAGGGTTTTTCCTGTGGCGGGGTTGATTTCAACCAGCCCTAACCCACCAAAAAAGGAGCCATAACTCAGATAAATCCGGCCGTCATGATCCCGAAACAGAGCGGGGTCTATCGCATTGATGTCAGTGCTGGCACCGCTGGAGCTGACCACCATACCTAAATCCTGCCAATTGGGATTTTTAAGCGACACTGTACGGGCCACTCCTATGGCTGAACGTGAGCTGCCAAAGGTTGATACCGAGTAATACAAGTAGTAGTAGCCTTTCATCTGGATCACATCAGGTGCCCAAAATGCTCCGGTAAAACCGGGCACAGCCGTATTGATCCAAGCCGGCCAGCCTGACGGAAATACCGGACTGCTGGTCGCAGACCAATGGGTCAGGTTGGTCGAAGTGGAATACCAAATCCCCTGCCCTGTAGTGAAGTGAAAATAGGTATCGCCGTCTTTGATCAGCCCGGCCGGATCATGAGAGTTAGGTACTCCAGTGATAGTGACGGCTTGCACAGCGGCGCAGAAAACACTCAACAGTCCGAGCAGGCCAAACCGCCAGCATGCTGGCGGCCTGATATTGTGTTGTTGCATAAGTATGTCCTTGTCTGTCGTATTTGTTTTATCTAGTTGCCATTGTTATTTGTCATACAATAACAACTAAATAAACTAGAACAGTTCCATACAAACGCAACTTTTATCTAATTTTTTAATAACAGGCTCTGATACCCCAACCAGTCTTTTTCATTTACCAAAGGCCAGCCGTTGTTATCCCACTGCAATGCAGTGATCTTCAGTTTTTGCAGGCCGTTATCAGCCAACTCGTAGGCATGAAACACCAGATAATCTTTGCCGTCGAAACCGTATACTGAGTTGTGGCCTAGACCAGGCCAGTCTTTGTTACCTTTTAATAAAACAGAACCGCCACCTGCGGCTAAATCTTTACCGTTTTTATCCAGATAAGGCCCGGTTAAGCTTGTAGAACGCCCGACCACCATATGGTAAGTACTGTCTTTACCACGGCAACATTTGCCATAAGAAACAAAGAGATAATAAAACTTGCCTTTTTTGTAGAGAAAAGGGGCTTCCAGTTCAGCAGGGCCTGGTTCAGCGTCATCTAAAAATGCTGGTCGCTGGGCTTTTGCCAGCGTATGCCATTGTTCGGGTTGCGCTATACGGGTCAGGCTTTGATCCAGCTTCACCAGTTTCAGCCCCGCCCAGAAAGAGCCAAAACTCATCCAGGCCTGACCTTGCTCATCCAGAATCACGGCAGGGTCTATGGCATTCCATAAATCCCGATGTGGCACAGACTGCAGCACTATGCCCTGATCCACCCACTGATAATTTGGATCTTTTGGATCCAAAGTGGTGTTGACAGTCACGCCAATAGCCGAAGTGTTTTTACCAAAAGCCGAAATCGAGTAATACAAATAAAACTTGCCCTGATGCTGCACAATGTCCGGCGCCCAGATATGGCCGTCAAAGCCCGGCGATACAGATTTGGCCCAGGTCGGCTCCTGCGCAAAAACACGACCGGCTAAACGCCAGTTTTTCAGATCGTCGGATTGGTAAAAGGTAATACCAGGCCCCGTGCTGTATAAAAAATACTGGCCTTTTTCTGTGGCCATGACCGGATCATGAATACTGACTTGCTCAGCCTGAAGCGGATCAGAAAAAAACATACCGCCACTCAACACCGCTACTCCAAGCCAAGTGATGAAAAATTTGCCCTTGTGCATACGGCTCATCCTGTTTTAGTTGAATTTGTATTACAAATAGCATAAGTTCAACGCAACACGCAATCCACAGCAGAACCACTACTGTCGGTTATTGCGCAGAAACTCAGCAGAGATAATCAAAAAATAATCTTATAAAACAGATAGATAGTGACTAATGAACCGAAATCATTCAGAGTCGCGCTCTGGCTTGTAAGCTGAATCTATTAGTAATACTATAAGATTATAAACAAGATAAAACAGGCTTTAGCATCGGGATCCGCTGTAGTTTTACGACTGAGCAGAGAAACTGAGCATAAAACCTATAGATCCACAGGGGAGTCGAATGGCAGGTTATAAACTATCTGTCATGGAGAAAATTGGCTTTGGCGCCGGTGATATGGCGGTCAATGTTGTGATTTCTTCCATGATGCTGATTATCACGTTTTTTTACACCGATATCTTTGGCTTAAAAGCCGCAGACGTTGCCATTTTGTTTCTGGTGGTACGACTGATTGACGCAGTGACCGACCCGTTGATGGGCATGATCACCGATAAATTCACTACCCGCTGGGGCCGCTACCGGCCTTATTTCCTCTTTATGGCGATCCCTTTTGGTATTTCGGTATTTTTAACTTTCTCCACACCGGATCTGGAGTACAACGGCAAGCTGGTGTGGGCCTATGCCACCTACATCTTCGTTACCCTGATGTTTACCGCTGTCACTATCCCCTATATTTCCATTATTGGGGTGCTGACCGATTGTCCAAAAGAACGCTTATCCGCCAATGGCTATCGGTTATTTTTTGCCAAAATTGCCGCCTTTTTAGTGACGATTATAGTGCCTGTGCTGGCAGCGCAGTGGGGGGAAGACCAACTGGCGGCTGGTTATCAGGCCGCTATGGGTTTGATGGGTGCTATGGCCAGCCTGTTGTTTTTATTCTGCTTTTTCAATACCACTGAGCGTTTACAACATCAGGTGGAAACCAAACCATTTTTTAGTCAGTTAAAGCTGTTGTTAAAAAATGATCAATGGCTGATTTTATGCGCCGTCTGTGTGACGGGTACCATTGGTTATGTCATTCGTGGCTCAGTGGCGGCCTATTACGCCAAGTATTATCTGGGCGGAGATGCAGCCTTGCTGTCTGCCTTTTTATCGACAGGTGTAGTCGCCGCTATTCTGGCCATGGTGGCGTCGACCTGGATTACCAAACATCATTGCAAAGTCAAACTATTCCGGCAAAGCCAGATTGTGGTGGCCGTGCTAAGTGTGCTGCTGTTTGTACTGGTAAAACCCGGTGATATCTGGCTGGCTTTTGTGTTGTATTTTTTACTGTCTTTTGTGGTGGATTTGCATGCGCCTGTGTTCTGGTCGGCCATTGCTGAGGCTGTAGATTATGGAGAATACAAAACAGGCCAGCGGGTGTCAGGTTTAGCTTTTGGTGGTATCTCCTTTTGCCAGAAAGCAGGTATGGGCATAGCAGGTTTTGTCGTTGGTAGCTTATTGGCCTTTTTTGATTATCAGCCGGATCAGGTACAAAGCGAATTCAGCTTATTGGGTATAGCGCTGATGCTGTCGGTGATCCCGGGGTTCTTCCATTTGCTGATGGGCCTGTTGATGTACAAATACAAAATTACCGACAGCTTTTATCAGAACATGGGAGCTGGTCATCTCAAGCCAGCAACACCTGAGCAGGCATCAGCAGCTCAGTGGATGAACGCTAAATAGCTTTTTTACTGATACCGCACTGGAGTTTTTATGCGATTATTAACGCCCTTAATTGAGCAGCGGGCCGACCCCTGCATTTATCGCCATACCGATGGTTATTATTATTTCACCGCCTCGGTACCAGCTTATGACAGAGTCGAGTTGCGCCGCGCCCGCACTATTGAAGAGCTGCCTCAGGCAACACCGATCACCGCCTGGTTAAAACCAGAGACAGGGCCTTATTCAGAGCTTATTTGGGCACCGGAAATTCATTTTCGCCAGGGGGCCTGGTATATCTACTTTGCTGCAGCTCCCAGCCGTGAGATCAAACACAGACTGTTTCAGCACCGAATGTATGTGATCTGCTGCAAAGACGCTAACCCTGTTGAAGGGCAATGGCAGTTTTTAGGCCAGATTGATACCGGTATCGATACTTTTTGTCTGGACGCGACCACCTTTGAACACAGGGGCCAACTGTATTATGTATGGGCGCAAAAAGATAATCAGATCGAAGGCAACAGCAATTTATACATCGCCACCATGGATACGCCGGACAAAATCAGTAGCGCGCCTGTGCTTTTAAGCAAACCTGAATTTGATTGGGAAACCCGCGGTTTTTGGGTCAATGAAGGCCCCAGTGTGTTGACCCGCCACGGCAAAGTTTTTATCAGCTACTCCGCCAGCGCTACGGATGAAAACTATGCCATGGGGCTATTGTGGGCCGATGAGAACGCCAACCTGCTAGACCCACAAAGCTGGCACAAACTAAAAGAGCCAGTGCTGCAAAGCTGCTTCGAACACCAAGTGTATGGCCCGGGCCACAACAGCTTTACTGTATCCGCCGATGGCAGTACCGACTTACTGGTGTATCACGCCCGCACCTACACTGAAATAGTCGGCGATCCACTTTGGGATCCAAACCGTCATACCTATGTCAAAGCGCTGCGTTGGGATGATAACGGCATGCCAGTATTTGGCCGCCCCTCTTTGCAGGAATAAACAGCGGTCAGAGCCTTGGCTCTGACCCAAAAGGTGTGATGAATGCGACTATTAGTCTCTGTGTTTTTCATCTTCAGCGTCTCTCTACAAGCCGCTGAAACAGCAAAAATTCATACAGTGCCGTTAAGTTCAATTCGCTTGACAGACGGTCCCTTTTTGCATTCAGAGCAAACCAATCTGCAGTACTTGCTAGCGCTGGATGCGGACAAACTGCTGGCACCGCTGCGCCGTGAAGCAGGTATGAAAAGCAAAGTGGAATCCTACGGCAACTGGGAGAATAGTGGTTTAGACGGTCATATGCTGGGGCATTACCTGAGTGCTCTGGCATTTTTGGGGAGTGCTACAGCCAATCAGCAGATCAAAGCCCGGTTGGATTATCTGCTGACTGAACTTCAGAAAATCCAGCAGGTACAACAAGGGTATTTAGGTGGTGTGCCCGGCAGTAAAGCCTTATGGCAGCAAATTCAGCAGGGCCAGATCGAGGCTGATTTATTCAGCCTGAATCAACATTGGGTGCCTTTTTACAATATTCATAAAACCTTCGCTGGCCTGCGGGATATTTACCTGCACAGTGGCGATCAGCGCGCAAAAAATTTGTTATTCAATTACGGCAACTGGCTGAAAAAGCTGGTGAAAAACTTATCAGCGCAACACATCCAACAGATGCTGCTGACCGAACATGGTGGCATGAACGAAGTGCTGGCTGATATGGCGGTTATTTTTGACGACCCTGACTATATGGCTCTGGCTAAAAGCTTTACCGAAGTACGTATCCTGCAGCCGCTGCTCAAAGGCGAAGACAAGCTGACCGGCCTGCATGCCAATACCCAAATTCCCAAAGTAGTGGGGATAGCCCGTATTGCCGAATTGTCCGGCGATAAAGCCTGGCTCAAAGCGGCCGAATTTTTCTGGTCTTTGGTCGTAGAGCAGCGCACTGTCGCTATAGGTGGTAACAGTGTGCGGGAGCACTTTCACCCGAAAGACGACTTCAACCCTATGCTGAATGAAGTGGAAGGGCCTGAAACCTGCAACACCTACAATATGTTAAAACTCTCTATGCTGTTGTACCGCCAGACCGGTCAGAGCAAATACCTGGAGTATTATGAGCGGGGTTTGTGGAACCATATTCTGGCCAGCCAACATCCGGAGCATGGCGGTTTTGTTTATTTTACTCCGATGCGGCCACAGCACTACCGGGTTTACTCCAAAGTGGATCAAGCTATGTGGTGTTGTGTCGGTTCTGGCATTGAGAGTCATAGCAAACATGGCGAGTTTATTTACAGCCTGGATAACAACGCCCTGCATGTCAATTTATGGATAGCTTCCCGCATTAACACTCCCCAAATAAAACTACAGCAGCGAACCTTATTCCCCGATGAAGCCACAACTGAACTGATTTTTGAGGCGCCAAGCAGACTAAAGCTGCAGCTACGTTATCCATCCTGGGCCGGAGTTGTCAGGCTCTGGCGCAATGGCAAAGCAGTAGAGGTGACAGCCAAAGCCGGAGAAGCTATTTTGCTCTCAGGGCCATGGCAACAAGGCGACAGAATAAAACTTGAGCTGCCGATGCAGTTAAGTCTGGAAGCTATGCCAGCCAAACCGGATTATTTTGCTGTCTTGTTTGGGCCTATAGTGTTGGCCAGTCGCAGCACGCCTTTTCCAAACGAAAGTTTGAGCTTTGTTGCTGACGACAGCCGTATGGGTCATATAGCCTCAGGCCCCACCTGCCCTGTGTCTGCTGCCCCCCTGTATATTGGCGATAGCAAAAACTTTCTTGCCAGCTTACAGCGCCTGCCTAATCAACCCTTGGCATTTGGCACAGGTCAGGGCTTTTTGCAAGGTCAGCCTGAGCTTATTCCCTTTTTCCGGTTGCACGACAGTAGATACCAAATCTACTTTCAGCACAGAAGCCTTGAACTCTGGCAACAACAAAAAGCATTGCAACAACAGCAAGATAAAGCCGCCGCTTTGCTGGAAGATCAAACGCTGGATAAAGTTTATCCAGGCGAGCAGCAGCCTGAATCGGATCATTTTTATCAGGGTGAACACAGCGAAGCGGGTGTCAATGCAGGCCGACACTGGCGGCACAGTAAAAGCTGGTTTAGTTATCAGTTAAACCACAAGGGCCAGCAAAACCTAACCTTACGGTTGGAGTATTTTGGCCTGGATGGCGGACGAGCGTTTGAAATCTGGCTGGATGATAAAAAGCTGACCGACGTGGAGCTTAAAAGCGGCTTGGGACCGGACTGGTACAGCGTCGATTACCCTATCCCCAACGATATGCTGCCGAAAAATGCCGATCACTTCCGCGTCAAATTCGTCGCCAAGCCCGGCAGCATAGCGGGTGGACTCTATCAGGTACTTTTGCTGAAGTTGTAACTTAACTGATGCCAACCGCATAACGGCTGACCCAATGTTTTAACGGACCAGCTTTTTCTGCCACTGCTAAGCCAAGCTGACGTAAAAAACGCACAGGCGGCAAGCTGCTGCTAAAGCTTTGATAAAACAAATCCATAGCCGACATCATCAGCGCATTTTCGCGCTGACGTGTGCTTTGATACTGCTTTAACCATTCGGCATCAGCTAAATCCTTGCCTTGGGCAACAGAGCGTTCCAGCAATTCAGACAACAACATCGCATCTGCAAAACCTAAATTGACGCCCTGGCCCGCCAACGGGTTAATACTGTGAGCCGCATCCCCGACCAGCACCAGCCGTCCTTTGACATAGTCCTTCGCATGCACCCGGGCCAAAGGAAAACTGGCCACTTGTTCCACTGTAATTTTGCCAAGCTTAGCTGGAAAAGCCTGTTGAATTTGCTCAGCCAAAGCGGGTTTAGCTAAAGCCGCAAGCTGTTTCACTTTATGGTGATGATCGTACCAGACTAAAGAGGCCTGCTTGCCCGGCAAAGGTAAAAAGGCCCGTGGGCCTGATTCATTAAACTGCTGCCAGGTAATATCCTGCTGCTCGTATTCTGTAGTGACTGTAACCACCAGACAGCTTTGCTGATACTGCCAACCCGACACGCCAATTTGGGCTAACTGACGCAGCTGCGACTGCCCACCGTCCGCGGCTATTACCAGTTTGGCGTTGAGCTCACCAAATTCTGCAGTGCTGACACTGGCATAATCAGCGTGCTGGGTAAAACCAGTGACAGTGGCTGGGCAAAACAGGTGCAGGTTGGCAGGAAAATTAGACCAGAGCGCCTGCTGGATCAGATTATTTTCGATGATATGGCCCAGATGAGTCAGCGCCAGCTCATCGGCATGAAACGTCAGCCCGGCCTGTTCAGCTTCAAAGGCTTGTAATCGTTTATAAGGGCATAAACGCCATTGCTGTAATAAAGACCAGGCACCTAACTCTGTCAGCCACTCTTCACTACGTCTGTTGATAGCCGATACACGAAGGTCAATAGCGCCTTGTGGCTCAAAGGTTGTGACTGGTTGTTTTTCGATTAAGCCCACTTGTAAACCTGCACGGCTTAACTTCAGCGCCACTGAAGCGCCCACCATACCACCACCAACAATTAATATATCCAGCACAACAACCTCCTGCTCACTTCAGAACATTCTACCCTGCTTTTCGGTTTTTACTTTGCGCTAAATCAGCAATTATTCGTCACTTATTCAGCAGTGGCTGAAAGATTCTTCAGGCAACTCCGGTATATAAGCTCATATCACTTAAGGAGAAACCAAAATGAAAATCCAGCATATTCTGTTACTTAGCCTCAGCCTGTTCAGTTTTAATCTGTTGGCCGCCCCCCGTATTGCCCAAAGCCCTGAAGATATTAAGCCGTTATTAAACGGTATGTCTGCGCCTCTGGTCAGTCTGCAGGATGCCACAGGCAAAGCCGTCGAGCTTGGTACAGTCCTGAGACAACAAGACACAGTACTGGTGTTTTACCGTGGTGGTTGGTGTCCTTATTGCAACCTGCAACTGGCGGCTTTACGTCAGATTGAACCTAAACTTGAAGCTTTAGGGTATCAGTTGATTGCCGTAACACCAGACAGCCCTGCTGCGATTCAGGCCAGCTTAAAAGACACCAAAGGCGCTGCTATTAGTTATACCCTGCTCTCTGACAGTCAGTTCAATCTAAGCTCGGCTTTTGGTGTGGCTTATTATCTGGATGAAAAAACCAGCGCGACCTATTTAAATAGCTACAAACTGAATCTGAATAAGGAGGCCAGCAGCGGCAAAGTAGTTCTGCCTGTGCCTGCGGTCTATATCCTGAACAAAGCAGGTGTAGTGCAGTACAGCTACCAGCATATTAATTACAAAGTCCGGTTACAGCCCGAATTACTGCTATTGGCGGCTCGGCTGGCTAAACAAACCGACCAGTAAAATTCACTAAAAACCCAGTATTTTTGCATATCCACCCACTGTTAATTCAGGGCAGCTATCACTGCCCTGAAACTCAGCCCGAATGACCTGAAACTCATTGACGAGCACGCAAAAATACGGCATTTTGCGCGCCCTTGCAGCCCTGGCTTTTGATTGCCGCTGTCGGTTGCCCCTGTTGGTTGGCGCTGTTAGTTGCCCCTGGGGGCAAAACTGACTAGAGTAGCTGCATCTTTTGATTTGAATTCCGTTTTGATAACTAGCTCTGGCTTGAGGAGACTTTGCATGCGTAAGGTAACTGTGGCCGCCACCCAAATGATTGGTGGCTGGAATGTAGACGAAAATATTGCCCGTGGTGAGCGCTTAGTCCGTGACGCTGCAGCTCAGGGCGCCCAGATCATCCTACTGCAGGAACTGTTTGAGCGTAACTACTTCTGCCAGAAACAAAAGTATGAATATTTAGAGTTCGCGACCACGGTCGAAGACAATCCGGCTATCCAACACTTCAGCAAAATTGCCAAAGAGCTGAAAGTTGTTCTGCCAATCAGTTTTTATGAAAAAGCCGGTAACTGCTTTTACAACACTGTGGCCGTGATTGATGCTGACGGCAGTAACTTAGGTTTATACCGTAAGAGCCATATTCCTGATGGCCCTGGTTACAGCGAAAAGTTCTATTTCACGCCAGGTGACACAGGCTTTAAAGTTTGGGATACCGCCTATGCCAAAATTGGTATCGGCATTTGCTGGGATCAGTGGTTCCCTGAATGTGCCCGCAGCATGGCGTTAATGGGTGCAGAACTGCTGTTCTACCCTACTGCTATCGGCACAGAACCTCATGACGAAACCGTCAATTCACGCGAACACTGGCAACGTACTCAGCAGGGTCATGCCGCTGCTAACTTAGTGCCGCTGATTGCATCCAACCGTATTGGCCGTGAAACCGAAGACGATTACGCTATTACTTTCTACGGTAGCTCTTTTATTGCCAACGAGTTTGGCGCCAAAGTGCAGGAAGCCGACGAAGTCAGCGAAGCCGTGTTAGTGCATACCTTCGATTTAGACGAGACCGCAAAAAACCGTCGCAACTGGGGCGTGTACCGTGACCGTCGTATCGACTTGTATGGCGCACTGCTAACTAAAGACGGCAAAACTATCCCGACTGAAGGGAACAACTAAGATGGCTGTCACCTTAAACAGTACGCCTCGTGCCGACGGTTTTTATATGCCGGCCGAATGGGCCCCCCACAAACAAACCTGGATGGTATGGCCAGAGCGCACCGACAACTGGCGTTTAGGCGCCAAGCCAGCACAGCAGGCTTTTTGTGCGGTGATTCGTGCCATTGCCCGGTTTGAACCTGTGACTGTATTGGCTTCTGCCGCTCAGTTTGCCAATGCGCAGGCACAGTTGAGCCTGGAGCCAACCACTCACCCGATACGTGTGGTCGAAACCTCCACAGACGACGCCTGGTGCCGTGACACTGGCCCTACGTTTGTGACCAATGGCAAAGAAGTACGAGCTGTGGACTGGACCTTTAACGCCTGGGGTGGCTTAGAGGGCGGTTTGTATTTCCCCTGGCACAGAGACGATCAGGTGGCGCAGAAGATTGCCAACATCGAAGGCACGCCACGTTACCGCACTGAAGGTTTTGTGCTGGAAGGGGGCGCTATTCATGTCGATGGCGAAGGCACTTTATTAACTACTGAAGAGTGTTTGCTGAATAAAAACCGTAACCCGGATTTAAGCCGCGAACAAATCGAGCAGATGCTGTCGGATTACCTGAGTATCGACAAAGTGATTTGGCTCAAAGAAGGCATTTTTAACGACGAAACCGACGGTCACGTTGATAATATGTGCTGTTTTGTCGGCCCGGCTGAAGTTTTATTGGCCTGGACGGACGATAAAAACGATCCGCAGTACGAACGTTCACGGGCGGCTTTAGAAGTACTGGAAAACAGCACGGACGCCAAAGGGCGTAAATTCACAGTGCACAAACTGCCTGTCCCTGCTCCTATGCTGGCCAAAGCCGACGAATATGCCACAGTCGATTTAACAGGTGCGGCTGTACCTCGTGAATCCGAAGCCCGTTTAGCCGGTTCTTACATCAACTTCTATTTATGCAATGGTGGTTTGGTGTTGCCAGTGTTTGACGATGCCAACGATCAGGTGGCGATCGACATCTTATCGAAAGTCTTTCCGAAGCATCAGGTGGTGACTGTGCCTGGCCGGGAGATTTTATTAGGTGGCGGTAACGTGCACTGTATTACCCAGCAACAACCTGCATAAGGCCTCGTTGCTTAATTTCCAATTCCCGATAAACGGAGCCACAGGCTCCGTTTTTTGGTTTAAAAACCACCAAAAACAACAAATAAATACAAAAAACTATACAAATCAAAGCACTTTCTCTCTTGAAAAAAAACACAAACAAATCACTAGAGTTTCAATTTATTAACATGTTAGGATGAAATGGCAGTTAGTTGTAAATGTGCGCACATAACAACCAACAAGCTCATAACAAAAACTTGAAATCACGGAACAGAGAACAACACAATGTCTAAGCTAAAATATTCTGCTTTATCCGTTGCTGTGCTGGTTGCTCTTGCAGCCTGTGGTGGTGATGGAAATAAAAACATTGCTCCACAAGCAACAAATGTCTCATTAACCAATATTGAAGTCAGAGAGTGGGTCCCGGTTTCTGGCGCTTTTGCCGGAACTGATGCGAATCAGGATGCATTAACTCTGACCACTATTTCAGAAAATGGTACCGCAGTGACGCCAACAGGTGGCGTGTACACACTGAGCAAAGGTACACTTGCCGTAACAGGACTGAATTTTGTTTTCACACCTATGGCTCCGGGTGAGCAAGTGTTTTCTTACACAGTGTCAGATGGCAGCGAATCCGCGACAGCGACAGTCACTATTGCCAGTGCGGGTACTGATCCATTGGCTTATCAACAGTGGCATTTAAAAAACACTGGCCAAAAAGCGTTCTCAATGAGTGACTCTTTGTATGAGACCTACTTCACTTTATTAACTGATTTACTGGGTTTGTCTGAAGAAGATGCAGCTGCAGTAGTTGAATCGCGTAAAAACCCTGATGTATTAGTGGCTGGCGAAGACATGAATGTCACTGCCGCTTACGCTGCTGGCTCAACCGGCAGTAACACTGTAGCCGTAGTAGTTGACTCAGGTCTGGAAATCGCTCACGAAGATTTACAGGGTAACGTCATTCCGAATCGCTCACTAAACTTTATCCCCGGTGCAGCAGATCCAACGAACCCAACGAATAACTCAGCCTTTGGTGATCATGGCACCAGCGTTGCAGGTTTAATTGCTGCACAAGGCTGGAACGGTTTAGGTGGTCGTGGTGTGGCCCCTGATGCTCAGCTGATTGGTATGAACTACCTGGAAGAACAAAGCAATGTAGCTTTTGTACTGAGCCATGGCGGACCAGGCAGCGGTATCACTGCATCTGAGCCAGTCGCAGTGTTTAACCGCAGTTACGGTCTGACTGTACCTGCAGCTATTGCCTATTCTGAATTTGAAGAAGCAGTACAGCAATTCAGTGCGACCGAATTACGCTCAGGCAAAGGTGCCGTGAATATGAAATCCAGTGGTAATAGCTTCCTGGATGGCAGCACAAGTTTTGATAACGATTTGTGTGCCGTAAACGGAGCGAACGACTTGGGTTTAACCTGTTACAACGGTAACTTTGAACCTTCGCAAGCCACGCCTTATTACTTCAGCGTGGGTGCGGTTAACAGCGATGGAAAACACACCAGTTACTCTACTGCTGGCGCTAACCTGCTGGTCTCAGCTCCGGCTGGTGAGTATGGTACGTTTGAACCTGCGATGGTAACTACCGACCAAATGACCTGTTTACGTGGTTATAGCAGTTTTGCTTCAGCAGAAGACTATGATGGCTTCTATTTCCCTGGCTTCTTCGAAGGATTTTTTCCGTTCAACAATCCAGGTCACCCGGAAAATGCAAGCTGTAACTACACATCAACCTTCAACGGAACTTCATCCGCGGCACCCAATGCTTCGGGCGTAGTTGCCTTGATTGCATCTGCAAACCCAGAGCTGAGCTATCGTGATATTCGTCATATTCTGGTTTCAACCAGCACTATGGTTGATGCAGAAAATGCCCCTGTCTCGTTAGAATTAGCTAATGGTGAATTTGTTGCTCACCAGGGTTGGGTAGAAAATGCGGCAGGCTACAACTTCAATAACTTATATGGTTTTGGTCGGGTAGACGCTGGTGCAGCTGTTGCTATGGCTAAAAACTACACTGTGAACTTAGGTGAAGAAGTTAGCTCTGATTGGGTTGGTGTCGGTTCTTATGCGGCCACTGAAACTCCAGCCTCTCTGGCGTTACCTGTACCGGACAACAGCGTGACTGGTGCTACAGTCACTCTTGAAGTGGCAGATGACATAGTGCTTGAAGGTGCTCAACTGAAGTTTTCCATCTCTAACCCAGAGATGGAATATGGTTTCAATACTGTAGACGGTTATTTCCAAACCACAGCGGGTATCGACTTAGCCATCGAAGTCACTTCACCATCTGGAACTAAGAGTGTTTTGTTATCCTCTAAACAGGCTCTGACTATCCCAGCGTTGACAGAAGATTTCTTCTTTCAGCCAGGTTATATACTGAATGATACCGTATTCCTGACTAACGCCTTTTATGGTGAAAATGCACAGGGTACCTGGACTATTAAAGTACTGGATGCGAACGGCTCTGACTATGCCGCCACCGGAGGCTACTTAGAGGTTGATGGCTATGTCAACAACACTGAACCTTCTGTTGTCGAGGGTGTAGCTATTCGTGTATTTGGCCATTAATAGAGGAAGTAGAGAGTTATGAAATTCAAATTAACCTTAGTTGCTCTGGCCACTATCGGAACTATGGCCTCTGCTCAAGCGGTCGAAGTTTCACCAGAGTTAAAAAGACTTATGCCAGCTAAAACTGAAACAGTAAAAGCAAAGAAAGTCGAAAACGCAGATTTTGGTGTTTACAAGTTGTTACCTGATTTAGCTTTGGCTCCAGTCAGTCTGGCCGCTGACAAAGCTGCAGGGACTTTATCTGGCCGCGCCTTAGTACAACAGGCAGTAGTAAACACAGACGGTGTGGTTAAAACTGATGCTGTGGTAAGAAATTTACTGACAGGTGAACTTGGAGTTGTTACTGGTCGTTTGTCTATTCTGGCAAATGACGCTGCAGCACTGCAACGTTTGCAGCAAGAGTTCGGCTTAAAATCAGTGAAGACTGTCGGCGATAAAATTGCCATTATGCAGGCTCCAGCCGGTGCTAATCTGACCGAATTAGTTGACTCAGTCCGTAAATCCGGATTAGTAAAGGAAGCCCGTTTAGATGTAGTTGAAAAGCTGTATAAGCCAAACTAAATCAAACGTTAAGTAAAAACCCGCTTATTGCGGGTTTTTTATTGCAGGTAATTCATAGCAACCAAATTCAGATCCGGCTTTGCTCCGATAGTCTGTCGCGTTGTACAATAGGGCTCTATTGTGAAGGAGAAATCTGCATGGCCAAAGCCTGCGCCTGCCATATTCTGGTGAAAACTGCTGCCGAAGCTGAGAAATTAAAACAATTGCTGGCCAAAGGCGCCAGTTTTCATGAATTAGCCAAAAAACACTCCTTGTGCCCTTCCGGCAAAAAAGGTGGTGATTTAGGTGAGTTTAAGCCTGGTCAGATGGTCAGGGCCTTTGACGAGGTCGTGTTTAAAAAGGCGGTGCTGGAAGTGCACGGCCCGGTGAAAACTCAGTTTGGTTATCACCTGATTAAAACCTTGTACCGCAGCTAACAGCAGCAATAAACGGAGAGCCGGATGCGTTTTGTTCCCTGTAATTATGAAGAACATGCCGAAGCTATTCTGGCGATATTTAACCACGCTATTTTAAATACGACCGCTTTGTACGAATACCAGCCCCGCACTATGGCTACTATGCAGCAGTGGTTTGCCAACAAAACAGCGGGGAATTTCCCGGTGTTGGGCCTTCTGAATGAACAGGAGCAACTGGTGGCTTTTGGCAGTTATGGCACCTTCAGGGCTTTTCCGGCTTTTAAATACTCTGTCGAACATTCAGTTTATGTGGCGCCAGATCAGCAAGGTAAAGGCTATGGTGCTCTGGTGTTGCAGCAAATTATTCAGCGGGCCCAACTGGACAATTATCACCTGCTGATTGGCGGTATTGATGCGGCTAATAAAGCCAGCATAGCGTTACATACCAAACATGGCTTCAAACACAGCGGCACTATCAGTCAGGCAGGTTTTAAATTTGGCCGCTGGTTAGATTTAGCCTTTTATCAACTGACATTAAACACCCCGGCTGAACCTGTAGACGGCTGACCAGCCTGGTCATTACTTTTTACCCAACAACTGCGCTCGTAGTTTGGCCTTTTCTTTCGCTAGCTGTTTATTGCGGCTGGCGACTTTTTGTACCCGCTCTTCTTCGGCATCGGCCTTTTTGCTGCTGTGATTCATTTTCGGATCGTGTTCATATCCAGGTAACACTTGTTGGGTGATCACTTGCTTGGTTAGTTTTTCGATGGCTTGTAACATCACCAGATCATCAGGTGTAACTAAACTGATGGCTAAACCTGAGTTGCCCGCCCGGCCTGTGCGGCCAATGCGGTGCACATAATCTTCTGCTACCTGCGGCAGGTCGTAGTTGACCACTATAGGCAGCTCTTCTATATCTAAACCACGGGCCGCGATGTCAGTTGCCACTAACACAGTTAGTCTGTTGTTTTTAAAATCATCCAGCGCCTTAGTGCGTGCGCCCTGACTTTTATCGCCATGGATAGCGCCAGCTTCAATGCCATCTAACCGCAATTGCTTCGCCAGACGGTCGGCTCCATGTTTAGTGCGGCTGAAAATCAGCACCTGCTTCCACTGCCGCGAGCCAATCAAATAAGACAACATTTCCCGTTTGCGCTGCGAATCCACCCGATACGCCAGTTGCTCTATTTTCTCTGCAGTGCTGTTGGGCTTGGCCACCTCAATCAGCACAGGAGACTTTAATAAGGTATCAGCCAGTTCTTTGATTTCTTTGGCAAAAGTGGCAGAAAAAAACAACGTCTGCCGCTCTTTGGGTAAGCGCGCCATAATACGTTTAATATCATGAATAAAGCCCATATCCAGCATACGGTCTGCTTCATCCAATACCAGAATTTGCAGCTCTGACAAACTCACAGTGCCCTGATGTAAATGATCAAGCAAACGCCCTGGAGTGGCGACCAGAATATCTAAACCTCTGCTTGCCTGATCGTATTGCGGGTTGATCGACACACCACCATAAAATACCGCGTATTTCAGCGGTAAATCAGCCCCATAAGCTTTGACGCTGTCTGCCACTTGCTGTGCCAGTTCTCGGGTTGGGGTCAGTACTAAACAACGCACCTGCAGGTTATTCACTTTTGCGGTGTTTTTACTCAGCAGTTGCAATACAGGCAAAGTAAAAGCAGCGGTTTTGCCTGTTCCTGTCTGAGCACCAGCTAACACGTCTTTGCCTTCTAAGATCACAGGTATGGTTTGTTGCTGAATAGGGGTTGGCGTGTGGTACCCCTGGGCTGTAACAGCAGAAAGAATACGGGGATCTAAACCAAGCGTGGCAAATGACATGCAATTTCCTTTAAAGTATCGGCCTTTAAGCCTTTAAAACAGCGCTAGTGTAGCAGAAGGAACACAACAAGGCATGACCGCAGTACCAACCCCATGGTTTGTTTATATGGTGCGCACGGCGACTGGCGCTTTATATACTGGCATCAGCACAGATCCTGTACGACGCTTACGTCAGCACAGCGGTGAGCTCAAAGGCGGAGCTAAGGCTCTTAAAGGCAAAGGCCCACTGCGACTTGCTTTTACTTATGCCATGCCCTGCCGTTCCTCTGCCAGCAAGCTGGAGTATCAGTTGAAACAATGGACTAAAAAGGACAAAGAGTTATTACTAAGGCAGGAAACTCAACAGCTGAACCTGCTTGAGCAGCTATCAGGCGAAAGTCGCATAGGCACAGGATCAGCTTCAGATTAGACTGGCTGAAAAGCATAAGGAGTTGTGATGGAAAATTTTGCTTTAGTCCTGATCTATCTGATGATTGGAGCCTTGCTGCGCAGACTGCCGCAGTTTCCGCAAGACACAGGTTTAGTGCTGAATCAGTATGTACTTTTTGTCGCTCTGCCTGCTTTAGTGCTACAAAAAATTCCACTGTTAGAATTTTCCAATCAACTCTGGTTACCCGCCATCACGCCCTGGGTCTTGCTGGTCATAGTTGCCGGATTAGTGATACTGGCGGGTAAAATCTGGCACTTTGAAAAAACTACAGTAGGGGCTTTGCTGGTGGTTTTGCCTTTAGGCAATACGTCTTTTTTAGGCTTTCCTATGGTCGAGGCTTTTTTTGGCGAAAACGCTCTACCTTTTGCAATGATTTACGACCAGGCCGGTTCTTTTGTGGCACTGGCCACCTATTCCACTATCCTGGCCGCCTGGTATAACCCCAATGCCGCCACACCTACTACAGGTCAAATGATCAAACGTATTTTAACTTTCCCATCTTTTATCGCTTTAGCTCTGGCGTTAGCGCTGAAATCTTGGCCTTACCCGACATTTTTTAGTCTGGTACTGGATAGTCTGGCGGCTACTTTAGTGCCGGTTATTATGATTGCCGTCGGTTTCCAGTTCAGGTTACAACTGGATAACAAAGACACTAAACCTTTGATCTTTGCGCTGGGGGTCAAACTGTTTTTGATGCCATTATTGGCTCTGGGCTTTTTACGCTTATTCCAACCTGATGCGCTGTTGCTGCAGGTAGTGGTATTTGAAGCCGCTATGCCACCTATGGTCTCTGCCGGGGCTATCGCCATTGGCGCGGGGCTGGCACTGCGATTAGTACCAGCGTTAGTGGGGTTGGGTTTGCTGCTTAGTTTTATCAGTCTGCCACTTTGGTACGCGCTGCTGCAGCTCTACGTTTAAGCAAGTGCTGATGCCCTTTGCGGTGGCTCTTGTGGTAATAATGCGCCACCAGCAGCATCAGCACAGACCCTGTCAGCACAGGGTTCAACAAGAACCACCAGTCTGGTGCTGTCAGCATGATCAGCAAGGTGGTTGCGCCTGCAGGCGGATGAGTAATTTTCAGCAGCACCATCACCCCTATCGCCAACCCCACGGCCATAGAAAGACTCCACACAGTTAAACCAAAACCATGCACAAAAGTCAGACCAATCAATGCAGCCAGAAAATGTCCGGCTATCACATTTTTTGCTTTACCCAGTGGACTCCCCGGCAAAGCAAATAAGATCACCGCGGTAGCACCAAAAGGAGCGACCAGCCACAACTGCTGCCATTGTTGCAATAATGCCAACAACGCCATCACTAATGCCGCACCCGACCCCGCCAACACAGCTTGCACCCAGACTTTATGTTCAGTCACTATATCACCTCATAAAGTAGACCACTCTGTCTACTTGCAGCTCGCATTGTAGACAGAGTGGTCTACCTGTGTCAAGCTAAGGAGCTACTGTGCTGAGGGCATCTATGGAACCGGATAAAAAACAACAGCTTGTTGAAACAGCCTTAACTTTGTTTTACCGCTATGGTGTGCATGCTGTGGGCATCAATCAGATTTTAGAACAGTCTGCTGTGGCCAAAAAAACCTTATATCACCATTTTGTCAGCAAAGACGAGTTGTTATTGGCGACGCTGGAACTTCGACATCAGCGCTTTTATCACTGGCTGCAGCAAGAGTTGAATCGAAACGAAGGCACAGATCCGGTAGATAAACTTTTTGATGCGTTAGGTGCCTGGTTTGAAGGCAAGGCAGAGCCTTTAGGGCCTTTTTTTGGCTGCTATTTTCAAAACTGCGCCGCTGAATACCATGGACCAGATAGCGCTGTATTGCGGCTTTGCGCTCAGCATAAGCTCAAGGTGAAGCAGTTGGTGAACACTCACCTTCAGAGCTATCAGCGACCAGAGCAAACCCAGTCCTTATTACTTGATGGGCTGATGTTATTGAAAGAGGGCGCTATCAATATGGCTTTATTGCATACCGATGCTACTGTAGCTCAGCATGCCAAACAACAAGCCAGACTGCTGCTGCAGGCCTTAAGTTAATCCGGTTCTGCAGCGGGTTCGGCCGGAGGCTTTTTCTTTAGCCGCCCGGATTGAACAAGGGCCTCACGCAGCAGGTATTCTATCTGACCGTTGACACTGCGAAACTCATCATCAGCCCAGTGCTGTAAGGCCTGTAGCACTGCCTGATCAATGCGCAACGCAAAGGCTTTTTTCGACACTCTGCTCTCCGTTTAGTATAAAGTGCCGGTGTTGATCACAGGCTGGACCTGATGATCACCACATAACACGACCAGCAAATTACTGACCATAGCGGCTTTACGTTCTTCATCCAGTTGCACCATGTTTTTCTCCGATAAACGGGCCAGAGCTAACTCCACCATACCAACAGCCCCTTCCACCAGTTGTTGACGGGCCATCACCACAGCCCTTGCCTGCTGGCGTTGCAGCATGGCGCTGGCAATTTCAGGTGCATATGCCAGATGACTGATACGCGCTTCCAGTACGTCCACACCCGCTTTATCCAGACGGGCCTGTATTTCAGCTTTGAGTAAATCTGTCACTTCAGGGCCATTACTGCGCAGACTGATGTCGGTATCGTCTGCCGCTTCATAGGGATAACTGGACGCTAAATAACGCAAAGCCGCTTCGCTTTGTATACTGACAAAGTTTTCGTAGTCCTCCACCTCAAATACGGCTTCAGCGCTGTCTACTACTTTCCATACCACCACAGCGGCAATTTCGACCGGATTGCCACTGTGATCATTCACTTTTAACTTACCACTTTCAAAGTTGCGTACCCGCAGCGATACCTTTTGTTTGCTGTAAAACGGGTTGGCCCAACGTAAACCTGTTTGTAAATCGGACCCGACATAACGACCAAACAGTTGCAACACAGCACACTGATTGGGCTGCACCATATAAAAACCAAAAAAGCCAATACCGAGCAAAATCAACGCCAGTATCGCCACCAGTTTCAGTGGCCCACTCAAGGCCAGCAGAGCCACACCAGCGAAAATAAACATAGCCGGCAGCACAGCTAGCATCATCAAACCACTACGGCTTTTTGCCAGATACTCTTTCATCAGATCCTCTCCGTTTGATATCAATTTAATATCAAATTAGCTTGATTCAGACAAAGAGCAAGCGAATGCGTATAAAAAACCTGCTATCGGTCGCAAAAGATCCAGAGTTCGTTGACACTGACTCATTTGATAAATATGATAAATTTAATCAAATCAGAAAACTCATTATGTCAGAGCAACATCAACTTCTTTCCACCCGACAAGCAGCCAAACTGCTCGGCGTTTCTGTGCGCACTATCCAGCTTTGGGTTGAGCAGGGTTTGTTGAGCGCCTGGAAAACACCGGGCGGACACAGACGCATAGTGCAGGAGTCGTTACTGGGGTTGTTACATAAAAGACAGCGGTTGCAGCCCTTGACCTATGTGCTCTGCGTCGATTTTGATGCAGATTTTTTCAAATTATTACAGGCTTTATGTCAACAATGGCATTTTCCTGTCGAATTACAGCAGGCCCGCAACACGGTTGATGCTTTACTGCTTATGGGTGAACGCAAACCACAACTGGCCATCATGGGAGCTGTGCAGCAAGAGGTTGATCTGCCACTACTGCTGCAGGAACTGACCAAGCATCAGGTTAAACTAGCGCTGTTATCCGCAGAGCAGCCCCAGCTTGCGATAGAGATCATCTGGTTACAGCTCCCCTTTGATGCGTTGCAGTTTAAAGCTGAACTTCAGAAGCTGCTTTTTGCACGCTTGCAACAAGCGAGCTGACAGTAAAAGTGAAAAACCGGCATCGCCGGTTTTTTTCACTGCAACAGTCTGTTCATCGCTAGACCAGACTGACTTTAGCAAACTTACGTTTGCCAACCTGAAAGATATGACAACTGCCTTTGGCAAATTCCATTTTGCTGTCTTCCAGTTTGGTTTCACCATCGAGCTTAACTGCACCTTGTTTGATCATCCGCAGCGCTTCTGAGGTACTCTCCACCAAACCTGCTTCTTTTAACAGATTAGCGATTTGGATACTGTCTGCAGTTAAAGTCAGTGTCAGCTCAGGGATGTCATCCGGTAAGGCATTTTTCTGAAAACGCTGAATGAAATCCTGCTCAGCAGCATCTGCTGCGGCCTCGTCGTGGAAACGGGCAATAATTTCCTTAGCCAGTTCAATTTTAATATCCCGTGGATTACGACCTTCAGCCGCTTGTTGCTTCAGCGCAGCTATATCAGCGATAGGACGGAAACTCAGCAAATCGTAGTAACGCCACATCAGCTCGTCACTGATGGACATCACTTTGCCAAACATCTCACCAGGTGCATCTGTGATGCCAATATAGTTGCCAAGCGACTTGGACATTTTCTGCACACCGTCCAGGCCTTCGAGCAATGGCACCATAATAATGGTTTGTGGGCGCTGACCTTCGTCTTTTTGCAGCTCACGGCCCATCAACAGATTAAAGCGCTGATCGGTGCCGCCCATTTCGATGTCAGCCTCTAAGGCAACCGAATCCCAGCCCTGCACCAGCGGGTATAAAAACTCGTGAATAGCAATAGACTGGTTATTGGCATAACGCTTTTTAAAATCGTCACGTTCCAGCATTCGGGCTACTGTTTGACGTGCGGCCAGTTTGATCATGCCTGCAGCACCCAACTGCTCCATCCATTCCGAGTTAAAAGCCACCCGGGTTTTGGCCGGATCCAGAATTTTAAATACCTGATCTTTGTAGGTCTGCGCATTGGCCAGCACATCTTCGCGGGTCAAAGGCTTGCGTGTAACATTTTTACCTGTCGGGTCGCCAATCATGCCGGTGAAGTCGCCTATCAGGAAAATAACTTCATGACCCAACTGTTGAAAGGTTCGTAATTTGTTGATCAGAACCGTATGGCCCAAGTGCAAATCTGGTGCAGTTGGATCGAAACCTGCTTTGATTTTTAAAGGTTTTCCTTCCTTTAATTTGGCAATAAGTTCTTCTTCTAACAAAATCTCTTCGCAGCCGCGTTTTATCTCAGCCAGCGCCTGCTCCCAGTGAGCCATGGTCTACTCCTACATCTCTTTGTATTTGGCAAAATTCCAAGTCTGCATTCTAACGAAACATTTCTTTAGATCAAACCAACAAAAGTGTGGCATCAGGTAAAAAATCGTTATATGCTCGTTTTTTTATTGGTTTGTCTGATAATAATAAGAGATGCGCTTTCTATGATTTCATCTTTGCCTATCAAACATCGGTTATTAATCGGCGCTTTAAGCGGCATTGTTGCCGTTATGCTGTTGATCCCGTCAGAACAAGCTTCAGCCTCCAGAACTACAGAAACTTCTGAGTTGGAAGTTGGAAAAAGATACAGTATTGATATCCCTTTGGTGGAAGAGAAAATTGCAGCAGAACAGCTAGCCACTCTGCCACACGAAGATAACTCACTGGAGTGGGTGACTGTTGATGTGAAAAAAGGCGACATTTTGTCGACTATTTTCCGTAAAGCTAAATTAGATCAAGCCGCGATGCAGGAAGTATTGGAACTGGGTAAACCAGTCAAAACCTTAACCCGCATTTTTCCCGGTGAACAAATTGAGTTTGGCCTGGATAATCAGGGCAAGCTGCAGGAAATTCGCTACCCGATCAACAACCTGAAAACTTTACGTGTCCAGCGTACTGCCGATGGTAAATTTGCGGCGCAAGAGTTACTCAAAGAAGTGGAAACCCGTACTGAAGTGGTCAGTGGCGTGGTCAACGGTTCATTCTGGAATGCGGGTCTGGAATCAGGTTTAACTGAAGCTCAGATGCTGACGCTAGCTAACAACATCTTCAGTTACGACATCGACTTTGGTCTGGATATCAAAGCTGGTGACAGTTTTAGTGTGATTTTTGAGACCCGTTATGCAGACGGTCAATTTGTGGGTAACGGGAATATTCTCGCTGCACAGTTTAAAAACGAAGGTCAGGTCTATCAGGCGGTTCGTCACAAGGATGGCGCCTACTACAAGCCGGATGGCAAGGGCACCAAACAAGCCTTCTTACGTGCTCCGGTTGCCTTCCAGTATGTCAGCTCTAACTTTAATCCTCGCCGCTTACACCCAGTGTTAAAGAAAGTAAAACCACACAATGGTGTTGATTATGTTGCTGCAGTAGGAACTCCGATTATGGCGGCTGGCGATGGTAAGGTGATCGCTTCTACCCGCAACGCCGTCAATGGTAACTATGTGTTTATTAAGCACAAAAACAACATAGTTACCAAGTACCTGCATTTGTCTAAACGGGACGTCAAACAAGGCGAGAACGTGAAACAAGGTCAGGTGATAGGCCGCTTAGGTGCAACGGGCCGTGTCACAGGCGCTCACCTGCACTATGAATTTGTAGTCGGTGGTGTGCATCGCAATCCACGTACTGTGAAATTACCTCAGGTGGATGCTTTATCAACCAGTGAACGCATTGCTTTTGTTAATCAGGCGAAGCAGTTAATTGCGCAAATGCAAAACCATGAACGGATCACCGTCGCTGCGGCTGAGTAATGTCCGGTTTGTATATAGGCATCATGTCCGGCACCAGTCTCGATGGCATCGATCTGGTGCTGGTTCGTTTTGGCAAGTCCGAACAGAACGCACTTCAGCCACAATTGCTTGACTCCCTGCTTCTCCCCTTCCCTACTCAGTTACGGCAACAATTAAATCAATTGACTCAGTCAGGTCCGGATGAACTGGAGCTGATGGGGTTAGTGGAGCAGCAATTGGCATTGGCTTATGCTGAGGCAGTCAACCAGTTCTTAGCGAAAAACAAACTGAGCCCGACCCAGATCGAAGCCATTGGCTGTCATGGCCAAACCATTCGTCACCGTCCTTATGCCCAGTTTCCTTTTACCTATCAGATTGGTGATATGTTTCGTTTGGCTGCTGAAACGCAAATCCGGGTCATTGCTGATTTTCGCCGTAAAGACATGGCGTATGGCGGACAAGGTGCGCCGCTGGTACCGGCGTTTCATCAGGCGATATTCGCCAGACCAGACAGCTATCGCGCTATTTTAAATATTGGGGGTATCGCCAATATCACCTTGCTGCAACCCAACCAGCCAGTACGGGGTTTTGATACAGGGCCAGGCAATGGCTTAATGGATCACTGGATCCAGCAACAGGGTTTAGGTTTATTCGACAAAGATGGCCTGTATGCCGCTTCAGGTTCAATACAGCAGGATTTGTTAGCAAACCTGCTGTCAGACCCCTACTTTCAGCTACAGGGCCCCAAAAGTACGGGCAGAGAGTATTTTAATCCACAGTGGCTGGCACAAAAATTACAAGCCAAAAACTACGCTCCAGCCGATGTACAACGTACACTCACCCGTTTTACTGCCCAAAGCATCAAAGTCGCGCTGAATAATGAAGCCATCGAAGAGCTATTTATTTGTGGTGGTGGAGCTTATAACAAAGTACTGATCAATGACCTGCAGCAGTTATTCCCTGCAGTACAAGTGCGGCAGACTGCCAGTTTAGGGGTAAAAGCAGATGATGTGGAAGCTATGGCTTTTGCCTGGCTGGCTTATGCCTATGACCAGAAGATCCCGGGCAATATTCCGGACGTAACGGGCGCACGGAAAGCTGTAGTTTTAGGCGCGGAATTTAGCAGTTAACACCGCGCCCGGTCTTAGTGTTACTCCACCAGTTTTGCTAGTTGTGTCGCCACTTGTCCCCAGCCTTGCCCTAAAGTTTTGACTACTTCATCATAGCCATCATCAGCTATAGCCAATTGCAGCTCAAAAGGCATTTGCTTCACGGCAGCGCCTGTGAGTAAATGCGCCTGACCACTGATCAGCACCACTCCATCCGCCGTGGTATGGAACTGAGTCACCTGCACTGTCAGGCGACTGTCCGAAGGGCTACTGGCTTGTTGAGTCACACGCCAGTCTGCTAACGCAGCGGACAAATGCGCTTGCAGGGTACGGGTCAGTTGTTGGTCTAATGCTTCGGCCCATTGATGAGTGCGGGTCAGTTGCAGGTTCACTGCATTGTTCTGATACACCAGCGCATTGCTATTTAAATAACTGGCCACCATTACAGGTTCGATCACCAACACTTTGCTGCTATCGACTAGCGGTGCTTTGGCCGCTACTGCAGGTAAACGGTAGTACTGCAGTTCTGCAGGAGAGCTACCACAACCAGCCAACGCCAGACTTAACACTACACAAGCTAAATAACGCATTAGTTGCCCTTCTCAGGTTCAGGATCTTTTGGTAGATCGGCATTAAAAATCAGTGAGTTACTTTGACTATTCATAGTTTTAATCACAGGCTGTAAATCACGCAATAACTGATCCATCGACTGCAAATTACCATTTAAACGCTCGTAAGCCGGTGAACCAGGCGAAAAGCCCGCCAGAGTTCGACGCAGTTCAGCCAAACTTTGTTGTAAATCAGCAGGCAATTGCTGCACTGCATTGTTTTTCACCAGTTGGTCGAGCGACAGGATCAACTGCTCGGCATTTTTCAGCATTTTTTCACTCTGCGCTAAAGTGGCTGAACTTTGTGCTAACACATCTTCCACCGGCAGACGATTGACTTTATCCAGTACCTGCAGCACTTTTTGCTCAATATTGGCTAAACCACTGGGCGCTGTTGGCATAATCTTCAGACCAGCGTGCTCGGCCAGGGCAAAAGGTGCAGGTACAAAACCTTCACTGGAAAACTGCGGTGTCTGCGCTGTGGCGACTTGAACTTTGTCAGACGGTTCAGCGTCAGCCAAAGTCGGCTCATCCAGTTTGACTTTAGGCGACTCAATCACTGCATCGGTTTGCACCAGTTCAATATACAAAGCACCAGTTAATAAACTACCGGTTTTTAATACCGCTCTTAAACCATGTTGTACTGCAGTTTCTAATTCCTGCGCCAGTTTTTTCAGGCTCATCTCACCCGCCAGACGACCCGCTTCCACCCGCACCAACACCGGAATACCTTTGTTAAAGGCCACATCCAACGGATTGTCCATATTAAAAAAGTATGGCGCCATAGCCACAGTACCAATACGTATGCCTTTGTATTCCAACGGAGCACCCGCGGTCAGACCACGAATAGACTCATCAAAAAACAGCAGGTATTCGTTGTATTCAGTATACAAACCTTCTTTGATCGCCTTTTGGTTTTTAAACAGTTGAAACTCGCTGTTGCTGGCGACTTTATCCCCGGCAGGCCAACCGTCCAGCACATCAAAATGCACCCCACCGCTGAGCAACGTAGCCACAGAAGCTAATTCCACCCGCACGCCCTGCGCAGACACATCCAGCGCCATACCACTGGCTTGCCAGAAACGCACGTTTTCAGTGACTAACGAATCATAAGGGGCACGGATAAACAACTGATAGGTCATATGGCCTTGCTCGGCGACAAAATGACTGGTCTCTACCGTACCTACCGCATAACCGTGATAAAGCACAGGGTCGCCAACGGCCAGCGCTGTGGCATCATCACTTAACAAAGTCACCCGTACCCCAGGCGCATCGGCTGGTGCTATAGGCGGACTGTCCAGCAGCTCGTAATAATACTTTTGCACACTGGCTTTTCCCGGTTGCAATTCAATATAAGCGCCTGATAATAAGGTATTTAAACCACTGACGCCGCCACGGCCTACTGTAGGTTTAACCACCCAAAGCTGCGAGTCTTCATTCAGTAAAGCTTCAATGCCTGGATCCATCCGGGCTTTGATCAACACTTTGCTTAAATCTTCCGATAGCTGCACCGATTCCACCCGGCCTATATCCACACTGCGGCTTTTGATCTGGGTTTTACCTGCCACTATGCCCTCAGCATTCAGGGTCACCAGGGTAATCAGGGGCCCCTGATTTTTTTGAGTGTAGTAAAGCATCCAAATGCCAATAGCAACAGCTATCACTGGTACTATCCAGATCGGGGATAATTGTCGGATCTTTTTCACCGCGGCCACCCGGCCCTGCGTCTTAGCCACGCTGCTGCTCCTCTTTTTTATTTCGTTGGTCCCACAGTAAACGTGGGTCAAAACTCATAGCGGCGAGCATGGTGGTGATCACCACAGTCGCAAAAACTATCGCCCCCATACCAGGGTAAACCCCCATCAATAAATCAAATCGAACCAGCGCCGCAAGAATAGCCACCACTAACACATCCACCATAGACCAACGCCCTATCCAATCGACCAGCAGGTACACTCTAGTCGACAGCAACTGGCGTTTATGTCCACTGTGGCTGGCCAGATAACAAAGCCAAAACATCACTGCAATTTTCACCACAGGCACCACTACACTGGCCAATAAAATCACAATAGCCACAGGATAAGCTCCATCCTGCCACATTAATATGATGCCGCTGATGATCGTAGACTGAATACTGCTGCCAAGCGATACCGTCTCCATAATAGGCAGTAAGTTGGCCGGGATATACAACAAGGTCGCGGTGACGAGCCAAGCCAAGGTCTTTTGCAGACTAGCCGGTATTCTGGCCGTCACTTTGGTGCCACAACGGCCACAATGCTTTTGCTCCAGCGGCACTATGGCAGTACAACAACTGCAACTGGCTAAATTCAGTGAAACCCCGGTCCGACCGGCAAAATCTGCCGGGACAGGCTGAGGCGCCGGCGCTATCGATTCCCACAAGGCATGACGGTCTATGACCTGAAAAGTGCGCAAATGCAACAAACAAAACAAACAAAAAGCCCAAAAGCTCATACCCACAGAAATATCGGCGTAGACCACAAGTTTGACAAAGGCGACCAGAATACCGATCAGAAAAATATCGACCATGCTCCAGGGTTTGAGCATATAAAGCACCCGCGCAGTCCAAACCAGACCCCGCACCCGCCTTACCATCCCCAGCTTGATATAAATCACCGCCAGCATACAAAAAGCCGGTATCGCCTGAATAAACAACCAAACCAGCACGGCCAGCCATTGTTGATGTTCGTTAAATAATACCGAGGAGGTATCAAAGAAACTCATAATATGGACGTTACCCGCCACATCCATACCGATAAAAGGAAAGAGGTTAGCCAACACCAGCATAAACAAGGAGCTGGCGGCATAAAGCACAGGACGTAATACCGGATCTTTCTGGCGCATATCCAGCAAATAACCACAGCGACTGCAGGCTGCTTCCTGACCAACAGAGAGCAACGGCAATTGCTGCAATAAATCGCAGTGGCGGCAAAGCACCAGTTCAGCGCTAGCGTGCGCAGGCTGCGTTACACCAGACTCCAGATCAGACAAAAAGATTCCTTTGTAAATGCCGACACTGTGATGCGACTATTGTAAAAGCCTGAAACAATAAAGCCCAGTAAAAATTAAAGGGGCGAAAACCATAGCTGCTGACAGCCCGGATTTTCGCCCCCCGCTTGTTACGGACGCTGTTTATTCAACAGCTTTAGATACACCCACCATCGCAGGGCGTACTAAACGGCCATTTAACTCGTAGCCTTTTTGCATGACAAAAGTCACAGTGTTTGGCGCCACATCGGCACTTGGCTGAATCGACATCGCCTGATGGAATTCAGGATTAAATGGCTGACCCTGTGGGTCAATTTGCTGCACACCGTTTTTTGCCAGGGTATCCAACAAACTCTTCAGGGTTAAATCCACACCTTCACCAATAGCTTTTTGGCTTTCGTCGTCACGATTTAAGAAAGTTAAAGCACGCTCGAGGTTATCGACTACAGGCAATAAATCACCTGCGAAACGCTCCAGCGCAAATTTATGGGCTTTTTCAACGTCCATAGCTGAACGACGACGGCTGTTGTCGGCTTCAGCTTTAATTCTAAGCATTAAATCATGCTGCTCTGCCAACTGGGCTTTTGCCTGCTGTAATTCTGCATCCAGCTTTGCAATAAGTTCCTGCTCCGGCGTCAGTTCGACCACTTCTTGCTCTGCCGCTGCTTCCGCAGCCTGTTGTTGTTCAGTTTGCACTTTATCTTGCTCGCTCATTAGTTACTACTCCACCATAGGTTGGCTTATTATGGGGATTGATTAAGATGATTCAAGTTAAAAAACATTTGTTGTGCGACAGCTTCCACTAAAGGCACAAAACGGCCGTAGTCCATCCGTCGTGGCCCAAGCAACGCGATAAAGCCATGGGGCTCAGCACGGTAGCGCGCACAGATCAAACTCACCTTGGCTAAAGGTTCAATACCAGACTCACGTCCGAGTATTAATTTAGGTTGAGCATCCTCAGTCACAGGCGTTAATAACTTCACCAGACAGGACGGATTATCCAAAAGTTCAATCACTTGCTGCAATTCCGGATCCCGGTGGTAGTCACTTGCCTGCATCAATTGATGCTGACCATAAATCAGCGGCTGATGCTGCTGCATCTCATCCAGACTCAGTTGTGTCATAGCGGTTTGTACTAAAGTCTGCACAGCTCCAGATTCTTGTTTGGCAATTAAGGCTAAACGCGAAATCCCATCCAGCCAGTCCTGTCCGCACAACGCCGCATTCAGCAGACACAACACCCGGCTCAGGGTTGGATTATCAATTAAATCATCGTTAAACAGCACGCGGTGCAAAATATCGCCGTCTTCGTCTATCACCACTAGCAACAAACGTTTTGTGGCCAAACGCACCAAATCAACCTGCCGTATCACCCGGCCCTGCCCCTTGGGCGCACTGACAATACTGACCATGCCGGTTAAGTTAGCAAGCAACTGCCCGGCTTGCTGGCATAATAAAGAAACAGGCAATTGTGGCGGTAAGTTCACCTGAATAGCATCCAGCCAGCGGCCACTCAACGGCTCTAGCTGTAACATTTTATCGATAAATAAGCGGATACCCGAAGTGGTTGGCACCCGGCCAGCAGAGGTATGAGGAGAACGGATAAAACCCTGCTGCTCCAGCAGCATCATGGTATTGCGCACAGTCGCCGAACTGACACCAAGCTCTGATTGCTCACACAACAATTTAGACGACACCGGCATACCATCCGTCAGATAATGCTCGACGATGAGTTTTAATATCAGTTCTGGTCTGCTTAACTGAACCACTACCGCTGTTACTCCGGTTAAAAAGACTGCCCAAATACCAAAAATAAATACGCCCTGCTTATACTGCTATGTATTGTGGGGTCTTTATTAAAAAATTCAAGCCTTGGCCGTCTTGCCTCTGTGCCTGCAAAGCTGTTCGCTGTGAAAAACTATGGGTATACTGCATTTGCACTTTGAAAGGAATACTCATGAGTCAAAACCCTGGCAGCGCATTTCAAACCATTGGATTAATTGGCAAACCTAACCATCCGGGCGCCAATACTACTCTTATTCGCCTGTATCAGTTCTTAACAGCACAAAAGTTACAGGTCTATGTCGAAGAAAAAGTAGCGGAATCTTTAGCCTTGCCTGGTGTGCAGGTGCTGGATTTAGTGGAGCTGGGTAAAAACTGTGATCTGGCGATAGTAGTAGGTGGCGACGGCAATATGCTGGGGGCGGCACGGGTTTTAGCCCGATTCGGTGTGGCAGTGCTGGGGGTAAACCGCGGTAACCTGGGTTTTTTAACCGACTTATCACCCGAAGATTTTGAAACTCCTTTAGCGGCTGTGTTGGCAGGTAATTTTGTCACTGAAAAACGTAACCTGCTGGAAGTGGAAGTCTATCGCAATGACTGCGTCAAAAGCAGTAACAGTGCTGTCAACGAAGCTGTATTACACGCCGACAAAGTAGCGCATATGATTGAGTTTGAAGCTCATATCAATGGTGAATTTGTATTTAGCCAGCGCTCGGACGGTTTAATTGTCAGCACGCCGACAGGGTCAACCGCGTATTCCTTGTCCGGAGGTGGCCCAATTTTGACGCCCGAGCTGGATGCGATGAGTTTAGTGCCTATGTTCCCTCACACTTTAAGCAGCCGCCCTTTGGTGGTATCAGGCACCAGTGAAATAGTCCTAAAAGTATCGCCCAGTAACGACGCGCATTTACAAGTGAGCTGCGACAGTCATGTGATCCTGGCGGTGATGCCGGGTGATGAGATCCGTATTCGTAAACATCCTAAACCGCTGAAACTGGTGCACCCACCAGGCTACAGCTACTTTAACGTGTTGCGCAACAAACTTGGTTGGGGCAGCAAACTCTACTAAAAAATCTCTGCACTACTCCCTTGCTAAACACAAAATTACTGTATAAATTAACAGTTATTCAGTGGAAGGGAGTAACACCATGCTCAATCATCTGCATATCAGTAACTTTGCCATAGTGCGCGCGCTGGAACTTGACTGGCGTAGCGGTATGACCACCATTACCGGCGAAACAGGCGCAGGTAAGTCTATCGCTTTAGACGCTTTGTCTTTATGTTTAGGCGACCGGGCTGACGGTTTAGCCGTAAGGCCGGGTTGTGATAAAGCCGATATAGTCGCTACCTTTGATATCAGCCAGTTAACGGCTGCCCAGCTCTGGCTGGCCGAGCAGGATCTCGCTATGGGCAATGAATGCATAGTGCGTCGGGTGATTGGCAGCGAAGGACGCTCCCGTGGTTATATTAACGGCGTGCAGGTGCCGGCGCAGCAACTGAAAGCTTTAGGCCATCATCTGCTGAGTATTCATGGTCAGCATGCCCATCAACTGTTATTAAAGTCTGATCATCAACGCCAGTTACTGGACGCTTATGCCAATACCCAAGCCGCTTTAGCCACGTGCCGCCAGCATTGGAAAGCCTGGCAACAGTTGAAACAGGAATACAGCGAACTACAGAGCAGTCAGCAGCAACGGGAAGCCCAACGTCAGTTGTTGGAGTATCAGGTGGCTGAATTGGACCAGTTTGCGCCAGGCGTCGATGAATTTGCCGAGCTGGAAACTGAACATCAGCGTTTGAGCAACAGTCACAGCCTGATCCAAGCCAGTCAACAGGCGTTACAACTGGCGTATGACGATGAAGAGACCAATAGCTATCGTTTGTTAAGTCATGCCTGCCAGCAACTGGACGACTTTGTCGAAGTTGATCCGGCCTTAGCTCCTATTCATCAGATGCTGAGCGAAGCTTTAGTGCAGATTGAAGAAGCGGGCCGTGAATTACGCCGTTACAGCGAAAAAGTAGACATAGACCCGGAACGTTTGGCAGAGATTGACCTGCGTCTGAGCCAGTGGCTTAGTTTAAGCCGTAAGCATCAAATTCCGAACGATCAACTGGCCTTATATCACCAGCAATTGTCGCAACAACTATCAGAACTGGCTGGCGATGATGAACGCATAGTGCAACTTCAGCTTGAAATTCAACAGGCACAGCAACTCTATTGCGAGGCCGCCGAAGTTGTATCTGAACTGCGTAAATCGGCTGCGTTAGAGCTGTCCGATAAAATTGCTCACAGCATGGCTGAACTCAGTATGGCCAATGGCAAGTTTTATATCGCAGTGGAAAGTGCAGGTATAGAAAAAGCCAATGCATCCGGCTGGGATCAAGTCGATTTTCTGGTCAGTACCAATCCGGGCCAACCTTTACAGCCACTGCATAAAGTTGCATCTGGTGGTGAGTTATCCCGTATCAGCTTGGCTATTCAGGTGATTTTAGCGGGGAAAGTGACAACCCCAACACTGATTTTCGATGAAGTAGACGTAGGCATCAGTGGCCCTGTGGCGGCTGGTGTGGGTCGATTATTACGTCAGTTGGGAGAGTCCACCCAAGTGATTTGTGTCACTCATTTGCCGCAAGTGGCCAGTCAGGGTCATCATCAACTTTTTGTCGAAAAATACACAGACGGTATAGCGACAGAAACCCGTATTCGTGAACTGGCAGACGAAGAGCGGGTGCAGGAAATAGCCCGTTTGCTGGCTGGCGAAAACGTCAGCGCCAATGCAATTGCCAATGCCCGTGAACTGCTCTGTGCGCCATAAAACAGCCAAAGCAGCATTATTTTTAGCGGGCAAGAACTTAGCCAGTGCAGTTAGGTCTGATTAAGGCTTTAATTTCAGCCCACGCTTGCGGTATGATGCCGCCAGACTTATTCAGATGAAGAGACAGATGAAAGCAGTAGTGAAAACGGCCCTTGTGTTGGCCACAGCATTGACTCTGGGTGCTTGCAGCAGTTGGATTTATCGGATTGACGTGCCACAAGGCAACTTTCTGGAACAAAAAGATATCGACAAGCTGCGGGTACAAATGACCAAGGAGCAAGTGCGTTTTGTGTTGGGTAACCCTGTTGCTGAAAACGCTTTTGACGACGACATCTGGCATTATTTTTATGCGTTAAAAGGTGGCCGTGGTGAGAATTTTGAAAAGCAACTGATCGCTAGCTTTAAAGACGACAAGCTGGTGGATATCACGGGTGACTTTAAAAAGCCGGACAACTTTAATACACCGCTGGATAAATAACCTTGCCGGGGTCAGAGCTTGAGCTCTGACCTGTCGTTACTGACGTCTGATTTTTCTGCTTATTTATCGAATCTCAGATGGCTCTTCAGCCTCAGCACTCTGCACTTGCGCCCTGCCACCCGTTGTTTTGTTAGCCCGCCCTTCATCTTTGGCTTTTTCAGCGCGACGGCGACGCATGTCTTTCGGATCAGCAATTAAAGGTCGGTATATTTCAATCCGATCCCCTGATTTTGGGACTTCGGTCAGTTTACAAGTCCGGCTCCAAATTCCTACTTTGTTCTGACTCAGGTCAATCTCCGGAAAAGAGCTAAGTATGCCAGACTGCAAAATAATCTGTTCTACAGTGGCAGTCGCATCCACAGTTAAACTCAGCAAACTTTGTTTGGCAGGTGTGGCATAAGCCAGCTCAACAGCCTTGGTTTCAGCCATGTTGTTCTCCGTACACTTGTTTCGCTCTTTGGGTGAATGCACCCACCATAGCCGCAGTTAACTCATTGAATATTTTACCAAAAGCAAACTCGACCAGTTTGTTGGAAAACTCAAAGTCCAAAGCCAGTACCACCTTACAGGCGTCTTCACTCAAGGGCACAAAAGTCCAGCCTCCGGATAAGGTTTTAAAAGGACCGGATTCCAGTTGCATCTGAATTTTCGAGTCTGTGACCAAGGTATTTCGGGTAGTAAACTCCTGGCTGATCCCGGCTTTTTTCACCTGCAACCTCGCCACCATTTGATGGGCAGATTGCTGCAGAATTTCGGCTTTGGCACAACCAGGTAAAAACTCCGGATACCGCGGTACATCGTTCACCAGCTCAAACATCTGGCGCGCGCTGTAAAAAACCAGTGCGCTGCGCTCAATTTGTGGCATACTCTCTCCCCTTAATGCAGGCGGCGATTGTAACAGAATTAGCCGTAGCCTCAATGTCCCAGGCGCAAGCCTTTTGCCATTAAATTCCTTGGCTTTTAAGAGTTAATTCGTTCAGCAAAGATGAGCAAAAAACAAAGCAACAAAAATCAGGGCGGCACCATAGCCCAGAACAGAAAAGCACGGCACGACTATTTCCTCGAAGAGCGTTTCGAAGCAGGTATGTGCCTGCAAGGCTGGGAAATCAAAAGTATCCGGCAAGGCAAAGTCAATTTGTCCGACTCCTACGTCATTTTAAAAGATGGCGAAGCCTTTTTAATTGGTGCACAAATTCAGGCGCTGCACAGCGCATCCTCTCATGTAGTCTGCGATCCGGAGCGTTCACGTAAATTGCTATTAAACAAGCGTGAACTGAACAAACTGGTCGGTAAAAAAGAACAGGACGGTTACACCTTAATAGCCACTTCCATGTACTGGAAAGCCTGTTGGGTGAAACTGGAGTTTTATCTGGCCAAAGGTAAAAAGCATTTCGACAAACGTGACGACATCAAAGACAGAGACTGGTCGCGCGAAAAAGAACGGATGATGAAACACAGCAAAAGATAACTGTTGTGGGCTACTCCCCCACTACAGCTTGAAATTGTTCAATTCATCACCATATAGAGTAATAACAGTGAAACTCAGCAAGAAAACACCAGTTCTTACCTTGCTGCCTTGAACTGCAGAGCGTAGAATGCGCTCAACACTGTAGTGTTCAGAAGACAAAAGAATTCGGGGCCGATACTGGATTCGACGGGATTCACGAACTCTTAGGTGCATGCCGAGGTGCGGTAGGCCTCGTAAAAAAGCCGCAAACTAGTAGTCGCAAACGACGAAACTTACGCAATCGCTGCCTAATAAGCAGTAGATGCTCTCCCCCCCGCGCATGCCTGTAAGCCGGGATTTTGGGAGATCACCCCTAACAGGATCGCATGGCGGCTTTGTCCGGAGCCAAGATGCTAAAACCAATCGGACTCGCCCGACGATAGCCTGCCAGTTGGCGCTCATAGGGTTAACCAAATAACTGGATAAGCATGTAGTACCGACGAACTAGGTTTTTCGGACGGGGGTTCAAATCCCCCCGGCTCCACCAATAAAGCATAAGGCCACCGCAAGGTGGCCTTATGCTTTATTGTGGTTTCGCGGTGGACGCGAAGCGCCGTTCGGGGTTCAGCCGGAGCTTGCGCAGCAAGCGCAGACAACGCCCAAAGGGCGGCCTCTCGTTGTCAAACGAGAGGTGAGCGGCAAAGCCGCGAATAAATCCCCCCTACTATCCAGCCACCGCAAGGTGGCCTTTGCCATCAGCCGCAGCAAGAAATTGAGTTGCCGCCATACAAAACCAGCCGCAAAAACCAGGGGCAAAGGGCAAGACCTGACACCAATTTTGAAAGGTAAATTACGCCAGAACTTCCACTGGAAAAAGTGGGAGGGCCGTGTGTATATCAACCTACAAGCCTACCAAGACTCCATCGAGCAGGAGTTTAAAGCATGAAACCAACTGACTATCAGGGCATTTATGCCAGCGAAAGCTCAATGCGGATAGAGTTCTATTATCAAACTATCAGATGCAGGGAGACAATAAGGGGAACACCGACCAAAACACGTTTACAGGAGCTTGCCAGAAAACGCGAACAGATAAACTATGAAATCGATATGGGTACTTTTGACTATGCGGCCCACTTCCCTAACAGCGCCAGAGCCTTTGAATTCAGCAATAACAAAGCAGCAATGCGAACAGTAGCTGAGGCTGTCGGTATATGGTTTCAACGCAACCGGAAAAACTGGGCTCACAGTACAATTCGAGGCTACAACAGCAAAATCACGACCTACATTTTGCCGCTTTGGGGCAAACTCAAACTAAATGAGTTTAAGGCAGCTCTGCTCAAAGATTGGATGTCTACCGTTGAGCTTTCGCCAAAAACTATCAATGAAGTACGGGCCTTGCTGCTCAGCATTTTTCAGGAACAAGTACAGGATGAAATACTGGACACCAACCCAATAAGCCGCACAGCTCGCATGGTCAGGAAAAAAGAGGAAGCACAGCCTTTTAATACCGAAGAACGAGAAAAAATTCTAGCCGCCCTACCCGACAATCCAGCCAGATATTTTTACCAGTTCGCATTCTGGACTGGACTCAGAACAGGCGAACAACTGGGCCTGACATGGCAAGACGTAGATTTTGAGAAAAAGCGTATTTATATCCGCCGTTCCATTGTTAATGGCAGAGATAATGGCACTAAAACCGAAAGCTCAAGCCGGACACATCAGCTACATGATGAAGCCTTATCATCGCTTCAAAAGGTATATCAAACCCATCCAAACCCTCAACCACAACAACGCTGCTTTCTCGACCCAAGAACAATGGCCCCATGGAAAAATGATAGTTTCCCAAGGGATCGATATTGGCGGCCAGCCTTAAAGGCGGCCCAAGTAAAGTATCGACGCCCTTACAACTGCCGACACACCTACGCTTCGACCATGCTAACTAATGGTGCGGACCCTACTTGGCTTGCAAGACAGATGGGGCATAAAGATTGGGGCATGATAAGGATGATTTATGCTCGTTGGCTAGGTGACTGAAATCTTGCTGCAGGTAGGGAGGGGCAGCTCGGAGGGCCCCAACCTGCAGCAAGATTAAAGCATCATTAGCGTTCTCTAACTTTTTCATTAGATGTACTTAGTAAAAAAATTAACGTAATCTAATTTCTAAGAGAAAGTCGTTTTCCTTGAAATAGGTAATTTTTTTGGTAAGATACACAAAAATTTTGCTTAATAAGACTTTTGGATGCAAGTTTTGATGAAAGGATGCCGATAACTTGTTATGAACTTTTACCATGGTACTGATTATCAAAAAATTCACTCGATCAAGGCGAATAACTTTTACCCAAGTGAAAATCCAGACGATTGGTTAGGAAAAGGAGTATACTTCTTTACAGAAGGCATATCCTGCCCGATCGAGAATGCTGAGGAATGGGCTAAAGCTAGTGCTTATTGCAAGAAAACTAGGGCGAATAAGTATACAAACTTTGTCATATTAATGGCGACTATCGATACTTCAAAAATTTTTGATACGACAACAAACGATGGATTAGTTGTGTTCAACAAGCTTCGTAAAGAAACATACGAAAAAATTATGCCTTTGATTACAAGAAAACCAGCGAATGTACAAAACAAGATACTCTGGGATTTAATGGCGGAGCTTTTAGAATCAGATGTTGTTATTCATAATCTATATATTAAATCTATTTTTGAAAGGAAGAATCAAGTATCGTCCAACGTACCAAACTGCACGGTTGCATGCGTTAAAAACGTTTCAATCATAAAGTTGGATTCAATACAAGAAGTCAGATCAGGATTGGTGGCATAAATGAGTATTCAACATAAATTAGACATAGCATTACAAAAACTTGAAAATTATTCTTTAGAAGAACTTAAGAATATTATAGAAAGTTTTGGTTATGATTTAAATGAATCTAGTCACGTTATCAATATTAAATACGATGATATTGACATGAAAATTGTGAATTGCTTCGAGCATTTTTTATGTGTAGATTATTCATATTTTTCAAGCAATGATGAATCAATGTTGGAATATGCTGCGTAATGAAAATAGCACTCAAGGATTATGTTGTTGAAAGCTTAAATTTGAAATCATCGTTGGATCATAGTGTTGAAGATGATTTAAAAATAAGTTTCACAAATGGATACAGCGACGGTGAACCTAAAAATTTTACTGTTATGTTTACTATTGAATTATATACAGCTGAGAGATTTTATTTAGAAGTTGTTAAGACATTTGAATTTGAAACCGATGAATTAATTACTGATGAGTTTAAGCAGTCACCATTTCCTGTGGTTAATGCTCCAGCAATTGCCTATCCTTATTTAAGAAGTTTTATCGGTACACTTACACTTAACGCTGGTTTAGATGCAGTTATGTTACCAACCGTGAATTTTCAAGCAATGTATAACGCTTCGAAAAACTCTGGTAGCAACTAGTTACATGATGACTTGAGTACAAGTATCAATGAAATTCCATGATATTTCTATATTTTCCGGGGGTTCAAATCCCCCCGGCTCCACCAATAAAGCATAAGGCCACCGCAAGGTGGCCTTATGCTTTATTGTGGTTTCGCGGCGGACGCGAAGCGCCGTTCGGGGTTCAGCCGGAGCTTGCGCAGCAAGCGCAGACAACGCCCAAAGGGCGGCCTCTCGTTGTCAAACGAGAGGTGAGCGGCAAAGCCGCGAATAAATCCCCCCAACTATCTAGCCACCGCAAGGTGGCCTTATGCTTTATTGTGGTTTCGCGGTGGACGCGAAGCGCCGTTCGGGGTTCAGCCGGAGCTTGCGCAGCAAGCGCAGACAACGCCCAAAGAGCGGCCTCTCGTTGCCAAACGAGAGGTGAGCGGCAAAGCCGTGAATAAATCCCCCCAACTATCCCACCACCGCAAGGTGGCCTTATGCTTTATTGTGGTTTCGCGGCGGACGCGTAAGACAGATAACCCCTACCTCTCCTGCCGCAACAACCAGCCATAAATATCCCAGCCCTCGTACACTTGCCGCCAGGCGTCGTGTTCGGCTTGTTCCAGCATACTAAAACGGACATTGGTGTGGCCTAACTGACGTAGCTTCTCTATACCCGGATAAAAATTATCTTTGTTAATCGCCGAATCCCGGCCTGCAGCTATCACCCAAAGTGGCAGTTTAGCAGCGGCCAATGGTGGTATCAGATCCGGATGGCCCCAGGCCACAACGGGAGCGGCAGCGGCGAATAACTGTGGATGTTTACTGGCCATATACCAGGTACCAAAACCGCCGTAGCTGATACCAGAGATATAACGTCTTTTGGGGTCCGTATTGTAGTTTTTATCCACCGCGGCAAGCATGGCCAATAGATCCTGCTCAGCCCTCTCCCAACCATTGGGCAATAACACGGGCACTTTCGCCATATCGTTCACCACTTGAGCTGGCGCTATCGGACTGTCAGATGGAAACATCTCAGGGCGTGGCGGTACACCTTCGGCGAGGCGCTTTGGAATATCAGCTTTGGTGCGGTTGGCAATATAAGGTAGCGTCCCCATGTCAAACATATGCAATTGCGGCACTATCATAATAAAAGGCAGGTCACGTTTTTGCACCCAGGCCTCGTACAAAGGGCCGTGGATCAGGGTGTAGTCCAGTTCATCCAGACCATTGCCCCGCTCACCGTTGCCATGTAAAAACAGCAATACCGGCCATTTTTCTACTGCTTTTTGATCATACCCCCGTGGTAAATAAACAAAATACTGCCGCTTTAAGCCATCCACAGCACTTTGATAATCGGCTCTGAGCAACTGTGGCTCTGAGGCGCTCACCGTTGCGATAAATAAAACGACACACCAACACAGAATTCTTCCCAACATAACCACTCCTGTCTGATTCGATGGATGCAGCGTCTATGCTCGCTGACTTTCGCTGCTTTGTCATCCCTAAGTTCGGCATCAACAGTACTGAGTTGCCTCAGTGGCAAGGCAGCCGCTGGCTTCTGGTTTGCCTTGTCCGCTTTACCAACACAACTAAAGCAACTAAATAGCTGCTTTGTTTCAGCTTTTTGTTTAAAAGCTTTTAAATTAACAGTTACACTCTATTTATGGTTATTGTCTGGAACAGGTTATGCGGGCAGCTTTACCACCTAACGAAACAGAACGTTTAGCGACACTACATGCGTTGAATATCCTTGATACCGCCCCGGAGGCCGCCTTTGATGCGCTGGTGCAACTGGCAAGTTATATATGTCAGACGCCCTGTGCTGTGCTGACGCTGGTGGACAAAGACAGACAGTGGTTTAAAACAAAAATCGGCTTTGATCATCATCAAACCCACAGAGATATCTCCTTTTGTGCTCACAGCATTTTGCAGCCCAACGAACTGACGTATGTGTCAGATGCGACTCAGGATCCACGTTTTGCCGACAATCCGGACGTCACCAAACCAGATGGGATCAGAATGTACGCCGGTGCCCCTTTGACCTTAAGCAACGGTGTTGTGCTTGGTACTTTGTGTGTAGTAGACAGTAAAGTCAGAGAATTAACTGCAGAACAACGGCAAAGTCTGGCTTTATTAGGGCTGCAGGCAGTGCAATTGTTGGAAGCACGGCAAAAAGCAGAACAACATTACAAACAGCAACGCACCCTGGAAACCGTGATTAATCATGCCCCGGTGTTGTTAGGGCAAGTTGACACTCATTTTCGCTACATCTTTTGTAATCGCAAGTATCAAGAGTGGTTTGGTGTAGTACCTCAAGTTGCCGTGGGTAAAACTATTGCTGAAGTTTTTGGTGAAGACGCTTTCCTTCATGCCAAACCGTCTTTAGAGCTTTGTCTGGCAGGAGAGACAGTCAATTTTCAGGCTAAACCTGCCAATGGCCAAATTTTCGATGTGAACTTCGTGCCACAAAAAAATCGTCGGGGTCAGGTCGAAAGTATCATCATTATTGCCGCCAATGTCACTGAAGTTCACCTGCAACAAATTCAGTTAAAACAAGAACATGATCGGATGGATGCCATCATTAATGGCTCGAATCTCGGCACCTGGGAGTGGAATATACAGACAGGTACCACCATCTACAATGCGCGCTGGTTTGAACTTTTAGGAATGTCACAACAAACGACCACCTCGATCGATTTGTGGGCCAGCCTGCTGCATCCCGATGATCTGCGCCAGTCAAAACAAATACTGGCTCAGCATTTCTCCAAAGCAACGCCCTATTACGACACCAAATTCAGGATGAAGCATCAGAACGGCCATTGGGTGTGGATCCATGCAATAGGCAAGGTGATGAACTGGACAGCCGATGATCAGCCCCTGCTGATGTTTGGTATTCATTCCGATGTGACTGAGGCTGCAGAAAAAGCAGCGGAGATCTTAGAAACCCGCTCCTGGCTGCAAGCCATGATTGACTCCTCCACTGAGGTTGCACTGATTTCAACCGACCAACAGGGGATCATCAGGTTGTTTAATACCGGAGCAGAGCGCATGCTCGGCTACAGCGCTGATGAACTGGTTGGCAAGCACAGCCCCGCTTTGTTTCATGATCCGGCAGAAGTTGAAACTCAGGGAGAGTTACTGAGCAAAAAGTACAAGCAATCGATCCAGGGGTTTGATGTCTTTGTACATCAGGCCAGACAAGGGCAAAACGAAACACGGCAATGGACCTACCTTTGCAAAAATGGCGATCGTAAACAAGTTCGTTTGAGTGTGTCCGCCATGCGGGATGAACACAATGCTATTCGTGGTTTTCTGGGGGTAGCAATAGACATTACTCAACTAGAGCATCTAAATCATGCCCTGCTGATGAGTGAGCAGCGTTACCGCTCCATGCTGGATAACCTGCCGGGTGTGGTGTACCGCTGTCGCAACGATGAACACTGGACTATGTTGTTTATCAGTGATGAGGTTTTCGCACTGACAGGTTATCAGGCACAGCAACTGATCCGAAGTAAAGAAATCAGCTTTGCCCAGTTAAACCACCCTGAAGACATGCAGCATACCAATCCCCTGGTGCAGCAGGCATTAGCTAAGCGGCAGCGCTTTAATGTTGAATACCGGCTCAGACACAAAGATGGCAGCTTACGTTGGGTGCAGGAGTTAGGTCAGGGTGTGTATGACGAAAAAGGCGAGTTGTTATACATAGATGGTTTTATTTGGGATGTGACGCTGCAACACGAAGCTCAACTGGCTTTAACAGCAAGTGAACAAAAATTATCCTCACTCTACCAAATGGCGCCACTGGCCATCACGCTGAATCGCTTTACTGACGGTGCTTTCATCGAGGCGAACCCGGAGTTTTATCGTATGCTGGGTTATCCCCCCCCTGCTGTTGCAGTGGAAGCTCAGAAAAAAGCTGACTACACAGTGCAGGCAGAGCATGCAATGCTGCAACTGCAACAACAGGGGCGCTATGGTCCGCTGGAGCAGGAACTGCAGCATCAGGATGGTCATGTAGTTCCTGTGTCTGTGACCGGGGTACTGATTAAAAATAACGAGGGTGAACAGCAGATCTGGTCCATTCTTCAGGATATTACCGAACGTCGCCGGATAGAGCAGATGAAAAACCAGTTTGTCTCCATGGTCAGTCATGAACTGCGCACACCGTTGACGTCTATTTCAGGTTCTTTAGCCCTGATCACCGGAGGCGTATTAGGCGCGGTTCCGCCAGCCATGGTGCCTATGCTGGAGATAGCCAAAGATAACAGCTCCAGGCTGAGCCAACTGATTAATGATTTGTTGGACATAGATAAACTGGTCGCCGGTAAAATGCATTTTGAGCTAAAACTTTGCCTGATTTCTGACCTGCTGCAAAAAGCCGTACAAATTAACCAGCCTTATGCGACTAAATACGGAGTTAAGCTAAAAATTTGCGGGCAGCAAGACGCTTTGGTCATGGTGGATGCGATGAGATTTCAGCAAATTATGGCCAACTTATTGTCCAATGCGGCCAAGTTCTCTCCTTCAGGTTCAGTGGTAAAAGTGCGCTCTGTGCTAAAAGACACTGTGGTCAGGGTCGAAGTGGAGGATGAAGGTCCTGGCATATCGGAAGAATTCAAAGCGCATATTTTCGAGAAATTCTCGCAGGCCGATGGGGCAGACAGCCGACAAAGTGAGGGTACAGGTCTGGGCTTAGCCATAGTCAAAGAACTGACTGAACATATGGCAGGCCAGGTCGGCTTTTACAATTTACCAGTCAAAGGCAGTTGTTTTTACCTGAACTTCCCTCAGGCGCAACAAGCCAGTCTAAAGCAGCCGAAAATTCTGGTCGTCGAAGATGACCCTCATGCGGCGGCTTTTATTATGCAACTGCTGCACACTCAGGGTTATCAAAGCGATAACGCCGCCACTCTGGCAGAGGCGGTTGCCGCTTTGGATCTCGATAGCTATCAGGGTGTGACTCTGGATCTGAACTTACCTGATGGTCATGGTTCAGCTCTGTTTGCCGAACTACGCAGCCGTGAAGCCTACCAGACCACTCCGGTACTGATTGTAAGTTCTGAATCAAGAGACAATCATACCCAACTACTTGGCGGTATTCATGCGCTTGACTGGCTGGAAAAACCTATATCGCCCTCGTCGTTGCTCGAAAAACTGGATCTGCTGTTGCGAGCGAAGAAAAATCAGGAGAGCAAAATTCTTCATGTCGAAGATGACCCGCATTTAGGCCAGGTACTGGCGTTACATCTGGCCGACTTTGCTTCATCTGTGCAGGCGACCAGTGTCAAATCCGCTACGCACCTGCTGCGCAGTCAGGCTTTTGACCTGGTCATTCTGGACATTGGCTTGCCTGATGGCTCTGGCCTTGAATTATTACCGGAATTGGCGTTGCACCAGCCACAAACGCCAGTGGTGATTTGGTCGGCTCAGGAGTTGAGTCCAACGCAACGACATCAGGTGGATTTAGTGCTGGCGAAAAGCCGTATCGATTTACCTGCTTTATTGCAGCAGCTAAAAAACTTGTTAGTGCAAAGAGGCTGAACGATCAAGGCTCTGCAACCAGAGCCTTGAAGCAGGCATGAGTTAGCTGGGTTGTTGGTAAAACTGAGTTTGATTTCTGCCTGCATGCTTGGAGCTATATAACGCCTTGTCGGCCTGGTCGATCAGTTGCTCTGTATCATCTGCGCCTTTGGCTTGGCTGATCCCGGCACTGAAGGTACAGTGAAAATTCTGGTAATCAAAGCTAAAAGGTAAACTGGCAAAGGACTGACGTAACTGTTCCACCAAGCCAAAAGCCTGCTGCTGATTACAATCCGGTAAAATCAGTAAGAACTCTTCACCACCATAACGGCCGATAATGTCGGTTTTACGTAGCTGCTGTTTTAACAGGTTGGCTAAACTGCTGATCACCTGATCCCCAATCAGGTGACCGTAGTTATCGTTCACTTTTTTGAAATGATCGATATCCAGCATCACCACACTTAACGGCTCGCCAGTGCGTTCACTGCGCTGTAACTCGTGACTTAAGCGCTCTTTGACCCGGGCGTGCTGCAACAAGCCGGTTAAGCTGTCTTTGGTCATCATATCTGCAAGCTGTCTGGCCCGCTGAGCTCTGGCAAACACAGCCACAATCAGCGCTGTGTCTGTGATAGGTTTTGTCAGGAAATCATCACCGCCTTTGACTAAGGCGGCCAACTGACGCTCGCCGTCTGTCTCCGACGATAAGTAAATAATGGGAACACTAAGCCATTCATCCTGCAAACGAATTAACTGCGCCAGTTCAGGGCCTGAGCAGCCCGGCATCAACACGTCCAGCAGCACAACATCAGGTCTGAATCTGTTCAGACCTTCATAAATTTGTGACGGGTCGAGTAATATCTCGGCCCGCAAACCTGCGCCTTGTAGCACCAGTGCGTAATGTTCAGCTAAAAGCTGATCATCATCCACAATCAACACCCTGAAGGCTTCACGCCGGCGCACCGCCAGCAGACGTTGCAACCGGGCTTCCAGCGACGTGGTGTTTACAGGTTTAACAAAATAACCTCTGGCCCCTATCCGCACCGCCTGCAAATGATGCTCAAAACTGTTATGGCTGGTCAGGACCAGTACAGGCAAAGCTTCCACCAGGGTTTTCTGAAAACCAGCAATGTACTCCAACCCGGTTTGTTCTTCATCTGGTAAGGAAATGTCGAGAATGAGCGCATCGGGTAGCTTTGTCTTTAGCGCCAGATCAAGTTCAGCAATACGTTTAAAACTTTGTACCTGATAGCCAAAAGTAGCGAGAGTCAAGGTCAGATGATGCGCCGTTTCTTCGTCATCTTCCAGCACGTAAATTATCGCTTTTTGGTCATTGAGCAAATCCAGCCTGGCCGATGTCAGATTCATCACCTGATGTCCGCTTTGATGCGCATATTGCACCTGCTGGAAAATACTCATAAAACTATTAATGGCCGCCAGATCGGGAGCAGACTCTTGTGCCATCCAGTCTTTTAACTGCAGTTCCAGGTTTTTAGCCAGTTTGCCCAATTGGGGCAAACCGAAGGTGCCGGCAGAGCCTGCCAGCGTGTGGAATTTGTGTTTGAGCGGCAGAATAACAGCACGCCAATCGGACTGAGCGGGCAAAGTAACCAGGGCGCCAACCTCAGAAGCCAACACAGGGATATCTTCTTTTAGTCGCTCCATATATTGCTGATGAAGCTTGGCAAGTTGTTGCTCTAATTTAGATTGATCTGCGGTCATGCTCAGTCATAGTTCGTTATAGGTGCTGTTCTACTATAACAAAGGATTAAACAAATCCTAGCGGCAAATACAAAATCGCTGAGAAAATTTTATGCTATGTGCTTAAAACAACAACAAAAATTGAGCAAAGACCCAACTGCCTTTGCTCAATCTTATTACAGTCTTACCATTAAACCTGAAGCTAAAGCCCTGCGATAGGCTAAAAAGGCCGGGATAGCGCCTAAAACTAAGGTCAGGCCAAGTACAACGCCAAGCAGTAGCGCGGTTTGATCGTGCCAGGGATTAATACTGATAAAGAGCCCATATTGACTGGCCAGCAGCTCACGGAATCCAAAGAGCCCCGCGACTAACACCAGCAAAGCCGCGGCGATAGACAACAACGCCATCAGCAGTAACTCCAGCTCGATCAGGAAAAAGACGGTAGAAGCCGGTGCGCCAACGGCTCTTAGTATGGCCATTTCACGCTGGCGCTCCTTTAATCCAGCCAACAAAGTCGTGACTATGCCAACCAAGGTCGCCACTATCACTAAAGCCGTAATTAAAAGCAGCATATTCTCAACCATGCTCAGCATTTGCCAAAGCTCTGCCAACGCCACGCCCGGCAAAATAGCCGACAAAGGTTCAGCTTTAAATTCATTGAGCTGACGCTGCACCGCAAAAGTCGCCATTTTTGACTTTAATCCAAGCATGTAAGCGGTAATGACCTTAGGTTCCAGATCCATAGTCAGGCTTTGCTCGACACTGATATTTTTGCCTGGAGCCGGCATAGCACCGCTCTGCCAGCCCAGATGAATGGCTTCAATACCCTGTAGCGGAATATGCACACTCTGATCCACTGGAGTACCAGTGGGCGCCAGAATACCCACCACCTCAAACGGCTTATCTTTATGTTGGGTAAAACTGATGCTCCCCACGCCGTGCGACAAGATGATCTGTTCTCCCAGTTGATAACCCAGCTTTTGCGCTACCACAGAGCCAATCACCGCCTGATACACCCCAGCAAAAACTTTTCCCTGCGCCAATTTCAGCCCTTGTTTTTCACCATACTGGTAAAACTTAAAATAATCTTCGTTGGTACCAATCACCCGGTAACCACGGTGTGAATCCCCCAATGAGATCGGAATACTCCAGGCGACTTGTGGATGTGTTTTAACCGTCTGATAGTTTTTCCAACTGATATTATTGGTGGCGTTACCAATACGAAATACCGAATACAGTAATAAATTCAACTGACTGGAGCGTGCTCCCACAATCAAATCTGTACCAGACACTGTGCTGGTAAAGCTGCTTTTCGCTTCATGGCGGATATGATCTATCCCCAGCAACAACGCGATACTGATGGTAAGAGAGATGACCGTCATCAGCACTGTGCCTTTACGGTTCCATAAACTGGCTCTGGCCAACTGCATTAACATGGCTGAACTCCCTGATGTAACTGTTCCATATCCAGCTCAAAGTGAAAGTAACGGCGAAGAGCAGGATCGTGACTGACAAAAACTACTGTAGTGCCACAAAGCTGTGCCTCGCTCAGCATGAGCTGCATAAAACTGTCTCTGTGTTTATGGTCTAATGCTGAGGTTGGTTCATCTGCGATCAATAATGCCGGCTGACTGAGCAAGGCTCGGGCTATCGCCACACGCTGCTGTTGCCCCACACTCAGACGATTGGCCGGAGCTTGCCATAGCTGCTGCTCTAACCCCAGCTTCTGCAACAAATAACGGGCCCGTTGCTCGGCCTGAGGGATTTTTTTGGCAAAAGCACTCACCAGCAACACGTTTTGCAACACAGTCAAATACGGTATTAAGTTCAGTTGCTGAAAGACGACACCTATAGAAGAGGCCCGCAGTTGATCCCGCTTTGCCGCAGACATATCGGCCATTGACTGGCCCGCGATCAGAATATCTCCCTGCTGGCAAGGGTAAATGCCCGCCAGCAGATTCAGCAAGCTGGTTTTACCTGAGCCGGAGGGACCATAAATGAATAAATGTTGACCCTGGGCTAATTTTAGCTGCGGTATGTTGAACAAAGGGGCTTGGTCTGGCCAACTGAACACCAAAGATTTGAGTTCAAGTGCCGGAATTTTCAGGTCTGTGTGCTCTGACATTTCAAGGCTCATGTTATGATACGGCTTCTTTTGTGACCTTATAACATATGCAGAGGCTGAGGCTCCAATGGTTAAATCGTTATACATGGCGTTAATTCTGACTTTGGTCGCATTTACGGCGTTACCAGTACAAGCAGACGACTATAAGGCATTGGAATGGACAGATTTATTGCCTGAAGAAGACTTGAAGAAGATGGAACAATTGCCGGAAATCAGCCACGAAGGGGGGGAAGCTCCATCAAGTGGTGTATTAAATCAAGCCTTCGGCAATCAGGACCCTGCCGCGGCAGCCTGGAATGAAGTGCTGATGTCCGCCAACGTCAAAGCTGAGCTGAATAATAAGAAAGTGAAAGTACCGGGTTTTATCGTGCCTGTGGAGTACGACGCTGACCAAAACGTGACGGCATTTTTTCTGGTGCCTTATTTCGGCGCCTGTATTCACGTTCCACCACCGCCACCAAACCAGATTATTTTTGTCACCAACAAACAAAAAATCAAAGGCGACATGATTTATTCGCCGTTTTGGATCAGTGGTACTTTAACCACAGAGATGATGAGCCATGATTTGGCCAAATCAGCCTATTCGATGAAAGCCGATAAAATCGAAGAATATACTTACGAATAGTCTGGTATTAACCCGATAAAAAAATCGGCTCCGGCCGATTTTTTTGTGCCGTGGGCTTGAGATTACCCCGGACGCAAACTCGGTGCGACCAGGTCCGCTTTTTCCTTACCGGGCCGTCAGAACCAAAGCGCCGGAACCAGTTGTCCAATCCGCAGCGCCCTGTTCACCATTGACTATCCATTGCACTGAAACTTTTTCCACACCCGATGCTATGCTGGCTAAATCTAAGGTCAGTGTCTGCAGACGCGCAGGATTCTGGCAAACCAGAGTGTAATTGGCATTTAAATCTGCATGTTGTGGCTGAGTGGTGCGTTCAGCCGTTAAATCAGAGCTGATATCAGTTCCTGTCACAGCGCAATTGGCCTGTGGATCAAAACTAAACCAGTTAGCACTGGTAAAATCGGCGATCATTTTCTGTACCAGTTGACGCTGCGCCTGATCTTTTGCCTGATGTTCAAAACCGACGATATTAGCGGTTGGCGTTGCAAAAGCCAGCTCGGCTTCATTGCCCTCCAGTACAAAAGTTAATACGGCCTCGCCATGAGTGTGGCTGCCATGAGCTTCATGCTGATGCTCCTGCGCTATCACTGCATGGGCCCAAAAAGCTGCGCCAAGTATCAGGCCCGGGAAAATAAATGATGTATCCAAAGTTTTTGACTGCACGCCCCGCTACTCCACAACGATAAAGTTGTCTTTATCATAACTCTGGCACAGCTCAGATAGCTGCATTGCCACCGCCTTCTGCCGCAGTTTTTTGTCAGTTCAACGGTATCACCGCCTTTGTCCTGGTGTTGATCTGTTCCGCTGCCAGCGCCGTATCAAAAAACAAAATAGTGGTAATCAGTGATGGCAAAGTTAATTCTGGTATTAGGTGATCAGCTCAGTCCTGCCTTGTCGAGCTTACGTGACGTGCAACCTCAAGACCGGGTCTTGATGGCCGAAGTCGCCAGTGAGGCCAGTTACACCCCACATCATAAACAAAAAATTGTACTGATTTTCAGTGCGATGCGGCATTTTGCTGCCGTGCTGCAACAACAAGGGATCCAGGTTAGTTATATAGACTACCAGCAAAAAGTCAGTAGTCTGACCGAAGCTGTGGCGATAGAGCTTCGCCGTCATCCGCAGTTACAGCAGATTTGTATCACCGAGTGCGGCGAATACCGGCTGGAACAGGAAATACAAAGCTGGCAAAGCCAGTTTCAGCGCCCTGTGGTTCAACTGGAGGATGACCGTTTTATCGCCAGCAAAGCCATGTTTCGGCACTGGGCACAAGACAGAAAACAGTATCGGATGGAATACTTCTACCGCGAAATGCGCCGTTACACAGGTCTTTTGATGCAAGACGGGTTGCCGGTGGGCGGACAGTGGAACTTCGATGCCAGCAACAGAAAAGCGCTGTCTGCGAAACAGCAGTTGCCGCCTGTACTGAGGTTTGAACCCGACGAGATCACTCAACAGGTGATCGCCTTAGTTCAGCAGCAGTTTGCCACTAATATGGGCAATGCCGAGCAGTTTAGTTATGCAGTGACGGGCAAGCAGGCTCGCCAGGCGTTTTTGCATTTTGTTGAGCATCAGTTGCCTTTATTCGGTGATTATCAGGATGCAATGCAACTAGATGAACCTCATCTGTTCCACAGTATTTGTTCGATGTACCTTAATTGTGGTTTGTTGGATGTGCGCTGGGTCTGCCAGAAAGTAGAGCTGGCTTACAAAGAAGGTAAAGTGCCGCTGAACGCCGCTGAGGGTTTTATTCGTCAATTGATTGGCTGGCGCGAATTTGTCCGCGGTTTGTATTGGCTGCTGATGCCTGAGTACAAAGAGCGTAATTTTTTGCAGGCTCAAACCCCCTTGCCCGGCTATTACTGGACAGCTCAAACAAAAATGCGCTGTATGCAACAAGCAATCAGCCACACCATAGAGCATGCCTATTCACACCATATCCAACGTCTGATGGTGACAGGAAACTTTGCACTGCTGGCGGGTTTGTCGGTCGAGCAGGTCTGTAACTGGTATCTGGCGGTGTATGCCGATGCGTATGAATGGGTTGAGCTGCCGAACACACTGGGGATGGCCTTATTTGCCGATGAAGGTGTATTAGCCTCTAAACCTTACGCAGCCAGTGGTAAGTACATTCAGCGGATGAGTAACTACTGCAAAAGCTGTGCGTACGATGTGGCTGAAACGACCAGCCCGAACGCCTGCCCTTTTAACGCCTTGTACTGGAATTTTCTGGAACGTAATCAGGCCTTGCTGTCCGGCAATGCCCGAATGCAGCTAAGTTATCAGAATTGGTACCGCAAATCGGATGAAGAACGTGCGCAAATCAGCGACAAGGCCCGGCAATTGTTGATCCATCTGGAGCAGTTATGAAACGTGCTTTGGTGTTGTTCAATCAGGCGCTGCGCTGGCATGACAATCTGCTGCTGTCAGATCAGGCTGATTTTGATCAGTTGATTGCCGTTGTAGTGCTCGATCCCGCCGAGTATTTGACTGAACAATACGGCATCAGGCGCGCCAGCACACAGCGTTTACAGGCTCAATTAAAACTCCTGCTGGACTGGCAACAACAATGGCAGCAAAAACTACAGGTTATGCATCTTCGTATCGGTGACACGACCACATCCCTGCAGCAGTTAGCGCAGCACTATCAGGCGCACTGCCTGATTGCAGCAGAGCCGACGGCACCGGAACAATACCAACAACTACAGAATACCGGCCTGAGTTTGAGGTTGTATGACATCAATAGCCTGTTGCAACACCAGCTCAGGCCAGATTTAGCCTCACTACCCAAAAGTTTTTCCGCCTTCAGAAAACAGCGTGAACCGGATTTGGTGGTGCAGCCACCACAACAGGTCCAGCTTAGCGGCCAGTTTTATGCTGACGCCGGCCAGGCTTTGGATAGCCACAGCGCAGACTTTATCAGCCGTTACCATAACCCAACAGCAGCATTACTGAACGAAGCGGCGGCTCTGGAGCGCTTAAGCAAGTTTATCTGGCAGCAACGTGCTGTTGTTCATTACAAACACAGCCGTGACGCCCTGGATGGCGACTGGAACACCAGCTTATGGTGTTTTTATTTAGCCAATGGCAGTTTATCGCCCTGTTATGCCTGGCAGCAGGTAGTAGATTTTGAACAACAGCAGATGGCGAATGAATCCACCTATTGGATCCGTTTTGAGCTGTTATGGCGTGAATATTTCCGCTGGCAGATGCGGCAACACGGCAGCGCCTGGTTTAGCAAAAACGCCTTCCGTCCGCCGCTGGATTTTTCTGCTCCTGTGCCGGATAAGCGTTTTGAACTCTGGTGCAAAGGCCAGACTGGTCTGCCTTTTGTTGACGCCAATATCCGCATGTTGTTGCATACCGGCTGGATGTCTAACCGGGGCCGACAAAATGTCGCCAGCTATCTTATTTTTGAATTGCAGCAAGACTGGCGTTTGGGGGCCGCTTTTTTTGAGCAGCATTTACTGGATTATGATTGCGCCAGCAATTGGTGTAACTGGGCTTATATCGCCGGTGTTGGTAATAGCGGTGCCCGGCAGTTTAACCAGATCAAGCAGGCATTAACTCACGACCCGCACGGTGAGTTTGTTCGTCGCTGGCTGCCGGAAAAAACCACGGCAGGCGCTTTGGTGCATTGGCCCGAGGCTAAAGTCCAACAGCAGGAGTTCTGGTTACCTTATCTTAAGCAGCTCAAGAGTAACACATGATCAGTCTGGTCTGGTTTAAACGCGATTTGCGTATTCATGACCATGGCCCTTTGGCAGAAGCAGCGCGGCAAGGCGCTGTGTTGCCTTTGTATATTGTTGAGCCGGATTATTGGCAACAACCTGATACCTCAGTACGGCAATGGCTGTTTATTGAGCAAGCTTTGCAGCTTTTGGACCAGCAACTGACCGCCTTGGGTCAACCCTTGTTTGTGATCAAAGGCCCGGCCACTCAAGTGATCCGACAGTTGTGTAAGGAATTTCCGATCAGTCAGGTGCTGAGCCATGAAGAAACCGGCAACTTATGGACATTTCAACGCGATTTGGCAGTAAAGCAACTGCTGAACGAACTGGCGATCCCATGGCGTGAGTATCATCAACACGCGGTATTTCGTGCTTTAAACGACAGAGACCTGTGGGCTGAACAAGCCGATCAGTATTTATCCGGCAGCCTGTTTCAGCCCCCACAAGCTTTAACTTTTTTATCTGCAGGCCGCCAGCTCAGACAACAGTTCCGGCCACAACGAGTGCTGGATTTACCGCCTTGTCGTCAGGGGCAAAGCGCGCTAGCCTTGCCCGACACGCTACACAGCTTTTTTAGCCACAGGGCCAAAGACTACAGCCGGCATATTTCACTACCCGACAAAGCGCTGCACAGCAGCTCACGCCTGAGTCCTTATCTGGCGTATGGCCAGTTGAGTTTACGGGCCTTGCAGCAACAAACCTTGCGGGCAATCAAACAGCAACCAGCCCTGAGTTTTGGCTTATCGTCCTTTTACAGCAGATTACGTTGGCATTGTCATTTTATTCAGAAATTGGAATCGGATCCGCTGATCGAAACTGAAGCGCTGCATCCGGGTTACGCCCGGCTGCGTAAACAGGATTTTAACAGTGACTGGTTTTGGGCCTGGTCGCACGGCTATACGGGTTATCCGCTAATCGATGCCTGTATGCGTAGTCTGTTGGCCACAGGTTGGCTGCATTTTCGCGCCCGGGCCATGTTAGTGGCTTTTGCCTGTTATCACTTGTGGCTGGACTGGCGGCCTGTGGCACTGCATCTGGCGCAGTGTTTTGTTGACTATGAACCCGGCATTCATTATCCCCAAATTCAGATGCAGGCTGGTACAACAGGCATCAATCCCAACCGGATGTACAACCCTGTTTTACAAAGCCAACAAAAAGATCCGCAAGGACACTTTATCAGGCGCTGGTGTCCGGAGCTGGCGTTGTTACCCGATAGCTGGCTACATCAACCCTGGCTGATGCCGTTGTCGTTACAACAACACTATGCCTGTGTGCTGGGCAGAGATTACCCTTTACCTGTGGTCGAGCTGCAACAGGCCATGCGATTGGCCAAACAGCGTTTGACGGAATGTAAACAACAGCAGGATCCGCAGTGGTGGCGCGAACAAAAACGTCAGGTGATACAGCGCCACGCCAGCAGGAAACGGCCATCGAAGCGCAAAACTCAGTCAGCATATGCTGCGGCCCAGCTAAGCTTAGACCTGAACGAATAACACACCAGCTTGTCAATTTAAGTTAAGCTGAGTTTAGTTACCTTCAAAAGGATTGAGTTATGACCATCACCGTCAGCCAACATACACCTGGCCAATTACGACAGACTATTCAGATCCACAGCCATCAGATCAATGCAGACTTAACCCAGGCTGCCGGAGGAACAGAGACAGGGCCTGATCCACATGATCTGTTTGATGCAGCAGTGGCGACGTGCAAAGCCATGACGTTACAATTATTTGCCAAACGCAAACATATTCCGTTAGACGAAGTCAAAGTAGAAATCAGCCGGGATGACAGCGCCGAAAGTAAAGGTTTGTACCAGTTGCATGCCAGGTTGGAGTTGATCGGTGATCTAACCACAGAGCAGCGCGAGCAGTTACTGGCGATAGCCGATAAATGCCCTATCCATAAATTGATGACACAAAGCGAAGTTCAGGTTCATACCAGCCTGAAAACCGAAGCAGCACCACCCATCCCGGGCGAGCCTATGATCATTCAGCCACAGGCCCGTGATATTGGTTTTATGATCAAGCGGTTATTACCCGCCAAAGCTCAGCGTCGGGTTGGGCCTTTTATTTTTGTCGATCATATGGGGCCCGCCACTTTTGTCGCAGGCAGTACCGAAGGGGATGTGCGTCAGCATCCGCATATTGGCCTGGCGACTGTCACCTATTTGTTTTCCGGCGCCATGCAACACAGTGATACTTTAGGCACCCGGCAGCGGATTGAGCCTGGTGCGATCAATCTGATGCGTGCAGGTCGTGGCATAGCGCATTCTGAACGTATTCCAGCCGATATCCGGCAAGACCAGGTACAGGTCGAGGGCATGCAAATCTGGCTGCTGTTACCTGAAGATCAGGCCGAATCGGAGCCTTCGTTTCAACATTACCCGGCGGTTCTATTCCCGCCGATGCAGGTACCAGGCTGTGAGATCAGAGTCTTACTGGGTGAATATTTTTCCCAGACCTCTGTGGTGAATTTTCCATCCCGCTGCTGTTATGCCGAACTGAAACTGGATCCGTGCAGCAGTCTGACTTTACCCAAGTCAGAACAGCAACTGGCGATTTATCTGGCCAAAGGCTCGTTGAAACAACCAGAGTTGAATGCAGGACAAATGCTGGTGATGACTGACGATCTGACGGTGCAGGCAGGAGATGACGGTGCGCATTTTATGCTGTTAGGTGGAGATGAAGTACCAGACCCTGTGTTGCTGAACTGGAACTTTGTAGCCCGGACGCCAGAGCGCCTGGCACAAGCCAAAGCGGACTGGAACAGCGGTCACTTCCCCCGTTTAACCGATGATCCTGAGTGGATCCCGGCGCCATAACGCTGCGCTGACTCTCATTGGCTTTTACGCGCCGCCTGATACCAGGCAGGCGGTTGCTGATCAAGCCAAAGTACAATCCGGCTCAGACTGTCAAACATCCGCTGCAGATACTCAGGTTTAATCTTTTGCCAGTCATCTTCTGCAGTATGGTAATGGCTGTGACCATCAACACCAAAAAACAGAAAAGGAATACCAGCCCGCCGAAATGGCGCATGATCACTGGCATTGGCCCAATCCAACCTGTGCTGGCCTCGCAGCCCCTTGCCGCGGTGTCTTAACTTCACTTTCACTGCAAACTGCTGATTTTTCAAATAATCTGATACGCCAGGTAAGGAAAAAGTACCATACAGATACAACTGATTAAAACGCTCACCACGACTGAGCATATCAAGATTGAGATTCAAAGCGACTTGCTCAAGCGGCACTGCAGGTGATGCGACAAATGCTTTCGCGCCGTACAAGCCCGATTCCTCGGCATCAGTGGCGATAAAAAGATAACTGTACGATGGGCAAGGCTGGTTCTTTAACAACTCAGCTAAAGCCAGCATGGTAGCGACCCCTGATGCGTTATCATCAGCACCGTTATAGATTTTTCCAGCCACAATCCCCAGATGATCATAATGGGCTGTCATCACTATGTAGCGATCAGGCCAGCTACAGCCCGCTAACCTGGCAATCAGGTTAATGCCCTGCTGTTGGCTAAACCCTGTACTGTACTGAAACGGGTGGCGAAAATCGACCTGCAGGCTGTCTAATTGGAGGCCGGAAAAACGCTGTTGAATATAGAGTCGGGCCAGCTCGGCTCCTGCTTCTGCCGTTTTTCGTCCAACCATTCGATCATCGGACAACTGCTGAATATCCTGCAGCAATTGCGGCTGAGCCCTGAGGGGAAACCATGTCGGCAGAACCAACAGGCTGAAGCATAAATACACCGCCAACTGCTGTTTCACCACGACAAGACTCCTTTGTGATCAATGCTGTACACTGGCCGTTGTCAGCACTCTGATCTTATCCTGATAGCGTTCTTTATCTTTACGGCTGGGTGCCGATTGTTCAGCCAATTGCAGATAATGAGTCGCTTTATCCCGCATTCCCAAGGACAGATGCGCTTTGGCTAATCCAAACATGGCTTCAGATGATTTTTTGTCCAACACCAGGCCGCGCTTAAAGTGTTGAATAGCTTTATCAGGTAATCCCGCTGCCAAGGATTCATTACCCAGCATAATGTGATAATACGGATTCTGATTTCTCCTGACGGCGACAAAACGACTGAGCTGCTCAGCTTTTTCAGTTTCGCCAATGGCCTCATACAACAAAGCTAAATTTGCTTTCGGATTTAACTGATCCGGAGCGAGCTGCCCTGCCAGAATATAAGCCTGTTCAGCCAGTTTATATTGTTGTTTTTGCCGGTATAACACCGCAAGGTTATTCCAGTTTTCAGCAGCAGTAGGGTCGGCAGCAACAGCCGCTTTTAGATAGGCATAGGACAGATCATACTGACCATGCACCATAGCCTCTGCCGCTTTGTTGTTGTAGAACATCGAGATCACCTGAGTTCTTTTCAATTGCCTGGAAGGAAAATGACTCTTGTTGTTTTCTACATCAAAATCAATGATGTAATTAAACTTATCAAAACTTTGACTCCCATCCATGCCCGCATTTTTACCGCCAACAATTTTGAGATTCACATGACCATTCAGCAAGCTGTAGCCATTATTCTGCGTCCAGTATTCCGGGATCTTAATATCTCTGAACTCGGCGTACAGACCAATTTCCTGCGCCAGACTGTAGGATAAAATGGTCAAAGACAAACAATTCGCTTGCCTTGCAGCCAGAGTCTCAGCCGCGGTTAAGGTGGCATCATTTTGATACAGCAAACTACTGCCTTTTTTTGAAAATAAATAATTCAGCAGCAAATCAGTTTTTACTTGCACCGACGTCACAGGCCGGATCAGGGACTGTAGCTCTGTGATGGTTGGTTCAGGCAGAGCAAAAATCTGTTCCGGGCTCTCGATAGAGCCTGAAATGGGCTGGAATAAATCATCCTTGAACAAAGTTTCCGGGGCCGGGCCCTGAAAACTGTTTTGCTGGCATCCTGCTAACAGTGCAACCAGGCAAAGGTTCAGAACAAGTTTCATAGCCATCATCTGCATTTGTGTTTGATGATTAAACTATAGGGTATTTTTAGTTGCTTTCGTGTGCTGCAGCAAACCTCTCATCCCATTTTTCCGTCCTTCGGTAAATTTAGAAAATCTAGTACCTATAGCAGAAAATATCTTTGCATATTTATCATATTTGCACTATTAATCAAAGCTACTATTTTGTTCAAATAACCAGCAAGAGGTGACTATCGATGGAACAATCGTCACATTCACCCGTCGTCCATGAAAAAATTCGCCATTTACACCCAGGTTCTTTGGTCGATTTGCAATTTTCGCAACCCAGCAGCTTAAGGATCCGGACCTCTTTGGTCGGCTATGAAAAAAATCGCTATCTGGTATTAAAACTGCCACAACAGGTGATTGATGGCGGCTATAAGGATATTTTTGCTGAGGGCAATATGACGGTAGTACGTTGTTTGCTGGAAGGTGAATTAGGCGAATGCATTGCCTTTCGGGCCATGATTAAAACCGTGTCGCATCATCCGGTACATCTGTTATTTCTCGAATACCCTCAGGAAATCGAAAATCGCTCTTTACGGGCCAAACAACGGATCCGGGCCTTTATTCCGGCTTATGTCAGTCCGGTAGAACAAGGGGCTTTGCCCGAGACTTTTTCGCTCTATAACGGCTTTGTGATTGATATTTCGCCTTGTGGCTGTCGTTTTTCAATGAAACTGCACGCACATGCCAGTCAGATCAATAAAGTGGCCGTCATGATGGAGCTGTTGGTGCCAGGCGAAGAAGAGCGAATTCAGTTACCCGGCGAAATAATGAACTGTCATCTGGAACTACAGGAGTTATCTTTGGGCATTAAATTTGATTTACCGGAGCGACAGGTCGCTAAAATGTTGCAACGTTTTATTGTTGACCCGGCTATCGCCAGTTAAATTCAGGGGCAGAGCTCTGGCTCTGCCATCCTTAACCTAAATTCGGTGCTAACCAGCTTTCAGCTTGTTCTGCAGTCCAGCCTTTTTTCGCGGCGTATTCATCTTTTTGATCTGTGCCAATTTTACTGACCGCAAAGTATTTACTATCCGGATGGGCAAAGTACCAACCACTAACCGCAGCGCCTGGCCACATGGCGTAACTTTCCGTGAGCTTTATACCTGTTTGGGCTTCTACATCCAGCAGTTGCCACAAGGTGGCTTTTTCTGTGTGTTCAGGACAGGCCGGATAACCGGGCGCGGGCCTGATGCCCTGATACAACTCACGAATAAGCTGCTCGTTATCCAGCTTTTCATCCGGCGCATAACCCCAGAATTCACGACGCACTTTCATATGCAGGTATTCAGCTAAGGCTTCGGCCAGACGGTCTGCCAAGGCTTTGACCATAATGCTGTTGTAATCATCGTGCTGGGCGGCAAATTTATCCGCCAGTTCATCGGCGCCAAAGCCTGTGCTGACGGCAAAACCGCCTATATAGTCGGCAATGCCCGACCCGACAGGCGCCACGAAGTCGGCTAAGCAACAGTTGGGATTGTCGTTACGTAGCTGCAATTGCTGCCGTAAATTAAATAAACGACAACGCTCCACTGTTCTGCTCTCATCGGTGTAGACAATAATGTCGTCACCGTCACTATTGGCCGGAAAGAAACCAAACACGGCTTTGCCCTGCACTTTGTTCTGCCGGATCATTAAATCCAGAATGGCATTGGCATCTTTGTGCACCCGGCGAGCTTCCATACCCACTTCAGGGTGATTCAAAATGGCCGGAAATTTACCGGATAACTGCCAGGTCAGGAAAAATGGTGTCCAGTCGATGTAATCGCGCAGGACCTGTAGGTCCACATCCTGCCATAAATGCACACCAGGGTGTTTTGGTGCAGCAGCCACTTTGGTTAAATCCAGCCGGAATTTATTGGCTCTGGCTTGCTCCAGCGTCAGTAACTTTTCACCAGGGCGGCTGCGGGCATGCTGATCACGGGCTCTGTCGTATTCGTCATTGACCCGCTGTAAAAAGGCCGGTTTATGTTCTTTGCTAATAAGCGACTGCACCACTGAGACGCTGCGCGACGCATTGGGCACATAGACCACACCATGTGGGTAATTGGGCGCAATTTTGATCGCAGTATGAGCTTTGGACGTGGTAGCGCCGCCTATCAGTAACGGGATATCAAAACCTAAGCGGCTCATTTCTTTCGCCACATGCACCATCTCATCCAAAGAAGGCGTAATAAGGCCAGACAAGCCAATAATATCAACATTCAGCTCTTTGGCTTTTTGCAGCAAAGTCGCACAAGGCACCATCACGCCAAGGTCGATGACTTCATAGTTATTGCACTGCAGCACTACACCGACAATGTTTTTGCCTATGTCGTGCACATCACCTTTGACTGTGGCCATCAGCACTTTGCCCTGCGCCTGAGCGCCAGTGCCGGCTTTTTCCAGTTCGATAAAAGGTTGTAAATAAGCCACAGCTTTTTTCATCACCCGGGCCGATTTCACTACCTGAGGCAGAAACATTTTGCCTTCACCAAATAAGTCACCGACCACGTTCATGCCGTCCATCAGCGGGCCTTCAATTACATGCAAAGGCCGCTCTACCGTTAAACGGGCTTCTTCGGTGTCCTGATCGATAAAGTCGGTGATGCCTTTCACCAAGGCATGTTCAAGACGTTTATTGACTGGCCAGGCGCGCCAGGCTTCATCTTCTTTAACGGCCACAGCACCATCGCCTTTAAATTCGGCGGCAATATCTAGTAAACGCTCGGTGGCATCATCGCGGCGGTTTAAGATCACATCTTCCACCCGCTCGCGCAGTAACTCTGGAATATCGTCATAGACCGCCAACTGACCGGCGTTGACTATGCCCATATCCATACCAGCACCAATGGCGTGGTACAAAAATACCGAGTGCATGGCTTCACGCACCGGGTCGTTACCGCGGAACGAAAAGGAGATATTCGACACACCACCAGAGATCTTGGCATAAGGGCACAAGCGCTTGATTTCACGGGTGGCTTCAATAAAGTCGACCGCATAATTGTTATGCTCTTCGATTCCTGTGGCCACAGCAAAGATATTTGGGTCGAAAATGATATCTTCTGGCGGAAAACCAATTTGATTGACCAGAATGTCATAAGCGCGCTGACAGATTTCGACTTTACGCGCTTTGGTATCGGCCTGACCTTGTTCATCAAAAGCCATCACCACCACGGCCGCGCCATAACGACGCAACAATTTAGCCTGATATAAAAACGGCTCTATGCCTTCTTTCAGCGAAATAGAGTTCACAACAGGTTTGCCCTGAATACATTTTAGCGCCGCTTCGATCACCTCCCATTTCGACGAGTCGACCATAATAGGCACGCGGGAAATATCGGGTTCAGAGGCCAGTAAATTCAGGTAACGCACCATGGCGGCCTTGCTATCGAGCATAGCCTCGTCCATGTTGATGTCGATGATCTGCGCACCATTTTCAACCTGCTGGCGTGCTACATCCAAAGCTTTTTCGTATTCGCCTTCTAAAATCAGCTTTTTAAACCGGGCTGAGCCAGTGACGTTAGTACGTTCACCAACGTTAATAAAACGGGCTTGTTGTCGCATTACCACTCCAGACCAAAGGCTTCCAGGCCAGACAAATAAAACTGGTGTGTTTTCTGTTTCGGCTGACGAGCAGGCTTTCCTGCCACTACAGCGCTGATCGCTTTGATATGCTCAGGCGTGGTACCACAACAGCCACCGACAATATTCAAAAAGCCCTGCTCGGCCCAGTCAGCTATTTCTTTGGCCATCTCTGCTGCACCTAAATCGTATTCACCAAATTCATTCGGTAAGCCGGCGTTTGGATGCACTGAGACATAACATTCTGAAATACCGGATAACGTCTCGACATAAGGCCGCAATAAATCAGGGCCTAAAGCACAGTTCAGGCCAAAACTGACCGGCTCAACATGAGAAAGAGAGTGGTAAAAAGCTTCTGTGGTTTGGCCGGATAAGGTACGACCTGAGGCATCGGTGATAGTGCCGGAGATCATCACAGGTAAACTGTAGCCCAGTTCATCAAACACCTGCAGTACAGCAAAAGCTGCGGCTTTGGCGTTTAGCGTATCAAAAATGGTTTCCAGCATAATAATGTCAGCACCGCCTTCGATCAGTGCATGGGTCGACTCGGCATAAGCGCTGACTAAAGTATCAAAATCGATATTACGATACCCCGGGTCATTCACATCGGGTGAAATAGAGGCGGTTCTATTGGTAGGGCCTAGTACCCCGGCGACAAACCGTGGTTTGTCCGGTGTGCTGTATTCATCACAGGCCCGGCGCGCTAAAGCGGCCGACTCACGATTGATTCGGGCTGATAGATGCGACATATCGTAATCCGCCATAGCGATGGGCGTAGCGTTAAAACTATTGGTTTCGATAATGTCAGCCCCTGCCGCCAGATATTGCCGATGGATATCCAGAATTAATGCGGGTTTGGTCAGCACCAATAAATCGTTATTGCCTTTCAGATCAGTGGGCCAGTCGGCAAACTCAGTGCCACGGTAATCCGCTTCCTGTAATTTATACTGCTGGATCATGGTGCCCATAGCTCCATCGAGCACCAGAATACGCTCTGCCAGCAGAGCACGAAGGACGTCCGGAGTTAACACACGGCTATTGGTCATAACTGCTGCCCTATCTGCTGAATATCAAAAGGTGTGGCTTGGTACACATAATAATTCAGCCAGTTGCTGAACAATAAAAAAGCATGACTTTGCCATAACTTATGGGGACCCTTGGCCGGATCGTTGTGTTTATAGTAGTTCTCAGGGATTTTTGGCTCAAGACCTGCCGCCAGATCACGCTGGTACTCATCATTTAAGGTGGTTAAATCATATTCAGGGTGGCCTGTAACAAAAACCCGGCTACCACTGCTGTTTTGCAGCAAATAAGCTCCTGTCACGTCCGCTTCTGCTAATACGTGCAAATCCGGGTGTTGCTGGTATTTTTGCTTTGGTACCTGGGCATAACGGGAATGCGGTACTAAAAACTCATCGTCAAACCCCCGCACTAATGGGCTTAATGGCTGACAAACCTTTTGCCAGTAGACCCCTGATAATTTTTCACCACGAATTTCGCGCTGCAACCCGTAATAATGATACAAAGCCGCATGAGCAGCCCAGCACAAAAACAAAGTGGAGGTGACATGACGGTCCGCCCAGGTCAGAATTTCTGCCAATTGAGGCCAGTAACTGACATCTTCGTAATTGACTAAACCCAAAGGCGCCCCCGTGATAATCAAACCATCATAGTTTTTCTGCTGTACATCAGAGAAATAGCGGTAAAAACAATCCAGATGATTTTGCGGCGTGTGTTTGCTGACATGGTTATCAAGGCGTATCAGCTCCACATCCACTTGCAACGGGCTATTGGCCAATAAGCGCAATAACTGAATTTCAGTGGCGACTTTGTTTGGCATTAAATTCAGAATGGCGATTTTCAGCGGCCGGATATCCTGTGACAAAGCCCTGCTTTCGGTCATGACAAATACATTCTCCGCAGAAAGAGCTTCCACTGCAGGTAACTGATCAATGACTTTAATAGGCATAGTATCTCCGACAAGGCTGAAAAATGAGGTTACTCTGGCTTAATGCAGTGGAAATGTCAACTTCTAAACGTTTAGACGTCCAAATAAATCGAAGTAACACTATCCAAAAAAACAACCTTGTCAGTCTTGCAACGACATAGCTTTCTGACTGAGGTACAGGATAAAAAGCTGTGCCTTAAAAACAACAAACCCGGCCTGAGCCGGGTTTGTTTTCATCTGAATCTCTGTTATTGCAGTTATTCTTCTACTTTACAGATCCATGTCCATATCTTCCGGCACCATACCAAAATCTTCTGCCGGTGACGGTGCACCTTTGGATGGTTCCAGTAACAACATACGGCGTAACTCAGCTTCAATTTCTTTGGCCACCGCAGGGTTTTCCTGCAGGTACTTCATGGCGTTGGCTTTACCCTGACCAATTTTGTTACCTTTATAGGCATACCAGGCGCCAGCTTTGTCGATCAATTTATGCAGTACACCTAAGTCAATTAACTCACCGTCTTTGCTGATACCAGCGCCGTACATAATAATAAATTCAGCTTGTTTAAAGGGTGGCGCGACTTTGTTTTTCACCACTTTAACGCGGGTTTCATTACCTGTGACTTCGTCACCTTCTTTAACTGAACCGGTACGACGGATATCTAAACGCACTGACGCATAGAATTTTAACGCGTTACCACCTGTGGTGGTTTCAGGCGATCCAAACATCACACCAATTTTCATCCGGATTTGGTTGATGAAAATACATAAGGTATTGGAGCGTTTGATATTACCTGTCAGTTTACGCAGCGCCTGAGACATTAAACGCGCCTGTAAACCTACATGGCTGTCGCCCATATCCCCTTCAATTTCAGCACGTGGTGTTAAGGCTGCCACCGAGTCGACAATCACCACGTCTACTGCAGCAGAGCGCACTAACATGTCACAAATTTCCAGTGCCTGTTCACCTGTATCCGGCTGAGACACTAATAAATCATCGACGTTAACGCCTAATTTTTTGGCGTAAACCGGATCAAGCGCATGTTCCGCATCGATAAAAGCACAGGTTTTCCCCATACGCTGCGCTTCAGCCACCACCTGTAGAGTTAAAGTGGTTTTACCTGAGGATTCAGGACCGTAGATCTCAACAATACGACCACAAGGCAAACCGCCTATGCCGAGCGCTATATCCAAACCTAACGAACCTGTTGGAATAAAGTCGATATCAAGCGCAGTGCTGTCGCCCAAACGCATAATAGAACCTTTACCAAACTGGCGTTCGATTTGACCTAAGGCGGCGGTCAGTGCTTTTTGTTTATTGTCGTCCATTGCTCTCTCCGGTGGATTCTTGGATGCACTCAAAGTGCTGTATGCTCATACAGTAGTCTTTTTGCTTTAGTCTGTCAATAACAAGATGAGCTGCTGCAACACAAAATCGATCGCCTGCTGGCGCACTGTCGCTCTGTCACCATCAAAGAGGCGCTGCGACAATACCTGATGGCCCTGAATTTCAAAGCAAAAATGTACTGTGCCCACAGGTTTAGTGGCAGAGCCACCATCAGGACCGGCAATACCAGACACCGCCACAGCGACATCTGCTGCCGCCGCTTTAGCTGCGCCCACCGCCATTTCCAGTACTGTTTCTTTACTGACAGCGCCGTATTGCAATAAAGTTTCGGCTTTCACTCCCAGCAGTTGCTGTTTGGATTTATTGCTGTAAGTGACAAAGGATCGGTCCAGATAAGCAGAACTTCCCGGCACAGCGGTCAACACGTAAGCGATACCACCGCCAGTGCAGGATTCTGCTGTGGTGATACTGAAGTTTTTCCGCAATAATAGCGCTCCGAGCTCCGCCGCCAATTGATAGGTGGTTACTGGAATTGTCATCTTTGATCCAACGCAGGAAGTAATACGTCATTATGCCGCCAGAACAGAAAGACGGGCAAGCCCTAAGCCCGCATACGCCGATGATGCAACAATACCTTGGCCTGAAAAGTCAGCATCCAGATATTTTGCTGTTTTATCGGATGGGTGACTTTTACGAGCTGTTTTACGATGACGCCAAAAAAGCCGCTGCGCTATTGGATATTTCTCTAACCAAAAGAGGCCAATCGGCTGGCCAGCCTATTCCAATGGCTGGCGTGCCTTATCATTCGATTGAAGGCTACTTAGCCCGTTTAGTGCAGTTAGGCGAATCTGCAGCTATTTGTGAACAAATTGGCGACCCGGCTTTAAGTAAAGGCCCGGTCGAACGCGCCGTAGTGCGAATAGTCACCCCAGGCACAGTCACAGACGAAGCCCTGCTGAATGAACGGCAGGATACGCTGGTGTCAGCGTTGTACCAGCACAAAGGCAGTTATGGGTTTGCCTACTTAGATGTCAGCAGCGGCCGCTTTTTAGTCAATGAAGTTTCGCATATCGATGATTTATTGGCGCTATTACAACGGTTAAACCCGGCAGAAATTTTATATGCCGAAGCGCAGGACTGGCCGGATAGCATCGTCAACCGCAAAGGCGTGCGTCGCCGCCCTGTCTGGGAGTTTGAGCTGAGCAATGCCAAACGTTTATTGACCCAGCAATTTGGCACCCGCGATTTACAAAGTTTTGGGGTGGAACAGGCCCCAGTGGCGCTGATGGCTGCGGGCTGCTTAATGGGGTATGTCAAAGACACCCAACGTGCTCAGTTGCCGCATATCCGTTCTATTGCGCTTGAACGCAATCAGGACTGCATCGTATTAGATGCAGCCACCCGGCGTAACCTGGAACTAACCCAAACTTTAGCAGGTCAGTTTGACCATACCCTTGCAGCCGTTTTGGATCAATGCCAGACCGCTATGGGCAGTCGATTACTCAAGCGCTGGATCCATGCGCCGCTGCGTGATCAGGCCTTAGTAGCCGCACGGCATCAGGCTGTGGCTGAATTGCAGCAGCATCACCAGAGCCTACAGCCGCGGTTTAAACAAGTTGGGGATACAGAACGGGTGATTGCCCGTTTAGCCCTGCGTAGCGCCAGGCCGCGTGATTTCTCCCGTTTACGTGCGGCTTTGCAATTATTGCCTGAACTCGCACCTGCACTTAGTACACTACAAAGTCCTTTATTGGCGCAGCTTGCTGCCAAATGCCAGCCTCTGCCAACGCTTTGTGATTTATTAGAGCGCGCTATAGTCGACTCCCCGCCCATGCTGATCCGGGACGGTGGAGTAATAGCTCAGGGCTACAACGCCGAGCTGGACCAGTGGCGCGAGCTGGCTACAGGTGCCACGGATTATCTGGAGCGACTGGAGCAACGCGAAAAAGAGCGCACTGGCATCGCCTCACTCAAGGTAGGTTTTAACAGAGTGGCTGGGTATTACATTGAAACTGGCCGCAGCGCTGCCGATCAGGTGCCAGCCGACTATATTCGCCGCCAAACCTTAAAAAATAACGAACGTTTTATTATTCCTGAGTTAAAAGAATACGAAGACAAAGTGCTTGGTAGTCAAAGCAAAGCTTTGGCGCTGGAAAAGCAGCTCTACGATGAATTATTTGATTTAACAGCACCTTATCTGGCTGATTTACAGCAACTGTCCGCCGCTTTGGCCGAACTGGATTTACTGACCAACTTTGCAGAACGGGCTGAACAGTTGAATTACCATCAGCCAGAGCTCACGCCAGAGCCTGGCATAGAGATAGAAGCAGGTCGTCATCCTGTGGTAGAACAGGTGATGACAGAACCTTTTATCGCCAACCCGTTAAAACTCTCACCAGAGCGGCGCATGCTGATGATCACAGGCCCGAACATGGGCGGTAAATCAACTTATATGCGTCAGAACGCTTTGATTGTGTTGATGGCTTACATAGGTAGCTTTGTCCCAGCCGACAAGGCTGTATTAGGCCCGGTTGACCGCATTTTCACCCGGGTAGGTGCATCCGATGATCTGGCGTCGGGCCGCTCGACTTTTATGGTGGAAATGACCGAAACCGCCACTATTTTGCATCATGCCACGGCACAGAGTTTAGTGCTGATGGATGAAATAGGCCGTGGCACCAGCACTTATGATGGTTTGTCGTTGGCCTGGGCCTGCGCTGACTATCTGGCGCAGCAACTCAAAGCCATGACCTTATTTGCGACCCACTATTTTGAGCTGACCGAGCTGGCCTCGCAGTTAAAGGGCCTCGCCAATATCCATCTGGATGCGGTAGAACACGATGAACATATTGTGTTTATGCATCAGGTGCAGGACGGTGCTGCCAGCAAAAGTTATGGTTTACAGGTGGCACAGCTTGCCGGTGTGCCGCGGGTGGTGATCCAAAAAGCCAAACAAAAACTGAGCCAATTGGAACAACAGTCCGTTATCAGTGCCAAAGCACCTGCTAACAAAACAGTAGAGCCGCTGCAGCAGCAATTATTTGTCGAAGCCGAACCTCACCCCATACTAGAGCAACTGGCCGCTCTGGATCCGGATCAGTTATCGGCCCGACAGGCGCTGGATTTGTTGTATCAGCTCAAAGAGCGCTTGTAACCATCAGGTTGAAAAAAGGAGTGGGTTATTTCTGAACTAAGTTTGTCTACAGCAGCCAGTCAGCTCCCGCTGGTATGGGCTGGCCCTCTGTTACGCCGCCTGACCCCAAAGCGGCTTTGTCTCTGGTTCGCTACTTCTGAACCTGTTGCATTCAAACTTCAGCTTCAGCCTGAACAAGGTGAAATGCTGAAGTTTGACACCAAAGAGCTACAGCCTTTTGTGCAACACATTCAGCTTGCCGGTCAATTACATCTGGTGTTGCTGGATCTTGAACTGAGCCAGGCACTGCCGACAGAACGCTGGATTAGTTATGATCTGCAGTTAAAAACCAGCAACAGCGATTGGCAAAACTGGCGGCAGTGGGCGGACGATTTAGTCTATCCGGGACGGGATTTACCGGGTTTTATCCTTAAACCCAAGGTGCATTCGGTGTTGCATGGTTCTTGCCGTAAACCCCACTTTGGTGCCAGAGATGGTTTAGTTCGTGCTGACCAGCAGTTAAAGGACACAGCACCAGCGCAATGGCCATCGCTGTTAATGTTAAGTGGCGATCAGGTCTACACAGACGATGTGGCTGCCCCTATGCTGTACGCCATTCATCAGTTAATAGCCAGGCTGGAGTTTGCCGACGAAATTTTACCTTGCGCAACCTTAAGCTCAAGTGACGAGCTGCATAACAACACGCCCTATTATTACCAGCGCGAAAAACTGTTACCGGCCACTGAAGCCAGTTATCAAGTATTAAAACAGCTATTTCAGGGTGCTAAAAAGCCGGTTTTCACCACAGACAATGCGCATAACCATTTGATTTCTTTTGCTGAGATATGTTCGATGTACCTGCTGGTCTGGTCGCCTGCGCCATGGCAGGGGCTGGAGTTGCAAATGCCGGAAGATGTGCTCAATAGTTTTAGCCCTGAGCGCCAGAAGCGCTGCAAAAGCTACAGTCAGAATCTGATGGACTTTAAAGCAGGCTTAGGCCAGGTCAGGCGTCTAATGGCTCATCTGCCGGTCGCTATGATGTTTGATGATCATGATATTACCGACGACTGGAATTTAACCGCAGAGTGGGAACAAACGGCTTACGAACATCCATTTTCCCGCCGTATTATTGGCAATGCACTGATGGGTTATTTGCTGTTTCAGGGTTTTGGTAATGCGCCGGAAAAAGTACAAAAGTTAGTTCCCTTATGCCAGCAGGCGCTGAGCCAACCCGGCACTGAAGCTCATGATGAATGCATTAATAGTCTGCTCAAATTTTCTGACTGGCATTACAGTTGGCCTACCCAACCGCCTTTGTTGGTGCTGGATACCCGCACTCAACGCTGGCGCTCTGAACTATCGCTGGAAAAACCCTCAGGTTTAATGGATTGGGAAGCTATTACTGAATTACAGCAACAACTGCTGGGGCACGATGCGGTATTGCTGGTATCCCCCGCTCCTGTGTTTGGTGTGAAACTGATTGAAACTATTCAGCGGATATTTACCAGTTTTGGTAAACCACTGATGGTGGATGCTGAAAACTGGATGACTCATCCCGGTTCTGCTTATGCACTGTTGAATTTATTCCGCCATCCAAAAACCCCACGCAACTTTGTCATTTTATCCGGTGATGTGCATTACAGTTTTGTTTTTCAGGTAAAGCTCAGGCACAAACAGCAAAGCCCATCCATTTGGCAAGTGACCAGCAGTGGCCTGAAAAATGAGTTTCCACATAAGCTGCTCGCTTTGTTGGATACAGCCAACCGCTGGCTGTACGCCTCCCGCTCACCGTTGAACTGGTTTACCAAAAGACGGCGGATGAAAATCACGCACCACAAACCCATAGGTGAAACCAAAGGCCGCCGTCTGGTCAATGCGGCGGGTATAGGGTTAGTGGAGCTAACGACGGAAGGAGTACCGAGTAAAATTCAGCAATTGTGCTCGGATGGCAATACGGTTAGTTTTGAACTGGAAAAGGAGAGTGATGACATGGACTTGAATTTTTAAAGCATGACTGCAGAGATCAGAGAGTCAGCTTCTGATCACTGCACTACATGGCTTATTCCTGGAATAAGGTTTCGATATTCAGACCCTGATGGGTGACAATTTCACGCAGACGGCGCAGTGCCTCCACCTGAATTTGTCGCACCCGTTCGCGGGTTAACCCAATTTCTTTACCTACATCTTCCAGCGTCGACGGCTCATAGCCTAATAAACCAAAACGTCGGGCCAGAACCTCGCGTTGTTTGGCATTAAGCTCATCCAGCCAAATCACCAGATGCTGACGAATATCGGCATCCTGTAATTCAGTTTCCGGGCCTAATTCTTTTTCATCGGCCAGCACATCCAGCAACTGTTTTTCCGAAGAGCCCGCAACAGGAGTATCTACTGACGTAATTTTTTCATTCAGCTTCAACATCTTACGCACTTCTTCCACAGGCCTGTCCAGCGCTGCTGCAATTTCTTCCGGCGTGGGTTCATGATCCAGCCGCTGCGACAACTCACGGGCTGCACGCAAATAAATGTTCAGTTCTTTCACAACATGAATGGGCAAACGAATAGTGCGGGTCTGATTCATAATGGCCCGTTCTATGGTTTGACGGATCCACCAGGTCGCATAAGTTGAAAAACGAAAACCACGTTCAGGATCAAACTTTTCCACCGCCCGGATCAAGCCTAAGTTGCCTTCTTCAATCAGATCCAGCAAAGCTAAACCACGATTGATATAACGACGAGCAATTTTCACCACTAAACGTAAGTTACTTTCAATCATACGTTTACGGGCAGCTTTGTCGCCTTTGAGCGCAAGGCGGGAGAAATACACTTCTTCTTCGGCAGATAGCAGGGGGGAAAAACCAATTTCACCCAGATAAATCTGAGTGGCGTCCATAGCTCGCTGGCTATCATTGGCAGTGAATACGTCGTCTGGGGTGTTGTCTTCTTCCGCTGCTAAAGCGGCTAAATCAGGTTCAGCGTTGTCGTCATCAGCTAACATCACATCGTCTGTTAAGTCAGCTTCCTTAAATTCAATTACATCATCGTCATCTTTATGGCCCATTTCCTTCTCCCACTTCTACAAGCTTTGGGTATCACCTGAACTGCCTGGTATCCTTACCTCTTCGCCCTTTCGGGGTGATGTTTTTATTATATTTAATTATTTTAGGTATCGCTTTGGATCCACAGACTTACCCCGGAAACGGATTTCAAAATGCAGCCTGACAGAGGTCGCATCGGTATCACCCATTTCAGCTATAGTTTGTCCGCTTACAACAGTATCACGCTCTTTCACCAGAAGTTTTCGGTTATGCGCATAAGCGCTTAAGAAGTCGTCGTTGTGACGGATAATCACCAGATTGCCGTAGCCTCTTAGTGCATTACCTGCATAAACCACTTCACCCGCCGCTGCTGCTTTTATAGGAGTACCAGCTTTCCCTCCTATATCCAACCCTTTGTTACCATGTTCAGCGTTTGAGAAGCCAGCCAATAGTGGTCCACGAACTGGCCACGACCATCTGACTTTAGAACTGGAAACAGAATTTTCTGCTGAAGTTGCATTTTCCTTTACTGTCTGCTTTCGAACATAACCCGTTTGGTTGTTGCGCGCAACAGCTTTGTTAGCAGTTGTTAATTTACTTTGAGTTGCTGACTGATTTCTACCTGCAGCAGCCACCGATTTTGGCGCTTTAACTGATGAATTAGGTTGTTCACCGCGAATCGAAGTGTATTTTTTGTTACTAAAACGTAAAGTTTGGCCTACAAAAATCCGATATGGTGGTGGAATATGATTTAGCTGAGCCAGTTCACGGTAATCCATACCCGCCCTGAATGCGAGCGAATACAAGGTGTCACCGGCCTGAACCACATAACCAGAGACAGTTTCACCTTGTGGATATTTTTTGTAATAGTTTTTGATGTCATTGAGTGTAGTGACGGGTGCTGGCGATTCTCTTGAGCTACAAGCCGTTAAGATCAGAACCAGGCAACAGACACTCCAATACTTCATCAGTTAGCGATACACCAGATACAAGATTCCACCCAGAGCTACTGTGCCCCAGCCCAGCCAGTCGACTATGTCCCGTAGCTTTTGTTGCATTTTTTCACCACCCCAATACATCAGGCCTGCCACCAGAAAGAACCGACTGGCCCGGCCAATGAAAGAAGCAATCACAAAAGGAAAAAATGCCATCTGCATCAGTCCGGCGCCGACAGTAAATAACTTATAAGGAATAGGAGAGAAACCGGCAATAAACACCACCCACACACCATAGGTAGTAAACCAGTGTTCTACTTTGGCAAACGTCTCTTGATGGCCCAGATATTCGACGGTTGGCAACACTAGTGGTTCATACAACCATAACCCGAGCAAGTAGCCACAAATGCCACCCAATACCGAAAACAAGGTCGTAACCCAGGCAAAACGCCAGGCTTTATGCCGTTGTGCTAATGCCATAGGAGCCAGCATCACGTCTGGCGGTATAGGAAAAATAACAGATTCAGTAAAACTTAAACCAGCTAAATACCGTTCGGCATGGCGATGTTTTGCCCACAACAGTGCTTTATCATACATCCATTGAAAAATTTTCAACTTTTTTTCCTTTTTATATCCGTCAGGCCAGCTCACCCGGCACCAGCGGGACAAAACGTACCGCTTCTACATCTTTTTGTTCAAACTCATCGCCGCAGCGGGTAAAGACCCGTAACACTTGTTCCTGAGCCCCCACAGGGATCACCAGACGCCCCCCCTCCGACAACTGTTGTAACAGCGCCTGCGGTACTTCATGAGGTGCCGCCGTGACTATAATGCAGTCAAAAGGTGCTTTACTGGCCCAGCCCAGCCAGCCATCGCCATGTTTCATCGAAACATTGTGTAAATCTAGCTGTTGCAAACGCCGTTTCGCCTGAAACTGCAGCGACTTTATCCGTTCAACACTACAAACCTGTGAAAATAAACGTGCCAGCACAGCGGTCTGATAACCAGAACCTGTGCCAATTTCCAGTACCTTCTGACATTGCTGTGATTGCAGCAGCAATTCAGTCATTTTTGCCACTATGTAAGGCTGTGAAATGGTCTGGCCTTGTCCTATCGGCAAAGCAGTATTTTCATAAGCTTTATGCGCCAGCACAGCTTCGACAAACAAATGCCGCGGCGTCTGCGCGATAGCAGATAATACTCTGCTGTCCTGAATACCATCCTGTTGAAGCTTTTGTGCCAATACAGCGGCACTGCGATGGGTAACTACAGCCATAACTTAACACTCAATTCCATCTAACCAATCGGTTAATAATTCCATGCTGCGATAGGCGGTCATGTCGACATGCAAAGGCGTAATAGACGCATATCCTTGTGCTATCGCATAAAAATCTGTACCAGGACCGGCATCCAGTTCAGGACCTAAAGAGCCATACCAATAAATAGGTCTGCCCCATGGATCCATTGCACTTTGCATAGTTTCAGCCTTGTGGCGGCGGCCTAAACGGGTGACCTGAATGCCGCGCAGTTGCTCTAATGGCACTGCAGGTACATTGATATTCAGAATTTGATCCGCAGGCAATGGCTGGGACTTGAGCTTTTTAATCACCTGCACTGTGACATAAGCAGCAGTAGCAAAATGCTGCTCATCGCGGCCTGCCAAAGACACAGCAATAGCAGGCAACCCCAGATGCCGCCCTTCTGTTGCCGCAGCCACAGTGCCGGAATACAGCACATCGTCGCCTAAATTAGCGCCATGATTAATACCGGCCACCACTAGATCCGGTGCTTTGGCCAACAACTGATTGATTGCCAAATGCACACAGTCTGTTGGCGTACCATTGACTGCAATAAAACCATTATCCAACTGCTGAGTTCGTAACGGATTTAACAAAGTGAGCGAATTACTGGCCCCACTGCAGTTGCGATCGGGTCCTACCGTAGTGACTTCTGCAATAGCAGATAGAGCCTGCTGCAGCACCTGTATCCCCTTGGCGTACACGCCATCGTCGTTACTTAATAAAATTCGCATTGATGATTTGCCCCCGCCGCCGGAACATTAATCCAAAGTGGCGTAATTACGTTGCACATCCTGGTAATCCACCAGCTCCCGTAACACGGCAGTGGCAAAGCAACCAGAATAGAGTTTAAAGCTAATTTTTACATGCTGGCCTTGTACTTCGGCCGCTAAATCTATGGGGATGACGCGGATACTGCGCCGCTCTGCCCTGACATTCAACTCAGCGAGCTTATCCACCCAATGTTGCCAGGGCTTCAGGCTTTGTTGTTCAAAAGCCAAAGCATCGGCTGTCGTTAACGCTTCACCTAAACCCGGCAATCCCGCTGTGGGGTGAATATCAGCCTCAAGCAAACGTTGATTTAAGCGCTCGTCACTCTGCGGCACTTTAAACACGGAACCAGAGCCATCCAACTGCACTACTTCACCCGCCAGAAGCTGGTTAAAAGTCCCGGCTCTAACCCTGGCATCAACCTGTAAATTAAACAAAAAAGATCGGCTGGCCGACAAAGCTAAACCGCGTATTTTCCGATCTTCAATACCACCACCGGAAAACAGTTGCTCGGCTAAAGCTAAATTACCACCCTGGATGCCAAAACGTTGCTCGCCGTAATAATTCGGTACGCCTTGTTTCACTAACGCTAACCGCCCGAGCAACGCTGGAATATCGCTGACATCCCGTAAGGTCAGAATGAATTCGTTGTATTTTATCGAGCCTAACTTTAACCTGCGCTGATGACGAATGCTGTCGAGGATTTTTACTCCCTCAATAGTCCAGTCCTGCCAGTTCAACTGCTGTTTGATAGGCACCGGCAGACAAAACCACTGCCGGGTCACCGCATGGCGATCTTTTAAGCCCGCATAACTAACCTGACGGGCTTTACAGCCTGCCAGTTCGGCCAATAATTTCGCAACATACTGAGTATTCTGACCAATTTTCTCCACCAGCAACAGCATATGCTCACCGGCGCCAGTCGGTGTAAAACTTAGCTCTTCATGCACAATAAAATCATCGGGTTGCACACGTAATAAAGCGCTAGTTTCAGGTTGTCCGTACAGATAACTTAACTGTGGCAGCTCGGCTTTTGGTTGCATCAGGATTTTACCAACAGCACAACGGCTTCAACAGCAATGCCTTCTTTACGGCCAACAAAACCCAGTTTCTCTGTGGTAGTGGCTTTGACATTCACCTGTGACAAACCACACACCAGATCTTCAGCCATACAAGCGCGCATCGCATCGATATGAGGCGCCATTTTTGGTGCCTGCGCCATAATAGTCACGTCCAGATTACCTACTTGATACCCCAGCGCTTTGACATCGGCAAACACCTTGCGCAATAAAATACGGCTGTCGATGCCTTTAAAAGCGGCATCTGTGTCCGGGAAATGATGGCCTATATCACCTAACGCCATAGCACCTAACAAGGCATCGGACACGGCATGCAGCACCACATCACCGTCTGAATGGGCCAGCAAACCCTGTTCGTAAGGAATTTTCACGCCACCTAAAGTAACAGGGCCTTCACCACCAAAAGCGTGCACATCAAAACCATGACCAATACGAAACGGCATCATACAGAATGCTCCAGATAAAAAGCGGCCAAAGCTAAATCTTCGGCCTGAGTAATTTTGATATTGTCCGCATGGCCTTGTACCAAAAGCACTGGCCATCCGGCCCATTCCATCGCGCTGGCTTCGTCAGTAACGGCCACTCCCTGAGCTAAGGCTTGCTGTAACGCCTCTCGAAGCTGCGCGGTCGGAAACAGTTGCGGAGTGTAGGCATGCCATAAATGGCTGCGATCAATGGTCTCTTGAATGATGCCAGAGCCACGTTTCATGGTATCGCGCACTGGCGTAGCTAAAATGCCGCCCTGCTCTGTTGCAATACAGCGCTGAATGAGCAGCTCAATATCACTGACCCGTACCACAGGGCGGGCAGCATCATGCACCAGCACCCAGGGAAAAACTTCAGCCTCAATCTGCAGCAAGGCATTGAGCACTGAATGGGCGCGTTCAGCACCACCGTCCAGCCGTTGGATTTGTGGATCTGTAGCTAAAGGCAATGCAGGAAAATACCTGTCATCCGGACTTAATGCCAAATAAAACTGTTGTAACGCGGGAACTTGTTTTAAGCGATGCAGAGTTTGCTCCAGCACAGTCAGGCCACAAAGTGGCAGATACTGTTTGGGCTTATCCGCCTGCATTCGTTTGCCAACACCAGCGGCCGGGATCACAGTCGCAATAGCAGGAATAGCGGTCATTTTTTGTCCAGCGGGCTAATAATCCGGAAAAATACTTCGTCTTTTTTAATCAAACCCAACTCATTACGGGCACGCTCTTCAATCGCATCCAAACCTATTTGCAGGTCAGTGACGTCGGCTTTAAGTAATTTATTACGTTTGGCCAGCGCTTCATTTTGTTGTTCCAGCTTCGCCAATTCCGTTTTATGCGCCCAATACTCCATCACGCTGTGTTGGCCAAGCCACAAGCGGTGTTGAAGTGCTGCAAGCAGCGTCAGTAGCAATAAAACCAACAGGCGCATATCAAACCAAAAAATGAAGAGATGAAAGTATTATGAAGCTTATCGGCCGGACTGGAAAGCCGAAAATAAAGGCTGATGCAGGAAAAATGTGACTTAAGGCTGAAAAGGCTTAGCAAAGTTCTGCCAATTTAACCGGCTGGCCAGTAATAACTCTCTTAAACTCAGCACACGAGGGCTTTTGCGTTCTCCATTAAGCCACACATGACCACAACAAGCTGCTGTCATCAGGCTTTTTGTCGGTTTAAGCAGGAATTTGTCACTATTTTCATCGGTCAGAGGGGTGCCGTTAAAACTAAACCAGCCATGTTCATTGCAATGCAAACGTTGCCCTGCCCGATCTATTTCATCGACGGAATCCAGCCAGACGGTTTCCTGTGCCTGCTGGTTTTGGTACACGGGGACTATCAAGGCTAACTTGCTGTGTTTGACATAAAACTGTTCAATCTGCTCTATACCTTGCTCTTTAGCCGGACACTGCAGACTTTGCCGTCCTATCCAACTGGCGTTTTGACTATCCAGTTCAAGCGGTGATTGGTGCGACAAAATGCTACTGGCGCAACGGCGGATATAAAAAGGCAAACTGGCAATTTTTTTGGGAAGACCAGCTAAAAACTCAGGGGCGGTTTTGGCATAACGCATCAACTCCCGTTCATACAAAGCATTACAAAGCTCTGTGTAGCTCAGGTCCTGCGCCGGGTCTTGCCACAGCTGATGTTGATCGGCTGAATGTTTTTTCATCCGTTGATGGTAATCAAGGCAACAAAACCAATCAAGGGCTCAGTAGCAACGACACTGGCCCCCGATGGTTTTGTTTAGGCCGACTTACGCCTGGCCTTTGATTTCGACGCGGCCACGGTACGGCGCTTTCGCTCCTAATTCCTGCTCAATACGCAGTAATTGGTTGTACTTAGACACCCGGTCTGAACGACACAAAGAACCGGTTTTGATTTGACCGGCCGCAGTACCTACAGCTAAGTCAGCTATAAAGGCATCTTCAGTTTCGCCTGAACGGTGTGAAATCACTGCGGTAAAACCGGCGTCTTTCGCCATTTTAATAGCAGCTAAAGTTTCAGTTAAACTACCGATTTGGTTGAATTTGATCAGGATAGAGTTACCAATGCCCTGCTCAATACCACGGGTCAGAATTTTGGTGTTGGTCACGAACAAGTCATCACCCACTAACTGCACTTTAGAACCAATTTTATTGGTTAAGTCTTTCCAGCCATCCCAGTCTGACTCATCTAAACCGTCTTCGATTGAAACTATAGGGAAACGGGTGGCTAAACCAGCCAGGAAGTCATTGAATTCATAAGAAGTGAACTCTTTGCCTTCACCAGACAATTTGTACTTACCATCGACATAAAACTCAGAGGCAGCACAGTCTAACGCCAAAGTGATGTCTTTGTTCAGCTCGTAACCAGCAGCGGCCACAGCTTTAGAAATCACGGTTAACGCTTCTTCATTGGACTTCAGATCCGGTGCAAAACCACCTTCATCCCCGACTGCCGTGTTTAAGCCCTGGCTGTGCAGTTCTTTTTTCAACTGATGGAAAATTTCGGCACCCATACGCAAAGCTTCAGCGAAGGTTTTAGCGCCGACTGGCTGCACCATAAATTCCTGAATGTCGACGTTGTTATCGGCATGCTCACCACCGTTGATGATATTCATCATAGGAACAGGCATGGAGTACACACCAGGAGTGCCATTTAAGTCAGCAATATGCTGATACAGGGGGATCTTTTTATCAGCAGCAGCAGCGCGGGCTACCGCTAAAGACACCGCCAGAATCGCATTGGCACCTAATTTGGACTTGGACTCAGTGCCATCCAGATCAATCATGATCTGGTCTATTTCAGCTTGTTTATAGGCGTTTTTACCCAGTAAAGCCGCTTTGATTGGACCATCGATATTGGCAACCGCAGTGCGCACGCCTTTACCTAAATAACGGCTCTTGTCACCATCGCGCAGTTCTAACGCTTCACGGGTACCGGTCGAAGCGCCTGATGGAGCGCAGCCACGGCCCATAGCACCACTGGCCAGAAACACATCGGCTTCGACTGTTGGGTTACCGCGTGAATCCATGATCTCACGGGCGATGATATTGACGATCTCAGACATGTAAATCCCCTTTTATGCTGCATAAACAAAAGCCGGACTGTGAGGCCCGGCTTTAATCAAATTAAACGAGTTGCTGTTTCTGATATTTATAAGCGGCGGCCACAAAGCCCTGGAATAACGGATGCCCGTCACGTGGCGTTGAGTTAAATTCCGGATGGAACTGACCCGCCACAAACCATGGGTGTGTAGGTATTTCAATCATTTCAACCAACTGGTTGTCCGCCGACAAACCAGAGATCTTTAAGCCAGCCTCTTCGAGCTGAGCAACATAATTGTTGTTCACTTCGTATCTGTGGCGATGACGTTCACTGATGATGTCATTGCCATAGATCTCACGGGCTTTGGTATTGGCTTTGAGGTTACAGTTTTGGCTACCCAGACGCATAGTGCCGCCCATATCAGACTTGTCAGTCCGCTGTTCAACTTTACCATCTGCATCCAGCCATTCTGTGATGAGACCCACCACAGGGTAAGGCGTGTTCTTATTAAATTCGGTCGAGTGCGCATCCTTCATACCAGCCACATTGCGGGCATATTCAATCAGCGCCACTTGCATACCTAAACAAATACCTAAGTAAGGCACTTTGTGTTCGCGGGCATAACGGGCTGCCATAATTTTGCCTTCCACACCACGCTCACCAAAACCACCGGGCACCAGAATGGCATCCACACCAGCCAAAATATCAGTGCCTTTGCTTTCAACGTCTTGTGAATCAATGTATTTGATATGCACAGTTAACCGGTTTTTTAAACCGGCATGGTTTAAGGCTTCGTTGACTGACTTGTATGCATCCGGCAATTCAACATATTTACCGACCATACCAATAGTCACTTCACCTGTCGGATTAGACTCCTGGTACAGCACCTGTTCCCACTCAGTCAGGTCGGCCTCTGGGCAGGTGATATGGAAACGACGCACCACTAACTCATCCAGCCCCTGAGATTTTAACAACGCCGGAATTTGGTAAATGCTGGACACGTCTTTTAATGAAATAACTGCACGCTCTTCCACATTGGTGAACAGTGCAATTTTGGCTTTTTCGTTAGACGGAATAGCACGGTCAGAACGACAGACCAGAATATCCGGCTGAATACCAATAGAACGCAGCTCTTTAACAGAATGCTGAGTTGGTTTGGTTTTGATTTCACCAGCCGTACCCAGGTATGGCACTAACGTCAGGTGCATAAACATGGCGCGTTCACGACCAATTTCAGTACCTAACTGACGAATAGCCTCTAAAAATGGTAACGACTCGATATCGCCGACAGTGCCGCCAATCTCCACTATGGCAATGTCATAGCCTTCAGCGCCTGCAATCACACGGCTTTTGATTTCATTGGTGATATGAGGGATCACCTGAATAGTGGCACCTAAATAATCACCACGACGCTCACGACGTAATACGTCCGAATAAATTCGGCCTTGAGTGAAGTTATTACGTTTGGTCATTTTGGTGCGGATGAAGCGCTCATAGTGACCTAAATCGAGGTCGGTTTCTGCGCCGTCTTCTGTGACGTACACTTCACCGTGCTGAATTGGGCTCATGGTGCCCGGATCCAGATTGATATACGGATCCAGTTTAAGGATGGTCACTTTCAGGCCGCGGGCTTCTAAAATAGCCGCTAAGGATGCAGCAGCAATGCCTTTACCTAAGGATGAGACAACCCCACCCGTCACGAAGATGTATCTTGTAGTCATGAGACCCCTGAGACGCCATTGGCAATAAAGAATTTACGAACTTAGGACGGGGGGAAATTATAACAAAGGGCAGCTTGCTGCTCAATCAAAAGGCAGGATAAAAAAATAATAAATCACAGAGGCATTGTTGCACCCGCGATTTGATAGCTAAAACAGTCAAAAAAGGCAGCTTGCGCTGCCTTTTAAATCAAAGCCTTATGAGCCGTGCTTGTCTGTATGACGCATATGCGGGAACAGAATGACGTCACGGATGCTTGGCGCGTCGGCCAGTAACATCACTAAACGATCAATACCAATGCCCTGACCTGCAGTTGGCGGTAAACCATGTTCCAGTGCGGTGACGAAATCTTCGTCGTAGTACATGGCTTCATCATCGCCCGCTTCTTTTTGCGCAACCTGCTCACGGAAACGTTCAGCCTGATCTTCAGCGTCGTTTAACTCGCTAAAGCCATTGCCTAATTCACGACCACCGATAAAGAACTCAAAACGGTCCGTGATTTCCGGATTGTGATCATTACGGCGTGCCAGCGGAGAAATCTCTGCCGGGTATTCAGTGATAAAAGTCGGTTGTTGCAGCTTGGTTTCGACCAACTCATCAAAGACTTCCATCAGAATACGGCCATGGCCATAGTTGTCTTTCACTTCAATACCCAGAGACTTGGCCAAAGCAGCGACGGCTTCACGGGTCGTTAACTGTTCTAACTTCACTTCCGGGTTGTAGTGCAGAATAGATTCAGTCACTGACATCCGGGCAAAAGGTTTACCAAAATCAAATACATTGCCCTGATACTGCACTTCAGTGGTGCCTAACACAGACTGAGCCAAGCCACGGAATAACTCTTCGGTGATATCCATCAGGTCGTTGTAGTCGGCATAGGCCCAGTAGAATTCCAGCATAGTAAATTCCGGGTTATGACGGGTGGATACGCCTTCGTTACGGAAGTTACGGTTCAGCTCAAACACTTTTTCAAAACCACCGACCACTAACCGCTTTAAATACAGCTCTGGTGCAATCCGCAGGAACATTTGCATATCCAGCGCATTATGGTGAGTCTCGAACGGACGGGCCGAAGCACCACCAGGAATGCTTTGCAGCATTGGGGTTTCAACCTCTAAAAAGCCTTTGCTGTTAAAAAACTGACGGATATAGGCCACAGTTTTTGAGCGGATTAAGAAGGTTTTGCGCGATTGCTCGTTGACAATCAAATCTAAATAACGCTGACGATAACAAGCTTCCTGATCGGTTAAACCGTGGAATTTATCCGGCAATGGGCGCAGCGCTTTGGTCAGTAAACGCACTTCATCTAACCAAACCGTCAACTCACCGGTCTGAGTTTTAAACAACACACCGCTACCGCCAATGATGTCGCCCAAATCCCACTTCTTAAAGCCTTCGTTGTAGACATTCTCAGGCAGGCTGTCGCGGGCAACATAAAGCTGCACCTTGCCGCCGACGTCCTGAATAGTCGCAAAGCTGGCTTTGCCCATCACCCGGCGTAGCATCATACGGCCGGCCACTGTGACACGGATTTGCTGCTGTTCCAGCTCTTCTTTACTCAGGTGCTCATACTGGGCATGAATTTGATCCGAAGTGGCGTCACGACGAAAATCATTTGGAAAAGGATTGCCTTGCTCACGTAATGCAGCCAGCTTGTGTTTTCGCTCAGCAATCAGTTTGTTGACGTCCTGATGTTCTTCGATAGGAGTATTCTGTTCAGACATAGTAAATTCCTGATTTTTTGAGCTAAATTACAAACCGGCTTTTAAGCTGGCTTCGATAAATTTGTCTAAATCGCCATCCAATACCGCCTGGGTATTGCGGGTTTCGACACCTGTGCGTAAGTCTTTAATCCGCGAGTCGTCCAGCACATAAGAACGGATTTGACTGCCCCAGCCGATATCCGATTTGGTGTCTTCCAGCGCTTGTTTTTCCGCATTTTGTTTTTGCAGTTCAAACTCATACAACTTGGCGCGTAACTGTTTGTAGGCGTTATCGCGGTTTTTATGTTGCGAGCGGTCATTCTGACACTGCACCACTATATTGGTCGGTAAGTGAGTAATACGCACCGCTGAGTCGGTTCTGTTAACGTGCTGACCACCAGCACCCGAAGCACGGTAGGTATCTATCCGTAAATCCGCCGGGTTGATTTCGATTTCAATATCGTCATCGACTTCAGGTGAGACAAACACGGACGCAAAAGAGGTATGACGGCGGTTGCCAGAGTCAAACGGGCTTTTACGGACTAAACGATGCACACCGGTTTCAGTGCGTAACCAGCCGTAGGCATATTCGCCGGTAAATTTAATAGTACAGCCTTTGATGCCAGCGACGTCACCGTCAGTCACTTCATACAGTTCAGGTTTAAAGCCTTTGGCTTCACCCCAACGTAAATACATCCGCATCAACATGCTGGCCCAGTCCTGCGCTTCAGTGCCGCCAGAACCGGATTGGATATCCAAATAGCAATCGGCCGGATCGCTTTTGCCGGAGAACATACGACGGAACTCCAGCTTGGCGAGCTGTGCCTCCAGATCGGCCAATTCAGCCTGAGCTTCATGGAAAGTCGCTTCGTCTTCGGCTTCAATGGCTAACTCGACCAAGCCAGCTACGTCCTCCAGGCCCTGATCTAGCTTGTCGATGGTGCCGACCACTTGCTCTAAGGCGGAACGCTCTTTGCCTAAAGCCTGAGCATACTCAGGTTTATTCCAGACGGCAGCATCTTCCAGCTCGCGGCTGACTTCTTCTAACTTCTCTTTTTTGGCGTCGTAGTCAAAGATACCCCCGAAGCACGTTGGTGCGTTCAGTCAGATCTTTGATGGCGTTGTATACCGGATTTACTTCAAACATGATTTAAGGCGCTTAGAAAAAAATTGGTGGCGATTGTAGCAATTTTTCTGCGGACATGCAGCCATCCCGATGATTTTCTCTGGAGTAAGCTGCAGAGCCACTGAATTATCGCCCTGCAGCCGGGTGATGAGCAGACTAACCGATTTTTTCAATCAGCCGGACTAACAACTGTACCGACTGTTGCTCACGGTAGTCGTTGATATCCAACTGATAGGCCATGCGGATTTTTTTCACGTTAGCATCGGGCCAGGCTTTGTTGTCGGCATTAAACCAAATCGCATCGACCAGGTTGCCGTCACTGCATTCGAGCATCAGCTTCAAATGTTTATCGGCCAGCAGACGTTGTTGACGAATGATAAATTCGCCTTCAAACACCGGCTCAGGAAAGGCTTGCCCCCAGGGCCCGGCTTGCTGTAGCAGTTGCGCAAAAGGCACGGACAAACAGTCAGTGCTTAAATCCCCGTCTGTGTAAAGCACAGCGGTCAACAGCTCTGGTGTCAGGTACTTTTTCGCCACAAAATTCAGCGCCAGTTTAAAAGTTTCAAACCGCTCCTGCGCAATAGTGAGGCCTGCCGCCATGGCATGGCCACCAAACTTTTTAATCAGGCCAGGGTATTGCGTTGAAACTTCGTCTAATAAATCGCGGATATGCAAGCCAGGAATTGAACGGGCAGAACCTTTGAGCTCTCCCTCGTCCCCTTGCGCAAACACCAGCACAGGTCTGTGGTATTGCTCTTTAATCCGCCCCGCTAAAATACCTATGACGCCCTGATGCCAGTCACTTTGGTACAGACATAAAACATCCGGCAACTCTTCAGAAGCAAAAGACAACCGCTGTAAATAGGCCAAGGCTTCCTGCTGCATGCCCTGCTCTATTTCACGGCGCTCGACATTTAAGCTATCAAGCTCTGCCGCATACAGACGGGCCCGGGGTAAATCAGGCGCTAATAAACAACTGATGCCCAATCCCATATCATCCAACCGCCCTGCTGCATTTAAGCGGGGTGCTAAAGCAAAACCAAAATCCTGCGCTGTGAGTTTTTCCGCTTTGCGATTGGCGACATCAATTAAAGCCTGGATGCCAGGCCGGGCTTTGCCACTGCGAATACGTTGCAGGCCCTGATGCACCAGAATTCTGTTGTTGGTGTCCAGCGGCACCACGTCGGCCACTGTACCCAATGCCACCAAATCTAATAGCTCAGCTAAATTGGGTTCAGGCTGAGCTTCGGTAAAATAGCCTTGGATCCGAAGTTCAGCGCGCAGTGCCAACAGCAGATAAAAAGCCACACCCACCCCGGCTAGTTGTTTGCTGGGAAAATCGCAGCCCGGCTGGTTTGGATTGACAATGGCATCGGCATCCGGCAGTTCGTTACCCGGTAAGTGGTGGTCTGTCACCAGCACTTTGACGCCCATTTTTTTTGCCAGCGCTATACCGTCTAAGGCTGAAATACCATTGTCGACTGTGACTATTAACTGAGCGCCCTGAGCTACGGCAATTTCAGCCATTTCCACAGATAAGCCATAGCCATACTCAAAACGGTTGGGAACCAGATACTCCACATGTTTAAAACCCAGACTTTTTAAGCCGGTCAGCAAAGTGGCTGTGCTGGTGGCGCCATCAGCATCGAAATCGCCAACTATGACAACATGCTGTTGCTGCTGTAACGCATCCATCAGCAAAGCCACGGCAGCAGTCATGCCTTTGAGCAAAGTAAAAGGTAATAACTGGGCGGCCCCCCTTGCCAGTTGCGTAGAGCTTTCGATACCACGACTGGCGTAAATACGCTGGATCACCGGATGGAACTGAGCAAGCTCAGCAGAAATCGCCGGTACAGGCCGGCGCTGTAATTCTTTCATGATACTCAAGGATGGTTCCGCTTAAGATGCATTCTGACTCAGGGCGGCCACTAAAGCTGCAGCGGGTTGATAACCTGGGATCAGGCGACCATCAGGTAAGATCAGAGCCGGAGTGCCGTTGATACCAAAACTCTGGCCTAACTCGTAATGCTGAGCCACTTTATTGGCGCAACTGGCTTGTTGTACCGCTTTGCCATTTTTCGCATCTGTCAGTGCCTGCTTGTTATCTTTGGCACACCAGATCGATTGCAATTCATCGTAAGTCGCAGACTGAATTCCACCACGTGGGAAAGCCAGGTAGCGCACGGTAATACCCGCCTTATTCAGATCAGCCATTTCGTGATGTAACTTACGGCAATAGCCGCAGCTAGTGTCTGTAAAGACATGGATCACATATTTTTCGTCGGCCGCCTTAAACTCAATCACCGAGTTATCAAATTCTTTGACACCTGCTTTGCGGATATCTTTGAGTATGTCCTCGTTCACCAGCTTTTTGTTTTTTAAGTCATAAATATTGCCTTCAAACAGATACTGCTTGTTGTCCGACATAAAAAACAACCCTTTGTCCGTTTGCACCTGCAACATACCGGGCACGGTGGAGTCAGCCACAGCTTTGACCGTTAACCCCACCTCAGAAAAGGCTTTATTCACTTCAGGTAACAGCGCCTGGGCTGCTAATCCTGTACTTAAAAAGGCTGCCATAACGGCGAGATAACTAAACTTCTTCATCTTTGTTTCCTGATCCGCAGGTTAGCCCCTGGGATGATGTTGTTGATGTAAACTTTTCAGACGCGCTTGCGCCACATGGGTATAAATTTGGGTCGTTGATAAATCACTATGCCCCAACAATAACTGGACAACCCGTAAATCAGCGCCATGATTCAATAAATGCGTCGCAAAGGCATGTCGTACCGTATGCGGAGACAATTCTGCACTAATGCCTGCCACTTTGGCATAAAACTTAATCCGGTGCCAGAAGGTTTGTCGGGTCATTTGCTGGCCTCTGCTGCTAGGAAACACCACATCACTTTGACCATCGAGCAATAAGCCACGGCCCTGGTGCAGATATTGATCCAGCCAATGCACTGCAGTTTCCCCCAAAGGCACCAGCCGTTCTTTTTTACCTTTGCCTGTGACCCGGACTAAACCCTGACGCAAATTAATTTGCTGCAAAGTTAAAGCAACGAGCTCTGAGACCCGAAGACCGGCGGCATACAGAATTTCTAACATTACTTTGTCGCGAAACTGAATTAAATCACTGACATCAGGCGCAGCTAATAATAAGTCCACATCCTGCTCGGACAGCGTTTTAGGTAAAGAGCGGCCAATTTTTGGATTAAAGACATCAGCTAAAGGGTTTTCACTGATCTGTCGGGTTTTGTGCAGGTAACGATAAAACCGGCGCAGACTGCTCAACGCTCTGGAGGTACTGCGCGGACTAAAGCCCTGATCCACTCTGTAAGCCAGATAATTATTCAGCAGTAGTTGATCGACAGTGGTCAGTTGCTGGCCCTGTTGCTGTAAAAACAACGCAAATTTAGTCAAATCTGTACCATAAGCGCTTAAGGTGTGTTCACTGACGCCTTTGTCCAACCACAACTGATCTAAAAACGCCTGAATAAGCTGTTGTTCTGAAACGGCCAACACCTTTGCCACTTAGTACTCCCGGGTTAATTTACTTTGTCTGACTTTGTTGGCTCAGACGCATCTGCTACACTGCCGGCCACACAACATGCTGAGTCATATCAGATGAAAATTGGTCTTTTTTACGGCTCTACGACCTGCTATACCCAAATAGTGGCAGAGAAAATTCAGGTCCTTTTAACTGCGGACCCGAGCCTGCCCGATGGCAGCAGTGTAACACTTCATAATATTAAAGATCAGCCTCTGACGCTGATGACAGACTACGATTTGCTGATTTTAGGCATATCGACCTGGGATTTTGGTGAGTTGCAAGAGGATTGGGAAGCGCACTGGGACGACATCACACAGGTTGATTTAAGCGGAAAAATTGTCGCTATCTATGGCATGGGCGATCAACTGGGATATGCTGAATGGTTTCAGGATGCAGTAGGAATGTTGCATCAGGCGATAGCGCCGCAAGACTGCATCCGGATCGGATTTTGGCCAACTGCAGGGTATGACTTCATCGCCTCCAAAGCTGTCACTGCAGACGGTGCATGGTTTTATGGGTTGGCACTGGATGAGGAAAATCAATATGACCAAACCGATCAGCGGCTGAATCTGTGGCTGACTCAGTTGATGAATGAGCTGGTCGCGCTTTAAAAACGGCCAGCCATCACGTTCTGATACAAGGCGGTAGTCTGCACCTGAAGATGGGCTTGTTGTAGCTTTTTTACCAGTGCAGGGTCAGTGTCCTTACTGGCCGCCAAATAGGTTTTTTGCTCAAGCTGTGGGATAGCCAGCACAAAACGTGTGCTCCCTTGGGGTTGCACCAACTGTCGCTCCATTAATCTCAACGCGGCTTCGTCATCTATGACATAATCTACTTTGCCTTTGAGCAATAAGCGCCAGGATTCAAGAATATCCGCTGAAAGCTGCAGCTCTTTACCAACTCTCATTCCCTGTTGCTTTAACCAATGATAAGAGAAATCGTCTCTTTGCACCGCAATCACAGCAGAACCTAAGTCTTGCAAATGATTCGGAGCCAAATCAGTACGTTCGGCCAGCCGGACTAAACCTAACCTGTAGTTCGCCACAGGACCAATCCAGTGGAATTCGTTCTCCCGCTCTGCGGTTCTGGCGATATTGTAAATCAGCACGTTAGGCACAGAGGTAGCGATATAAAAGGCTCTGGCCCAGGGATACACTTCGATGCGGCTTTGCAGCCCCGCCTGTTGTAACGTAGCCTCAACAATTTGTGTGCTGACCCCGGCAACCCGGCCATTTTCAACCGTCTGGTGTGGCGGTGATAACTCGGTCACGATCCGCAGCGACGCAGCTTCAACACCGATCACTGATAAAGCAAACAAAACAGCCACTGCGCGTTTTATCACGACTGAACCTCAAGCCTGTGGAGTAGTTTTTATACAACTTGTATTTATGCTAGCTTAATTCAGCATTGCTTTCCTGCCACGGAGTATTTGACCGGCAAGCAAAAGGGTGGCATACGCCACCCTTCTGTCGGTTCTGCCCGCTAATTTAGGCTTTTAACACCTGCGCCATGGCTTTGGCGAAATAATCGATATTGCTGTGATTTAAACCGGCAATACTGACACGGCTTGAGCCTACCATGTAAATACTGAACTCTTTGCGCAGACGCTCAATTTGCTCTTTGTTAATGCCGAGGAACGAGAACATACCATGTTGTTTGGTGATGAAACTAAAATCCTGTGTGATCCCCTCAGCGACAAATTTATCAATAATCAACTGACGGTAGTCATTGATACGATTGCGCATGACCGCCAGTTCCTGATGCCACAAGGCGGTTAATTCCTGACTGTCCAGAATATGGCTGACAATAATAGCGCCATGCGCCGGTGGCATAGAGTAGATACTACGCACCACGCTTAACAACACTGATTTTGCAATCTGTGTGATTTTGCTGTCTGCTGTGACTATGCTACAGGCCCCTATACGCTCACGGTATAAACCGAAGTTTTTCGAGCAGGAGCTGCATAAAATCAGTTCATCCACCAGATCGGCAACATAACGCAGACCTTGAGTATCCTCCTCCAGACCTAAACCAAAGCCCTGATAGGCCATATCGACCAGCGGGGTAAAACCTTTTTCTTTAGCTAAATGGGCAAATTGTTTCCACTGTTCAAAGTTCAAATCCATACCACTTGGGTTATGGCAGCAGGCATGTACCAGCACCACATCACCGGCTGGCACCTGTGCCAGTTCAGCGAGCATGGCATCAAACTTCAGACCTTTGGTGTCCCAGTCGTAGTAGCTGTATTCTTTAACTTTCAGACCTGCGGCCTGAAATAAAGAAATATGGTTAGCCCAGGTAGGGTTGGTCACCCACACTGTGGCCTCTGGATTGGCTTTTTTAATAAATTCAGCAGCCACCCGCAACGCCCCTGTGCCACCCGGCGTATGAGCCGTAGTGACCCGACCAGATAACAACACTTTGTGCTGACCAAAGGCCAGTTGTTCGATATGGCGGTTAAAGGATAAATCCCCCGCCATCCCGATATAGGTTTTACTATCTTCGTTTTTTAACCGCAGCGCTTCGGCTTTTTTCACACAATCCAGCACAGCCGTATGGCCTTGCTCGTCTTTGTAGACACCTACCCCAAGGTCCACTTTCAGTGGATTTGGATCGTCTTTATAAGCGGCCATTAAACCTAAAATGGGATCGATAGGGGTCGGCTGTAAGTGCGAAAACATAGTCATTACCTATTAGTTTGCGGTGTTAAAAAATCAATTCGGTTTCATCTTATCATGCAGGCAACAAGTCTGGCAGCACAAGACAAATAGCGACCAAACGAACCAAAGCCTCTGTATGGTAGGCCTGACGTTTGAATGCTTCTGCGTCAATAATACCTGCCAGTTCACCTTTATTGTTGAATAGAGGCAAACAGGCTTCGGACAATACTTTGGGGTCACAAGTGTAGTATTCGCCACCTGCAGTCAGATAAGCAGTGACATCGTTGATCACCTTCGCCTTACCTGTCAGTCCCACTGTACTGTTATTACTGATTTGCGCAAATTCGGCCGTTAATGGAAATTCAGCGCGTGAGGCTGCACCAAAATAAGCCAGTTTGACCAGCACAGTTTCACCTTGCGGATTCTGACGTTTTTGGTAAATACCAAACCAGTCACTGTCCTTGGTCTGCTGATAGTTTTGTACTACCGCAGTTAACCGGCTCAGAGCTGCTGCTGTGGTCTGATTTTGACCTATAGTTGCAGCCAGATCATAAGGTTCATCGGCCAGTTGACCAAACAAAGAACAAGCTCCACCTTCGCCTAACTCAGGTACCTGATAAGACCAGCTCACCGCGGGCGCCGCTGCAGCAACAAGTTGTGTTTTGAGTGCGGAAACAGCGTGTTCTATCGCAGCTTCCTGCCCTTCTAATAAGGCAGCCAATCCTGACTGCTCGAGATATAAATGCACAGACACTTCAGCCATCCAGATTTCTAAAATTAGTGATAGTTTACCAGAAGCCTTTTATTTGCCAATGGCTTTTTTTGCCTCTTCAACTCTATACCCTAAGTAATTGGAGTTGTAGCAAGGCGACAAGAGATTGAGACCCAAGGAGCATAGGCCACTATGTGACTTGGGCGAGAGCGCGCAGGTAACAAAGCTGCAGCTTCAAGAACGACGGGGATAGAGCTTGCTGTTTACTTATTTGTTGTTTATCGTGCGCCTTCTAACGACTTACACAGATTATTTTATGAGTGGCAAAAAAATTTCGTTGGCCGACTGGCAACACCAATTAGGACGGCCCGCCGAACCTGCAGCAACAGCAGCAACGCACGATTTGGTCTACAGTACAGATGCTGGTCGTATTGACAAACCCAAACCACAACCCGCTATGGCGCAAAGTTTTGCTGACGGCTATGCCCGATTAAAACGTGAAACCAAAGGCCGTAATGGCAAAGCAGTGATCACTATTTCTGGCCTGGCTGAAAGCGCGGAAAAGCTGGCAGAAATAGCGGCTTTGTTAAAGAAAAAATGTGGTTGTGGTGGTTCAGTTAAGGATGGCGTGATTGAAATTCAGGGCGATCAACGCGAACTGGTGCAGCAAGAATTAACCAAACTGGGTTACAAACATAAATGGGCTGGCGGCTGACCAGCAGCTCAATACAATAGGTGTCTGATGCAACAACTCTCCCCTGCCGATTTAGCCGTTTTGCTGATTGAACCTTCAGATGTTCAACGTAAAATGATCATCAAACAACTGACCGAAGAAGGTGTTAGTCAAATCAGCACGGCGGACTCCATTGCCTCAGCTATGCTGCAACTGAAGCAACACAAAGCCGATCTGGTGATCAGCAGTTTGTACTTTGAACAAGGCACCAGCCTTGAGCTGCTGGCCAAACTGAAAAACGATAGCGATTTAGCGGATGTGCCTTTTGTGCTGATATCCTCTGAAACCAAAAAAGCTCAGTTGGAGCAATTTAAGCAATCCGGTGTTGTAGCCATTTTACCCAAGCCTTTTAATTCAGTGCAGTTAGGCAAAGCCCTCAATGCTGCGATCGACTTGTTAAGCCCGGCCGAACTGGAATTGAATTTATTTGATGTGCACGATGTTCGGGTATTGGTGGTGGACGACAGTCGTTTGGCCCGCAATCATATAAAACGTGTACTGCAGAATCTGGGGGTCCAGCATTTAACCGAAGCCGAAGATGGCCAACAAGCCATTACTCTGCTGCAAAACACCATGTTTGATTTGGTCGTCACCGACTTTAATATGCCGGAAGTGAATGGTCAGGAACTCACTCATTACATTCGTGAGCACAGTCAGCAAAGCCATATTCCTGTGCTGATGGTCACCAGCGAAGCCAACGAGTCACATCTGGCTAATATTGCACAATCTGGTGTCAATGCACTCTGTGACAAACCCTTTGAACCTGAAACAGTGCGCGCTTTATTAAGCCGTATTATGGAACACTAACAGCAAGAAGGGTCAGAGCGCGAGCTCTGACCCGGGGTATTACTTCTGCCTGTTGTAGTCTTTGCCAAAAATCTTGCCAAAGAAACTGTCTTTTAACCAGACAGGACGTTGTGGGTTGTTTGCCACTTCAGTGGTGATACCAAAGTTAATGTCGGCAAATGTGGCCCCCGCATCATAACGAATAACGCCAAAATCAGCCGTTAAGCCCGCTTTGTCGTCCGTGGGTTTGTGGTAATGCTTGGCAAAAAACTTACCCCAGACTTCGCCACCTTTTTGCTTTGGATCTTTGGAGGTAAAACCTGTCATCAAAAATACTGAGGGCACACCTTTTTGCACTAAAGTGTAATGGTCTGAACGGGTAAAGATTGCCTGTTCCGGCATAGGATCCGGGCTTTGGGTAATGCCCACAGCGGCGGCTGCAGTATCTACTGTTGCCCCTAAACTGGAGTGATTGGCACCAAAGGCGACGATATCAGCAAAAGGGTACAACAGCACTGGCATATCGATATTGACGTTTGCCACCAGTTTGTCGATCGGACGGGTTGGATAATGGGCAAAATAATCAGCACCCAATAAACCTTTTTCTTCCCCTGTCACAGCCACAAACAACAAAGAACGTTTTGGCCGCTGTGCCTGCTGTGCAAATAAACGCGCCGTTTCCAGCATAATGCTGACGCCGGCGGCGTTGTCCATCAGGCCGTTATTGATTTTGTCTTTGCTGCGTACGTCGTTGGAAAAACCTATGTGATCGGAGTGTGCGGTCACGACCACATACTCATCTTTCAGCAGCGGATCTGAACCTGGTAATAACGCAACCACGTTCGGACTGCTGATATCCTCCATCGTCGAGTCACGCTTTAAATTGACTGTGCCTTTCAATTCAAAACCTGAAGGCACTTTTTCAGCCGCCAGATCAGCAAAGATATCATCTAAAGAACGGCTGGCTCCGGCAAATAACAACTTAGCCGCATCCGGATGCAGATACGCCGAGCCTGTCAGAGACTCAAATTCACCTTCAGCTTTACCATCTTTGTGCAACCAGCGCATACGGGGGCTGGTCAGGTACATTAGGCTGTTGGCATAAGGCCGGACTTTTTCTTCTGAGGGAGTATGCAACGTAATGACACCTACAGCTCCGCGCTCTGCGGCATTTTCTGCTTTTAAGCTTTGAATATGAGCCGCTTCCTCACTAGGTAAAGACTTAGGACGGCCACTGAGCATCACTACAATTTTGCCCTTCACATCCAGATTGGCATAATCGTCCAGGTTAAATTCTTTCGACACCAGGCCATAACCAACAAACACCAGAGGCGCGGTTACATCCACCTTGGCATGTAACGTACTGGGGCCGGTAAAAAACTGTTTCGGATAGTCAAAATGGGTTGTGTTACCATCGACTGTCAGTGACATTTTGGCGCTGTTTTGTACCAGCAACGCTTTACGCATAGGCACAGACTGAAAATAGCCCTGTTCGCCCGCAGGCTCTAAACCTAACGCCGCCAGTTGAGTGGCGATATAGTTGGAGGCGATTTGATGACCCCGACTGCCTGTATCACGGCCTTCTAAGCTGTCATCACCTAAAAAGGCCATATGGGCCTCAATAGCTTTTGCACTGGCTTTAGGTTGCACAACCTCAGAAGAGGGGGCAGTGCTGCTTTGGCATCCGGTCAGCATCAAGAGAGCGGATAGCGCACTGATTGACATCAGTTTCATAAAGTTTCCTTAAAAATTCAGGGGCTTTCGCCCCTGACTGTTTAATGTTTAGCCTGGTAACGCTGCTGATATTTATCATGCAGTTGAGTGTGTCTGCTGCTTAAATCCACAGCCCGACCATCAATCCACATGTAGCGCACCTTGTGTCCCAGATAATCAAAAATATCCCCGTCAGACACCACCAGAGTAGCGGCTTTGCCTACTTCGATGCTGCCGATTTTATCAGCTACACCAGCAATTGCCGCCGCATCAAGTGTAACAGAACGTAACGCCTGTTCAGGACTCAGGCCATAACTGATCGCCTGACCTGCGGCAAAAACCACATTTCGGGTATCCCAGTAACCATCCAGAGACAAAGCAAATTTCACACCTGCTTTGGCAAGCATGGCTGGCGTCTGGAATGATTGACTGGTCGCTTCATCAGTACGTTCAGGAATACCATAAGGTGAGGTGTAAATGACAGACACATTCGCTGACGCCAGTTGCGGTGCGATACGCCAGGCATCGCGCCCTCCAACTATGGTCAGTGCAAAGCCGTAGTGCTTGGCAAACTTCATCGCTTGTAGCATCTGACGTTCATCATTCGCATGCACAAAAACCGGTAATTCACCTTTAAATACCGGGATCATCGCCTGCCAGCGTGAATCAACAGGCAGTTTCACCCCTTTCGTCACCGCATCGGCATAAGCTTTGGCTGTTTTAAAGTAACCTTCCAACTCTGTCATGGCTTTTTGGCTGGCTTTGCGGATCTCTTCCGGCTTTTGTGGCCGCCATGGATTTGGCATCACATCAGCTCGTGGCCATTTGATATGCAAAGCCACTGAATCTACGACTGTCGCATCCTGCCAGTTCCAGGCATCTAACTGCATCAGTGCTGACTGGCCCATGATCAACGCACCATTTGGATAGACCAGGCTGTAACTGAAGCCATTGGCACGAATGGTAGGGACCACTTCTGAATCGGCGTTGTAGGCCACCTGAGCTTTAATATCCGGATTGGTATTGGTCACTTCCGTGGTATCGTCTGTTGCACGCACAGCTTCAATTTCAGTTAAACCCAACTGATTCGCCAGGGCAACCAGTCCCGGATAAAGTTGCTTGCCTTGCAAAGACAGCACTTGTGCTCCGGCAGGAGCCGTTAAATCAGCACCAATGGCACTGATTTTTCCGTCGACTAGCAGCACATCTGTATCTTTTAACACGCCATTGGTCACTGTGTGTACAGTCGCATCCTGCAGCAGGATAGCCTGAGCTTGTTTTGGTGCTGGGACTATGTCGTTGGCCTGTGCTGTTAAGCTCAGCGCTGCTGTCATCAGGGTAAAAAGTTTAGATAATTTCATTGATGACTCCATTAATGCTGATGATCAAAGGCAACAGATAACACATCATGGTTATCCTCACAGTGCCAAACCGGGTTATTGGCTTTGTAAGAAGCACCAGAACCTGCTTTGTCATCGTCAGACGATTGCAATACTTTTTGGATCAGCTGCTGTTTTTCAAGGGCCACTTGTTGCTGCCATTGCTCGTCCAGTGTCCGTTGATAATAAGGCGCGCCCTCTATCCAGGTTTGCTGGGCGCGGGCATACACAGACAATGGATGGGCAGACCACAACACAAAGTCAGCCTGTTTACCTTCTTCAACAGAACCTACTTTGTCATCAATTTTTAACTGTTTGGCAGGATTAATAGTGACCATATTCAAAGCCTGTTGCTCGTCCATACCACAGTAGACCACAGCTTTGGCCGCTTCCTGATTCAAACGACGTTGCAAGTCCGGGCTGTCTGAGTTCACGCTGACCAGCACCCCTTGTTGTTGCATTAAACAAACGTTGGTCGGTATTGCATCCTGTACCTCCATTTTATAAGCCCACCAGTCGGCAAAGCTGGATGCACTGGCACCATGCGCTTTCATCTCGTCCGCTACTTTATAGCCTTCGAGAATATGAGTGAAGGTGGTGATGTTAAACCCCATCTCTTCGGCCAGTCTGATAATCATCAGAATCTCAGAAGCGACGTAGGAATGGACATGGATAAAACGTTCTTTATCCAGAATTTCCACCAAAGCTTTTAACCGATAATCCAGCCGCGGCGGTGCAGTTCTGCTTTGCTCTGAACCGGATAAATCCTCGTACTCGGCCCACTGTGCTTTATACTCTTTGGCGGCCTGGAAGGCGTCACGAATGATAGTATCGACACCACTACGGGTTTGTGGATAACGGGTGACAAAGTCTTCCCCCCAGTTGGCTTGTTTGACGTTTTCACCTAGTGCAAACTTGATACTCTCTGGTGCACCTTTAAACTTCAATTGCTCAGCATTATCGCCCCAGCGCAACTGGATAATTTGTGCCTGCCCACCAATAGGGTTAGCGCTGCCATGCAACAACTGAGCTGTGGTGGTACCGCCAGCCAAGCCACGATAAATATTGATGTCATCAGCATCCAGTACGTCACCGATGCGCACTTCAGAGGTCACAGCGTCAGACCCTTCGTTCACGCCCTGATCAATGGCGATATGCGAATGTTCGTCGATAATACCGGCTGTTAAGTGCATGCCTGTGGCATCAATCACTGTAAACCCTGAAGGCGTGGACAGGTTTTTGCCAATTTTGACAAACTCACCGTCTTCCACCAGCACATCGGTATTCTCTAACTTACCGGCTTTGGCTGAGGTCCAGACTGTGGCATTTTTGATATGCACATTTTGTTGTCTGGCTTTTTCAGTGACACCAAAAGCCCGGTTTGGGCTGGTCAGTTTTGATAGCAAGACTGGCTTTTCGTCAGCTTTTTTCTGCTCAGTTTTGGCAACCAGAGGTTGCTGTACGCTGCTGATCGTCAACACCGAACCTTCGGCGGTAACGAACTTGCCTTGTAAGGTTTTCCCCTGAAGTTCACCACTAAATTGTGCTACCCCAGAGCCCAGACCCAAAGCTTTTAAATCCAAGGCAAACTGCAACTGATTTTTCTGGACAGCCACATGCTTCAGCGTACTGGTTTTGTCGGCCAGCTTGACAGAACCTTCAACTGAACCTTTTTTATCCTTTAACTCCAAAGGCAGGCTGCTGCCGTTCAGGTTAAGCTGATAAGTACCGGCGAATACAGGTAAATCCATCGCGGTAAATTGCTGTTGCTGACCACGAACCCAGGTCGCCACTATTTCACCATCGGCAAACAAGTCACCTTTACTGACCACTAAATCGGCCTGATAACCCTCGGCAATTTTACCTATCTGCTGTTCCATACCTAACCATTTGGCAGGTTCTGTGGTTAATGCAGCTAAGGCTTTTTGCTGACTTAAGCCATAAGACACGGCTTTACGTAAGTTAGGCCAGAATTGTTCTGGTTTTTCCAGCTTATGCAAAGTGAGCGCAAAAGGCACTTTCGCCTGTTCCAATACTGCAGCGTTGGCCGGAGCTCGCTCCCAGTGCCGCAACTGCGCCAGTTCGACATCCAGTTGATCATCCAGTTGCTGCACCGCAGGAGCTGCAGGAAAAGCCAGAGGTAAAATCAGCGGACGGCCTGTGGCTTTGACCTGATCGATACGACTATATTCGTAGCCTGAGGCCACCAGAGCCACTTTATCCAGGCCAAATTCTTTTAACAACTTATCGGCACGTAACAAGGCTTGATCATCTGTGGCCTCAAACACTATTCCCTGAGTTTTTAACTGGCCTAATGCGGCTAAATCAGCATTAAATTCAATGGCCTGATTGTAAAAGCGCCAATTGTTTTTGCCATACGCCTGACTGTACCAGTTGGCGTCAGCCAGAGTCTGGCGGATAAGGGCAATACTGCCCATCAAAGAGGACGGATAACTTTGTACCGAAGTGCCTTTGCTAAAGGCCATAAACTGATTGGCCTGGGCCCGCATCACCGCCTCGTTCGGTAAACCCGGCACTAATGAAGTGACAAAAGCCTGACCGCGGAAAATCCCGTCGAAACGACCGGATTGTACTGTAGTAAAGCCCTGTTGCTGGTAGCTTTTTGCCTGTTCAGCGTCAGGTTTAAATTCACTGACCCAATGCTGACGGGCATGAATAGCGGCGTTGCTGGCGTTACCGCCTTTACGGTCATTGCTGTAATTCGGCTTGCGGCCAAACTCGAAGCCATTGCCCTTTTCAGCCTTAGGTAATCCGTATTGGCTGTATAAATCGATAAAACCCGGATAAATAAAATAACCGCTGGCATCTATGGTTTGATAGCCAGCCGGTACATCCGCTTTATTTTGTATTTTGCTTATTTTGCCGTTGCTGATAAGCACAGTGGCATTGTCCAGTCGTTTGCCTGGTTCGGTGATCACTGTGGCATTAGTTAATGCGTAGAGTTGTGGGGATTTGTCGCGTATGCCTTGTACCGGCGTGGTTTGATCCGCCGAAGCTGCAGGCAATAGCGCGCAAAGCATTGCCGTACTGCACAAGGACAGTCGTAGTTTGATCATGGATATTTCCTGGTTTTTGTTGGGGTTTTGCCCTGTACACTGGCTGAGAAAAGCATGCAGCGAAGCGGGCTTACTCCCAACGGCAGATTACAGCGAACTTTCCCCTCTTAGTAATGGTTGATAACTCAGGTTATATAAATCCTGCTCTGCCCTTGGCATGCTGAAATAATAACCTTGTACCAGATAGCAAGCGTTATTTTTTAAGAATTCAACCTGCTCTATGCTTTCCACTCCTTCAGCCACCACCCGCAGGTTCATTTTCTGCGCCATGGCAATAATGGCCGCGACTATGTCCATATCGTTGGTGTCATCCGGAATATCTTTGACAAAAGAACGGTCTATTTTCAGCTCGTCTACCGGGAATCGCTTTAAATAACTCAGCGATGAATAGCCTGTACCAAAGTCATCAATAGATAAAGTCACTCCCAGCCCTTTTAACTCATTTAACTGGGCAATAGCCGCATCAGTGTCGCCCATTAACATCGACTCGGTAATTTCGAAGATCAGTTTATCGGGCCTGGCGCCGGTTCTTTGCAATACCCGCTGCACCACTTCAGTCAGATTTTGATCGGTAAATTGGCGTGCCGACAGATTGATGGAAATGGTCACGTCATGGCCTCTGGACTGCTGGCGGCTGATGAAGCGACAAGCCTCCCAAATAATCCATTCCCCAATTTCAACTATTAATCCCGTGCTCTCAGCTACAGGAATAAAACGTAGCGGCGGGATCATCGAACCATCAGGCCGGATCCAGCGCAGCAGAGCTTCATAACCAATCACAACGTTTGTGCGAATATCGATTTTTGGCTGGTAATACAATACAAACTGATGCTCGCGTATCGCCTCACGCAGTTGGTTTTCTATCTGCAACTTCTCTTTGGCTGCTTCATTCAGGTCCTGACTGAAAAAGTGGTAGGTATTACGGCCACGGGCTTTGGCTTCATACATCGCCAAATCGGCGTGTTTTAACAACAGCTCTTCGTCCGCCGCGTCCTCAGGCGCTATGGTGATACCAATACTGGCGCTGATCGCTACTTCCTGGCCTGTTAATTTAACCGGAGCGGCAAAACTCTGTTGCAGATTTTCGGCAATAAGTGCAGCCTGTCCCCGGTCTTTAATCCCGCTTAAAATCACCGCGAATTCATCCCCGCCCAACCGGGCTATCGTATCTTCTTCACGTAAGCGGCTGATTAACCTACGGGCCACTTCTTTCAGTAATTCATCACCGGCATCGTGACCCAGGGTATCGTTAATCCGCTTAAATTCGTCCAGGTCAAAATACAGCAAGGCAAAATGATAATAACCACGGGAGGACATGGCGATAGCTTTACGTAATTGGTCACGGAAATAACTGCGATTGGCGAGGCCGGTCAACATATCGTAGTAAGCCAGTTGCTCCATTTTACGCTGGCTTTCTTTGATAAACGAAATATCCTGCATGGCGCAGACGTAATTACTGATTTCGCCTTTCTCATCACGGATCGGTGCTATTGCCAGCGATACCCAAAGTTTACGCAGCACATGCTGCAACAGCATATCGCCGCGCCAATGATGGCGTTCCTGCAAAGTTTGCGCTATTTCCTCGCCGACAAAAAACATTTCAGCAGCAAACAGCGAGGACAAGGGTTTATGCATCATCTGCTCTGCAGTACAGCCAATCAGCTCCAGCATAAAAGGATTGACGTATTCGATATGCAGTTGTTTATCGGTTAACAGCAAACCAGAACTGGAAAAAGCCACAGCTTTGGTCAGCTTACGGGTGGCTCGTTCCGCTTCTTCTTTTTCCATAATGCGGGTATTTAAACCGGAGATCAGTTGATGGATCTCCTCAGACATGCCGTTAAAAGCCCGGTTTAACATCCCGATTTCATCGTCATTCTGGTCCAGGGCTATCTGCTGCAGATCGCCACGGCTGATGCGTTGAACCGCAGAGGATAAGCGGGTTAAGCGTTTCAGAATAAACTGGTAAATAAAAAACTGCAGGGAGAACGCCACCACCACAGCAACCGCCAGGAAGATCAACATCACATTGTCACGAAAATCCTCCAGACCACTCATCACTGCCTGCTTGTCCTGATACAAGGCCAAATACCAGTCCAGTCGCTCCACTTTCGCTGCGGAAATTAAATAATTGTCCAGGTCCGCTTGTCTGAGCTCCGGCTGTTGAGGCGCGGCGACCACTTGCTGAATAAAAGCGGCCAGTTCCGGCCGTCTTGGCATGACGGCACTGTATTTGGCATCAAAATTTTGCTGTCCTGCGGCCTTTACGGATATGGGTTTCTTCCCATCCAGCAACAGATTGCCGCGCGAGTCAAACAGCATACTGCGCAGGCCACTTGCGGATTGTTCAATAGCGGTCAGTTCCAGAAAGAGTTCATCCAGAATGTAGTCACTGGCTGTGACGCCAAGGAACTCATCACCTGCATAGACGGGGATCACCAGACTGGTCATCCATTTTTGCCAAATCGGATCGTAGTAAATCGGCGTCCAGCGCGGCAAACGACTAGGATTTTGTTCTGGGGTGGCGATATCAAAAAACACATCTTTAGTGAAGTCATGATTCACCGGAACTTCCAGCGCCCAATCCGCTGGTGCTATACGGATCAGTCCTTGTTTGGAGATAAAATAAAAATTGAAAAACTCCTCCAGCATCAAAGGTGCCAACTGCTGCCATAACTGTTCTGTTTGCATAAACCAGCGGGCTTGCTGAGGATCTAACTTTAACTGAGGAATAAAGGCGGCTGACAAATCATCCTGACTTCGTACACTGCCATCTGGCAAAGGTGCTGGGGGAGCAGACGTCAGGTCCTGATTCTGGGTTAAATACCGCACCACTATGTTATTGGCACTGATCGCCTTTTTTTCACGGGTGAGAAAATTTGCATCCAGTTCACGGGCATATTTCTCAGATTGCAGTTTTAACTGTTGTTTTTCCTGCTCAACCAATACATTTTGTTGCAGCATCAGCACAGCATAAGCTATCGCAGCACTGGCAACTATGGTTAACATAAATACCAGCAGCGCAAACTTAATGCTAAGGGAATTCATACCTGTAGGTTTGTGAAAATTGACTTCCTTCACATGATTTCCTGAATTGACAGCGACGGGGATCAGTTGTAATGCTAATGTGGCATACAAAAGCATCAAACCATTATTGCATCAAAATCAAATAAATGAGAATTAAGCCAATGAAAAATCTGTTTATCTTGCTCTCTCTGGGTTTATCTTCTGCAGCAGCTCTGGCGGGTAGCGCCTTTACCGACGCCGAAGACGCAGTCAGTTACCGCCAACATAGCTTTCAATTAATCCGGCATAATTTCGTCGATTTGGGAGATATGATGCGTGGAAAAATACCTTTTGACGCTAAACGTGCAGAAAAAAGAGTCAACGCTTTGGCAACGCTGACCACATTGCCCTGGGAAGCCTTTGAAGTACCAGGTGCTGACAAAGTAAAAAGTGATGCCAAAGCAGAGATCTGGCAAGACTTAAAAGACTTTAAACAAAAAGCCGAGCAATTTCAGACGGATGCTTTAGCCTTGCAAACGGCAGCGAAATCGGGCGATCAAGCCACTATCAAGCCGGCTTTTGCTAATTTCGCCAAAAATTGTAAGGCTTGTCATGACCAATACAAAGCCGACTAAAATTTATCCTTCGTCCTTGAAGCCGCAGCTTCGTTAACTGCGGCCTCTCGCCCCGGTCACATAGTAATCTATGCTCCCGGGGTATCAACCCCTTGTCGCCTCGCTGCAATTGCAATGACTTTGGATAGCTCCTACAAAGCCGCCGTCACCCATCACCACTGCTGATACAAAGCCATACCTTGCCAGAGCGCAAAAATCCCGGCAAACACCAGCACCAGCAGCAGGTACCAACCTGTTGATTTCACTTTAGGTTGCTGTACTTCAGTTTGAAGCTTGCCATGCAGCATAGCGCTTAAAACACCATCTTTTTTAAATCCATGCACCAAAGCTGCAACCACGTGCACTGCAATCAGCGCCAATAGCAGATTGAAATTATTATGATGAAACCAGGAGGCAAAAGACGCCCAGTCCGACGATACAGCGCTATACAATGGGCCCTCAGTCATTACATCATCTGTAGTCATTAAGCCGGAAAGAAATTGCAGAGCCAACAACAGCATCAGGGTCAGGCTCATGTAACCAGACAAGCCTCTGTGGCCTATCCCATGCTTGGCTTTATTCCACATCCGCAGCAGTTGAGCCGGAGTTTGCAAAAAATGACTGAAGCGGGCCGTATCACTGCCAATAAATCCCCACACCAGACGAGCCAATAAAAGCGCAGCCAACGAATAAGCCAGTACCTGATGCACCACCAGATAACCTTGCTCTGCGGTAAACCACAAACCGACCAGCAACAACAACTGGCTCCAGTGGTAAATGCGCACGGCTTTATCCCATAACTGAATCACTTTCATCTTTTCATCGTCCTCTATTATGATAAGTTATTGATTTTACCCTATTGGAAGCAAAAACCTATGCTTTGGTTCAAACGGATTTCAATTGGCTTATTCAGCCTGATATTGCTGGTGATTGGCTTTTTATACTTTGCCCTTCGCAGCAGTCTGCCATCCTATGAGGGCGAATTACCCTCAGAGGTGAGTCAGACTGTAGAGATCAGTCGTGATGCCCAGGGGTATGTCAGCATTGAGGGCGAAAACCGCAATGATGTGGCTTATGCCTTAGGTTTTGTGCATGCCCAGGAACGTTTTTTCCAGATGGATTTATTGCGCCGTAATGCCGCTGGTGAGCTGTCGGAGCTGTTTGGCGAAATGGCAGTGGAGCTGGACAAAAAACGTCGTATTCATCGATTCAGAGCCAAAGCAGAACGGGGCTTTGCCGCCTTACCTCCAGAGCAAAAGGCGCTACTGCAGCGTTATACCGCAGGGGTAAATGCAGGTTTAACTGAACTGGGTTGGCCTCCTTTTGAATATGGCCTGTTAGCTCAGACTCCACGCAACTGGGTGGAAGTCGACTCCTTTTTAGCCCTATACAGTATGTATCTGGATTTGCAGGGCTCGGAAGGTAAGGACGAACTGGCGATGGGCCTGATGCAGCAAAAACTGCCACAAGATTGGTACGATTTTTTATTCCAGCACAGCCCGGACTGGCAGGCGGCGATGGATGACAGCACAGTGAGTTTGATCCCTATGCCTAAGTCTGCCTATCCCGCTCTGTTGTCAGGTCAAAAGATAGCTTGTACAGAGTGCAGCTTGCACGACAGCACAGATGTCGGCAGCAATAACTTTGCCGTGTCCGGTAAAAGAACTGCAGATGGCAGAGCTATTCTGGCCGATGATATGCATTTAGGTATTCGGGTCCCTGGCACCTGGTTCAAAGCTCAGTTGAAATGGCAGGAAAACGCAGAGTCCTTTGCAGTAGCAGGAGTCAGTCTGCCCGGTACTCCGGCTATAGTGGCCGGCAGCAATGGTCATATCGCCTGGGGGTTTACCAACAGCACCGCAGATTGGTCTGATGTGATCGCGCTGAAACTGGATGAAAAAGGTGAAAAATACCAAACAGCGGACGGCTGGCAGGAATTCAGTTATCAAAATGAAGTAATTAAAGTCAAAGGCCAGCCTGATGAGTTAGTGTTGCAAAAAGAAACCATTTGGGGGCCGGTGTTAAGTCCGCCGTTCCAGAATTATGCTTACCGCTGGGTCGCCCATGACCCGCAAGGCGCTAACTTTAATTTACTGGCACTGGAAAAAAGCAAAGGGGTAAAACAGACGTTAAAACTGGCCGCCAGTGCCGGTGTTCCGACACAAAACTTACTGGTAGCAGACAAAGACGGTGCCATAGGCTGGACTTTAATTGGTGCTTTGCCACAACGCAAAGTACAGCATATGGATAGCCCACAGGATTGGAGTAATGGCCAGAACAACTGGACAGGCTACTTGCCACACACGGCTTACCCACAGATTTATCAGCCGCAATCCGGCCAACTCTGGACAGCCAACAGCCGAATGATTGGCGGTAAAGATTTAGAGTTAATAGGAAATGGTGGCTATGATCTGGGCGCTCGCGGTCAACAAATCCGTGATGCGCTGTCAGTCTCAGCTCACCATAACGAGCAAAGCCTGCATGCGATTCAATTGGATCATCGCGCTTTGATGTTGGCGCGTTGGCAACAACTGCTGCTCGATACAGTATTAACCAAAGACTTTGTCGCTGAACACCAGTTGCAGTCTTATCGCGATTATGTGATGAAAGATGCCAGTCAGGCCAGCATTGGCTCGGTCGGTTATTCACTGGTCCGCGCCTTCCGGACTAAAGCATTGGAACTGACCTTTGCACCTCTGACCGCTGTACTGGAGCAAAACAAATTATCAGGCCGGGATTTAAAGTTTTCACTGGAAACGGCAGGCTGGGAAATAATCCGGCAGCAACGCACTGATACGCTGCCTGCTGCTTTTAGTTCCTGGCGCACTTTATTGCAACAGGCCGTGCTGCAAAGCAAGCAACAGCTGGAGAAAGAGCATGGCAGCTTAGCCGCAGCCAACTGGGGCAATCTCAATCAAAGCGCTATAGCTCACCCTTTATCCGCTGCCGTGCCATTTTTTGGCGACTGGCTGAATATGCCGGCTATGCCAATGAATGGCGACAGTCATATGCCGCGGGTGCAAAACAAAGTACATGGCCAGTCAGAGCGGATGGTGGTGTCGCCGGGCAAAGAAGCTGAAGGTATTTTAGTGATACCAGCAGGTCAGTCTGGTCATCCGTTGTCGCCTTTTTATGCAGCCGATCACGACTTCTGGTTAAAGGAGCAGCCGCTGGGCTTTTTACCGGGTGAACAAAAATACTTATTGAAGTTGCAACCTAAAGCTTGACTTTAGACGTCCAGACTTACTATTGTGGTGACCATGAAACAAATCCAGATCGCTCGCTTTTTTAACCTCTTTACCACCCCAACGGGGAGGCGGTAGGTCGCGCGCGCGTGATAAACCAAAAAACCTCCCAGCATCGGGAGGTTTTTTTTTAGCTTAAAGGACGCTTTTATGAGCATAGATTTAGACCACATTCGCCAGCAGATCAGCAGCACAGATAAAGACTTGCTGCAATTGTTGGCCACCAGACGCCAGCTCGCCTTAAGCGTAGCAGACGCTAAACTGGCGCAAAACAAACCTATTCGCGATCAGAAACGGGAAGAAGAGTTGCTGGTGTCCCTGATTGAACGTGGCAAGGCGTTGGGCTTGGACGCTCAGTATGTCACCAAAATTTACCATGTAATTATTGAAGACTCTGTACTGCAGCAACAAGCCAAAGTGCAGGGCCAGCTCAATGGCAACAATGGCCCGGTTTGCCGGGTTGCCTTTTTAGGCCGTCAGGGCTCGTACAGCTACTGGGCCACGCAAAAGTACTTTACCCGCCGGGCAGAAAAGCTGATTGAAATTGGCTGCGACAGTTTTAACGAAATAGTACAGGCAGTAGAAACAGGCCACGCCGACTATGCTGTGTTGCCTATTGAGAACACTTCATCAGGCAGTATCAACGAAGTTTATGACTTACTGCAGCACACCCGTTTGTCGATCGTCGGTGAACTGACCCACCCTATCGAACATTGTTTATTGGGGGTCGAAGGTACTGAGCTCAGTAAAATCCGCCAGATTTGTGCTCACCCGCAAGTGATAGCCCAGTGCAGTAATTACCTGCAGGGCTTGTCCAATGTCAAAATTGAATACTGCGATGCGTCTTCGGACGCCTTTGAACGGGTGCGTAAAGCCCAGGATAAATCTGTGGTGGCCATAGGTGGTGAAGAAGGTGGCAAGTTGTATGGTTTGGCAGTGTTAGGCCGTGGTTTGGCCAACCAAAAAGACAACGTTAGCCGGTTTATTGTGGTCGCCCGTAAAGCAATAAATGTGGCCAAAGCTATCCCCGCCAAAACTACTTTTATTATGTACACGGGCCAGCAACCCGGCGCTTTAGTAGACGCCTTAACAGTGTTGAAACAACATGGCATCAGCATGGGCAAACTGGAATCCCGTCCTATTCCGGGTAACCCGTGGGAAGAAATGTTTTATGTCGACGTATTTGCCAATTTAGGTGATTACGCTATGACCCGCGCTTTAGATGAACTGAACCGCATTACCCGTTTTGTCAAAGTATTGGGCTGTTATCCAAGTGAAGATATCAGCCCGACTATAGTCAATGCGGATGCTTCATAGTTTAATTTGCTGACCTTTCTCCGCAATCTGGCAATGCAGACCGTAATCAAGCAGACGGCTCTGCAACGCCTGCTGAGCTTGAGGTTCACCATGCACCAGATAAAACCGTGGCTGGCCGCCAATCATTCTGGCCCAGCCGACTAACTCGTCCTGACCGGCGTGAGCAGAAAAACCACCTATGGTATGCACTGTCGCTTTTACTGCGATATTTTGCCCAAACAACTTCACCCGTTTTTCGCCATCCACCAGTCGACGACCTAAAGTGCCTTTGGCCTGAAAACCAACAAAAATCAAATGATTGCTGCTTTTCCACAAATTGTGTTTTAAATGATGCACGATACGACCACCATTACACATACCGGACCCCGCAATGACAATAGCGCCCCCACTAACCCGGTTTAATGCCATCGACTCTTCCATACTGGACGCGAGGCGCAAAATGGGCAAAAAGGATTGCAAATCCCGCGCACCAAACCCATGCAGCACCTTGGTGTCTTTGCGGTCGAACTCACTCATCAGCTCGCTGTAAATTTTCGTGATCTCTATCGCCATAGGGCTGTCCAGCACCACCATTTTTTGTTTTAACCGGCCCTGATGGTACAAAAGCCCGAGGTAATACAAAATTTCCTGACTACGGCCCAACGCAAAAGCCGGAATAAACACATTGCCACCGGCTTTATGGGCTTGTTCCAATGCATTCGCGAATTCTTCTAAAGTGTTTTGCAGTGGCTGGTGGTTGCGATCGCCATAGGTACTTTCCATGAGCACCAGATCCGCCATTTTCACAGGGCTTGGGTCCGGCATCAACACAGTAGATGGATTCCCCAAATCACCGGAGAACACCAACTGCCGCATGGCTTTGCCTTGCTTCAGCGCGAGCTGCACTATGGCAGAGCCCAGAATATGGCCTGCATCCAAAAACTCCAGCTCCAGCCCGTCACACACCGTCACTTTTTGCTTGTAGCCGACCGGATGGCAGCAATCCAGCACCTGCTCTACATCCTGTATCCCCATCACAGGATCCAGCAACCTTTTACCTTGCCGGGCTAAATGCCGGTTTTGCCATTCCAAATCTTTCAGATACAGATGTACCGAGTCTTTTAGCAACACGCCAAGCAACAAGGCCGTGCCCTGAGTGCAATAAATTTTACCCTGAAACCCCTTAGCCACCAGCAAAGGCAATAAACCACTATGGTCGATATGAGCGTGCGACAAAATCACGTAGTCGATATCTTTGGGCCTGAAGGCAAAACGGAACTTATTCCATTCGGTGATTTGGTTTTCGCCCTGGGTCATACCGCAGTCGAGTAAAATTTGTTTGTCTTTGAGCTTTAACAGATAACAGGAGCCTGTCACCTGCTCGGCGGCCCCTAGAAAAGTTAAACTAGCATCTAATGGCATTGGCTACACTCCTACTTTCTTGCTGGGTGTTGTAGTGCTTTGTCCATGTTATAACTGAACTGAAGTGTTAAAAGATTAGTCTATATCAAACAATATGTTAGTTTATGCCACAACTATAGTTCCGGAGTTCTGTTATGTCTGCTGATCCTCTGCTCTACCAACGTCATTTAAGTTCCGCCCGACAAGCCACAGAGCAGTGCAGGGATTTGCGCGATCATCCTTCGTACCGGCTGTCTTTTGCCGATGATGATTTTTTAATGCAGGACGAGTTGCGCCATGTCCGTTTACAACTGGAATATTTAAAACCACAACTGATACTGGAACAGCATCAGATCCAGGCCACAGTGGTGGTATTTGGCAGTGCTCGTTTTCTCTCCCCCGAGCAGGCGCAGCTTTTGCTGCAACAGGCTCAACAGCAACTGGAGCAGAGGCCGGACGATCCCGACGCAAAATTGCAGCTAAAAACAGCGCAGCGCCAGCTCAAAAACAGCCGCTACTACCAGGCTGCTGAGAAATTTGCAGCGCTGGTCACCCGCCACAGCCAGCAGCAGCCGGAACAGTCATTGATGATTATCAGCGGCGGTGGCCCTGGTGTGATGGAGGCCGCCAATAAAGGCGCATCTTTGGCCGGTGGTCAGAGTATTGGACTGAATATTGTGCTGCCGCATGAACAAAAACCTAACCCCTATATCACGCCAGAGTTCTGTTTTCGCTTCCATTATTTTGCTATTCGTAAAATGCATTTCCTGCAAAGAGCCAGGGCTTTAGTGGCCTTTCCGGGAGGTTTTGGCACTCTGGATGAACTCTTTGAAACACTAACACTGTTACAGACAGGCAAAGCCACTACTGTACCTGTCATTTTGTATGACAAGTCCTTCTGGACCCGATTAATTAACTTTGATCTGTTGGTGGAGGAAGGCCTGATTAAGCCTGAAGATTTAGAATTGATCCAGTTTGTTGATACGCCGGAGCAAGCCTGGCAAGCGATTTGTCAGTGCTATAAGCTGGGCCAGAGTCTTTGACTCTGACCCAGTTATCCATTATTGAGCTTTCACACAATCAACAAAGTATTCTGTTTTACCGTTGCGTTCTTCACTGACCAGACCGTGAATATAAGTCTCAAAGCCAGGGAAACGACCATTAAATTCGCGGGCGAATTTTAAATAATCCACTATCACGGTGTTAAAGACTTCGCCCGGCACCAACAGCGGAATGCCTGGTGGATAAGGCGTTAACATCACCGCCGTGATGCGGCCTATCAGGTCGTCCAGCGGCACTCTGTCCAGCTCTTTATGTGCCATAGCAGCAAAAGCTTTGGACGGTTTCATCGCTGGCACCAGCTCTGATAAATACATCTCAGTGGTCATCTTGGCGACATTATTTTCACGGTAGATCTGGTGAATTTGATCACAGAGATCTTTTAAGCCAATACGCTCATACTGCGGGTACTTGGCGATAAATTCCGGCAATACCCGCCACAACGGCGCATTTTTGTCGTAATCGTCTTTAAATTGCTGCAGCGCTGTCACCATGGTATTCCAGCGGCCTTTGGTAATGCCGATGGTAAACATAATAAAAAACGAATACAGACCGGTTTTTTCAATAACCACACCATGCTCAGCCAGATACTTGGCTACGATAGCAGCCGGAATACCAGTTTGGTCAAAATCACCGTCGACATTCAGACCCGGCGTTAAAATAGTGGCTTTAATAGGGTCGAGCAGGTTAAAACCTTCGGCGATATCACCAAAACCATGCCAGCTTTCACCTGCTTTTAACATCCAGGCGTCACGGTGGTCCAAACCTTCGTCGGTTAAATCATCCGGCCCCCAGACTTTAAACCACCAGTCATCGCCATACTCATCGTCCACTTTACGCATAGCACGACGAAATTCCAGCGCTTCATCCAGTGACTCTTCCACTAACGCTGTGCCACCCGGTGCTTCCATCATGGCCGCAGCCACGTCGCACGAGGCAATAATGGCGTACTGTGGGCTGGTGGAGGTATGCATCAGGTAAGCTTCGTTAAACAGATGCTGATCCAGTTTGTTCTTTTTCGCGTCCTGCACCAGGATTTGCGAGGCCTGTGAAATACCTGCCAGCAGTTTGTGGGTCGACTGAGTTGAAAACACCATCGAAGTTTCACAACGTGGACGGCCTTCACCTATGGCATGGTAATCACCATAGAAGTCGTGGAAAGCCGCATGTGGCAACCAGGCTTCATCAAAGTGCAGGGTTTCAATTTCACCGTCCAGCAAGGACTTAATTTCTTCGACGTTATACAACACACCGTCATAAGTGGACTGAGTGATAGTTAACACCCTTGGTTTCACATCCGGATTTTGTTCCAGCTTTTCACGGCAGAATGGGTTGGCTAGCATTTTTTTACGGATGGTCTCGGGTTCAAACTCACTACGTGGAATAGGGCCAATAATGCCGTAATGGTTGCGGGTTGGCATTAAAAACACCGGTACGGCCCCCGTCATCATAATGGCGTGCAAAATGGATTTATGGCAGTTACGGTCCACTACGACGATGTCACCCGGTGCTACAGTGGAGTTCCAGACAATTTTGTTGGAGGTTGAGGTACCGTTAGTGACAAAAAATAAATGGTCAGCATTAAAAATACGGGCTGCATTGCGCTCGGACGCGGCCACCGGACCTGTGTGATCCAGTAACTGACCTAATTCATCCACCGCATTACAGACATCGGCACGCAACATGTTTTCACCAAAAAACTGGTGAAACATCTGGCCTACCGGCGACTTTAAAAAGGCGACACCCCCTGAGTGTCCAGGGCAGTGCCAGGAATAGGAACCATCCTGTGCATAGTTGGTCAAAGCACGGAAAAACGGCGGGGCCAGCGTATCTAAATAACTTTTGGCTTCGCGGATGATATGACGTGCCACGAACTCAGGCGTGTCTTCGTGCATATGAATAAAACCATGCAGTTCGCGCAAAATGGTATTGGGGATATGGCGTGAGGTGCGGGTTTCGCCATACAGATAAATTGGAATATCCGGATTACGATGACGGATTTTATCGACAAAACCTTTTAAATTTTCCAGCACAGAATGCGTATCTTCGGCGCTGCCAGCGCCAAATTCTTCGTCGTCGATAGATAAAATAAAACCAGCCGCCCGGCTTTGTTGCTGGGCAAAAGAAGTTAAGTCGCCATAACTGGTGTAACCCACTACATCCATGCCTTCGGCTTCAATGGCTGCAGCCAGCTCACGAATGCCCGAACCACTGGTATTTTCGGATCTGAAATCTTCATCAATGATGATCAGAGGGAAGTAAAAACGCATGGAGTACCCCAAGCCGGTTAAAAGTGCGCAAAGGATACTTTATTTTGCAGAAAATTCCTCTAATCCGACCTGTTTTTCCTGCAGAAAAATCGCAAATTTCCCAAATAAGATAAAAAAATTTACTGAATACGTATTCATCAGAGCAAAAAAGCATGCTGTCACAGAACTGACACAGCGTTTCGTCATCTTTACCACGGCTGCAGTTGATGCAGCTCTATTCCTGTCCTATACCTTGCGTTTTCAGGGACTGCATGCAGTCCCTGTTTTTTTGCATTTTTATACCACGGCAAAATCAAGGCGGCCTAGATACCGGGCCTTTCCTCAGCCAGAGCAGTTGCTGTGTCTGTGCAGTAACCCGCTTCAATTAATAAATCCATCAGCTCATCCTCGCAGACCCCAACAAAACGCAAGTGCTGCATTGCGCTGTTTATGCTTTTTCCTTGCCGCAGATCTGCCTGGATAGTTTTAATATGCACAGAGCGCATAAATTCCGATGTTCTTTTGCCCATACTTAGATCCCATTTTGATTCACCAAGGGTGAAGGATCCTAAACAGCCTGCACGAAGTTTGCAGCGAAAAATTAGCTAAAACTATTAAACTTCATCGAACAGCCATACATTAGTCATGAAAAGGTCATAATCAACTCAGCGAGCGGCTAATCGTTGTTCTACAGGCGCCAATTGTCGCATTTGTTTTAAGATCCACTGCTGACGTTTGTAGACATAAGGAGAGGGATCCTGCACTTTAAAACGCAATGGATTAGGTAATACAGCAGCTAACAGAGCTGCCTGATGACGATTTAGTTGACTGGCAGGCCGTTTAAAGAACTTTTGCGCGGCAGCCTCCACGCCAAAAATACCCGGGCCAAATTCCACGCTATTTAAATAGACCTCTAAAATTCGTTCTTTGCCCCAAGCCAACTCAATCAAGCCGGTAAACACCAGCTCAAGGCCTTTACGAAACCAACTGCGACCTGTCCATAAAAAAACATTCTTAGCGGTTTGTTGGCTAATGGTTGAAGCACCACGCACTTTCCGGCCTTTGCTGTTGTAAACCAGCGCTTTTTCAATAGCTTCGGTATCAAAACCGAAATGATCGGGAAACTTTTGATCCTCAGCCGCCACAACAGCTTGTTTCATGGCGCCGGAAATCTGCTCAAAAGGCACCCAATTATGCCGTAACTGGTAACTGCTATTGTGATTCCACCAGGCCTGAATATGCCGCTCTATCATGACACCAGTCAGAGGCACAGGCACAAAAGCAAATAAAAGGACCAGACTCAAGGACAGGATAGTCAGGTATTTTATCAGGCTTAACAGCTTACGAAACCAACGTGAAATCAAGGACTTTCCATGCAATTAGAATTGACAGTGACATTTTAGTGTAAAACGCCGGAAAGAAATGAGCCAGCATTTAGTTGCCGGCTCATGCTTCGCAGTTTGTGGTTTAACAGCAATAAACTTTAACTGCGTTCGTCCGAGGCTTTTTGCAATAAACGGCGGCTCTCTTCTAAAAATTGTTGCGCTAAAGGTCCAAAAAACTGCTGCCCCTTGGCAAACTCGGCCATTAAACCGGCTTTGTCTCTTGCCGCTAACAAATGTGATAATTGATTAAAACGGTGCTGATAACGCTGCAATAAGCCTGTCACAGCGCTGGATGACAACATAATGTCGGCATACAACTCAGCATTTTGTGCAAAAAGACGCCCCACCATCGCCAATTCCAACCGATAAATCGGCGAACTCAGCTCCAGTAATTGTTGCAAATCAGCCTGCTCTTCCGCCAGGTGCACGCCATAAACTAAGGAACTGAAGTGACGCATCGCCTGAATAAGTTGCATCAGTTCATCATGCTGCTGCGCCGATTTTTCGGTCAGCACAGCGCCCCAGACTTTAAACTGCTGGATCAGCCACTGATACTGCTCTGCTGCACGACCATGGCTAACCACCACCACCTGCTTGGCGATATTGCTGATATCAGGGCCAAACATTGGGTGCAATCCCACCACAGCCCCTTTGTGTTTCGCCAACATCGCAGTTAAAGGCCCGGTTTTGGTGCTGGTTAAATCAGCCAGCACTGTGTCCGCATCCAACTCTGGCAATTGCGCTATCACCTGTTCAGTCACAGCGATGGGCACTGCTATCAAGACTAAAGTGGCGCCCTGCACCATTTGTTTTGCCTGATGCCAGTTCTGCTGTTCCAGCACTTCCACACTGTAGCCAGAGCGCTGAAACAAACTGACAAAACGTTTGCCCAAAGCGCCAGCGCCACCCACCACCACCACTTTGTCGCCCGGAGTGCGGCAACAGACAAAACCTGCTTCCTGAGTTTGATACGACTCCCGCATCACCCGGCGTAACACATCTTCAATCAAATCAGCAGAGACACCGGCCTGTTCTGCTTGCTGTCGGCGCGCTTTAATCAATGCCTGTTCACGCTCCGGCACATACAGAGGTAAGGCATATTGCTGTTTGACCCGCCCGACTTCGGCGGTCACTGCAGCTCTTTTGGCCAACAATTCAACCAGTTGACTATCCAACTGATCGATTTGTTGACGCAGTGGCAGTAAAGCGGCCATTGGATCTGCAGGATTTACAACTTCATTCATAATTTCTTCTCAGGCTGCAGCTTCGGCTGATTCAGCTAAGGATAGCTGCTGCGCTAAACCTGCCAACAACTGGGCTGTAGTGGCCCAGTCAATACAGGCGTCAGTAATGGATACACCGTAAAGTTCAGCTTTGCCATCCACTAAGTCCTGACGACCAGCATGAATATGGCTTTCCAGCATAATACCGATAATAGCTTTGTTGCCTTTTAGGCGCTGTTCAATCACGGATTGAGCCACCAGGCCCTGTCTGTTGTGATCTTTACTGGAGTTACCATGGCTGCAGTCGATCACCAGGCCTTCAGGTAAACCATGTTTACGCAGCGCTGTTAAGGCCGCCTGTACACTGTCTTCGTCATAATTTGGCTTGGCGCCGCCACGCAAAATCACGTGACCGTCCGGATTCCCCGCAGTTTGCACCAAAGACACCTGACCTTTTTGGTTAATCCCAATAAAACTGTGACCACTGGCGGCGGATTGCAGCGCATTCAGTGCAATATTCAGATTGCCATCGGTGCCATTTTTAAAGCCGACGGGCATCGACAAACCACTGGCCATCTCGCGATGAGTTTGCGATTCCACAGTACGAGCCCCGACAGCAGCCCAACTGATTAAATCAGATAAATACTGTGGACTGATCGGATCCAAAGCTTCAGTGGCAGCGGGCAACTCCATCTCCACTAAGTCCAACAGCAAACGACGACCTTTGGTTAACCCCGTTTCCAGATCAAAAGAATCATCCAGATGCGGGTCGTTGATAAACCCCTTCCAGCCCACCGTAGTGCGCGGTTTTTCAAAGTACACCCGCATCACAATGTACAAGCTGTCCTTGTATTGCAGTTGCAGTTGTTTCAAACGACGGGCGTAATCCATAGCGGATACAGGGTCGTGAATGGAGCAGGGACCAGTGATCACCAGCAAACGCGGATCGCGGCCATGCACTATATCGGCAATTTCCTGACGGGATTTCTGAATAAAATCAGAACCGGCGCCAGATAAAGGTAATGCCTGTTTTAACACGGCTGGCGGGCTTAACAACTGCTCCGACACTATACGTAAATCGTCAACTATCTTACTCATTTGAATGCTCCTGTTTGCATCATGCGTTGCCAAAGCGCCGGTTTTACTTGAACAATGCAAGCAGAATACCAGTAAACTTATATTTACAACACGTACTTATTTGATTACGAATGCCGACATATTAAAAACCAACAGCACACAAGTCAACCTTTTAAGCCAAACCAATAAAGGACAAACACCAAAAACAGCCCAAACACTCAAATGTAAATATTTAAATACACTCATTTACTAACCATGTCTCAGGACTATCCAACACAGCATCCTCTACCCAGATGCAGCGCCAACAGCAAGCTTAAATGAATGGTCTACACTAAAAGACGTCCTCCATTTTTGCGAACAGGCGATCCTATGGCTGCCCCTCCTTATTCACCATTACCAGCTTTTGATGAGTTGCTGCATATGGCCAAACAAGATCCCGCCGCGCTGGATGCATTACAGAAGAAATTGAATCAGGAACTTATTGATGCCCAGAGCGACGACGAGGGAAAAAAGGCTATCCAACAAACCCTATTCAGGCTACAGTCAGAACAGCTAAGGTATAAAGCGCCTCTGGTCCGGTTGACCAGAGCTTATCAACTGATGTTGTCAGAGATGGATCGCTTGCAGACAGCATTGGAACAGCTGTGTACAACACAAACACCAGTAAAAAAAACCTGCGCAACTATTTTGTCTTTCAGGTCAAAGAGTCAGGAGCGATAAGTGAAAAAAAAGCGACGAAAAATTACAAAAAATAAAGTGACAGCAAGCCGCGTTCTCGTCTAGAATTGATAAAAATACAAAATATGATACTCATTAGCCCCGTATGAACAAAAGTAAGCACACAGAACCTTTATTGTCGACCCAACAAGCTGCTGATTTACTTGGCGTTTCTTTACGCACCGTGCAGTTATGGGTAGAGAAAGGTGCTCTGGATGCCTGGAAAACTCCAGGTGGTCATCGTCGTGTTACTCAATCTTCTGTTGAACGCCTTCTGCTGAAAAATCAAACTCAACCTATTGATAATTCAGTGCGCATTCTCCTGGCCGAAGATGATGAGTTACTGAAACAACTTTATAGTCTGCAAATTGAATCCTGGGGTTTACCTATCAGTCTGCAATCTGTCACTAACGGTATTGCAGGCTTACTCAAAATTGGCGAGTGGGCACCACAAATTCTGATTTCCGACCTGCAGATGCCTGAGCTCGATGGTTTTCAGATGATCCGTGAATTGCAGTTATCACCCCGTCACGAAAATATGAAAATCATTGTAGTGACCGCACTGACAGACGCGGAAATTGCTGCCGGGGGTGGCTTGCCCAGCTCAGTACAATTGATGCGAAAACCACTGTTGTTTAGTGACTTAAAAGATCGTTTAGAGAAGTTACTGCAAGAGCTGCATTAATCGCAGCTCTGTGTACTGGATCACCGCCCTGCCCGCTACTTTTTTTGCTTAGCCTTACCTTTCTGAGCATGTCAAATAGCTGCCTACGACCGTGACAAAGGGCTTTATCGCTTGACTCTTACCTGAAAGAACAAGGCTGCCGCAAGGTAAGATGTAATAGTATTATCGTTGCTATAAGGCTTTTCGTGGAGGCAATGCGACATTCGCAAAGATAAAGCCAGCGACCAATGACATAAAAATCAAAAAGGTCTGCTGGCCTAACTGTTCAGTAGAAACAATCTGTTGGCCCGAAACAAACGCATTTAAGCCCATGTACGTTTTACTTCCCGGAACCAGTACTATCATGCCCTGCAATGAGACGATACTGGCAGGCGCGTTCATCAGGCGATTGAACAAATTGCCATATAAACCCACGGCAAAAGCTCCGACAAAAGCCCCTAATGCCAAGCCAAGGTAATAAGCGCCGAATAAACTGGCAGCATAGGCAATAAAACCGGAGACCAGTCCCCATAGCGCATGCCTTAATCTCGCCTTAAACACGACGACTAAACTGCCACATAAAATAGCCACAGCCAGCCAACTGGTCCATTCTGGCACTGAGGGCGCGATTTGTGGCGGGATCTGGCCGAACAATACCTGACCTAAAGCCACTCCCAGAAAGGCGCCAAAATACAGCTTAAACAGCAGCATCACTGCGTCCATCACCCGCGCTGTGCCAGAGACCAAATGGCGGGCCGCCAGCTCTGCCAGCCCCAGAGTTAAAGCCAGGCCTGGAATAAAGACAATAATGGCGGACAATACCACTAAAGGCACATTGATCATCGGGTCGATATAAACAGCCACAGCGGTCGCCATTAAAGCAGAGACTAAAGCGACCAAAGGCTCCAGCATATGAGCCACCCGGCGTGACTTCATCGACCAGAGTACAAACAAATACACAATCAGGCTCAGCACAGTGGCCCAGAATACATCGTGCCAACTGGCGCGCATTAACATGGCAAAAGCGCCACCCGCAGCACCGAAAGCAGCAAAAGTGGCCCAGCGGGAGTAAGGATTAGGCGCTGCTGCTATTTGATCCAGCCGTTGATTGACATCCTGCAAAGTCAGCTTACTGCTGGCAAGCGCATCGACCAGCTCGTCTGTGTAAGATAAAGCGCCTAAGTCCAGCTCGCCGGGCGTCACACGGGAGATATGAGTGTATTCATTTTCTTCACCCGGAACCCAAAGCACAAAAGTCAGCACAGTGGGGGTGATCGCAAAAGAACCGCCAATTTTCAGCAGCTTGGCCACTTCCTGTAAATGTGCTTCCAAGCGATAAGCCGGAGTACCGAACTTATGCAGCATTTTGCCGAGCTTAACGATAAAACGGCGTTTTTCAATAAAACTGGCGGAGTCCACTTGAAAATCCTTGTTGTCTTGCAACTCAATACAGCTATTGTAGTGGGCTTTCTAAAGGCAGGATAGAAGAAGATAAAGCTAAGTGATTGATAAAGGCTAAGTTACTGTGCTCTTCTATCAAGAGAGTTCTGCCAGCAGCCATTGGTATTCCTGCTGCAGTAACTGAAAAGCGGCCGCATCACCGCCTTTATCCGGATGCAAACGCAGCGCTTGCTGCCGGTAGACTTTTTTTAGCTGGGTTACAGAATAAGGCTGATTTAACTGCCATTTCTGCCGCAACGCGCCAGTATCAAGCGCCTGGTTTTGCTGATGTAGTGCTAGTTTTTTCCAGAACTCATCTAACAAAGCCTGTAATTTGTCATCTGTCATAGCGCGCATATTTTGCCAGTCCAGATAATAAGCGGCTTTGTCCTGCTGCTCCTGCCATAAAGCGACTGCATTATCAGGCAGAGCTGTCACTGTATAGACCATCACTTTGGCATAGCCGATATGCAATAAGGCCACCTGTTCCTGTCGCCACTGCGCTTGCAGCACAAACAGATGATGGTAAAGCACAAAATGTTGCTGGAATAACAAAGAATCCACGGCAAGGCTGCGGGGTTCGGGAAAAAAAGCTTTTAATTGATGCAGCAATTCCTGCTCGCTGATCTCTCCTTGCCGGGACAACAGGAAAGCTTCGAGTGCGGCCACTAAATCATCTTGCAGCTCTGTGTTCATGATGGAAGTAAAGGCGAAAAAATTGTCAGGATCAATTTTAACAATGCGAAGCATTGGCCCAAAGGGTGAGCGCCAAAGATGGCTGCGACATCGTCGCAACAACGTTCCCGACAGTTGCGACATACCGTCCTTCCATGGACATAAAAAAAGGCTGACACAAGGTCAGCCTTTCCAGTTTGCTTAGTTAAGCTTTTCGCGGATACGCGCTGATTTACCTGAACGATCGCGTAAGTAGTAAAGCTTGGCACGGCGCACTGCACCACGGCGTTTCAGCGTAATGCTGTCAATCATAGGGCTGTGCGTCTGGAATACACGCTCAACACCTTCGCCGTTGGAAATTTTACGAACTGTAAAAGATGAATGCAGACCACGGTTACGTTTAGCGATAACGATACCTTCGTATGCCTGCAGACGAGTTTTATCGCCTTCTTTTACTTTAACCTGAACTACTACAGTGTCACCTGGGCCAAAGGCTGGCACGTCAGTTTTTAACTGTTCGTCTTCAAGTTGCTTGATAATGTTTTGGCTAACTTTGCTCATAACAATCTCACTTTACCTGGAATTAACTATCGTGTTGCTGCAACGCCTGGTGTTCCTGTTGGAATTCATCCAGTAATTTGCGTTGCTCCTTAGTCAGAGCCAGGGCATTTAACATATCCGGCCGTCTTAACCAGGTTCTACCAAGAGCCTGCTTCAGACGCCAGCGTCGTATATTTTCATGGTGTCCACTCAGCAACACCGGTGGAACCTGTTTGTCTGCTAACACCGCAGGTCTGGTGTAGTGTGGGCAGTCTAACAAACCAGTTGCAAACGAATCCTGTTCTGCCGACTCTTCGTGCCCCAGTACGCCTGGTACCAGTCGCGATACCGCATCAATCAGCGTCATCGCAGGCAACTCGCCTCCACTCAGCACGTAATCCCCAATTGACCATTCTTCGTCAATTTCGGTTTCAATTACGCGTTCATCAATGCCTTCGTAACGGCCTGCCACTAACAGCAGTTTCGGGTAACGTGCAAGTTCCTGTACACCTTGTTGGTCTAACTTGCGGCCTTGCGGCGACAAATACACCGTATGTACATTCCCTCCGGCAGCTTGCTTGGCCGCGCGAATAGCGTCGGTCAGCGGCTGTACCATCATCAGCATACCAGGACCACCTCCAAAGGGGCGATCATCGACGGTGTTGTGTTTGTCGTGGGTATAATCCCGCGGATTCCAACACTCCACCTGCAACAGTCCTTGCTTTACAGCGCGGCTTGTTACACCAAACTTTGTAATAGCATCAAACATCTGCGGGAACAGAGTAACAACTCCAACCCACAAGCCAGCTTGCTGCGACATTAAAAGTCCGGATCCCAGTCTACTAAGATACGTCGTTCAGCGTTATTCACATCCTTAATGACAGAGTCAGTCAGGAAAGGCAGTAAACGCTCCGTCTTGCCAAATGCATCGGATTTATTGGCTTTCACAACAAGAACGTCGTTTGAGCCAGTTTCCATCATGTCGACCACTTCACCTAAGTGATAACCAGCCTCGTTCACTACAGCCATGCCCATCAGGTCACGCCAGTAGTAATCACCCTCAGCAAGCTGGGGTAATGAAGAACGCTCTACTGCGATATCCGCATTGACGTAGAGTTGAGCCTGGTCGCGGTCAGACACGTCAGCCAGTTTGACGATCAGGCCATTGCCATGTCGTTTTTTGCCGCTGATTTGCACTTGACGCCAGTTACCCTGCAGTTGAATTTGCCAGGGTGTGTAATCAAAAATCCCTTCCGGGACATCGGTATAGGAGTTTACTTTTAGCCACCCGTTGATGCCGTAAACAGCGCCAAACTTACCTAAGACAACTAAATCTTTACCGTTCAAGGTGAAACTCCGACCTTTATTTTAGCTATTAAGCAGCAGCTTTCTTAGCAGCTTTCACCAATGAAGCAACGCGGTCGCTTAAAGAAGCGCCTTGCGATACCCAGTGGTTGATACGCTCTAAGTCAATACGCGTTTGCTCTTCTGCACCGCCAGCGATTGGGTTGAAGAAACCCACGCGCTCAATAAAGCGGCCATCACGAGCAAAACGGCTGTCCGCTACCACAACTTGGTAAAATGGACGCTTTTTCGCGCCACCACGTTGTAAACGAATAGTTACCATACCGTCCTCTAATAATCGTTCAGGATTTAAAAAAATAACAAACCCCGCGGTCAGACCGTGGGGTCGGTGAATTGTACGGATTTTTGCCTGCTTTGCAAGGTTTTTCGGGCTTTGGCCGCATATTTCAGCTTTTGCTAAAAGCCAACGGCCGTGCTATTGAGCAGGACTTAACGCGGAGGTAATAAGCCCGGTGGTAACTTGCCGCCCATACCACGCATCATCTTCATTAAGCCGCCTTTACCCGACATCTGCTTCATCATTTTCTGCATTTGGGTAAATTGTTTCAGCAGTTGGTTTACATCCTGCACTTGGGTGCCTGACCCTGCGGCAATACGTTTTTTGCGCGAGCCTTTAATCAAATCGGGAAACAAACGCTCTTTTTTGGTCATGGAGTTAATAATGGCTTCCATTTTATTGAACTGCTTATTGCCCATCTGATCCATGGCACCAGCGGGTAAGTTTTTCATGCCGGGTAATTTATCCAGCATTGACATCATACCGCCCATACTGCGCATCTGCACTAACTGATCGCGGAAGTCTTCTAAACTAAAGCCCTGCCCTTTCATCACTTTGGCAGCGACTTTTGCCGCTTGTTCTTTGTCGACCTTCTGCTCGATTTGTTCAATCAGGCTCATCACATCGCCCATACCCAAAATACGGGAGGCGATTCGATCCGGGTGGAACGGCTCTAAGGCGTCTGTTTTTTCGCCCATACCGATAAACTTAATCGGCTTGCCTGTGATATGACGGATAGATAACGCAGCACCACCACGGGCATCACCATCGGCTTTGGTCAGGATCACACCGGTCAAAGGCAATGCTTCATTAAACGCTTTTGCTGTATTGGCCGCATCCTGACCTGTCATGGCATCCACCACAAACAGCGTTTCTATAGGTTTAACCGCTGCATGCAGGGCTTTGATTTCGCCCATCATGTCATCGTCTACGTGTAAACGACCGGCGGTATCGACCAGCAGCACATCAAAAATTTGTAAGCGGGCATGAGCTATAGCAGCGTTGACGATATCGATAGGTTTCTGACTGACAGTACTTGGGAAACACTCAACCCCAACTTCTCTCGCCAGTGTTTCCAACTGTTTAATAGCGGCTGGACGATAGACGTCAGCAGACACTACCAATACTTTTTTCTTTTTCCGCTCTTTTAAGAACTTAGCCAATTTACCAACAGAAGTGGTTTTACCCGCCCCCTGTAAACCTGCCATCAACACCACAGCCGGAGGCTGAACATTCAGAGCCAGTTCTTCGTTGGCTTCGCCCATCGCATCTTCTAATGCTTTACGGACAATTTTCAGAAACTCCTGACCAGGAGTCAGGCTTTTACTGACTTCAATGCCAACAGAACGCTCTTTGACCTGATTGACAAAGTCACGCACCACAGGCAAAGCCACGTCGGCTTCTAATAACGCCATCCGTACTTCACGTAAGGTTTCTTTAATATTATCTTCAGTTAAACGACCACGACCGCTGATGTTCTTCAGCGTTTTGGTGAGGCGGTCCGACAGGTTTTCAAACATAACTTAGCACCTGATATACAATATGGCCGGATTATATCGTATAAACCTGAAGCGAGTAACTACTCGGCTGACATCTTCCTACCCAGTGTCGCTGCGAATACACAAGGGTACTCTGTCAAATGCGAGTAATTTGCAATAGAATGTTAAATCTTCACGAATCAACAGGATCTGATTTATGGTAGTTGAGCTGTTACCCGGAGTGGCATTGGTTGGTTATCTGCTGGCAACAGGTTTGGTTTTGTCGCGCTTGGTGCATCCACAAGGCCCTGACTATAAATTAGTGTTCAGCGCAGCGGTGATGGCTATTGTCTGTCACATGCTGTTTCTGGCCGACTCGGTTTTTGCCGACTCGGGTCAGAACTTTAGTCTGTTGAACGTGATTTCGCTGGTGTGTTGGTTGATCAGTACCGCCATTACTATCACGGCCTTACGCACGCCAACTGTCTTGCTGTTACCTATAGTCTATGGCTTTTCTGCCTTGACACAACTGGCGGTATTGTGGCTGCCTGCTGAAGTGCAAATGCAGCATTTTGAGCATAACCCCATTTTGCTGATGCATATCATAATGGCCTTTGTCGCTTATACCTTGCTGATTGTAGCCACCTTGCACTCGCTGCAGGTGCACTACATCAGTAAAAAATTGAAACAAAAAGATTTCATGCTGGGTAATCAGTTTTTACCCCCTTTGTTGCAAGTAGAGCGACTGCAATTCAGGGTGCTATTGTTGGGGACCTTGTTACTCGGCTTAACCTTATTCAGCGGTGCCGCTTTTACCGACAATTGGCTGGCGGCCCACAATCTGCATAAAAACATTTTGAGTTCTGTCGCTTTTCTGGTGTTCGCTGTGTTGTTATGGGGCCACGCTCAGCGAGGCTGGCGGGGTCGTCTTGCCATAGCCCTCACCTTTACCGGTAGCTTGTTATTGACTCTGGCTTATTTTGGCAGCCGCTTTGTCAGGGAAGTGATATTGGGTCGGCTTGGATAATAGCTTTTTCCGCGCTCTGGTTATAAAGGCTTGACTTGACGGGCTGTTCGTACTATCAAATAGCTTCGATTAGCCCTACAGGTACAGTACTTTTGGACGAGATCTCAACCAGCACCCTCTTTATCGTTTTGGGATTGTTGGTGTTATGTTCTGCATTCTTTTCAGCTTCCGAAACCGGCATGATGTCGGTCAATCCATACAAGCTTAAACACCTTGCCAATGAACAACATAAAGCTGCACTGCGCGTGACGGCCATGCTGGAGCGCCGCGACCGGCTGATTGGTTTAATTCTGGTGGGTAATAATCTGGTTAATGTGGCGGCTTCGTCTATCGGTACACTGATAGGAATGAGGTTGTATGGCGACTTCGGTATTCTGATTGCGGGTATAGTTCTTACCCTGATTATTTTAATTTTCGGTGAAGTGACACCAAAGACACTGGCCGCTTTGCATCCGGAGCGAGTGGCTTTTCCAAGTTCAGTAGTCCTCAAACCACTGATGAAAGTGCTTTACCCTGTGGTCTGGTTACTTAATAAAATCTGCAATACTTTTTTAGGCTGGCTGGGAGTCAGCGCCGAACAACATCATGGCAGCAGCTTAAGCTCTGAAGAGCTTCGAACCGTGGTGCATGAAGCCGGGGCTTTAATTCCGCAACAGCACCAGAATATGCTGGTCGGTGTACTGGATTTAGAAAAAGCTACAGTCGAAGATATTATGATACCGCGCAATGAACTGGTTGGGGTCGATATCAATGATGAATGGAAAGACATAGTTCGTCAGTTGTCCAACGCACAGCACAACCGCATTCTGCTTTACCGCGACAGCGTCGATGATGCGTTAGGTTTTATCCATAGCCGCGAATTAGCCCGTCTGGCGTTAAAAGATCAGTTAAACAAAGCGTCTTTGTTGCGATCGGTACGGGAAATTTATTTTATTCCGGAAAATACCCCACTGAATACTCAACTGCATAAATTCCAAAGCTCAAAAGAACGGATAGGTCTGGTGGTTGATGAGTACGGTGATATCCAGGGTTTGGTTACCTTAGAGGACATACTGGAAGAAGTGGTGGGTAACTTCACAACAGATATTGCGGATTATCAGAATGATGAAATTCTGCCTCAGGCTGATGGTAGTTATCTGGTCGATGGCGGTATTAACCTGCGGGATTTGAACCGTGATATGCAGCTGAACTTCCCCACGGACGGCCCTAAAACGTTAAATGGTCTGGTGTTGGAGTACCTGGAAGAAATTCCCGAAGCCAGTTTAGGTTTAACTCTGGCAGGTTGTCCGATGGAGATAGTTGAAGTGCAGGACAATATGATTAAAACAGTGCGACTGATGCCCCATTTGCAACAGAACTAACATATCCGTCGCACTTGAGTGAACAGTGGAGCCGGGCGCAGATAAACCGCGCCTCTACACTATCATCTTCCAAAACAAGACTGGATTCAGTTAACCAAATAAACCAAAAAACCAGCCACTTTTAAATTCGTCTTCACAGCTTTGTAACTGGCGCTGATACAGGGTTGCACGCTGTTGTACCTTGCGTGATGTTTCCATCAACCAGCGTTTTTTATAGTAGCTGCCACGTTTGTAGCCGCCCCAGCCTTCGTGATAATTCAGATACTGTGCATAAGCATCCGACTTTGACACTTTATTGATACGGCTACTTTTATTGATATACCAGCCCATAAAATCTAATGCATCGTCAAAGTTGGAACGCGCGGCAAAATAACTACCTGTCTCCCGGCCATAGTCTTCCCAGGTTTCGTCTTTCACCTGGGCATAACCATAGGCTGTACTGGCGCGGCCGACAGGAATAAAGCCAAACCAATACTGCATCGGAGGCTGAGCATCATGTTTAAAGCTACTTTCCTGATACATCATCGCCATTGGCACATGAATAGGCACGTCCCATTTGTCGCGCATATCGGCTGCAGCATCATACCAATCGTTGTGTTCACGGAATATGTCACACAAATTAGAGCTATTTTTTGGTGGGGCTGTGGCACAGCCTGTCAGAATGGTGGCTACGGATAAAAAGAGTAAAGTTTTTTTAATTTTTTTCATCAGGCGCTGAACTTTTTAAAACACAACTCAGACTAACCCAATGAACGGATTCAACCAAGTTTTTGTTTTTCATCCCTGGATTATCCTTATCCTTAGTTTTCACGACCAGCTTGCTGGTCGTTTTTTTATCTGCAAACTCAAAAATTTGGCAACAAAAGCCGAATTTAGTGTCCGGCTTTATCGTTATAAATCAGCAAAATAGCGTTCGAGATACTGATCAAAACTCAGATCATCCGCCTGCTCAATCTTTTGTTGTTCAGCTAAAGACTGCTCAGCCATTTTTTCAAATTCAGCCTCGCTATACATCTGATAGTCGGTTGCTGCGAGTTGTTGCCTGTATTGCTCCGCCAACGACAAGGCATAATAAGGGCTGTCCTGTTGCTGGGCAATTAAACGGCTGAGTAATTTGCCTGAATAGGTCTGGCTCGGGTCCAGTAAGCCTAAATAAAACTCTTTTATTACCGCTTTATAGCAATCACCGCCATAGGCCGTATCCATCCAGTCTGCAATCGGCATCAGATCGGCAAACAACTGTTCTGCCCAGTCCAGCATTAAACGCGGCTGACCATTGTCATCTAGCTCCAGATTTTGTCTGCGACCTTCAGTCACTACCTTACGCAAATTCTGCTCTGTTACTGCCTGTTCTTGCGCCGATAAATCCGGGCTTTTCTCCAGTAAGCAGTAGATTAAAAACAAATCGAGAAAACGCATTTGTTCGGCATTAATACCTACAGCACTGAATGGATTCACATCCAGAGCCCGCACTTCAATGTACTCCACACCACGGCGTTTCAGGGCACAGGTGGGGCGCTCACCGCTTTGGGTGGTGCGTTTAGGCCGGATGGTCGAATAAAATTCGTTTTCGATTTGCAGAATATTGCTGTTAAGTTGCTGGTACTTGCCATCCACTTTGACACCGATAGAAGCGTATTCGGCAGAGGGTGTTGAAATGGCCTGACGCAAGCCTTTGATATAATCCGGTAAATTGTTGTAACTGATATTTAAGCTGGATTGAGCACTGTTGGTGTAACCCAAATCACTCATCCGAAGCGACGTGGCATAAGGTAAATACAAAGAGCCTTTACCTAAAGTCTGGAACTTATATTTGGGCTCGCGGCCTTGTAAAAACGAGCTACACATAGCCGGAGAGGCACCAAACAAATACACCACCAACCAGACATATCTTTTGTAGTTACGAATTAAGTGAAGGTACTGAGCAGAAATAAAGTCCTGCAAAGACCCGGTATCTCCCAACAATTGCTGATAGTGCTGCCAGAACGCTTCCGGAATAGAAAAATTAAAATGCACACCACTGATAGCCTGCATCATACTGCCATATCGGTTTTTCAATCCCTGGCGGTAGACTGTTTTCATGGTGCCGACATTAGAGCTACCGTACTGCGCCAGCCGGATTTCATCCTGATGGCTGATATAACAAGGCATAGACCCAGCCCAGAGCCGCTCTTCACCTATGTGGGATAACGCAAACTTATGAATATCGGTCAGTTGCTTTAAAGTGACTTCAATATCTGTCTGAGCCGGAGTGATAAACTCAAGAAGAGACTCAGAAAAATCTGTGGTAATTAAAGGATGAGTTAAGGCCGACCCCAGGGCTTTGGCATGATCGGTTTGTGCCAATTGACCGTCAGGTTTAATCCGCAATGTCTCCCGTTCAATACCCCGTCTGATCCCTTTAATAGCATGTTGAAATGACGTGGTGCCAAGTGCAGCCAGACGTTGTTCGAGGAAATGACTCAAGCTGATCCCTTATTTTGATAAAAAAGCAGAGCTTAAAATGGGGCGACTCCGAATAAAAAACAAGAGTCCCAGCAGATTAAGTTTCTCTGACACAAAAGATGCTGTTATTTTACTCTTCTTCAGACGAGGCACCAGAGGCTAATCTGCTTTTACGTGCCGCCTGCAACACAACTACCCGCATGATATCTTTCCACGATACGATACCTATCGCCAGATCATCCTGATCCGTTACCGCCAGACAACCAATATTGTGTTTAAGCAACAAAGCTGCCGCTTTCACCACAGGGTAATCTTGCGGCACAGCAATCACAGGACTGGTCATCACATGCTTAATTTTTCGACTGGTGACAAAAACGTCTAAGGTTTTTTCTGAGGCGGCATCCATCACAGGAGCCAGAGCTTTGAAATAATCCTTCACTGACACTATACCTACCAAACGTCGGCTCGCATCAATAACAGGCACATGCTGAAATTTTGACTGATTAAAAATGTCTTTTAAGACAGATAAACTCATATCCGGGTCAACCGTAGTCAACTTTCTGGTCATAATGGCAGATACTTGCATAATGCTCCTGAGCTCGCTTATCTGACAGATCTTTGAAATAATGCCACCGCGTTGCTCCAGATTAACTGAATGATAAATAAAAAGGAAATACAGATGAACCGCCGCAACCAGCACATTGTTGACCAGGAAGTTCAATACGATGCAGGACAAGAATTAGTCTCCACTACAGACACACGTGGTGTGATTACCTATGCCAACCCGGCATTCTGTCAGGTCGCAGGTTACACCGAAGATGAACTAGTGGGGAAAAACCATAATCTGGTACGTCACCCTGACATGCCTGCTGCCGCTTTTGCTGATCTGTGGAGTCACTTAAAGCAAGGACAATCCTGGCGCGGCATGGTGAAAAATCGTTGCAAAGATGGGCGCTATTATTGGGTTGATGCCTTTGTCACGCCAATTTATCAGCAGCAACAACTGGTGGGGTACCAGTCTGTACGTGTCAAAGCCAGTCCAGAGCTTATTCAAAGAGCAGACCGTTGTTATCAGGCGATTAATGCAGGTAAAGCAGTCAGCCAGTGGAGAGGCAATAGCCAGTTACGCCGCCTGATTGCACTGTGTAGCAGCTTAGCCTTGATCATCGCAGGCGCATTACTGTTTTCCCATGCCTTATGGTTTGCATTGCTTATTCCGGCTATTTTCTTCGCCCTGATGTATGACGAATTAGTGGATATTCCGGCCCAGTTACAGCAGATGCGTCAGGATTTTGATTCCGTCTCCCGTTATGTCTACAGCGGTAAAACTGCGTTTTCAGTGGCGGACTTCCGGCATCAACTGCATCAGGCCCGCTTACGCACTGTGTTGGGTCGCACCAAAGACAGCACCAATAAACTCACCAGTATTGCTGACACACTCGAGGAAGCCGTGCATTTAACAGAGCGCGGTATTCATCAACAAAGTCAGCAACTGACCTCTATTGCCACCGCCACTCAACAGCTAAGCAGCACAGTGCAGGATATTGCACAGCGTACAGGGGAAACCAATCAGAAAGTCGGTGAAGCGCAACAAATTTGCCACCAGGCTGAACAAGTGATGCAGTTAACCGCCACTACAGTGAGAAAACTGGCGGTAGAAGTGCAAGGTGCGGCTAATACTGCAGATAACCTGGCCGTTGAAGCTGAACGTATCGGCGCTGTCATGACAGAAATTCAGGGCATAGCGGATCAAACCAACTTGTTAGCGTTAAATGCCGCTATTGAAGCAGCTCGGGCTGGCGAACATGGCCGCGGCTTTGCAGTTGTGGCAGATGAAGTGAGGGCATTGTCGTCCAGAACTCACAGAGCCACAGAACAAATCCAGCGCTCTATTGGTGAAATTCAGCAAACCTTACTGAGCTGGGGCAAGACCATGACACAAAGTCGTGAACAAGTAGACGAATGTGTGACGCAATCTACTCATAGCACCCAACAGTTGTCGCAAATTGTCGCTATGGTCAATACCATTGATCACTTATCATCGCAAATAGCCACAGCGGCCACTCAGCAAGGCCAGGTGGCCAGTGAAGTGGCCAGCAATGTCCAGAATATCCAGCATATAGCCGATGAAAATTTAAATAATATGCAACTGGTGGCAGACAATAACAAACGCCTTCATCAGCAAGCCGCGGAGATCGCCAACCTTACCCGGACTTTTGCTTCCTGAAGTAAATTTAAATACCAGCAGAACACTGCTGGTATTGTCTTACCTCACACTGCGCAGAAATAAAAATGCCGGCACTAGGCCGGCATTCTGCGCTTTGTACAGCACGGATTAGAAGCTGTACTTGATACCTAAACCAAAAGCGTTAACGTCATTTTCCAGACCATCTTCTTTTACTTTTGGCAGAACGCTGGCTTCCAGAGTAACAGCAAACTTATCAGTGAAGTTGTACACGCCGGCTACACCGTAAGTTAAACCAGTTTCGCTGATATCTTCACCTGCCGCAGAAGTACGGGCATAGTAGCTGCTTGATGCAACACCAGCATGGGTGACTAAGCTGAAGCCGCCATAGATTGGCGCTGTCAGAGTACCAACTAAAGCAACGTTGTTCTCTAATTTAACGCTGATCAGTGTGTCATCTTCATCACGGAATGAGTCAGCGCGGCTACCGATTTGACCACGAACTTCTACACCGAACATATCATTGATTTGGTAGCCAAAAGAACCACCTAAAGTGTCGAAGTTACCAGATTGAGTTTCGTATACGTTTTGCAGAGAAACTTTACCGTACTGAACACCAAAGTAGTAACCTTCGGCTGCCTGGGCAACAGAAGCAACGGACAGAGCCGCGATTAACAAAGATTTCTTCAACATGTTAACTCCTTGTAAATATGGATATAATTTCACAGTCGCATGCTATCCGATACAGCTTATTTTGCAAGCAAAATTTTACGCTAATTTGTAACAAACACTACATAGATAGGCGTTACGGCCTGGACCGTACTTTCTAATAGTGCTCATCAATCTTGTAAAATCAAGCTTTTAACGATTTTAAAACCGAGAAAAGCTGAATTTATTCTACTGTACAGAGATTAAAGCTTGTCACCGATCAAGAATCTGCCTTCAGTTGCATCTACAGTGACCACTGAGTTTGGCTTCACCTGTCCTTTTAGCAGCGTTTGCGCCAATGGGTTTTCAATATGTTGCTGAATAGCCCGTTTTAATGGCCGCGCTCCAAATACAGCGTCAAAGCCTGCTGCAGCCAGCAAATCTAAAGCCGCATCCGTCACCGTCAGACCAAACCCCTTGTCCTGCAACCGTGAACGCAGACGTTGCAACTGGATTGAAGCGATATGGCGGATCTGTGTATTGTCCAGCGGGTGGAATACCACGGTTTCATCCAGACGGTTCAGAAACTCTGGTCTGAAATGTTTACTCAGCACTTCCATCAGCATGTCTTTCATTTGCTGATAGTTCTGATGTTGGTAATGCTCCTGGATCAGATCCGAGCCCAGGTTCGACGTCATAATGATCACGGTATTTTTAAAATCTACAGTACGACCTTGTCCGTCGGTCAAACGGCCATCGTCCAGTACTTGTAGCAGAATGTTAAACACATCCGGATGGGCTTTTTCTACTTCATCCAACAAGACCACTGAATAAGGTTTACGCCTTACAGCTTCAGTTAAATAGCCCCCTTCCTCATAACCGACATATCCCGGCGGAGCGCCGACTAAACGCGAGACGGCATGTTTTTCCATAAACTCTGACATATCGATACGAACCAGTGCCTCTTCGGTATCAAACAGGAACTGCGCCAAAGCTTTAGTCAGCTCGGTTTTCCCCACACCAGTAGGCCCTAAAAACAGGAATGAACCTATAGGCTTGTTCGGATCGGCCAAACCGGCACGGGAGCGGCGAATAGAGTTGGAGACAGCTTCTAAGGCTTCGGTTTGCCCCACTACACGTTTTTGCAACTCCTGCTCCATCCGCAGCAGTTTATCGCGCTCGCCTTCCAGCATTTTACTAACCGGAATGCCGGTCGCCTTCGACAATACATCGGCAATTTCTTGATCCGTCACTTTATTGCGAAGTAAGGTCATTTCGTGCATTTCAACTTGTGAAGCTAAATCCAGTCGCTTTTCCAACGCCGGGATCCGTTCATACTTTAGCTGCGACATGCGGTTTAAATCACCGGCACGCCGTGCTACTTCCATATCCAGCCGGGCTTGTTCCAGATCGGCTTTGATATTTTGTGTGCCTTGCAGCGCGGCTTTTTCCGAGGTCCAAACTTCGTCTAGCTCGTTGTATTTTAAATCCAGTTCACGAATTTGTTCCTGGATCATGTCCCGACGTTTTTTAGTCGCCTCGTCTGTTTCTTTGGCCAACGCATTATCCTCCAGCTTCAGTTGAATAATGCGCCGCTCTAATCTGTCCAGCTCTTCGGGCTTAGAATCCATCTGCATCCGAATACTAGATGCTGCTTCGTCGATTAAATCTATGGCTTTATCCGGCAGTTGTCGGTCACTGACATAACGGTGTGACAAGGTCGCGGCCGCCACTATAGCCGGGTCGGTAATTTCTACCGCATGGTGCAGCTCGTAGCGTTCTTTCAAGCCACGTAAAATGGCGATGGTATCTTCCACCGAAGGCTCATCCACTACCACTTTCTGGAATCGCCGCTCCAATGCTGCGTCTTTTTCTATGTATTTGCGGTATTCATCCAAGGTGGTGGCACCCAAACAATGCAGCTCTCCACGCGCTAACGCAGGTTTGAGCATATTGCCGGCGTCCATAGCACCATCGGCTTTACCAGCGCCAACCATGGTATGAATTTCGTCAATAAACAAAATGACCCGGCCTTCTTCTTTGGCCAGCTCATTCAGTACGGCTTTTAACCGCTCTTCAAATTCACCACGATATTTAGCACCCGCCAATAAAGAGCCCATATCCAGAGACAATACGCGTTTGTCTTTTAAACCTTCCGGTACTTCTTTATTGATAATACGCAGCGCCAGACCTTCGACTATGGCGGTTTTACCTACACCAGGTTCACCAATCAGCACAGGGTTATTTTTAGTGCGGCGCTGCAGCACCTGAATACAACGGCGGATTTCTTCATCCCGGCCTATCACAGGGTCTAACTTACCGGCTTCAGCCCGTGCCGTTAAATCTACCGTATATTTGCTTAATGCCTGACGGCTGTCTTCCGCGTTTGGATCATCCACATTTTGGCCACCACGGATTTGCTCAATGGTTTTTTCTACCAGAGCTTTATCCACCCCCAGCAAACGCAACAAATGGCCTAGTTCAGATTTATCTTCACAGGCAGCCAGCACAAACAACTCGCTGGAAATATATTGGTCTTTCCGCTTTTGTGCGTATTTATCACATAAATTCAATAGATTAATAGTGGCTGTAGAGAGCTGCACATTGGCATCTACCCCATCGACTTTGGGTAAACGCTCTAAGGCTTGGGATAATTTGGAACGCAATTCATTGGCGTTGACACCCATTTTGCTGAACAGATCTTTGGTGGAGCCACCTTCCTGATTCAGCAAAGCAAACATCAAATGGATAGGTTCAATAAACTGATGGTCACGGCCTAAAGCCATAGACTGAGCTTCGGCTATGGCCAACTGGAATTTACTGGTGAATCTGTCGAGTCTCATACTATCTATCTCCCCACACCTCAAACTGCTGTTGACATTAAGATGGGGGAGCGGAGGTTAATTATCAAGCGATAAAACGTCAAAAATTTGACTTGTATCAATCAATCCAGATACAGCTTGCCATCCGGCCTGTTTGACCATCACGACGGTAGGAATAAAAACGTTGAGGGTCTGTGTAAGTACAAAAGCCGCCACCATAAATCTGGCTGACACCGGAAGCCCTCAAACGTAAACGAGCCAGTTGATACAAATCAGCCAGCCATTTGCCGCTTTTGCCCGGCACAGATATAAAAGCAGCATCAGCTTTAGCGTCTTTTGCAATAAAAGCCTGGCGTACTTCATCACCAACTTCAAAAGCTGTGGGGCCAATAGCAGGGCCTAACCAGGCCATGACTGTCATTGGATCAGAAAACTGTGCCAGGCTGTGTTCCAGCACTCCATCCACCAGACCACGCCAGCCAGCATGCGCAGCAGCGACCTGAGTGCCAGCAGCATCACAAAACAACACCGGCAGACAATCCGCGGTTAACACCACAGAGACCAGACCTTTGGTTTTGGTAGTACTGGCATCGGCAGTGACAGGACCCGCTGAAAAATCAGTCTGCTCCAGTACCACACACTCTGTACCATGCACCTGGTTCAGCCAGAAAGGCTCAGCAGGCATAGCGGCCTGCTGTATAAAAAGCTGACGATTCTGCGCCACGGCCTGTGCTGAATCACTGACATGACTGCCCAGATTCAAACCGGTATAAGGGGCTAAAGAGACCCCGCCCTCCCTGGTGCTGATGGCAGTTTTGACATGAAATGGTGCAGGCCAGTCAGCTTTCAGCATCAGGCAAAGTCCAGACCATGAATTTCTGTGTCTTCACGTAAAGCCAGCGTCAACTGCACCATATCGTCCGGAATCGGAGCGTGCCATTCCAGAATTTCACTGGTAATAGGGTGGGCTAAACGCAACATAGCGGCATGCAGGGCCTGGCGTTTAAAGCCACGTAACACAGTTAACAAAGCTTCATCAGCTTTACGCGGTGGACGTGGACGTCCGGCGTAGACAGGATCCCCCACCAACGGATAGTTGATATAGGTCATATGCACACGGATTTGGTGAGTACGGCCTGTTTCCAGACGCAAACGCAAACGGGTATGAGCGCGGAATTTTTCCATCACCCGGTAGTGTGTGACTGCAGGACGACCTGAACTGGTCACCGCCATATGCGTGCGTTTGGTCGGGTGACGGCCAATAGGCTCATCCACTGTCCCGCCCGCTGTCATAGTGCCGTGACAAATCGCTTCGTATTCACGGGTAATTTCCCGCTCCTGCATGGCTTCGACTAAGTGAGTCTGGGCAGGAATAGTTTTGGCAATCACCATTAAACCTGTGGTGTCTTTGTCCAGACGATGCACTATACCGGCACGAGGCACCTCAGCGATCGAAGGACAATGGTGCAGTAAAGCATTTAACAAGGTACCGTCGGCATTACCCGCACCTGGGTGCACCACTAAACCTGCAGGTTTATTGATCACCATAATATGCTCGTCCTCGTAGACTATATTCAGCTCTATAGGCTCAGCTTCAAAGCGTTCATCGTCCGGTAACTCGGCCTGGATCAGCACAGACTCCCCACCCAGTAACTTTTCTCTGGGGGTGTTACAGAGCTGGCCATTGATTTGAACCCAATCGGCTAAGATCCACTCTTTTATTCTGGAGCGCGAATAGTCCGGGAACATTTCCGCCAATACCTGATCTAAGCGCTTACCAAAAAGATGGTCAGGTACAATTTCTGCAAGTTTTATCTGTTTTGTCATGTCGGAACCAGTTATCCTGTGTGCATACCCGAACTGTCTGAGTTAGAATCGGGCCATAAAAGGTTATTTTAACGGTTTTACTCCAGACTAAATAGCCAATAGGTTTAAGTAGTAGCGGATTTTTAAATGAAAGTGAATTTTTTAGCCATAATCGCCCTCGCTTTAACACTAACCGCCTGTGCGGGGAACAAAAATGCAGAGGAAGAGCTGGTCAATACCAACCAATCAGCTCAGCAAATGTATGAAGAAGCCAAAAATGTACTGGATTCGGGTCTGTACAACAGAGCTATTGAACTGCTCAAGGCGATGGAAGGCCGTTATCCATTTGGTCCTTTATCCCGTCAGGTACAGCTTGACCTGATTTATGCCTATTATCAAAGTGGTGACACCACTCAGGCGTTAGCCAGTATTGACCGTTTTATCCGCTTAAACCCAAACCATCCGGATCTGGACTATGCCTACTACATGCGTGGTCTGAGCAATATTAAAGTCGATGAAAATTCGTTTCAGGAGTTTGTCGGTATAGACAGAGCCGATCGCGATATGTCGAGTACCAAACAAGGTTTTGAGGATTTCAAAATACTGGTCAGCACTTATCCGAACAGTAAATATGCCAACGACGCCAGAAAGCGTATGTTTGCCATCAAAGAAAAGCTGGTCCGCTACGAATTGCTGGTTGCTGATTATTATGTTCGTCGTGGAGCTCATTTAGCCGCAGCCAACCGTTGCAAATACATTGTCGAGTATTACCGTGATTCACCTCAGGTCGAACAAGCCCTGAAGATCATGGTCGACAGCTATGACAAACTTGGTTTGGTGAAATTACGTGACGATGCCAAAGCGGTACTGTTGCTGAACTTCCCTAACGCTCTGAATTAATATCCCCGTCGTCATTGAAGCTGCAGCTTTGTTGACTGCGTCTGATTTTAGGGAAAGAGTATCGCCCCGGTCACATAGTTCATTATGCTGCTGGGGTCTTACTCACTTGTCGCCTCGCTGCAACATCAATTACTTAGGGGATAAGGACAGACATAAAAAAACGGCTTTTAGGCCGTTTTTTATTTCAGCTTATGCGTCACTTTGCGTTTACAAAGCATCCAAGGCTTCAGATAACTTACTGACTGCTACCACTGTCATTCCTGCAATGGTTTCTTTCGGTGCGTTAGCCACTGGCACTATGGCGCGTTTAAAGCCATGTTTCGCTGCTTCTTTTAAGCGTTCCTGCCCGCTGGGTACAGGACGGATTTCACCGGATAACCCAACTTCGCCAAACACCACCAGCTCATTAGGCAAAGCCTTGTTTTTAAAGCTGGAAACCAATGCCAGCAAGGTTGCTAAGTCAGCACTGGTTTCGTTGACCTTGACACCCCCCACTACGTTGACAAAAACATCCTGATCGGCCATTTGAATACCGGCATGCCGGTGTAACACAGCCAACAGCATCGAAATACGGTTTTGCTCCATACCCAAAGTGACACGACGTGGGTTATTCAGTGGCGAATAATCCACTAAGCCCTGAATTTCCACCAGCAAGGGCCGGGTGCCTTCCCACAACACCATCACAATAGAACCCGGTGTATCTTCCTTACCCCGGCTTAAAAATATCGCCGAAGGGTTTTTCACCTCGCGCATGCCCTGCCCTGTCATCGCAAAAACACCTAACTCATTGACAGCACCAAAGCGATTTTTATTGCCCCGTAAAGTCCGGTATCTGTTATCTGTGTCACCATCCAATAAAATAGAACAGTCAATACAGTGTTCCAGCACTTTAGGTCCAGCCAATGAGCCATCTTTGGTCACATGCCCCACCATAATCACAGCCACATTCTGTTGCTTGGCAAAGCGGGTTAAATACGCTGCGCTTTCGCGCACCTGCGATACACTGCCGGGTGCAGATTGAATGTCAGCCATCTGCATCACCTGAATCGAGTCGATCACCATAATGCGAGGCTTTTCCTGCTGCGCCAACTGACAAATAGTCTCGACGTTGGTTTCAGCCAGCATCATTAAATTCTGAGTGGGTAAACCTAATCGGTGAGCCCGCAAAGCCACCTGCTGCAAGGATTCTTCACCTGTGACATACAAGGCTTTGTCATTCGTCGCCAGGCCACACATAATCTGTAACAGCAAAGTACTTTTACCGGCACCAGGGCTGCCACCAATTAAGATGGCAGAACCTGGCACTATACCGCCCCCCAGCACCCGGTCAAACTCTGCAAAGCCTGAGCTAAAACGCGGTACATCCTGCAAATCGACCTGACCCAGCCGGATCACTTTGGCCGCTGTAGCTCCGGCATAACCGTCAAAACGTTGCTGTTTTGTCAGACTTGGCAAGCGCACTTCACTAATACTGTTCCAGGCGCCACATTCTGTGCATTGGCCTTGCCAGCGCACAAAGTCGGCACCACAGTCATTGCAGACATAGGCACTTTTAGTTTTCGCCATTTTTTATCTCTTTTTATTAAAAGGCACGATTATTGCTTTTACATCGTACTGGTTTTACTCTAACCCAATTATGTATACAGGGCAGCAGCTCTGTCAGTGTTTAAGCGAGCATGACAACGAACGACTTAGAAGCTCATAGCAGCGTGCTGGAACGCCTGAAACCCCTTATTAACACACAGCTGTTTGATGAGGAGTTTAAGTTATTGACCGCTGAACTGCCCAAATCGCAGCAATTCCTCATCAAGATGGAATTAAAACGCCTGGCCCAACCTTGCAGTTATTATATCGATTTACGTGGCAGGGTCGACGGAGACGTTCGCCCTTTTGAACATAAAGGGCAGACTCATTATCTGGATGAGGTCGCAATACAGACCTTCGAAAAAGGTTTGAAGCAATATGGCCAGTACACTATTGGTATTTTTGAAGATGTCACCAATACCAGCAATAACTTCAGAGTCAGACATCAGCAGGAAACCAATAAAAGACTGCAGGATGTGTTATCCGGAGAGATGTCAACTGCATCCAACCCAGTCGTTCTCGCTTCAGACCTTGATGCCACTGCAAACGATTATAAAGCGGCCCGCTTGATCCGTTTTGCAGGTTACAGTGTGCGCCGCGAAGAACGTATGAACTTCTCTATTGATATTGAAGTGCTGCTGCAAGACGATGAGTCTTTTCCTGCCACCACCAGCGATCTGTCTGTCTCTGGCTGTAAAATAAAAATACCCCAGGCAATAGAGATGACAGCCGGGCAAAAAGTTGCCATATTTTTCCGGGGCTTAGAACAGGAGTTTGCCTTAGGTATCAATAATGGCATTCCTTATCAGGTGATCGACGTTGAACCTACGGACAAAAGTTATTACGTCCGGCTGAAACGTTTACCTCTGGCTGACGAAAAAGGCTTTTCCGACTTTCTGCACCACTTTATTCACGGCAATAAAAGACGTTACAAAGTTAACCTGGATAACACCTACGAAGCGGTGTTTATCAAAGGGTATGAACAGTTTTATTTACCACGGATCAGCACTTTACCTGTGTTTTTGTCCGTTCATGAAGGAAAAGCCAGTCCAAGCTGTGCCTTAACCACCGAAAACAACAGGCATTTGATGCACTATTTTCAGGATGAGCGCCAACAAAATGTGTTGCCTCAGATGTTGCATGTCCGTCGCCTGAAACAATGCCTGGCTAAAGAGGCGAATGAACACAGCACTGTGCTCTATACCTTCACTCATGCCGCCAAAGGCCGATTGTTTTTTTATTCAGCAACCCACGAAGAATTGCTGCAGTTTCCTGAACTAAAATCGGTATTTTTGGGTTTTGGTGCAGCGAAACCCAGCTTTCGTGTCTTCAGAATGTCGGTGTTGCGTACTTTGCCTGCGCATGCTCATATTCCATTATCTTTACCCAATAGTGCCGATCAGGAAGTCCAGAAGCTTAACCAGCCTCCTACGCCTTTGATCGCAAATTTCATCCGTCATTTGCGTTACATCGTGACTCTGACTGATATCAGTACAGCTCATAGCAGTAGCCTTTACAAAGCAATGAGCTACGATCCAGCACTGCTGAACAAACTGAAGGTGTTTGGGCACGCTAAGCTGGAACACATCCCCCCTATTGAAAGTGCGTCCGTGCAGTATGTCAATTTACGCTCCGAAAGCCGGTTTTTATACAAAACCACAGTGCTGCTGGAGCAGGAAAAAGGTGCCGATATACAGGCGTTCAGCCGGGATTTTTCCAGCAAAGGCCTGCAGTTGGAATGTGCCGAACCCGTCAGTTTTTCAAAAGGTGATACGGTAAAAATCAGCTTGCCTGAACTACAAAAAATCACCACCAAACATCAGCTATCTGGCCTGGCCTATGAAGTGATGGCCGTCAGTAAAAACAAACTAATTATGAATATGAGGGTGATAGACCCAACCAATGATCATCCAGGCAAAATATTCTTTCAACAATTGATCAATAACAACAGAAGCAAACTGACGATGGCGGAGGAAACCCCTAAGTTTCCGGGCCTGGGCCCAGCTCTGCGCAATATGTACGTAAAAGCGCTGGATAGTTTCGCATTTTACGTTCATCGACAAGGTGTGCGTTACAACCTGGATGTGGTCGCAATAGGCGCTAAACCTAATGCCTTGCATAAACTGCTGGCAAAATTCAGTGACGATGCCGACTCGATGACCATGTTGCCGCTGTTAAAAAACAACGCTACCAATTTGCATTTTGCCAATCAGCTGAAAAAAATGAAGCGGCAGGAAGTACCATTTAGCTACGAGGTATTTCTGCGTTTTATCCCAGAGCAGGACCATCTGGAACAAAGCTTTGAAACCAAATTTGATTTTGACTTTCAATTGCATAGTGCTAAAAAAACTTTTATCGATGATGTGGTGGCGACGGATCTGTTGTTTGCTTTTAAAATCTTTTTATCCCGCACTGGTCGTCCTGATACGGAGCATATCGCCAAAGAACTGGGCTACGTCAGTACCTACGCGATTCATAAAGCGAAACTGTTGGAGGAGGAACTCTGGAGCGTGGTGGGTGTCGGCGAGGTCGTAGATATTACCGATGAAGTTTTGTTGCGTTATAACCTGAGCGACGAAAAAATTGCGGAGCAACAGCAAAAACGCCTGGCCTTGTTAGCTGCCATCACACTTTCTGAATAAAACCCGTTTGGCCAGCGCCCCACAGCACTAGAGTTGCTTTAACCAAGCTTCCAGTTCAGTAAAATGGTCTCTGCTGGCGTCCGGGTGAGTCAACATGGAAATATGGTCATAATCCTGCAAGTAGCCCTGGGTTTTGCCTAATAAGGTATAACGCCCAAGGTTTAAACCGGTTTCTGTCAGAAAAGCCTGCACATCCACCGGATGGCCAAGCAACTGATCATCGATAGCTGCAAAATGCCAACTAGCGGGCCAACTGACATCAGCACAAGCCGCAGCATAATCAAACCCATCCGTTGGATCGGTGAACGTCTCTCCGCGGATCCAGCCAATGGTATCCAGCAAATACTGTGCAGGCTCGTTATCCGCGCCCAAACGCCATTGTTTCGCCGGTAAATAGCCATACAAACGGCACAGCAGCGGTGCAAGCCGGTTCCAGACCAGATCAATATGCAGACGTTTTTTAAAGCCCCGCACACTGATCACTCTTTTGCTGCCAAATGTGACGATCGCTTTGACCTCTGGCAGCAACTGCGGAAACCGGGCCAGGCTGGCAGCCAGCACCACACCAGCCCAGGAATGCGCTACCACCACCACTGGCTGTTGGTACTGTTGATACAAGTGACTGATTAAGCTGGGGATATCCTGACAGATTAGCTGCTGCTGGCTATGACTAAAGCCCCTGCCAGCTTTGGGCTGAGATAAACCTCGTCCAGCAAAATCGGCACAACTGACATAAAAACCATGATCTGCCAGAAAGCAGCCCAACCCGCGGCCTTTTTCATTGTAAAAAATCCGACTATTTTCAATGGCACCATGCAGCATCAACACAGGGTAAGCCGAATCAGGCTGGACAGGTGTTAGTTGACGCAGGTGTAGCTGATAATCAGCCACGGCCAGCCATTCAGACTGTTGGTGATGTCGCATCAGTTGTCCAACAAATAAAGTAACTGCAATAGCGAACCTTGCCGTATCGCTGCTTTGGCCTGGGCCTGTACTTTAGCTTTGGCATGAAAAGCGACGCCCAAGGCTGCCTCGGCCAACATAGGCAAGTCGTTGGCACCATCGCCAATAGCCACAGTCTGACGTGGCGGGATCTGGTATTGCCGGGCAATTTGTTGCACCACCTCTGCTTTGGTTTGTGCATCCACCACAGCTCCCAACACTTGTCCTGTTAGCTTGCCATCGATAATTTCTAGCTGATTGGCAAAAGTAGCCGTTAGCTTTAAACGCTGTTTTAAGGCTTCTGTAAAGTAAGTAAAACCACCGGACGCGATCACCACTTGCCATTGATGCTGCTGTAAAAATGTCACTAAAGCTGCTAAACCCGGCATCAGCGGCACCGCGTCCAGCACTTGTTTCAGTATGCTCTCTGGCGCATCTTTCAATGTGGCCACCCGCTGACGTAGGCTTTGGGCAAAATCCAGCTCTCCATTCATAGCCCGGGCTGTGACAGCAGCCACTTGCTCACCAACACCTGCCAGTTTGGCTATTTCATCAATGCATTCAATCTCAATAGCGGTGGAGTCCATATCCATCACCAGCAAGCCCGGCTGCGATAAAAATATCGGTTCAGGCCGATACACCAGCTCTGCAGTCCAGTGTTCACTTAACTGACGCAGAGCCTGAGTTTGTTCTGAGCTTAAGGGCTGGGGCAAATCAAGGCGTATCGCTAAAGCTAAATCAGCGTGAGGACGGTACAGAGCTAAACGATAGAGCGCATCTGGGGGCAATAATTGCACTATGGCGAATAACTGCTGCACGCTGAAACTGCCAGAAAAAATCCTCAGGCTGGCCTGACTTTGCTCTGTCGCTAACGACGACCAGAATTCTGGTGCAGAAACAGCGCCGGCAGTGTCACGCTCGCTTTGATAAAAACCTGAAGCGTGCAAAAGTACAGTGTCATGAGTCGTCAGCCACTGAACTAAACTGTTGTCAGCAAAGGAGTTTGGATCAATCTTATAATAAAAGCTCAAAGGGCCACCTGTACTTCATTCTGTCGCCGTGGCATTCTACCGACATTTTCAGGCCATTGTCAGTGTAAAAATCAGGCAAATTCATGCAATTAAGCGGATATCAGCACAACAAAAACTCAAAATACTTCAGGCTGGCCCAGCTATTACTGGCTTTGCTGGGTATTTGGGTGCTGTCACAATGGTGGTGGAACAGTAACCAGCAAGGTGAATTGTTGTTTCAACAACAAAGTGCGGAGCTGATGCGATCGACCTTAGTGGCTCTGTCTCATACCGCCGCTTATCTGATTGATAATGACCAGTTAGAAAGCTTAAATCAGCTCACCACCCATATTGCTGCCACGCCTTATTTGCAGGATGTGGTGGTGTATGACGCCAACGGCGTGAAGTTATCCGCCTCCGAAGGCACAGCCGCGGCTCAGTTGTTATACGCTCCTCAACACGAACAAGCACTGCTTGCCATGGTGCAGGAGATCACTCAGGACGACAGAGTCATTGGTTATATTAAAATCAGTATGAAACTGGATGCCAGTTTATTACCTGTGACTCAGGCCTGGCAGCAGTTAATGCGCCAGGTGTTCTGGATGTTGTTACTCGCTGGGGTCGTGGCTTTTATGTTACGCGGCACCTGGAGCAAAATTGTGCATCAATGGCAAAAATGGCGGAAAAGCAAACAAGCGGATGCAGCGAATTTGCTTTAGGTTATGGTTTGAGAAGCTTTGTTGCTGTGTGCCAAAACACTCCTGCCATATGTTGCGGATCTTGGCCTCTTAATTCTGCCAGCACTTTGAGCACCAAAGGCAACTGCGCCGGTGTATTGATTTGGCCCTGAAAACCAGCAAGCGGCATCGAAGGCGAATCGGTTTCCAGCACTAAAGCCTCAAGCGGGAATTGTTTCACGGCCTTGCGGGTTTTCTCTGCCCGTTCATAGGTGATAGTACCGCCAATCCCTAGTTTAAAACCCAGGTCGATAAAGGCTTTACCTTGGGCAAAGCTGCCGGAAAAGGCATGCAAAATGCCACCCTGACTAAACTGCTGCTGTTTGAGGACTTGCAGTAGTTCATTTTGCGATTTGCGATGATGCAAAATCACCGGCTTTTTTAGTTTGGCTGCAAGCTGCAACTGAGCTTCAAAACACTGACGCTGTATCGCAAAACTTTGCTCATCCAATGCAAAATCCAGCCCTATTTCGCCAATGGCACAAACCTGCGGTAAGGCGACTAAAGCTTCAAGTCCGGCTAAAGCATTAAGTTCAGTGGGGCAGGCCCACCATGGATGCACACCTAAAGCGATGTAAAAACCATAACGCTGCTTGAGTTCCAGCAAAAGCGACCAGGCCGAAGATTGCACTGCTGGCACTAAAAAGCCTTCCACGCCCAAAGCTCTGGCATTGGCGAGATGCAGCTCCAGCTCCGGCAATAACTCCGGCAAATCCAGATGACAGTGGCTATCAAATAATACAGGCCGCGTATCGGCGGCCTGTACAGGAGGGGTTATGGACATAAACGCTCTATGGCCCAGCTTTTGTCTGCTTGCTGCTTATACATGAAGCGGTCATGCAGCCGGTGTTCACCGCCTTGCCAGAACTCAATCTGATGAGGTTTGACTAAAAAACCGCCCCAGAACGAGGGCACTGGTACTTCGCCATGCTCAAATTTATGTTTAATTTCAGCAAACTTTTGCATCAACACCTGACGGGTCGAGATTGGACGGCTTTGCTCCGAGGCCCAGGCCGCCAGTTGGCTCTCTTTTGGCCGCGATAAGAAATAGCTCATCACCTGACTGGTCGGAACCCGCTCTGCCGTGCCATACACTATGACCTGACGCTCCAGTGGATGCCATGGAAAATGCAAGCTTACCTTAGGGTTCTGCTCCAGCTCAGAGGCCTTACGGCTACCTAAGTTGGTGTAAAACACAAAACCTTTGCTGCTGACATCTTTCAGCAACACCAGACGCTGCGACGGCTGGCCTGACGCATCCACTGTCGCCACACACATAGCGGTTGGATCGGGCAGTTCAGCCTCTACTGCATCTTTTAACCAGGCTTCAAACTGCAGAAATGGATCGGCGTTCAGCTTATCCAGATCCAGTTTGTCCATGGTGTAACTGCGGCGGATATCTGCAATTTTCATCTGTTGTTCCTGTGTCTGCAAAAGCCGCGACAAAGCAGATTTACATCCGCTCCATCACCTCAATACCTAATAAATCCAGGCCTTGTTTTAAAGTGCGGGCCACTAAAATACTCAGCATTAAACGGCTGTTTTTCAGCTCTGGTTCAATGCCTTCTTTTAAAATAGGGCAAGCTTCGTAGAAACTCATAAACTGGCTGGCTAACTCGTATAAGTAGTTACACAGCAAGTTAGGCACAGCTTCTTTCATCACGGCCTGTAAGGTTTCTTCTAAACGTAACAGTTTGACTGCTAACTGTTTTTCCTGCTCTTCCAAAAGTTGTAGCGGCGCAGTAAAAGCTTCATCTATCGCAGCGCGGCGTAAAATAGCACTGATACGGGTATAGGCATATTGCAAGTAAGGAGCTGTAGCACCTTCAAAACTTAACATCGCATCCCAGCTAAACACATAGTCGCTGGTACGGTTTTTCGATAAGTCGGCAAATTTCACCGCACCTATACCTACTTTGCGCGCGACTTCGGCCATTTCTTCAGCGCTTAAATCAGAGGATTTTTGCTCTACCACAGCCTGAGCCCGTACTACAGCTTCTTCTAATAATTCAGCTAATTTGACAGTGCCACCGGTGCGGGTTTTAAACGGCTTACCGTCTTCACCCATCATGGTGCCAAAAGGACAATGATCATAAGCCACATGGTCCTTTAACAGTCCTGCTTTACGGGCCACCAGTTCGACTTGTTTAAAGTGCAGCGCCTGACGGGCATCGGTAAAGATCACAATACGGTCAGCGCCCAATTCGAAGCTGCGGTACTTACAGGCCGCTAAATCTGTAGTGGCATAAAGGAAACCACCACCGGTTTTTTGCACGATAAAAGGTGAAGGGTTGCCTTCTTTATCGGCCAGTTCCTGTAAAAACACCACCAGCGCGCCCTGATCTTCTACCGCCAGACCTTTGGCTTTCAGTTCATCCACTATAGGCTGCAGCATCGGATTGTAGGCACTTTCAGGTTTGATATGCTCATGACCTAAAGTGACATTCAGCTTTTGGTAGACTTCTTCGCTGTGTTTAATGGAAGTGTCGATAAAGAGCTGCCATAACTTTTGGCAGTGCGCATCGCCACTTTGTAACTTCACCACATAATCACGCGACTTATCGGCAAAACCTGCTTCATCATCAAAACGCTTTTTCGCTTCGCGGTAGAAATCTTCTAAATCTGCTAAAGCCACTTGCTCTAAGTCGACACCAGCAGCCAGTTTGTCTTCCAGATGCGCAATCAACATACCAAACTGGGTGCCCCAGTCGCCCATATGGTTCTGACGAATGACTTTATCGCCCCAGAACTCCAGGCAGCGCACCAAGGCATCACCTATGATGGTGGAGCGCAAATGACCCACGTGCATTTCTTTGGCAAGATTGGGCGCTGAGTAGTCCACTACTACAGTTTGTGGTTTCGGATTGGCGCCTAAGGTTAAACGTGGATTCTGCGCAGCATCAGCCAACTGTGCCGCTAACCAGTCTTTGCGCAAACTAATATTGATAAAACCCGGGCCTGCGATTTCGACTTTTTCAGCCATCTCAGCAAGATCCAGCTTTTGCACCAGTTGTTCGGCTAAAGCACGTGGATTGGTTTTTAACAATTTGGCGGCTGCCATAGCACCGTTGATCTGGTAGTCACCAAATTCAACTTTAGTGCTGATAGTCACCGCTGTATTGGTGTCGGCAGGTAAACCCAAAGCCACCATAGCGGCCTGGGTTTTGCTGGATAATAAGTCTTTGATATTCATAACAAACCTTTTTACCTGAACGAATGAGCGCCTGAATTAATAAGCGTCGGAATTAATGTTCACGGGTTTTGTGGAATTTGATCTTCGGATAACGCTCCATCGACAAATTCAGGTTGACCATAGTGGGCGCAAGATAAGTCAGGTTATCGCCACCGTCCAGCGCCAGGTTGGTACTGGCTTTGTTTTTAAACTCGGTCAGGGCTTTCTGATCATCGCTGTAGACCCAACGCGCTGTGGTGACGTTGACGCTTTCGTAAATCGCATCGACGTTGTATTCAGATTTTAAGCGATGCACGACCACATCAAACTGCAGCACACCTACAGCTCCGACTATTAAATCGTTGTTATCCAGCGGACGGAACACCTGTACAGCACCTTCTTCTGACAACTGAACTAAGCCTTTGAGCAATTGCTTTTGCTTCAGTGGATCACGCAAACGGATACGACGGAATAACTCAGGTGCAAAGTTTGGAATGCCTGTGAAGTTAAACTTTTCACCTGAAGTAAAAGTATCACCAATCTGAATAGTACCGTGGTTATGCAGGCCTATGATATCGCCCGGATAAGCTTCTTCCACATGCTCACGATCACCGGCTAAAAAGGTTAAGGCCTGTGGCACCAGCATATCTTTACCAATACGCACATGGTGCATTTTCATGCCCTTTTCATATTTGCCCGAACAGATGCGTAAAAAGGCTACACGGTCCCGGTGTTTTGGGTCCATATTGGCCTGAATTTTAAACACAAATCCGGTAAAGGCTGGTTCAGAAGGTTCAACAGTCCGGGTCGTGGTGGCACGATGTTGTGGTGCCGGAGCCCATTCGGTTAAACCATCCAGCATATGATCGACACCAAAGTTACCTAAGGCCGTACCAAAAAACACCGGGGTGAGTTCACCTTTACGGAACAGCTCTAAATCAAACTCGTGGCTGGCGCCTTTGACCAGTTCCATTTCGTCACGCAACTGGCCTGCGTAATAGCCAATACGTTGGTCCAGTTCAGGGTTGTTGATGCCTTTAATCACGTCCAGTTCCTGAATGGTATGGCCCATACCGGATTTGTATAAAATCACTTCATCACGGTAAATGTGGTACACGCCCTTAAACTCTTTCCCCGAGGCGATAGGCCAGGTGATAGGCGCACAGGCAATATTCAGTACGCTTTCCACTTCATCCAATAAATCGATAGGATCCCGGATATCACGGTCCATTTTGTTCATAAAGGTGATGATAGGCGTGTCGCGCAGACGGGTGACTTCCATCAGTTTAATGGTGCGATCTTCAACACCTTTGGCGCCGTCTATCACCATTAAGCAGGAGTCTACTGCCGTTAAAGTACGATAAGTATCTTCCGAGAAATCCTCGTGACCCGGCGTATCCAGCAGGTTGACCAGACAATCGCCATACGGGAACTGCATCACTGAGGTTGTGACCGAAATACCCCGCTCTTTTTCCATTTCCATCCAGTCGGAGGTGGCGTACTGGCCAGACTTTTTGCCCTTGACCGTACCTGCTTTTTGGATCAGTTGTCCAAACAACAACACTTTTTCAGTGATGGTGGTTTTACCGGCATCCGGGTGAGAGATAATCGCAAAAGTGCGGCGTTTGTTCACTTCTTCTAAAAACAGTTCGGTTGTCATGCCATCCAACTTGATCAATAAACAAAGCCCACAGCATAGCCTGTTGGCAGAGTGGGTTGAGGTTCAATAGGAAAATTTCGCGCGATTATAGCAGTAACCAAAGCTCAGGCACAGAATTTAGCCACTTTGGCCGGGAAATTATCTTTCCGTACAAGGTATTGGCCTTAACCTAAAGGCAAAGCCATTAAAATGGCATCTTCACGGCCTGCTGCCGTTGGGTAATAGTTTGGTCGCACCCCGGTTTGAATAAAACCGCATTTTTCATACAACTTAATGGCCTTGCTATTGGATTGACGGACTTCCAGCCAGCAATCCAGTGCATCTAACTCCTGCGCCTGTGCGATAAAGTGTTGCAGCAATTGCTGACCATAACCCCGGCCCTGGGCTGTTGGTGATACACCTATATTAAATAAACTGGCTTCTACTGCGACTTTTTCGCCGATATAAAAGCCTGTGATAACGTCGTTTTCATCCAGCAGCACCGCATTAAAATAGCGCTCGCTAAAGCAAGTGTGAAAAGTGCCTTCCGACCAGGGATGGCTATTGGCGCTTTGTTCGATCTGCAACATAGCCGGGATATCGGCAAGGGTGGCACTACGTATAGTTGGCATGGTTTAGCTCTCTTGCTGCAGGCACAACCAGAGCAACTTCTTCTGCTGAGCTGACTGTAATAATTCAATCGAAGGTGTGACTAAGAGTCCGTTTTGCACTTTAGGTTCAGTACAGGCCGGATTTAACCGCCACTGCAGTTGTGGTTGATATTCATGCATAGCCCGTAACAGGTCTTTGGCGAAGGACAGTTCAGGATCAGGTTCAGCATAGGATTCAGCCGGCACTGACACTGCAGGTCCAATAACTTCTGGTTCAGCCAGCACAGCAATATCCAGTTCTGGCTTTTTAGCCATAGCAGAAAAAACTTGATGCAATTCAAGTGGTTGGATCTGGAGCAACTGCAGCAATTGCTGCTTAGACGATAAAGAGTTCATATCAAAATGAAGTGGCAGGGGCAGAGGGATTCGAACCCCCAACCATCGGTTTTGGAGACCGCTGTTCTACCAATTGGAACTATGCCCCTAGCGTTGGAGGCGCCATTATACAAAACAGAGTTTAAAGGTAAAGCAAAAATCTGTGGGCACTGATTTAACTGCGCATAAAACATACGTTTCATTCCTTTCAGACTCCTTCCCTGGCTGTTGTCTGGTTTTTTAATCGTAAATTACGATGCTGGCAAGCTTATTAATTCGCTTTCATTGAAGCATTTATCCGGCATAAGCTGAACTCATCACTTCAAAGGAGGCATACCATGAGCCAAGTACAAGATATTTTTCAACGTGAATTTCCGCGTCTGCAACAAGACGATACGATAGTTCAGGCCGTGCAGCAACTGCGAGAATTTAATCTGACGGGTTCGCCAGTATTTAACAAAGACAATGAACTAGTTGGTTATTTGTCTGAACAGGATTGTTTGACTGCTATGTTACACGCCAGCTACTTCTGTAGCTTGCACAACACCATAGCGCAAGTAATGAGTAAAAAAGTAGTGACTGTGCTTGCATCTGACAGCCTAGTAGATAGCGCAGTGATTTTTACCAGTCTGCACTTGCATCAGCTGCCTGTGCTGGAGAATGGCTCGGTGGTTGGCGTTCTGAACAGAGGCCAGGTCGTCCGCGCTTTGGAAGCTACGCTTGGGGAGTGTTATGGCGGAGAGAGAGCGGCTTAGGGTTTGGTGGTTTGCTAGTTTGCTAGTTTGCTAGTTTGCAAATCTGACCATCAAAGAGAATTGCTGAAATGAAAACTCCGTGGCAGGAGGATTGCTCGTGGCTGTCCTGCCACGAGCCCTGCGGGCCGAGCTTCGCTCGTCCAAAATCGTTCCTGACGATTTTGTCGAACCGTGAAATCGGGATCTCAAGACGCCAACAGTTTGGCGTCTTGCCGATTAAACACGACGAGCTCTGCGAGGAGATAGAAGGTTCTTACCTACTGCGTCCGCATAGCAGATCTGTTTTACTGAATTTTAGAAACACAAAAACGCCTGGAGCGTTTTTGGACCGCCGCATGGCGGGTCCCGAAGGGATTTTTCGCAGGGATGCGAAAAACAAAAAAAACCTGCACTTAGCAGGTTTAATGGCGGACGCAGGAGGATTCGAACCTCCGACCGCTCGGTTCGTAGCCGAGTACTCTATCCAGCTGAGCTATGCGTCCATTGGGTATTACTATCCGGCAATCGTTTTGTAGTTAAGTGGCGGACGCAGGAGGATTCGAACCTCCGACCGCTCGGTTCGTAGCCGAGTACTCTATCCAGCTGAGCTATGCGTCCAGTCTTAAATACAACTGGCGGAGAAGGAGGGATTCGAACCCTCGATAGAGTTTCCCCTATACACCCTTAGCAGGGGTGCGCCTTCAGCCACTCGGCCACTTCTCCGCGCTACGTTGCGGCGTGTATATTAATGTCTCAGGAAAATAAGTCAAACAATTTTTGGAGCTGGAAAGCGTGTTTGCTGACCTTTTAAACAATTCGACTAAATATTCGCTACAAAGGGTTAAAAATATACAATTTCTTAAAATAGCAACAGTTATAACTTATTGATCGTCATCGCCGCTAAAGCCACCAGGGGTGCCTTTTTCAGCCTGAATGCGCATATAAATCTCTTCTCTGTGCACTGACACTTCTTTTGGTGCATTCACACCGATACGAACCTGATTTCCTTTGACGCCTAAAACTGTGACCGTGACTTCATCACCGATCATCAGTGTCTCACCAACACGACGCGTTAAAATAAGCATTCTTTGCTCCTTTTGTCTGATCCCAGCTTCCACCAGTTGCGCTTGTCTGTCGTACTGCGCAGACCTGTCAGCTTTATGATAACTCAGCTAACAAATTTATGAAAACCTTGAAATTAATTAACTGAACCCAATAAGGCAGCATGTAAAGCGACCGCTACTTTATTTAATTCAATCTCTGGTACCACAATAGATAATTTAATTTCGGCACAACTGACAGCGACCACCTGAACGGCTAATAACTGCAATTGCTCAAACACGGCCACTGTGATGGCAGGATTTGATTTCAGCCCTATCCCTACTATAGATAATTTGCCCAAAGACTTCCTGCTTTGCAGCGTAAAATTTTGCTTCTTTTTCAGTTCATTACAGATATCTTCTACAGTATTCAAATCATTTTGGTTCAAACTGAACTGCATTTGTACCAAACCGGATGGCGCATATTGCACCTTCAACATATCAGTCTCGATAGCTAAACGGGCGAATTCCTTCAGCAAGGCGATGTGCTGTTCCTGAGTTAATTCGCTCAGCTCCACCCAGACCTCCCCGGTCTGGCAGGCCAGCCCTGTGACTGCTGGTATACTCATGGTCTGGTCCTCATAACAAACTAAAGTTCCCTGATCAGGCCTGAAACTGGATAACACCCGCAGCGGGACCCTATGCATAGCCGCGTATTCAACAGAGCGGGAGTGCAACACCTTAGCACCCAAACTGGCCAGTTCCAGCATACTGGACGCATCGACACAAGGCAGTCTGAATGCATCCGCACAAATACGCGGGTCCATGCTGTAAATTCCGTCGACGTCAGTAAATATCTGACATTCGTCGGCTTTTAAGGCGGCAGCTAAAGCCACTGCTGTGGTATCAGAACCACCACGGCCTAAGGTGGTGATATTGCCTTCTATATCGCGGCCCTGAAAACCAGCAGCTATCACAATATGGCCCTGCTCCAGCTCCTGCCATAACCGTTCAGTGCCAACAGATAAAATGCGGGCACGGCTGAACTTATTGTCGGTCAGAATACCAATCTGGTCTGCTAATAAAGACACAGCCGGATGGCCACGTTTAATCAGCGCCATCGCCAGCAAAGCAATACTGACCTGCTCACCGCTGGCGGCGAGCATATCCAGTTCACGGGTCGAGGGGCGACTGTCAATCTGATGTGCCAGCCCAAGTAGCCTGTTGGTTTCGCCTGCCATCGCAGACACCACCACCACCACTTTATGACCGGCATGCACAGTTTGAATCACCTGCTCTGCCACAGCTTCGATACGTTCGGGGGTACCTACTGAGGTACCCCCGAATTTTTGTACATATAAAGCCACTGAGCGTTACAGCTTAGCCGCAATATAGTCGGCAGCAGCTTTGAGCACACCAGGTAAAGCCGCTACATCAGTGCCACCTGCCTGAGCTAAGTCCGGCTTACCACCGCCTTTACCGCCAACTTGTTCAGCAGCCCAGCCAATCAGCTGACCAGCCTGAACTTTGGCAGTTAAATCAGCGGTCACGCCTGCAATTAAACTGACTTTGCCATCTGCTGCTGTGGCCAGTAACAAAATGCCTGAACCTAATTTGTTTTTCAGCTCATCGACCATAGTACGGAAGGCTTTTGGATCAGCACCTTTGAGCTCTGCAATTAGCACTTTAACGCCGTTGATGACCTGCACCTGCTCCAGCAAAGAGGCACCGGCAGCACTGGCGAGTTTAGCTTTTAATTGCTCCAGCTCTTTCTCTAAGGCTTTGCGGCTGTCCATGGTTTGTTGCACTTTTTCTACGATAGAAAACACATCGCCCTTCAGCATCGAAGCGACCGTCTGAGCCTGTTGTTCCAGCTTATGCACAAAGGCTAAAGCGCCTTCGCCTGTCACAGCTTCAATACGGCGAATACCGGCCGCTATACCGCTCTCAACCACAATTTTAAATAAACCAATATCGCCAGTGCGGGAAACGTGCGTACCACCACAAAGCTCAATCGAGAAGTCGCCCATGCTCAGTACACGTACTTCGTCATCGTATTTTTCACCAAAGAGCGCCATAGCGCCTGCGGCTTTGGCGTCATCGATTTTCATCAGACGAGTTTTAACTTCATGGTTTTGCTGAATTTGTTCATTCACCATTTGTTCGATACGGCGAATTTCATCGGCTTTGACTGCTTCAAAATGTGAGAAGTCAAAACGTAAACGTTCTGCACCTACTAAAGAGCCTTTCTGAGTCACATGCTCACCCAACACAGTGCGAAGCGCAGCGTGTAATAAGTGAGTGGCCGAGTGGTTTTTACGAATAGCTTCACGGCGGGCATTATCAATGGCCGCATCGACCAAATCACCAAGAGCCAAAGCCCCTTTTAAACTGCCTTTGTGGGCAAAAGCTTTGCCCACTTTGATGGTATCCACCACGCTAAATACAGCACCATTGGCCAGGGTTAACAGACCCGCATCACCACACTGGCCCCCCGACTCGGCATAAAATGGTGTTTGGTCCAAAATCACCAGCGCTTGCTGGCCATCTGCCAAAGCATTCACCGCCTTGCCTTCGAGCAGAATTTCCACCACTTTGGCTTTGCCCTGAATTTGGGTGTAGCCGGTAAAGTCGGTGCACTGGGCTGACGTTAAGGCCTGATTGTAATCCGCACCAAAGTTAGAAGCCTGCTGAGCACGTTTACGCTGGGCTTCCATTGCGGCTTCAAAACCGGCCTGATCCACAGTTAAACCACGTTCACGCGCTACATCACTGGTTAAATCCAGCGGGAAACCGTAAGTGTCATACAGCTTAAAGGCGACTTCGCCCGGGATCACAGTGTTGCCATTCAGCTCTGCTAAAGCGTCTTCCAGTATCCCCAGACCACGCTCTAAGGTTTTACCAAACTGCTCTTCTTCCAGCGCCAGCACTTTTTCAATCACGACCTGTTTTTCAATCAACTCTGGGTAAGCTTCACCCATTTGCTGCGCCAAAGCGCCCACTAACTTACTGAAGAACACACCTTTAGCGCCCAGTTTGTTACCGTGACGGATAGCGCGACGAATAATACGGCGCAGCACATAACCACGACCTTCGTTTGATGGCATCACACCATCGGCCACTAAAAATGAGCAGCTACGGATATGGTCGGCGACCACACGCAACGACTTGTCATTTAAATCTTTCGCACCAGTAATTTCTGCAGTGGCTTTAATCAGCGCGGCAAAGGTATCGATTTCGTAGTTGCTGTGTACGTTTTGCAAAATGGCGGCAATACGTTCCAGGCCCATACCGGTATCAACGCTTGGTTTTGGCAGAGGTTCCATCCGGCCATCGGCGTGACGGTTAAACTGCATAAAGACGTTGTTCCAGATCTCAATAAAACGATCGCCATCTTCTTCTGGTGAGCCCGGTGGGCCACCCCAGATATGATCGCCATGATCATAGAAAATCTCAGTACAAGGACCACAAGGGCCAGTATCGCCCATAGCCCAGAAGTTATCCGAGGCATAAGGTGCGCCTTTGTTATCGCCGATACGGATCGCACGCTCCATCGGCACACCAATTTCTTTGGTCCAGATATCAAACGCTTCGTCGTCTGTGGCGTACACAGTGACCCAAAGTTTTTCTTTCGGTAATTTGACCACTTCAGTCAAAAATTCCCAGGCGTACTGAATAGCGTCCCGCTTGAAGTAATCACCAAAGCTGAAGTTGCCCAACATTTCGAAGAAAGTATGGTGACGGGCGGTGTAGCCTACGTTTTCTAAATCGTTGTGCTTACCACCGGCACGCAGGCAACGCTGCGCTGTCACAGCGCGGTTATAACTACGCTTGTCCTGCCCTAAAAACACATCTTTAAACTGCACCATACCTGCGTTGGTAAAGAGTAAGGTTGGATCATTGCCTGGGATCAGTGAACTGCTACTAACGATTTGGTGGCCTTTACTGGCGAAAAAGTCCAGGAAAGCGCGGCGAAGTTGTGCCGAAGTCATATACATATCTTACTCTTCTTTAAGCTCTGCAAATACAAGTTGGATAATGTCACTGCCAAAGCCCCGGCTTTGTAAGTAACGCATCCGTTTAAGTTTGTCCTGATAATCCGCTATGGGTTTATCCGCATATTTTTTCCGATAGGCTGAAGTTGCGACCTCAAACCAATCAATCTCTGATTCGTCCAGCAGTTGCTGTAGTAGTTCTTTATGAATGCCCTGCTGCACACAAAACTGGCTAATGTAAAACCATCCATAGCCTTTATGCAACTTGGCATTGACCTGCATCCGGGCATAACGTAATTCGCTTTGGTAATTGCGCCGCTGTGCCCACTCCAGTAATGCAGTTATTTGTTCAGCCGAAGCACCTTTTTGTGTTAATTTTTGCCGTAGCTCCTGCGCACTGTATTCACGGCGCGACAATAAGCCTAGCAACCATTGCCGCAATTCCTGCTCAGTCAAAAGCTTTGGCTCTGACGAAGGACGCGGCTCTGTCATCGTTATACTTCCAACACCGCAGGTGCTGACTCATCCAGTTGCAAGGCAAAAAAGGCGCTAAAAGATAAAAAGAATGCCACCTGCAACACTGGGATAATCACGATAAAAGCAAAACCCAATGTCACTATGCCCAACATACCCAAAGCGACAGACAAGATACCAAATAAAGTTAAGGCCCCGACATTACGCCAGCAGGCAGTCAGGCTGGCCATTAAAATTGCCTGTAATCGTTGTTCATTCAGGAAATAAGCAATAGCCACCGCATAAGCAAACAGCATAAACACCAAACTTAAGACCACCGCCAGCAAAAATAAAGTGACAGGATCCACGGCACCAGCCTTGGTTTGCTCCATCAACTGAGCAGCCAGCAGCATTAACGGAATATTGGCTAGCAAACTGGCGCCGGCCAGCCGAATGAAAGTACGGCGATAGCGCGCCTCTTTGAACACACTAAACAACAGTTGGAACTCAACAGCTTTTTGTTGTTGCAACAGCACTATAGTTTTGTAAAAACCAGCCGTTAGAAACGGATTGGCCAGTACCAGAATCACCCCCAGTACAGGATGCAACTGCGCTACTAAACTCAGTACTGTGGTAAAAGCCACCATCGCAATCAAGGTCGCAGGCGCCTGACGGAACAACTCCCAGGCTTTGCTCAGCCAAGCTAAAGCGGCCTGCATAGGCACACGACGTATGATAAGTTTTACCTGAACTTTCTGATCCACGAACCTTTACCTTTTTTCACTTCAGCCATCGAAGCCCTGATGGCTACGAAACGAGGCGTATCTTACTGCAAAAGCAGGCTGACTAAGAATAGCTAACGCAGAAAAAGACGGTTTAGATAATGGATTCATCAATCAACAGACGCAAAGCTGTGATGAAGTGCTGCAGAAAAACAAAGGGCGACCACTAAGGCCGCCCTCTAACCTTATTCCTGCACTATGGTCATTTCTTGCAAAAGGTTGGTTGCCCCATCCACTTTCTCCATTTGCCACAGCATGTATCGGCTGTCGACATGGATAGAGCGGTTGGTGGCCGGATCGTAGTCCCAGTTGCCTATGATGCCTTCAATCACACCATCAAACAACAAACCGACCAATTCAGCTTTACCGTTCAGCGTCGGTGAACCTGAATTGCCGCCAGTGGTATCCACTGTACTTAAGAAGTTCACTGCCAGGTGGTTATAGACCGCATCTTTGTAAATGCCAAAATCGCCTTTTTTCAAGGCTTCTACCTGAGCGGGTGGTGCATCAAATGGGTCAATTCCAGTTTGCTTCTGCAAAATACCAGCAGCAGTGGTAAATGGCTGATAAGACACCGCATCTTTTGGCTGATAACCTTTGATCGAACCATAAGTGACACGAAGAGTACTGTTGGCGTCAGCATACACAGCTTTGCCATTAGCTTTGTTAAAGGCAATGATAGCTTCCATCACCACAGGGCGAGCCACGGCTAACTTGCCTTTATGCTCTTTTTCGGCATTTTCTAATGCGATATCAGTGTCATACATCGCAACCGCATACTGGATCAGAGGGTCAGTACTTGCTTTAAAGTCTTCGACTGATTTGCCCATCCAGGCCAAACGCTCGACTTCATCTGCCAAGGTAGTGGCCTGATACAGCGCCTGAAGTTTGCCACGAAGCGCTGCAACATCCAGCTCTGCAGAGCCTATACCAAAATAACCGTCCAAAGATTTCAGACGCTGCTCAGCAGGCAATTTGGCGTAATGTTGCAGGAAATGCAGCATCAGCTCTTGTTCGACTTTGGCATCAAAACTGCGGGATAAACGTTTCATACTGGCAGCAAAACGTTCTAAATCACGGTCCTGATAGCCAATTTCACGCTCTGCATCTGGTTTTTGCTGCTCATGCGCCAGGCGATACAAACGTTTAGCGGTAGAGAAGAGCTGGCCATAACTTAAATAACCCAAAATCAGGTCCCGCTGCTGATTTCTCTGCTCCTCCACCAGCAACTGCTGCAAATTACGTACTGCTGCTGCATATTTAGCCTGCCGGGCCGGACTGGATTTAATCCATAAATTCAATGCTTTATCAAATTGATCTTTACTTTGCTGGGTATCGCCTTTTTGGTAACTGGCGATCATCCCCTCGAAGTTTTTCGCGTAATTAGCCAGTGAAGCAAGGATGCTCTCGTATTTAATCCGAGCCTCGGAGCCTTCAGCAGAATGTTGTTTAATCACCTCTATTGCTTCTTCACGATAGGTTTTAGACAAAGGCAAAACCTGAGTAAACTGGTTTTCTACTTCAGCGGCTGTATTGTATCTGTTGGTTCTGCCCGGATAACCAATGACCATGACAAAGTCATTTTCTTTCAATGGTTTAGCCGATACCTTTAAGTAAGAAGGTGGCGTAAAAGGTATATTGTCAGCATTGAAATCGGCAGGCTGACCATCTTTACCCACATAAGCCCGGTAAAAAGAATAGTCCCCTGTATGGCGCGGCCACATCCAGTTGTCAATATCACCGCCAAATTTCCCTACACCTGAAGCTGGCGCATGCACCAAGCGTACATCACGAATTTCCATTTGCTTGATCAGGTAATACTCCAAACCACCGTGGAAACTGTAGACATCACAGCGATAACCCGGGGTTTCACAAGCGGCGATTTGCTCTTTGCGTAGCTGCTCAATTTTGTCAAACCGCTCCTTCCCCTTCAGCGCAGGTAATAATTCCTGATTAATCTGCGCAGTGATATTGGTCACCTCCTGAGTCACAAAAATTTTAGCGCCTGGCGCTGCCGGTAACTCTTCAGCTAAATTCTTTGCTAAAAAGCCTTTCGCCAGCAAGTTATTGTCAGCCGTACTGTTGTGCTGAATACTGCCGTAGGCACAATGGTGGTTCGTCAACACCAAGCCCTGGTTAGATACAAAAGAGGCGGTACACCCCCCCAGGCTAATCACTGCATTCATCGGAAATGCAGTCAGTTGGGCAATACTTTTAGCATCAATCTCTAAACCTTTTTCTTTGAGGAGTTGCTCAAGTTCAGGTAACTGATGAGGTTGCCACATACCTTCATCGGCATGAGCAAGAGTAGCGACAGACAAAGCCAGCGCAAGCAGTGTTTTTTTCATTCGGAAATTCCTTGGCATAGAGGCCCAGACAAACTAACAGCATCAGAGCAGAGTACTGATACTATTGCGGGTAACGGAGCTCATTGTGCGATATTTTACGGCAAAGTAAAACGGCCAGAGACTTGAATTTAAGCACTATTTACCCCATAAACTGAAGTCGTTAAAACTACAGGAGCTGCAATGGAACAACTAATTGAAAAGGTGATGTACGCAACCCGCTGGTTAATGGCGCCCATTTACCTTGGTCTGAGTCTGGCTTTACTGGCTCTTGGCGTGAAATTTTTTCAGGAAGTGTTCACCATCATTCCTGTTATTTTCAATATGAAGGAAGTCGATCTGATTTTAGTCGTGCTGTCTTTAATTGATATTTCACTGGTGGGTGGCTTGCTGGTGATGGTGATGTTTTCTGGTTACGAAAACTTCGTGTCCCGTATGGATATTGATGGTGACAGCGAGAAACTCGGCTGGTTAGGTAAACTCGACTCCAACTCACTAAAGAATAAAGTTGCAGCATCAATAGTCGCCATATCCTCTATCCATTTGCTTAAGGTGTTTATGGATACTCAGAATATACCGAATGACAAAATTATGTGGTATCTGCTGATTCATATGACCTTTGTCGTTTCGGCTTTTGCTATGGGCTATCTGGATAAAATTACCAAAGACGCAGGCAAAAAAGACAACTTCTGAGCAGAGCCTTGGCTGGGTTCAGACGCCTGATGGACTTAGGCAGTTTCCCGAGAACAGCTTGTATTCAAACAAGGTTAGCAGGCACTGCTGAGGGACGGCTTCTCTTGTAAGCCATCCTGACAACGCTGGAACCGGGTCGACAATACTTACCCGGTTGGCACTAAACCAACCCATTGGTTTGATTAACCTTAGGTGAGGTCACGGGGTGGCTTACCACTGTTTCAGTGCTTTAATGTTTCGGATTCCAGCCAGAGTTATTTCTGAACTTAAGAAGCACCAAAAATTTCAAACCACTGTTCTTGGGTAACTTTTTTACAGGTCTAAATAACAGAGTTCTTCAGATCTCAGGCCGAGCAAACCCTGTTGCGGCCCTGTTGTTTCGCCTGATACAAAGCCTGATCAGCCAAAAACAATAGCTGTTTGGCATCCGTTAAGTCCTCACTGATTGCTACACCAATACTGACTGTGATGCAGATACCGTCTGCAATGTCTTGCCAATCCAGTTGCATAATTTCATGCCTTAAGCGCTCGCAGACAGATTGTGCCTGCTCAAGCGTAGTCGATGGCATCAACAGAGCAAATTCTTCGCCCCCCCAACGCGCAGCGCAGTCGACGACACGGGAATGCTGGCGAATTTTTTCTGCGATAGCCACCAATGCCAGATCGCCGGCGTTGTGTGACCAGGTGTCATTGATCTGTTTAAAGTGGTCTATATCAATAAATGCCAATACCAGAGGTTGTTTTAACCGTTGCGATCGGATGAATTCTTTGCTTAATACTTCGTCAAAAGCACGGCGGTTCGCTAAACCAGTTAAACCATCCTGTCTGGCTTGCTCAGCTAAAGCCAGAGTTTGCTGATGTAAGCGTTCCAGTAACAGTGATTTTTCTGCATCAGCAGCCTGCAGACTATTGGCTTTTTGTTGCAACTCTGCAGTCTTTTCCGCCACCTGTCGCTTTAAGCGTTGCTCAGAATGACGCAGACTGGAAATACGCCAGTACACCAAGAGCAGTACCAAGGCGAGCGAGGATAACGCCGTCAACCACTGAAACTTGCCGGTTTGCCACCAGTAGGGGTGCTTAATCAACTCTATTCGGGCCGCGCTACTCCACTGCCCGCCCGGATTGGCGGCTTGCACCTGAAACTCGTAACGCCCTGGTGCCAGGTTGGTATACTCGGCAAAATTCTGTTGGCCTTTGTCTAGCCAGTGAGCATCAAAGCCGAGCAGTTGGCTGCGATAGCGGATCCGGCCAGGCATCACATAACCTAAACCAGCAAAATGCAACTCCACTCTGTCGCTATCGGGAGATAACTCGATACTTGCATCAATTTTTTGTGCCACCCCATTCACCAGTAATTCCTCTAACACAACGGGGGGCGTCGCCTCGGCGAAATCAGCCAGACGTTTTGGTTGCACCCTGCTGACACCAGAGGCCGTAGCAAACCATAAAGCTCCATCTTGCGCTAAAATAGCAGCAGGGTTTGAGCCTCCATTGGCCTGCGCACTTAACATACCGTCACTTTCGCCATATAAATCGTAGCTAATACGGGTAGCAGTGCCTTCAGCTACTGCATTAGCATCCTGCTGACTGATCCTTAAGATCCCTCTGTTACTGCTGAGCCACAAATTGCCATGTAAATCAGCCTGCACCTGAAATATTTTATCAAAAGGAAGTCCGGCCTTACGCCCCACCAAAGCCAATTCTGCCGTGTCTAGCCTGTAACGCACTAAACCTCTGTCTGTTGCAAGCCACAGCAGGTTTTGTTCCCTTTGTTCGAAAAAATCGAAGGCATATTCGGTTTGATCTAAATGCGACAATGGCAGAGGTTGAAAGGTCTCGTTGATCAGACGGGTCACTCCTGTGCCTGTCCCAACCCAAAGCACATCGTCGATCAGATGCAAAGCAACAACAAAATCAGCGGTTAACCCCTCGCGTGTTGTATAGCTTTGCATCGGCTTGCCAGGCTGGTAGTGATTGAGTCCTTGCGCAGTACCCAGCCATATGGCCCCATCTGCCAGAGGTAAAATAGCCCGCACCTCATTGGACAGTAGGCCCGTATCACGGTTCAGCAGTTTGGTCAGTTGCCCCTTGCTGTACCGGAACACTCCGGAGGAGTATGTACCAATCAGCACATCACCTGTTGCAGTTTCTGCCAGACTCAATACAGATTGGTCTGGCAGTAGCTGCAACTCTGGCTGCAACTTACCATGAAGATAACGCGCAACACCGCGTGCTGTTCCAATCCAGATCCCACCATCTGAATGTTGCAATACAGTGCGGACGAAGTTATCAGGCAAACCTTGTTCTGTGCTTAAGGTAGAAAAAGGGGCATCGCGCAAACGAAACAAGCCGCCATTGGTGCCTAACCAAATACTGTGTTCGCGATCTTCGTAAATGCCCAGCACTCTGTTATTCGGCATGCCATGCCTGACCGTTAACTGCTCTAAACCATAGTTACTTAAGCGGAAAATACCTTCCTCCACTGTACCTATCCATAAATCACCATGGTGATCGACTAATAATCTGGAAATCGCCGTCTGCTGTAATTCTGGCTGCACTAAAACGAAACCATCGGCCTGTTGCTGATACAAACCGCGTTCAGTGGCTACATGCAAGGTCTTGTTGTAAAACGCTAAGGCGAATACCGGTGAGGTTGGGCTTTTGGCAACAGCAGTGAGCTTGCCATTTAGTAAATAAGCCAGTCCTTGCGCTGTTCCGACCCAAAGCCCGCCCTGTTCATCATGCAACAGGCTATAAACCGTATTGCTGGGTAAACCATGATGTCGGGTCCATTGCTGGCGGCTGCCGTCTGTATTCAGGCCAAACAGACCTCCTCCTTCAGTGCCAACCCAAAGCCGGCCCTGGTTATCTCCATGGACCTCGTTCACCAAAGAAGACACCGGATCAACAGGTCGCCACTGCTGATCCTGCAGTAATGCTAATCCCCCACGGGAGCCGCCTAATAACAACCGACCTTTTGGATCCAAATGCAAAGCCCGGATACCAGAGTCAGGTAAACCTGTCTGTTGCTCACGGCCAAAAACCTTAAATTCACGGCCATTGTAGCGGGCAACCCCTTCCCAGGTTGCAAACCAAAGATAACCATCTGGGGTCTGGCTAATACTATTGATGGTGTTATGAGGTAAGCCTTGGCGGGTACTCCAACTTTCACGGAAATAATCCGTAAGAGCGGCGGTCGCCGCAGAGGCGGAAAAAGAGAAGGTGAACAACAGCGACAGCAAAAGTGCGGTAAAAAACACCGCGCACAGCTTCGCACTAATTGATTTAATAAATTTGATACAAACTAACATCAGCGCCATCCCAGTCAGCAGATGGTTTCATTTTTTCTAATAAAGCCACCTTACTCTATTTTTATGACCGGGAAAACTAAAAAATAGCAAAGCTGAGCATCAGCGTTAGAACGGAAGTAAGCATGACTCATTCAGATCACACTACTCTGACAGGATTTAGCCAGTCATGCACTTGAGTGCTGGTTTTGACCAACTGCCAGTGGTCACAACGGTTTAAGCCGGCGTAATCGACCACAGCTTTGGTGAACGCGGCCTTTAATGCATCCGTCAGTTTGACCTGCTCACTCAGCACTAAATGCTGCAGCAATAAGGTTTTGCTGGCTCTATCTGCTTTCACATCCACCTGGCCGATAAACTGGTCTTTATACAAAATCGGCAGGCTGTAATACCCTATCCGGCGTTTAGCCTCCGGCAGATAAACTTCAATCTGGTACTCAAAATTAAACAGCTGTTTGAGCCTGTCGCGCTGGATCACTAAATTATCAAAAGGCGATAACAACCAGACTTTATTCGGCAATTTTGGAGGTATATTGTTAGTAAGTGCTAACTGGGGCCTGTAGTAATAGGTCTTTCCAGCCAGCAAAAAGCTGTGCAGCCTGCCCTGCTCCAACTGTTGCTGTAATTGACTCTTCAGCACGGCCTGGATATTTTTACGCAGATAACCTATCTGCTGCACAGTCGCCACAGCCTGACTTTGCAGGCAACGATCGATTAAGTAATCGGCGAACTCAGCCTCTGTGGGTGGCTGATGCTCGGCATGTGAAGGCCAAACCCGCTCCGTCAGATCATAAACTTTCTGGAACTTATCCCGCCGCGCCACCATCAGCTTGCCTTGCATAAATAGCTGTTCCAGCGCCTGTTTGGCCGGTTGCCAGTCCCACCAGGCCGCGCTTTTCTTGCCCTGACTGACGAAATCACTGGCTTTGAGCGGTCCTTCGGCTGCAATACGGGCCAGCACGTCGTTCATCAGGTGCTGTTCAGGGTTAAACCAGTGCGTGTTGCCGTTTTGTATTAACAGCTTACGCTGCAAACTAAAACGATAATCTTCGGCGGGTAAAAATGCCGTAGCGTGCGACCAGTATTCAAAACTTTGCTTTTGTTCCAGCGCTTTCTCCAGCATCTTCGGCTGGTAGTTTTTGATTCGGTTGTACAGCACATGATGATGCGCTCGCTCGACTACATAAATCGAATCAAGCTGCACATAACTGATCTGCCTGAGCACCTGCGCCACAGCATCCTTCCCCGCGGCAGGCGTTAGCAAGCCCTGGTGCTGCACTATCAGGCGGCGTAATTCATCAGGGCTAAAGGGGCAAGAGGCAGTCATCCGTTAAAACCTTAGATAAAAATCGGCCAGAAGGGTTCGGTAGGCGTCACTGTACTGGCCAGGACTTTGCTGTATCAAGAGTTCTGTTTGTTCTACCTGGCCGGATACGGCACTGGCACTAAAATCCAATAACTGCAATTTGGCGGCTTTGTGAGCTGTAGTTTTGACCAGACAACGCCGTTGTAAACCCCAGCCAGCCTGTTCTGCTACTGCACTAAAATCAACATCCGCAGGCAGCACCAGACAAAAATGTGCATCTGGAGCAGCAAGTTGCCTGGCAACACGAGCTAAGTCTGTAAATGACAAGCTATCGGTATGGCGAGCCTGATGCCGTTTTGCATCAGCAGCAGCTAAACTCTGCTGAAAATACGGAGGATTGCTGATAATCAGCTCAAATCCATGCTCTGGTTGGTTATCCGTCGCCGCATAGGTTAGAATATCGGCCTGAATGACGTGGATTTGTGTCGCCCAACGACTGGCAGCGACATTATCCTGTGCCTGTAAGGCCGCTTCCTGGTCCAGTTCAACCGCAAAAATAGCAGGGGTCACCCCTGACTTTTGCAAACGCTGCGCCAGCATCAGAGACAAAATGCCACTACCTGTACCTATATCCAACGCTGGGCCAGCCTTGGGTAAGGTGGCCCAGGCGCCCAACAAAAAGGCATCTGTGCCGACTTTCATCGCACAGCGGTCGTGGCCAACAAAAAATTCTTTACACCAAAAGCCGCTCACAACTGCCCTTTCTAAGGTCAAAGAGTGGCAGTGTATAAGATGTTGTTTTGCCTGTCAGTACAACATCGAATTCAACGTGTTCTAAACAGAAGGTATACAAAGCGTGAGCGAAAATAACACTGCACAGGAAAAAATCACCTTTGCTGAGTTTCAACTGGATGACAGCTTAGAGAAAACGCTGAGCAAAGCAGGCTTCAAAGAAGCCACCAGCATTCAGAAACTGGCTATTCCTGTGGCTTTGGAAGGCCGCGACATTTTGGCCAGTGCGCCAACTGGCACAGGCAAAACTCTGGCATTTTTATTGCCAGCGATACAGTACCTGCTGGATTTCCCGCGTCGTGATCCCGGATTTGCCCGGGTCCTCGTCATGACACCAACCCGTGAACTGGCTTATCAGATTTTCGAGCAGGTACAGCAACTGATTATGCTGACGGACCTGCATGCGGGTGTGATTACCGGTGGGATCAACTACGGCAGCCATAAAGAAACCTTAGAGAAAAACAACGATATTCTGGTGGCGACACCAGGTCGTTTAATTGAGTATCTGGACAATGAAAGTTTTCATGCCGACGAAGTCGAAGTACTGATCCTCGACGAAGCAGACCGTATGCTGGATATGGGTTTTGTCGGTGAAATGAACCGCATTATTCTCGAGGCTAAACGTCGCCGCCAAACCATGCTGTTCTCCGCAACTTTAGACGGTAACGGTGTAAAACGTTTCTCAGAACGCGCTTTGCGTGAGCCAGTGCTGTTGGAAGCAGCTCCACCACGTCGTGAAAAAGCCAAAATTCTGCAATGGATGCACGCCGCCGATGATGCGGCTCACAAGCTGGCTTTGCTTGTGCATATTCTGAAACAGGAAGAGGTCAGCAAAGTCATAGTTTTTGTCAAAACCCGTGAGCGTTTAGCGACCTTAACCGGCCAGTTGGAAGCGGCGGGCTTGAAATGTTGCTGGTTACAGGGCGAAATGCCACAGGACAAACGTCAACTGGCCTTACAGCGTTTCAGTAACGGTCAGGTTCGTATTCTGGTCGCAACCGATGTAGCGGCTCGGGGGCTGGATATTGATGATATCAGCCACGTGATTAACTACGATATGCCACGTACCGCGGATGTGTATGTGCACCGGATAGGCCGTACAGGCCGCGCCGGTAAAAAAGGCACAGCCATTTCGTTGGTAGAAGCTCATGATATTGCTGTAGTAGGTAAAGTAGAACGATATACGGAGCAGCCATTAAAACGGCGCTTTATCGAAGGTTTGCGCCCTAAACATAAAGAAGCCAAGGCACCAACCAAACAGAAAAAACCTAAAACTGCAGCCAAGAAAAAAGCCCTGAAAAAAGCCGCTAAAGCCAAGGCTTAACCCCAGTTCTATAGCAGAGAGGCCGGGCTCATGACTCGTTTTGCCCGGCCACATCTGCCCTATGCTGGTATTCACTCAGCGGCTATTACAATAACCAGGCATAGCTGAACTTCATAAATACGGAGCGCTGATCCCGTTCCAGACTGGTTAATTCGTCATCCTGATAGGCATTATCGCTGTATCCTGCAAAAAATAAGGTCTGTGGGTTTAGTTTGTATGAGTACAACAACTGGCTCCCTAAACTACGGTCCAGGCGCTGAGTCAGGCCCGGGTTATTCAGCGGATTTTGTTCAATATCGCTGTAAATCAGTGTCAGGCGTAACAAACTACGGACAGAAAATTGATAGCTAAAGCGCAGATCGGTCAGATTAGCCGTAAAGACTTCAGCACCATCAGCCTCTAAATATCTGTAGGTATGGCGCGCCTCTATTTGCAGATGGGTACTGGCATTCCAGCTCATTTGCGGTGCAACCTGCACCAGCTCGCCCAGCCTGTTATTGCGGTAGTCTATGGCATCTCCCAGCTCCACTTCCGCGTTGACATAAAGCGCAGGTAAAGGCCGGAATTCGGCAAAGGTAAGCAGTCGTTGTTCGTTGAACATCAGCGTATTGCCATCAATAGCCAAAGACTGGCTATTGAGCCGTGGCCCGGTTTTCTCTCTGTCGGCCAGACTCACAGAGAAAAAGCTCTGTTGCGGCCCCCAAAACTCCAGAAATAGCTCAGCTTCTTTTTCCAGCAACTCATTATTGGCGTTATGGCTGATATCCCAGTCGCCACTTAAAATCGCTCTGTTCCACCAGCTAGTCTCAGAAAACCACTGATACCCCAGCCCTTGCACAAATTTATGAAAGTCGGTTTGTGGCATATAGCCCATATCAGCGCGAAAGTCTTGTGCCAGCGCCAGATATTCGGTATTCCAGAACCAGGCCCCGTCATCATGCTCGTACATCAAAAAGTAAGCCGGATCGGATAAATCATCTGCCAGACGTAAACCCGCCTCTGAATCTGCAAAACTCTGGCGCAACTCTTCTGAATAGGCTGAGTCGGCATATAAATACTGCAGCACCAGCTCATCCTGATCGGTGAATTTATACTTCAGATCCAGACCTGCCAAGTGGTTATGATAACTGTCGCTTTGGCGCAGGCTGCTGATCCAGCCCAAGGATAGATCGGCATTTAAATCATAACGGTATCGAAGTACCGCATTGGTGCTTTCTTCAGCCAATAGCGCCACATCAGACCCCAGGTTGCCTGGCACTATAAAGGTGGTGTTTTCATCATTAGCGGCAAAAAAGGCAAAAGAATGTTGCTGTTGTTTACCCGTCAACTTAGCGCCTATATCAGGAGCGCCTATGTTGCGGGTATAGACTAAATCCAGTGGTGAACTGAAATAATCCTGATTATCGAGGAAAAACGCGCGTTTTTCGTCAAAAAATAACGAGAAGGTGTCGTTCATTGAAACCTGTGCCACGTCCGCTTCAACCTGAGAAAAATCCGGATTGACTGTGGCATTGAGGTTAATATCCGGGGTGATGCCCCATTTTAAATCCAGACTGACTTCGGTATTAGGTTCGGTCTGCCAGTCGGTTTTCGCCTGTTTAGTCACGTCACGTTGCTGACTCGCTCCCGTCACTACAGAGGGCACCACACTAAAATGACTGCCCTGTTTGGCACCGGAAAACCCGGTAGCGACACGCATTTGGCAAATCCAGCACGGATTTACTCGCTCAATTTTATTGCTGGATAAGCGGTGTTTTACATCCCGTGGATAAAACCGCACCAGCTCAATACGCCACTGTTGCTCTGCAAGCTTATCGTTAAAGTTTAAAATCCGTAGCGGGATGGCGATTTCAACCTGATAACCATCAGCAGTCAGTTGGCCAACACTTTGCCAAATACCGTCCCAGGCATCACTTTCATCGCCTGTAATTTCATTTTCTATCGCATCCGCTTGCACACCCAGCGGGTTACTGAAAAACTGATACGCCAGTTTTTGATCGTTATAGCTATCAATTTTGACGCCGACTAAGTCATCTTCCCACACATCATCTCTGTCTTTTAAAAAAGCGCGGATTTGCGAAGGGTTCGGATCTTTGGCTGTAAAGGCCAGATAAAAGTAGTCGCCGTTTTCCAAGAGCAACACTTCGGTTTCGACCGGGGCTGGGGTATTTTCCGATGGCCAGCTATTAATCTCTATCTTTACTTTGTTGGCCTGAGCCCAGGCTACGTCAGATAAATCACCATCAATACTGATAGCTTGAGTGGTTTTTGGGATTTGAATATCGGCCACAGCACCGGCGGAAACAACAGCGATCCAGAGAAAAAACCAACGTAGCATTCAGGCATCCTTGTACAGCAGGAGAAAAACTCAGCGGCACTATATAGAAAGACGTCAGAAATAAGAAGACCGGACATGCCGGCCTTCTCAGAGGATTTTGTAACTGGCTGTTACCCTGTTACCTGTCCCAGTAACTTTCTTCCAGCGAGTCTTCTTTTTCCGGTAAGCCTTTGGATAAACGCGGTGCATTTTGTACCAGAATAGCGTAACTGACCCGGTTGGCGTATTTACAGATCTGGGCAAAAGATGAATAGGCCAGATAAGGCTGCTCGTGTTTACTGGATAACGGCAAAGTTTGACGGTGGAAATGATTGGCCGCTATGTCATGCAAAATCGCTGCTAAAGCACCATCGCCTGCGCCATTGGTGTTTTTAATCCGCTCAGGGCCACCCAGATAAGGGTCGATATGTGAGTAGACTTTCACCGGTTGCTGACAGTCTTTTTTCTGCATAGGACGGCTGAACTCAAATTCGTTGTAGTCTGCCAAAGCACCGGACTTAATAGGATTGGTGGTTTCGCGCTTCACCGAAGCGTCAGTATAACCACATAAATACAAACCCTCTGGACCAGCAGTGAGCAGCACCATATCGACATAATCCAGCGCTGCTTCTGCCGCCAGCAAAGGATCAGCAAACCCCGTCAGAGCTTCGGCTTCCAGCTCGTTCATCGCCAGCACATTGACATACTGCGCCAGTGTTTGCTGAATCAGCTCTCTGTGCTCTTCGACCAAATGTTTAGTGCCTAAACTCATCACTACAGGCACTTCTGCTGTTTTAGCATCGGACAACATTTTGATCATCGCCTGCTGGATGGGCTGGTTGGTGGCACGCAGCGGATAAGCACTGACCACTATAGCCGCGGCTTTGGCAATAATATCGGTCGGGATATAAGCCGGAGTTAACTCGTCCATATCACCCGGATCGATCACAAAAGTACGTTCACCATCCGGGGTGATCATCGTAATACCGCGACCAATATCACCCGGCACGCCTTGCAAATGGTTCATATCCACTTTGCTGCTGGTATGGCATAAGTAGTGATAGGCTGGCGACCCCAATTGAATATTGGACGACATCACGCCCAGTAACACCGATTTATCATCCGCCAGCACAGAGTAGTTATGCACTGTATTGCCTATGGTACCGCCGGCAAAGTGATCAGAAATCGCGTTAGAGCCCACCAGTTCCTGATAAATCAGATCGGCTTTGCCGTGCTCCACTAAGTTGGATAAACCTTTGCCTATGCCATACTTTTGCAGAAACTCGTCACTGACATTGGCAATCACGTCCACTATGGTTTGGTCCAACCCTACAATATAAGTATCCAGTTCAGGCCGCACTTCGTAGCTGGGCAATGTCAGCTTAGGCTGAGACACAGGAAAATAATGTTTGAGTTTACGACGACCAGGGAATTTCATAAGGCAGCACTCGGATCAATAGAGCCGCGCATTTTAGCAAAAGCCAATTAAAAAAGCGCAGGAAAAAGCCGCAGTTTTCTGCAGCTTTTTCGCTTACTGAGCCTAAAAACGGCGAAGATTAATCCTGTTGTTGCATCCGTGTAAACACCAGTGTATCGGCTTTGGATTCGGCGCTGCTAAACTGATAGCCTGCGCTGTTGAATTGCTTCAGGCCTTCGACCTGATCAATCTGTTGTTCAATCACATAGCGTGCCATCAGGCCACGGGCTTTTTTGGCGAAAAAGCTGATGATTTTATACTGACCATTTTTAAAATCTTTAAATTCCACATTCAGCACTTTAGCTTTCAGTGCTTTTTTGTCGACGGCTTTAAAGTATTCCTGTGAGGCTAAGTTCAGCAGAATGGCTGAGTTTAACTGCTCCAGTTGTTGATTCAGTTCTGTACTGATGCGATCGCCCCAGAACTGATATAAATTTTTACCCCGGCCATTTTCCAGGGCAGTGCCCATCTCCAGACGATAAGGCTGCATCAAATCCAAAGGCCGTAATACACCATACAAGCCACTTAAAATACGCAAGTGCTGCTGGGCATAGTCCAACTCATGTTGTTTCAGGCTGGAGGCTTGCAAGCCCTGATATACATCCCCATTAAAAGCAAACAGAGCCTGACGGGCATTGTCCGCTGTAAAAGGAGTCGACCACTGGGCAAACCTGGCTGCATTTAGCCCAGCCAGTTTATCACTGATCTGCATCAGGCTGGATAGCTGAGCTGGTGTCAGGTCGCGGCAATAAGGCATCAACTCCAAACTTTGATCCAGCAACGCAGGCTGAGTAAAAGCAGTGACGGATAACGGACTTTGGTAGTCTAAATCTTTGGCGGGTGATATCACCATCAACATGAGTTTTGCATTCCTCTACAACGAATTGACGCGACTATATCAAATTAAAGGTTTTAGCTCGACAACAAAACTCAATACGGACGCGGCTTAGGCATGGTTTTTAGTTTTTTTCATGGTAAGCTCTGATCCGTCTGCAGCGCTTATAAAATAAGGCTGCGACCAGCAAAAGTAGCAGAATTCCGAATGCCGGAAACTTAGCGCAAAAGCCTGTTTTTGTGTTGTAATTTTCCTACATTTATTTAGTATTGAACCCTATATCACCGACTTGTGATCAGAAAAACGGTAATAAAACAATATGAGCACTTTATTAGAACAGCTAAAAGCAGTGACTACAGTGGTAGTCGATAGTGGTGATTTAGGCGCCATTGAACAATTCCGCCCTGTAGACGCGACAACCAACCCGTCTTTATTACTCAACGCCAGTCAGTTGGAGTTTTCTAAACCGTTATTGGCTCAGGCTGTGGCTTATGCCAAAAGCAAAAGCTCCGATCTGGCCACACAAATCAGCATAGCCAGTGATAAATTTGCGGTGGATATTGGCACACAAATCAGCAAGTTAGTCCCTGGCCGCGTGTCAACCGAAGTGGATGCCCGTTTATCTTTTGATACTCAGGCCAGTATCAATAAAGCACTACAACTGGTGGCGTTGTATCAAGAAAATGGCGTTAGCAAAGACCGCATTCTGATCAAAATCGCTTCGACCTGGGAAGGCATTCAGGCCGCCCGTCAACTGGAGCAACAAGGTATTCAGTGTAACCTGACCTTGTTGTTTCATATGGCTCAAGCCCGCGCCTGTGCTGAGGCTGGTGTGTTTTTAATTTCTCCTTTTGTTGGTCGTATTCTGGATTGGTACAAAGCCAATACCAAACAAGATTACACAGCAGAAACAGATCCCGGCGTGCTGTCCGTACGTGAAATTTATCGCTACTTCAAAACCTATGGCCACAAAACCGTGGTGATGGGTGCAAGTTTCCGCAATACAGGTGAAGTTTTGGCTTTAGCTGGCTGTGACCGTTTAACCATCAGCCCGGCTTTACTGGAAGAATTAAGTCAGCAACAAGGCACCTTAACAGTGCACTTGAAAGACACTGGCTCTACCGCCAAAGAAACTGCGGCCTTAACTGAAGCAGAATTCCGCTGGGCTTTGAATGAAGATGCGATGGCCACCGAAAAACTGTCGGAAGGTATCCGTAAATTTGCCGTGGACCAACGTAAGCTGGAAAGCTTAATCCAGGCGCAGCTAGAAGCTTAATTTCAGGCTTTATCTCGATTATCACAGGATCACTACAGGAGTTTATATGATGTCGTCTGCACTCTGGGCAGAGTTAAAACAGCTGGCACAGCAACCTTTGTCTTTGCGACAGCAATTTGCCGCAGATCCAAAGCGGGCGGAAAAATTTCAGGTGGATGCCTGTGGTATTCATCTGGATTTTGCCAAAAACCTGATCACAGATGGGATCTGGCAAAAGCTGCTGGAACTGGCCAAACAAAGCCAAATTCAAAGCAAAACCCGGCAGATGCTCCAGGGCGACAAAATTAACAACACCGAACAACGTGCGGTCTGGCATATGGCATTACGCGCAGATGCAAAAACGCCCTTGGTGTTAGATGGTGTCGATTTGCAACCAGAAATTCAGGCTTGTCATGCGCAAATGGCAGAGCTGATTGGCCAGTTGCACCGTGGCGAATACAAGGGTTATCTGGGCGATGCCATTACCGATCTGATTTGGATTGGTATAGGCGGTTCTTTATTAGGCCCTCAGATGGCCTGTGAAGCTTTAGCGCCTTTTAATAAAAGCCCTGTGCGTATTCACTTTGCCGGTAATATAGATGGCGCTGTAGTGTCCGATGTAGTCAAAGCTTTAAACCCTGCCACTACGCTGGTGTTTGTTGCTTCGAAGTCTTTTGGTACTGAAGAAACCAAACAAAACGCTTTGGCTGTGCGCCAGTGGTTTATAGATAAAGGCGCAGACAAAGCCGCTATAGCCCGGCATTTCTGGGCTACCTCGTCCAATATCAAAGCCGCGGCCGAGTTTGGCATAGTGGCAGAACATATTCTGCCGATGTGGGACTGGGTCGGTGGCCGTTATTCGTTATGGTCAGCCATCGGCTTTCCTGTGGCATTGCAACTGGGCATGACGCAGTTTCAGCAACTGCTCAAAGGTGCCCGTGATATGGACCAGCATTTTATTCAGGCTCCACTAGAGCAGAATATGCCGGTGATTCTGGCGTTGCTGGGTGTTTGGTATATCAATGCCAAAGGTTGTCAGGCGCACGCCTTGTTGCCATACAGCCATTATTTACGTTTCCTGCCCTCTTATGTGCAACAACTGGATATGGAAAGTAATGGCAAAGGAGTGGACCTGAACGGTGAAGCATTAACAGATGCTACAGCACCGGTGATTTGGGGCGATGCCGGTACCAATGGTCAGCATGCCTATCATCAGTTATTGCATCAAAGCGCACTGGCCGTGCCGTCAGACTTTATTCTGCCGGCCAAAGTCAGACATGAGCTTAGTGATCATCATCACAGATTAGCAGCCCACTGCTTTGCCCAGACTCAGGCCCTGATGCAGGGTAAAACTTTTGACGAAGCCAAAGCTGAAGTCTTGGCCACTGGAGCAACAGAAGCCGAAGCTATGGCTTTAGCTCCTCATAAAGTATCGCCAGGCAATAAGCCAAGCAATACCTTATTGCTGCCAGAATTATCGCCTTATTACTTAGGTGCGTTAATAGCGCTTTATGAGCAGAAGGTGTTTTGTCAGGGCGTTTTATGGAATATCAATTCGTTTGATCAGTGGGGTGTAGAGCTGGGTAAACAGTTGTCGACGCCTATTTATCAGGTGTTATCTGATCAAAAAATCAATAGTTTTGATACGTCGAAGAGCACTTATCGCAAAATTTAAGCAGTTAACCTCGAACTAAACCATTGAATGAACGAAAAACATTCATTTTTCGTTCATATTTGTGTCAAAGAGTTATTTTATTTTTAGACAAAGTGTGGTACTAATTTGTTGAAAATAACAACAACTCAGAGGGGCAACCATGGAAAGCTTCGAAGACTTACTGAATATGTTGGAGCGTCCTGCAACAAAAAGCCGTGCGGTCAAACGCAAATGGCGCGAAATTGAAGCAGTGAAAGAACGCCAGCGCTTAAAACGAGAACTAGAAGACATAGACTGGACCATAGAACCTGAGTTAGTAGACATCGAATTAAGTTAAAAGAAAGCCCCGGCAGTCATGTCGGGGCTTTTTATTTGACTGTCATTCAGGCTCTATATGTTTAACACGACCTGTGTAACCCTAAGTAATTGGTGTCGCAGCTAGGCGACAAGCGCTTTCGCCCCAGGAGCATAGTTGTCCTATGTGACTGGGGCGAAAGCGTGCAGTCAACAACGCTGCGGCGCCAAGTACGACGGGTTAAACTTGCCAGCGGATGGGTGCTTTACCTTGCTGCTGCAACAGCTCGTTGGCTTTGGCAAAGTGGCCGCAGCCTAAAAAGCCGCGGTGAGCTGACAAAGGCGATGGATGAGGTGCGGTCAGAATATGGTGCTTGGTTTTATCAATCAGTTGTGATTTTTTAATCGCATGGCTGCCCCATAACAAAAACACTATGCCTTCTGCATGGGCACTGATAGCCCGTATCACCTGATCGGTAAATTGCTCCCAACCTAAATCACGGTGTGAGTTGGCCTCATTCGCTACCACAGTCAGTACTGTATTAAGTAACAACACGCCCTGCTGAGCCCAACATTCCAAACAGCCGTGATTCGGCATCTGAAAATCAACATACTCCAGCGCCAGCTCTTTGTAGATATTGCGCAGTGACGGCGGAATAGCTACACCAGGCGGCACGGAAAAACTTAAGCCATGCGCCTGATTTGGACCATGGTAAGGGTCCTGCCCTATGACCACCACTTTCATCTGTGCAAAAGGTGTTAATTTAAAAGCATTAAACACTTGCGCTTCAGGCGGGTAAATCACCTGACCTGCGGCACGTTGTTGCTTTAAATACTCCATAGTTTGCAGAAAATAGGGCTGATTTTTTTCAGCCCCAATTACGTCTTGCCAGTGTAAAGACACAGTTTATTGATCCAGAGTCAGTAAGAAGTGGCGTAATTGTACAAAATCCGGCGCCATATCTGCACTTAAACTTGCCTCTGATGCCACGGCGGCCAATTCAGGCGGTAAAGCGATAGGACTGCCGAGGATATTCTCCACCTGCTCTTTAAATTTAGCCGGATGCGCAGTACCGAGGAAAATACCAAATTCACCGTCCTGCAGGCTACGTTTTAACGCTTTGTAGGCAATAGCCGCATGAGGTTCGCTGACATATCCTAACTGCGCTAGCTGGCGCATCGACAGTTGGGTATCCTCTTCATCCACCATCACAGCTTCTAAATCGTCACGTGAAATTTTGCCCTGCGCCAATAAAGCCTCCACCCGAGGCCAGTTATTGGGCGCACTGACATCCATCGCATTGGATAAAGTGGCCACAGTTTTATTCGGCGCCCACTGCCCCTCTTTCCAGTAACGAGGCACTGTGTCATTTAAGTTGGTGGCCGCTATCATCCTTTTGATCGGTAAACCCAACACTTTGGCAATCAGACCCGCCGTCAGGTTACCGAAGTTGCCACTAGGCACAGCGATCACAATTTGATCACGCTTGTCTTTAGGTACCTGAGCCACAGCTTCAAAGTAATAACAGATTTGGGCAAATAAACGGCTGATATTAATAGAGTTGGCGGAGTTGATATTCAGTTGCTTCACTAAATCCCTGTCGTTAAATACCTCTTTTACTAAAGCCTGACACTGATCAAAGTCGGCTTCTACCGCCAGGGTATGGATGTTATGACCTAAAGTGGTAAACAGCTTCTCCTGCAACGGGCTGATTTTTCCTTTTGGAAATAAAATCACCACATCGACACCAGCTTGCTGATAAAAAGCATGAGCCACAGCCGCACCTGTATCCCCTGAAGTGGCGGTGACAATAGTGGTTTTGCTGACATTCTGCTGCTTTTGCGCCTGAATTAACGCCTGCGCCATAAAACGGCCACCAAAGTCTTTAAAGGCTAAAGTGGGGCCATGGAATAACTCTAAGCAGGCGACATCATCCGTCACCTGAGCTAAAGGTGCCGGAAACTGAAAAGCGTTGCTTACCATCTGATGGATTTGGGAAGCCGGGAGTTCGTCGCCGATTAAAGCCTGCAGCACTTTGGCGCTGCGCTCAACAAAAGGCAGCTCTAATAAAGCGTCAACATCCAGGGTTGGCCACTGCGTAGGGAAAAACAGCCCCTGCTGCTCGCCTAAACCGATACGGACTGCATCTAAAAAACTAACTTGTTGTGAAGCGACTTTGGTATTTGTTAATTGCATTTTTACATCCTACAGCGCACGTGCGCCTTGTCCCGCCAGACGACAGACGGTCGTGATGGCATCTGAGTTTTTAGCGTAATGCTGTTGTAAATAAGCAGCGGCAAATTGGGCCTGAGTATCATTCTGGCAGACCGCAAAAATAGTAGGACCAGCACCGGAAATACCGACATGGCCTATGCCCTGAGCTGTTAACTGTTCGCGTATAGGCAACAATTCAGGCATCAGATGCTGACGGGCAGGCTCAGCCACCAGATCCTGCAAAGCAGCAAAAGCCTCATTTTCATCTTTGGCATACAAAGCACTGATAAAACGGCTTAACATGCCAGCAAAAGCTATGCTGTGTTTCAGCGTCAATTGCTGCGGCAATACAGCACGGGCTTCTTTGGTCGACAGCACTGTGCCCGGATAACACAGCACCACTTGCCAATGTTCAAACCAGGGCAAAGCCCGGCAGAGCAAAGGGCTGTCCGGCAACATCAATAATAAGCCACCATAAAAGGACGGAGCCACGTTATCGTAATGCACTGAACCACTGACGCCCCCCTCCAGCTGAGCCATCAGTTGCAGCAACTGATAGTCATCCAAAGGTTTACCAAAATAGTCATTAAACGCATAACAGGCGACCACTATAGAACAGGCGCTGGAACCTAACCCACTGCCCACAGGCAGGTTTTTCACCAGTTCCAGTTGCAGCCGCGGTAAAGTCCGGCCTATTGCTTTTTCAAAAGCATAAAAACACTGCAGCACTAAATTATCGTCTGTGTCTTTGGGCAACTGATGCACATAGCGGCCGTTCAACCTTAAACTCAGCTCTGGCTGTTCGTTATGAATACGCAGTTCATCCCCAAATAAAGAACCATCAACAGGTTCAAAAGCAGCGCCTAATAAATCAAATCCAACAGAAAAATTCCCTGTGGAGGCAGGCGCAAAATACGACTTCATATTACATCTCCTGCTGCCAGGACAGAGTCCGCATTACATCACTGAACACACCGGCTGCTGTGACCGCAGCACCAGCCCCATAACCCCTCAATACAAAAGGAATAGGCTGGTAATAACGGGTATGAATAGCCAGCGCATTTTCACCGTCTTTGACTTTGGCCAGCGGATGATCCAAATCCAAAGCTTTGATAGCCACTTTGCAGCGGCCTTCGCTGATTTCAGCTATATAACGCAGCACCTGACCTTTGGCTTTGGCTTCTGCGATACGTCCAGCAAACTGTTGATTTAGTTCTGGTAACCGCTGCATAAAAGTCGGCACATCTGTGCCAGGCGCAAAATCAACAGGTAATACACCTTCCACTTCAACATCCGCTAAATTCAGCATCAGACCCGACTCACGCGCCATGATCAGTAATTTACGCGCCACATCCATACCGGATAAATCATCACGGGGATCCGGTTCGGTAAAACCCAATTCGCGGGCTTTAGTGGTAACTTCAGATAAAGACTGACCTTGCTCTAACAGACCAAAAATATAGGACAACGAGCCCGATAATATGCCCTCAAAAGCCACCAGTTCGTCACCCGCATTAAACAAGCCCTGTAAGGTGTCAATCACCGGCAAACCAGCACCAACTGTGGTCTCATACAGGAAACGACGTCTGTGTTGTTGTGCCACCTGACGTAGCTGATGGTAGTAATCCAATGAGCCTGTATTGGCTTTTTTATTTGGGGTGACTACATGGAAACCGGCCTTTAAGAAATCCACATACAAATTGGCCACAGGCTCTGCGCTGCTGCAGTCAATCAATACCGGATTGGTTAAATGCTGTTCCTGCACAAAACGGCTTAAATCCGCCACAGAAAACTGACCTTTCGCCTGCTGCATCTGCTGTTGCCACTGGCTTAAGTCGATACCTTTTTCGTCCAGCAGCAAGGCTTTGGAATTGGCGATGCCATAGACCTTCAGCTTGACATTGCGTTGCTGTAAAAACTCTTGCTGACGCTGAAACTGCGCCAATAATTCGCTACCCACCACACCACAACCGACCAGAAACACATCTATGCTGGGAATATGGCTGAAGAAGTTTTCATGACACACCTTCACTGCGTTCTGACAGGCTTTTTGCTCAACCACAGCGGAGATAGAACGCTCACTACTGTCCTGCGCTATCGCCACTATATTGACCCGGGCTTGCGCCAGGGACGCAAAAAACTTAGCCGCTACACCACGGTGCTGACGCATACCATCGCCGACTAAACTGACTATCGCCATGTCGGATAGAATCTGCAGTGGGCGCAATAACTTGCCTTGCAGTTCCAGTTCAAACTCGGCTTCCAGCGCTTTTTTCGCTGCCGGCAAATCGAGCTGTGCGACACAGAAGCTGATGCTAAATTCTGAAGAGGACTGAGTGATTAAACTGACCGACACCTGTTCACGCGCCATAGTGGCAAAAACACGAGACGCCATACCCACTACACCTTTGAGGCCAGGGCCTGAGACGGTGATCAGCGCCAGATGTTCCAGACTGGAAATGCCTTTGACCAGCGCATCACCGTTGTTGTCTGCATCAATACAGGTGCCGGGCGCCGACGGGTTTAAAGTATTTTTTATGTAACAAGGAATTTGAAAACGCGCCAGTGGACCTATAGTTTTTGGATGCAGTACTTTGGCACCAAAATACGACAGCTCCATGGCTTCGTCATAGGATAAATGGTCAATCAGTTTGGCTTGTTTCACCTGACGAGGGTCAGCGCTGTAGACACCATCCACATCAGTCCAAATCTCACAGACGGATGCTTTAACCGCAGCAGCCACAATAGCAGCAGAATAGTCCGAGCCATTGCGGCCTAATAAACACAACTCACCCTGCGCGTTACTGGAGACAAAACCGGCCATCACATAGACCTGAGCCGATTGTTTCGCCAAAGCGGCGGCAAAGCTCTGCTCCGAAGCAGGAATGTCTGCCACGGCATTTAAATAATCGCCCTGACTTTTGACTAAAGCCACAGAGTCCAGCAGCACCACATCCACCTGACGGGATTTAAAAAGAGCCGTCATCAGGCAAACACTGAACTGCTCACCCATGCCGAGAATTTGCGCCTTGATATGATCAGGGCAATAACTCAATAAGCTAATGCCCTGCAAACGTTCGGTCAGTTGTTGTTCCTGCGCATCCGCCAGTTGCTGTACCGCTTTGAGCTGTTCACTGCTAACCCGAAGCGAAGCTTCCGCAATAAGCTGCGCCAGTCGCTGTTTCCACTGCTGCAGCAGCGGTTGATAGTCCGAACCTAAAAAGGCCAGATCCGTCAGCTCCACCAGTAAGTTGGTGACGCCCTGAGGCGCAGACAACACCAGGCCGATGCTCTGGTTGCCTATTTGTTGTTGCACTATATCCGCCACCTCGAGGAAGCGGGTTACCGACGCCAGAGACGAACCACCAAACTTAAGCACCCTCATGTGTTACTCCTTGCTAAACGAAAAAGGCCCGTGACGGGGAGGTCACGGGCCTTTTTAAAAACAATACGCCGCCGACCTCCTACCCCGCAGGGTTGGTGGTAATAATAATGGTGAGTGTATTGCGGATTTGTGTCTTATTCATACTGTCTATATGCTCAAAGTTTTAGACGTCTGTCAATCTAAATGTTTAGATTATTCTAAATTTAACCTGCCGTCAGACAGTCTTCACCATAAATGCAGTTTCTCCTGCACTGTAGGAGATCACTCTGTTGCGTCCCTCTTTTTTGGCGTTATAAAGCGCCATATCAGCCTGACCTATCAGCACTTCGTGGGCTCTGTCACCGGTAGTATCCAGTTGGGCGACACCAACACTGATCGAACTTTGGATAGAGTGCTCATGAAATGTGACAGCTTTACTGCTGACAGCCAGACAAATACGTTCAGCCACCTCCACTGCCCCAGCCAAAGCCGTATTGGTCAGCACTATGCCAAACTCTTCACCTCCGTATCGACCAAACCAATCGGTGTCGCGCAATAAAGCACGGACTCTGGCAGTTAATTCAATCAGCACAGAATCTCCACCTAAGTGACCATATTGATCATTGAGCTGCTTAAATTTATCCAAATCAAACAGTAGCAAAGACAAAGGTTGCCGGTAGCGTTGTGCTCTTTGCACTTCAAGCTTTAATTGCTCTTCCCAATACCGTCTGTTTAACACCTGGGTTAAACCGTCCACACGATTGCTTTGCTCCAGTTTTTGTAAAGTCGTTTGCAGATGTTGCTGATATACAAATGCATCAGTGGCATCTTCAATCAACATGCAAACATAACGACGACCCGTAGGATCATGCAGCGGTAACATAGTGCAGTTCTGCGCCATATACTGGCTGGAACTGGTCACTGGACGTAAATGGGGCAACTTAATTACATATTGCCGCTGTTCCCAACTGCTAAATGAGGGGCTTTGCAATTCCAGTACCGAGGCAAATTTACGCCTGAGCCAGGCTTCAGGTACGTCAGCAAACACCTGAAATAAACTTTTACCTTTTACCTCGGTCAGTTGCACCGAACTGTGGCGCTGTAAAAAGCTATTCAGATAGACCAGTTGAAAGTCCTCATCGACCACCAACACGCCACTGTTAAGCTGCTCTAATATAGGGCCCGTTAACCAGTCGTTTGACATTAATACTCTTCCACTATCCGATCCAAAATTTGCTGGATATTTAACACAGCTTCTCCTGGGATCAGCAACAACATATCGCAATTAAAAGAGTGATCGATTAACTGGTAGCTGATATCAACTTTCAAGGCAAGTTCCCAGTGACAGGCCGTGTCAATCAAGGCCTGAGTCACATTATTCTGCCGCGACGACAAAACTCTGGGCGCACTGTAAGACAACTGGTTATCGATTTGCTCAGCTAAACCATTTAAGAAGGTGGTGGTTAAAATAGAGCTGATATCTGTCAGCATCTCCAACTCTGAAGCGCTGTCTGTGTCATACCCCAATAAAGCAGAAATACGATGGGCATTATCCAATTGATATAAAACTATCGCCTCCCCTCTTACCCCTCCATTACCCAAAAAGCCCTGACTGACGAAAGCAGCTTCAGCGCTGCTGTACTGGGCCTCGAATTGAGCCGGAATTTGCGTCGAGTTCACCAGCTCAATAGCAGGCACCTGCAAATGCACAAAGGTATTTAAAAAACGGGCAAGTTTGTCGCTGGCCAGGCCCATAGCAACGTTGATCAGCTCCTGTAAACAATCCCTTTGTTCTTCAGAGAATACTGTGTTCATATCAATCCATAATGTTTCAAAATAACAATCAGCTTTTCCGGATTCACCGGTTTGTGAATAAAAGCCAGAGCGCCCAGCTCCGTCACTCTTTTTTGCATTTCTGGCTGAATATCTGCAGAAATAACAATCACAAAACAATCCAGACCATCCTGCTTAATCGCCTCTAATACGCCTATGCCATCCAGCTCAGGCATGGTCAGATCCAAAAAGACTAAACCAATCTCCTGACTTCGCAGGATAGTCAGGGCCTCCAGACCATTACTTGCCGTCAGTATGTCAGCGTCAAAAGATTCAGGTAAGGATTTACGTACTTGCTTTCGTGCCAGCAGGGAGTCGTCACAAATTAATACAGGTAACGCCATTAAAACAGCCTCTTTATTATCGCTTTAATTATTTTCAGTTTTGTCTGCGCAGTTCAATTATTCGACACCGCTACCATACTCAAAGCTACTGCAATTGAACACTATTAAATGCTGCTTTTGCCGCGTTTGGACAATTTACTGCTGCGATATTGCTAAAGCCGCTCTTGTTGCCTAGTCTCTAAGTTATTTATTACATATAGTATTTTCATTTAAACAGATCTTCTATAACGTAGAGTTTCAATGCTAACTACTATTAAGCCGAACCAAACAAGGTTGTTTCATGCAGCAAAAAAGTTTATCGCGTAAGCTGCTGACCAAAGTCTTGTCAGTGTATTTTATCCTGACCTTTGTGGTGACTTTAGGCCAGATTGTTGCCGAGTATTTCAATACCAAAGATCACATCAATGGTGAACTGGCGACCTTGCAGCAAACTTTTTCCGGCAGTCTGACCCGCGCCATCTGGGAATTAAACACTCAACAAGCTTTAATTATCGCTGATGGTTTACTGGCCATTCCTGCAATTGAAGGCATTATAGTGCGGGACGACAGTGGCGCTGTGATCACCCAACTGGGGCGTTATATTGATATCAGCCAACGCTATAGCAATCAGTTGGTGCAGGAGGGCGTCCGGCTTACTGAGCAAAACTCTGGTCTGTTCGGTTATACCTTCCCACTTATCTTTGAATTCTCAGGTCGAGCTACCCAGGTTGGTGATGTTACTTTATTCTCCAGCCGCGCCGTGGTGCTGGACCGCATTAAAATTGGTATTTATTTTCTGGTCGGTAATGCCGTTCTGAAAACCACCTTTTTAATTATTCTGTTTTTGCTGGCGTTTCGCAGTCAACTGACCTTGCCCTTAAGTGAACTGACCCAACAAATTGAAGATCTGGAACTGGATCATCTGGAAGGCACCAAAGTGGAAGTGCGCCATGATGAAGCCAATGAACTCAGCGTGATGGCCGATGCGTTTAACCGTTTGATTGCGCGGGTGCAGGACTATAAAGTTCAATTAGAAAGTACACAAAAGCAATTGTTGCACTCCAATGAAAAACTCGATCAGCATAACTTGTTATTGGAGCAGGAGGTGGCGCGTAAAACCTCAGGTTTAAGTCAGGCCATGATGGATTTACAGCAGCAAAAACAAGAGCTGGAAGTTAAACAGCAAGCCTTGCGCGAAGAAATAGAACGCCGCCGCCACAGTGAGGAGGCGCTGCGCAGTAAACAGAGCGAGCTGGAAAAAACCGTAGATGATTTAAAGCAGGCACAAGACCGTTTAGTACAGTCCGAAAAAATGGCGGCTTTAGGTGGTTTTGTCGCAGGTATCACTCATGAAGTGAATACGCCTGTAGGGATAGGCGTTACGGCCACCAGTTTTTTGGCAGAAAAGCTAAACGCCTTAGACGCGGCTTATAAAGATAAAACTTTGTCGCCTAAAGTGCTGGAGCATTTTATAGAGGAAGCCAAACAAAGCACCTCCTTGCTGCAATCCAACCTGACCCGGGCCTCAGAGCTGATTGCCAGCTTTAAACAAATTGCGGTGGACCAGACCAGCGATGCAATTCGCACTATTAATCTGGCCGAATACCTGCACGAAGTGATCCGCTCTTTGCAGCCAAACTTTAAAAAGACCCGTCATCATATTGATGTCAATTGTCCGGAAAGCCTGATGCTCAGTTGTCCGGCCGGTGCTATCTCACAGATCTTTACCAATCTTTTAATGAACTCGTTGATCCATGGTTTTGAAGAACTGGAAGAAGGTTATATCCGTATCACTGTGCTGGATGAGGGCCAGATGGTTGATATTACTTATTCTGATAATGGCCGGGGTCTGACTCAGGAGCAACTGGAAAAACTGTTCCATCCATTTTTTACCACTAAACGAGATCAGGGCGGCAGTGGTTTGGGTACTCATATCACCTATAACCTGGTGCGCCAGACGCTGGGGGGATCGATTCAAGTTAGCAGCGAACCAGGGCATGGTTTGAGCTACCATATTCGTTTCCCAAAAAACTTAAAACGTAATTCCTGAACCAGAATCACCAAAGCGCAGCGGCCTGTGCTTTGGTTGTTTTCACTGAAAAACTCAAAACCTGCCGGTTGAACTCTGTATACTAAGCTGCAATTCTTAGTGTCAGAGTAGTTAACTATGTGGTTTAAAAATTTACGTTTATATCAGGTCACCGAAAAGCTAAATACTGATCAGGACCAATTAGAGCAGGCCTTAGCTGCATTTAAATTCACGCCTTGTACCTCGCAGGAAGCCGTTAAAATGGGCTTTACCAGCCCTTTGCACCCCAGTCTGAAGCACTACTGTCACCAGACCAATGACGTGATGTTATTTGCGGTCAAACGTCAGGAAAAAGTGTTGCCAGGTTCTGTAGTCAATGAAGAACTGGCGCCAAAAATTGATGCGATGGAACAGGAAAAAGGCCGGCCTTTAAGCCGCAAAGAAAAACAGGCGTTAAAAGAGGAATTGATCCAGAGCCTGTTGCCACGCGCCTTTAGTAAGTCCAGTGTCACCACAGCGTTGTACGACAAACAACAAGGCTGGCTACTGGTGGATACCAGCAGTGCCAGCAGAGCGGAAGAATTACTGGCATTACTGCGCAAAGCTTTTGGTTCTTTACCTGCGATGCCGCTGTTGGATAACCACCAGTTGAATCAGCAACTGCACTTCTGGTTGCAAGGCAAAGAATTACCGGAAGGTTTTCAATTAGGCGCCGAAGCTGAACTCAAAGCGCCGGATGAAGAAGGTGCCAAGGTACGTTTTATCAATCACCTGTTAAGTGCCGATGAAGTGCAGAGTCATTTACAGGATAAACTGGTGACCAAGCTGGCCTTAGAGCAGGACGAAAAAGTGACCTTTTTGATCTGTGATGACGGCAGTATTAAACGCCTGAAATTCCATGACCTGCTATCAGGTGCCAACGAAGAAATGGGCTGGGATGATGTGATTAGCAGGTTGGACGCCGACTTGTTGTTGATGACAGACGCTTTACGTCATGCCTTGTTGCCACTAAAAGCCAATATCATCAGCCAGTAAAAGCTGAGGCTGAGAACGAAAAGGCCCGCTACTGTGCGGGCCTTTTCGATCGCTTACACAGTACTAGCTCAACAGCGCTTTAATTTCCTGAGAAATCAAACGCACTTCTGCTATCTCCATAAAGTTAGCATCAGGTACTATCTTGCGCTCTATATAAGGTTGCAGTGCCTGCAGCAGTGCAGGGCCCTCTAACGGACTTTGCACCAAAGCCCCCAGCCGGATAAAGTCGATGTAACTGACCTGCTCAGTCTGGTAGGACGAATTGTTCCAGTTCAGCACAATCTGCACATAGGTATCGGCAAAATCCCAGGCCCGCATTATGCTCGAACCTATCTGCCCGGATAAAGTGCTGATGGCGTTTTCTAAAAACTGAGGATCACCAAAAACGCTCTGATAGCGCTCAGCCTCAGTCAAAATAGGCAAGGCACCAATCAAATGCATCAAACCGGCTAAAGTCATTACATCTAAATTCAGATTACAGTGCTTATTTTCAGCGATGTATAACTTTAAGCAGGCCAGTGCTATGCTGGTGACATTCACACTATCCCGCCACACCAAAGCCATTCTTTCTTTGATCTGCTCATGTTGTGACACAAAAAGTTGCTCCATCGCCATCGCAGTAGCAATATTTTTGACCTGGCTTAAGCCAATACGGGTAATGGCCTGATTCAGCGAGTTGACCTTAATAGACCTCCCCATAAAGGCACTGTTGGCGACTTTAATCATTCGAGCGGCTAAGGCAGGGTCCTGCGCTATTACATCCGTCATCATCAGCAAATTGCTGTCTGGATCGTCTGCTGTTCTCCGAACCCGAATCGCCATTTCAGGCAAAGTTGGCAACACCAGCATATCTGTGCGGATCTTCTCAACCAAAATGGTTAACAGGGCATTTTCAGCCGACATAAAAAGGTTCCTCAGCGGGACAAAAGTTTAAACAGGCCGGACAGGACACGGGCCAGGGTAAAGTCTGCACAGATCACATATTCTACCTCTGCGAACCGGAGTCGTCATGAGGGTATAGCTAAAGATGCCATTTTTTGCTTTAACTGCTGCAAGGCTTGCGTGCTATAGGCTTGGGCGGGAAACTTACCCCAAACCGGTGCGGGCCAGGCACAGTCTGTGTCATAACGAACTATATGATGCAGGTGTAACTGCGGTACCATATTACCAAGCGCAGCGATGTTTAGTTTTTTAGCCTGAAATTGTGCTTTCAGAAAAACAGATAAATGGCCACTTTCACGCCAGAGTTGGTTCTGTTCCGCTTCCGTCAAATCAATAATCTCTGTTACACCGGCACGACGAGGGATCAAAATAAACCAGGGGTAATTGGTATCGTTTTGAACTCGCAACTGACACAGTGGCCAGTCTGCAAGCCAGATGCTGTCGCGTTCAAATTCTAAGGCCAGTTCAAATACCTGCGGCTGCATCAATGCTCTCCCGTTCTGTGATTTGCTCTGTGCGGACCAGCAAAGCAAAATCATTTATTAATTCTGTGATCAGCGCTACATTGCTCTGGCGCGCGGCCTGTTCCAAATCGGACATCAAGTCAGTCAACTGCGGATAGCCCATACTACCAGCACTGCCCTTTACACTATGGGCTTCATACTGTATCCGACTCCAATTTTCCGCTGTGAGCCAAAGCTGGAAGTCGCGCAATACAGCGGGCAACGCCTGTTTATAATCCAGTTTAAGCTGCAAAATAACAGGGTCTGAAGCCAACTGGTTTTCTAACTGCTCATCAAGGCCAACACCAGTTTGACAGAACTTCTGTATCACAGCTAAAAAGGCTTTTTGCACTATAGGCTTGGATAAAACAGCCTGACAACCGGCTTTTAGATACCGGCTTTGATCCTCGCTCATGACATTGGCTGTCAAAGCGACAATTGGAGTCTCTATACCTGCATGACGGATCAGGGCTGTTGCCTCTTCTCCCCCCATTTCCGGCATCTGCATATCCATTAACACTAAATCAAAATGCTCCAATAATACCCGCTCGACCGCTTTATGACCGTTTTCAACAAGGACCGACTGGATCCCCAGTTTTTGCAGCAAGACCTCGATCAGTAACTGGTTATCAGGGTTATCTTCTGCCACCAGTAACTTCAGTTTTTGATAATTCGTCGAAGCTTCAACCGGCACAGCCTGCTGTTCAGGCCGCTGATAATAGTCAATCAGGCTAATATGCTGATGTTCACAGGACATGACTATCTCAAAACAGCTACCTATGCCCTTCACACTGTCTACCTGAATATCGCCTTGCATCTGTTCCATCAGTTTTTTTGAGATACAAAGGCCAAGACCAGAACCACCAAAATTACGGGTGACCGCTGCATCGGCCTGAACAAAAGGCTGGAATAGTTTACTCAGTTCCGCTGAGGTAATACCTATGCCAGTATCCTTAATTTTGATCCTCAGCACTTCTTCCGGAGTTTGGTAAGAGACATGGATCACCACCTTACCTTTCTGAGTAAACTTCACTGCATTGGAAGTCAGATTCAGCAACACCTGGCGAAACCGCAAAGTATCGGTATAAATAAACTGTGGTAACGGATAGTTCAGCTCCAACACGCAATGCAATCCTTTCTGCTCTGCCTGTTGTTTAGTCAGTTGATACACGTCATCCAGCATAGCCAGTAAACTGACCTGCTCAGTCAAGAGTTCCAGCTTATCGGCTTCAATTTTCGATAAATCAAGAATGTCATTGATCAAAGCCAGCAGATGATCGCCGCTACGCAGTACGCGACTTAAGTAATCAAGTTGTCTGTGCGGATCGTTTTCATGGATCGCCTGCTCACTAAAACCAATAATAGCGGTTAGTGGAGTTCGGATTTCATGGCTCATATTGGCCAAAAACACGCTTTTAAGCCGGTTTGCCTGTTCAGCCACTTCCCTGGCTACAATCAGTTGCTGATTCGCATCTTCGAGCTGTCGATTCGCCTCTGCTAAATCCTGAGTCCGGGCCGCCACTTTGTCTTCCAGTTGTAACTGATAAGCCCTTTCTCTCTCTCTGTATACACGTAGCTGGCGCACCATCACATTAAAAGCAGCAAACATATCGCCTAATTCATCCTGCTTTCTGACGGTCAAAACTGTGGATAAATCCCCCCGCCCAACCGCTGTTTTCGCACCAGTCAGCTCTCGTATCGGTGTTAACACAAAACGAGCCAACACCCAGTAAACCCATACGGGCAAACCAATACAAACCAGCAGACAAATCAAGGCGATAAACATCGGCTTATACGCCATACTCCGGGTCAGAAGGGCTGGTTGTATTCCCATAATGAGTTGATAAGGCCCAGCTAAAGAAACCCCTGTGACTAACATAGACTGACCAAGCAGCAAGGTAGGCACAAACTGCTGCTGATCGACGCTGGCTTGAATTTCAGTGAAACTCACCGGAGAAAAAGCGCTGCCCATTAACAACGCATTCTCAGAAAAAGTGATGGTTGCGGCCTGGCTCACAACCAAAGGTGCCCGAAACTCACCGCCCAGCCGTCGGATAGCATGCTGAAATAACTCTGGCTCGATCACAAAAACGATGTAGCCCCACAACCGTTTTATGTCACCTGACGACTGTCCTGATACATAAACTTTTTGTGCCACGTATAAATTTAACTGGTTTGAGCCTTGTTCACTGGACAGGAAAAAACCATTGTCATCTATCATGGATTGCAGCGCAGAAAAGTACTGATTTCGGAACCTGCTGAGTTCTTTTGTTTTTTCTTGCTGAGGCAGAGTCAGCAGATAATCGCCGTTCAAACGAATAAATTTGATGGAGGAGAGCTCAGGATGCTGTCTGCGATAGCGTTCAAACTGCTGGAGCAAAGTCTGTTCCGGTTGCTGTTCTTTCCTAATAAAATCTTCAACCAGAGCTTGAGAAGACAGCAGCAGTAAACTGTTCTGGTAAGACGACAACGCCAGCCGAATGTCCTGCTGAACTTGAACCAACTCACTTTTAATTTGTTGAAACAGTTGTTGTTCGTAATAGCGGGCGCTGAAGTGATAAGACAAATAACCCAGACACAACAAAGGTAAGACCAGGATAGGTAGCATGTAGACTACTAAAGTTTCACGTAACCTCATGAAGATCCTGATTTATACCCTAAGAGCGCCCTGTCCGTTGCCAAAGCATAACCAGAGCGCTCCCGAACTACAAGACTAAGCTTGAAATAGCGTCCGGATCCAACGTTCTTCGGTAATAAAGTTCCAGCTCCAGCTTTTCCACTGAGCGGATAAGCCCTGAGCCACTATTTGATCTTCCGTTTTTCCCTGAGCTTTCATCGCATTCACCTCTGCCAGCGTCTGCTCCATCATAGTTAAAAAACGCTGTAAGCCGGCTTTGTCCATTAAATCACCATGACCCGGGATTAACTTGGTGTTGTCGTCGATTTGACTGAGCAGTAGTTTGACATTACTGATGTAGCCAGATACTGAGCCACCACTTTTCAGATCGATAAAAGGGAAACGGTCGGCGAAAAACAAATCGCCCATGTGCAGCACATTCGCGTCTTTAAACCAAACCACTAAATCACCGTCCGTGTGGCTGACAGGCATGGTCACCAACTGTGCTTTTACGCCATTCAGTGTGAGCGCTTTTTCACCAACAAAAGTTTCAGTAGGTAAACCAGCGCGGGGAAATTTGCTGTCCGCCTTTAATCGGGCCAATACATTGGTATGAGCGATAATCTGAGCACCTGCAGCCAGCGCCGCATTACCGTTGACATGATCACCATGAAAGTGAGTGTTGACCAATGTTTTGATTTGCACTCCCGACTGTTTACTCTCAAGCTCAGATTTGATCTGAGACGCCATATGCTCGTACTGTGAATCTATCACCAACGCACCTTCAGGACCAACGACAGCGGCAATATTACCGCCAGCGCCTTTGATCATATACAAATGCTTTGCCAGCTCCAGGCTTGTAACCTGTACTTTATCCTGCGCATTGGCAACACCACATAACATCAGTGCAAGTAACGCTATAACTTGTTTCATATCCATCCTTATGCAAAGAAAAATTTAGCAGTAAAGACTGCAGTTAATATCCACACACTTAAGGTTGTTTCAGACAAACGACCTGTAAGGAGACAGAGCACCGCATAGGTAATAAAGCCCATTCCTATGCCATCAGCGATAGAGAAGGTCAGCGGCATCATCACCAGAACTACGACTACAGGCACGGATTCGATCAGATCGTCCCATTTCACATGCTGCAAGCTACTGAGCATTAAGGTGGCCACATAAAGCAAAGCACCTGCAGTAGCATAGGCAGGCACCATAGCGGCCAGTGGCGATAACCAAAGTGCAGCTAAAAAAGCCAGCCCCGTCACCACAGCAGTTAAACCAGTACGACCACCTGCAGTAACCCCTGCGGTACTTTCCACATAACTGGTGGTCGTCGAGGTTCCGACCATAGCACCGGCAATAGTGGCTGAACTATCGGCCAGCAAAGCGCCCTTTAAACGGGGAATTTCACCATTGGCTTTTAATAGACCAGCCCTTTGACTCACTGCCACTAAAGTACCACTGGTATCAAACAAATCCAGGAACAATAGACTAAGGATCACAGGCAGCATGGCCCATTGCAGTGCAGAGACAAAATCCAACTGTAAAAAAGTTGGAGCCAGCGAAGGTGGCAGAGCCACAACCCCAGCAAAGGATGTATCACCACGCCACCAGGCGATGGCTGTAATCACTAAAATACTGATAAAGACTGCCGCATGTTGTTTACGGTGCACCAGAGCAAAAATCAGAAAAAAACCACAGATAGCGAACAAAACCTTAGGGTCATGTAAATTTCCTAATGTCACCAGCGTGGCAGGACTGGCAACTATAATACTGGCCGTTTTTAATGCGATTAGCGCCAGAAACATGCCAATACCCGCAGCTATTCCCATCTTCAGTGCAAAAGGAATACTCTGAATAATCCACTCGCGGATCCTGAAAATACTTAACAGCAAAAACAACACACCAGAGCAAAATACTGCGGCTAAAGCCGTCTGCCAACTATGACCTTGCTCCAGCACTATCACATAAGTAAAAAATGCATTCAGCCCCATGCCCGGAGCCAAAGCCACAGGCAGGTTCGCTAACATGCCCATCGCGATAGAACCAAAAGCTGCAGCCAGACAAGTGGCAACAAACACAGCGCCGTGGTCCATACCCGTTTGAGCCAGCATGCTGGGGTTGACAAAGAGGATATAACTCATCGCCATAAAGGTCGTTAAACCAGCGATCAGTTCTTTTTTGATGCTGGTATGACGCGCCGTCAGCTCAAAATAACGATCAATAAAATTCATCGGACCCGATCCCGTTTTCTGATGCAGCAATGCAAAAACCCGAAGCATAGCCCCGGGTTTTTCAATAGCCAAGAGAATTCTGGTTTCACTACAAAGTAGTGGGGGCTGCAGCAAGCAGCGAAGTCAACCAAGCTGCAGCTTCAAATACGCAGTATTTACAGGCAATAGTAAGCAGCCAGAGCTGCCACTGGTGCAGCCGATGGCTTACTATGTTGCCAGTCGCCACCATCGACACCACTGCCTGCAATGTCAATATGGCAATACGGGATTGGCTGTGCCGTATTTAATGCATGCTGATCTAAGCCTGCAGCCGCCACTAAAAACGCCATAGGGAATTGGTGGCCGCGGGGGGTGACAGACGAAGGTGCGTTATTACAGCTTAATAAATCATCGGCCGAACTGCGGCCTTTGATAAAGCTGAAATCCTCACGACGACTGCGGGAAATCTCGCTTGGATCGGCCCATAAATCACCCACCAGAGCTAAATCAGCAGACAAACCTACACGGCGTGCAGCAGCGTTTTCCACCAGTGCACTGTATGGGCCTACGGCACGGGCCGCATGACCTGTTAAAGTAGCAATAGAGAACAGCTTAGGATTGACTGCGGTTTTGGCATCTTCACGTAAATGCGACAACAAGTCCGCCAGAACTAGCCGCCCCTCAGCATCGGTATTCCCAATACGTACTCTGACTCCGGCATGACTGGTGATAATCTCATCTGGTACAAAGGCATCAGAACCAATGCTGTTACGCACAGCACCAATTTCAGCAATGATACGTATCCCTTTGGTTTTCAGTAAAGCCACAGTTTTGATAAAACCAGCCACGGCAGCAGCGCCACCTTTGTCACGGCTCATACCAGCCATGGCACCACCGGTTTTTAAGTCTGCGCCACCTGTGTCATAAACCAGGCCTTTACCAGCAAATAACAGAGTCTGCTCTATTTCTCCCTCCCCGTGATATTCCAGGCGGATCACGGCAGGCTTATGACGGTCTACCTGCAAAGAACTACGCGCAACCGCCATTAGCAGTGGATAGTCTTTTTGCAAGGTATCGACGTTGGTTTCAACTGATACCTGCACCGCTGTGCCGGCAAATGCCTCGACACAATAATCAGCAAAACGCCGCGGAGCCATTCGCTCAGGCTCAGTGCCACATAAATCACGGGCAAGGCGTTTACCAGCCTCAACCGCTTGCATATAACCCGCCTGATGCTCGGAAACACCTATGACGCCGATGTGCGTAACGGGTTCGAGCATAGTTTCACCACAGGCCTCCCGCCCCTCCAGTGGCTGCCATAACGCCTGACAAGCACCTAAATACGCTACCTCAGCGGCGTATTGATAGGCATCGGAATCCGGAGCTATGACATACAGAGCCGGAGCTTTAGCACCAGCAGCTTTGGCCTGGCTAATGCCCTGCTTGGCGGCATCATAAAAACTGCGCACATCATCGTAATCTCTATCCAAAGGACCTGTGGCAGCCAGAATCAACCGTTGCCCCGGTGCCTTAGCAGATAACAACAACACAGTCTCTTTGCCGATACGACTATCAATAGCTGATGCCGCATTAATTTCAGACTGTAATTCAGGCACAGCAGTAAAACTTGATGCAACAATAATCAGAGCATCCCATTGGGAGTCATTCAGGGCAGCCTGAACAGAAGATACAGCGATAGCAACTGGGTAAGACATGAACGTGGCCTCAGCAAAAAAATGAGCTGCATTATTGAATAAGCCAGACCATCAGGCAAGAGACTCAGGCCTATTCCTTGCGAAGTCCTGTAGCTAAAAACTGACAAGCCAGCGAAAGCTGGCTTGACGAAACAAAGATCAATAAAAACAACACCAATCAGATAATTTTATTCTGTTGCCATTCCTGCTCTTTTTTCATGCGCTGCTGGCGTTTTTCGCAGGGGGTATCACAATCACAGGCTTTTTCTATGCCCAAGGCTCCTAAACCACCACAGCTACCCGCTATAGTCTTCCGCTGTACCATGTAGCCTATGGCCATAGCAGCAACAACAACTATCAGGATGACAAAAGTAAAAATAAAAACTTCCATAGCCACCTCATCACACTTAGAAGCTTTGAACAAGCAGGCTAACTGCTTGCCCGACACAGGCGCTTATTGTAACAAGTTTCAGCCACTATCCCTACGTAAAAACGTTTTTCAGACAAATAAAAAATTGCCGGGAGCAATTTTTAACAATGCGAAGCATTGGCCCGAAGGGCGAAGCCGGAAATAGCATTGCCAACAGTTTGGCAATGCCCGGATGAGCGCCAGTGGCTCTGCCCACTGGCCGGAAAGCGCCAGGGATGGCTGCGAATAAAAAATTGTCAGGAGCAATTTTTAACAATGCGAAGCGTTGGCCCGAAGGGCGAAGCCGGAAATAGCATTGCCAACAGTTTGGCAATGCCCGGATGAGCGCCAGTGGCTCTGCCCACTGGCCGGAAAGCGCCAAGGATGGCTGCGAATAAAAATGGGGTCCACTGGACCCCATTTTTGATTTTGCCTTGGCTTAACCGCCGAAGTCATCCAACAAAATGTTGTCGTCTTCTACGCCTAAGTCTTTGAGCATGTTGATCACCGCTTTGTTCATCATCGGTGGACCACACATGTAGAACTCACAATCTTCCGGCGCTTTGTGGTTTTTCAGGTAGTTTTCATACAACACGTTGTGAATAAAACCTGTGTAACCCGTCCAGTTATCTTCCGGCTGCGGGTCAGATAAGGCCACATGCCAGGTAAAGTTTTCGTTTTCCGCCTGCAGCATATCGAAATCTTCCACATAGAACATTTCGCGCTTAGAACGGGCACCGTACCAGAAGCTCATTTTCCGCTTGGTTTTCAGACGACGTAACTGGTCGAAAATATGCGAACGCATTGGTGCCATACCTGCACCACCGCCGACAAATACCATCTCTGCGTCGGTGTCTTTCGCGAAGAACTCACCAAATGGACCAGAAATCGTTACTTTATCGCCAGCTTTTAAGCTCCAGATGTACGAAGACATTTTACCGCAAGGTAAGCTCAGGTTATTTGGCGGCGGAGACGCGATCCGCACGTTTAACATGATAATGCCTTCCTCTTCCGGATAGTTCGCCATAGAGTAAGCACGAATAGTTTCTTCGTCTACTTTAGACTCCAGTGTGAAGAACTTAAAGCGCTCCCAGTCACCGCGGTATTCTTCAGGAATATCGAAGTCAGCATATTTCACGTGGTGAGCCGGAGCTTCAATCTGAATATAACCACCAGCACGGAAAGGCACTGATTCACCGTCAGGAATGGCCAACTTTAATTCTTTAATGAAAGTCGCTTTGTTATCGTTGGAGATAACAGTACATTCCCATTTTTTGATACCAAAGATTTCTGGTTCAACTTCGATTTCCATGTCAGTTTTTACGCTGACCTGACAAGCTAAACGGCAACCATCACGGCGCTCGCCCTTCGTCAAATGCCCCATTTCAACCGGCAACACGTCGCCACCACCGGAGTGGACGTGAACACGGCACTGACCACAAGAACCACCGCCACCACAAGCTGATGACAGGAAGATGCCTTTGTCAGCTAAAGCGCCAAGTAATTTGCCGCCGGCTTTTGTCTGAATGGCTAATTTAGGGTCGCCATTAACGCCAATGGTGATGTCCCCCGTAGACACTAGCTTAGCTTTAGCAACTAGTATCATAATCACTAAAGCGACAACCAGCAGGGTGAACATCCCAACGCCAAGATAAATCTCTTGCATTGTTTTTTCCTTTTACAGCAATTTTTACAATGACACGCCAGAGAAAGACATAAAGCCTAACCCCATTAAACCAACCATGATAAAACGAGAACCTAAACCACGCAGGCCCGCTGGGATATCTGCATACTTAAGTTTTTCGCTCACAGCTGCCATTAATGTGATGGCCAGAGTCCAACCTATACCGCCGCCTAAACCGAATACCGCGCTTTCTGCTAAGTTATAATCACGTTCGACCATGAACGCTACACCACCAAAAATGGCGCAGTTCACTGTGATTAATGGCAGAAAAATGCCTAACGCGTTATATAACGAAGGTACGTACTTATCCAGGAACATTTCCAGAACCTGTACCAGACCTGCAATTACGCCGATGTAAGCGATGAAACCAAGGAAGCTTAAATCTGTGTCTGGAAAACCAGCCCAGTCTAAAGCACCTGGTGCCAAAAATTGCTTAAACACAATATTGTTCAGTGGTACCGACAACCCCAGTACGACGGTTACGGCGATACCTAAACTAAAGGCGGTTTTTACCTGCTTAGAGATGGCGATAAAAGTACACATCCCCAGGAAAAACGATAACGCCAGGTTGTCAATAAATACCGCACGCACAAATAAACTTAAATAATGTTCCATCTTCTGTCTCCTTACTTCTCAACCTGTTCCGGGCGGAATGTCCGCAGAACCCAGATGAACAAGCCGATGATAAAGAAAGCGCTTGGAGGCATCAGTAACAGACCCATAGGCTGATACCAACCACCGGCACTGATCAGAGGCAGAATTTCTACACCAAATACAGTACCAGAACCAAACAGTTCACGAATAAAGGCTACGATCAACAGTAACACTGTGTAACCTAAACCGTTACCTATGCCGTCTAAAAAGCTCATTAATGGTGGGCTTTTCATTGCATAAGCTTCAGCACGCCCCATCACGATACAGTTGGTAATAATCAGACCAACAAATACTGACAGTTCTTTAGCTACGTTGTAAGCAAAGGCCTTTAAGACCTGATCCACCACTATAACCAGTGAGGCAATAATGGTCATTTGCACAATGATACGAACACTGGATGGAATATGATTACGGATCATCGAGATGAACATGCTCGAAAATGCCGTCACCAAAGTCAGGGCTATACCCATAACTAAAGCTTTATCCAACTTAGTCGTTACAGCCAGCGCAGAACAAATACCTAAAACTTGCAATGCGATAGGGTTATTAGCAAAAACAGGTCCGAAGACGAGTGTTTTAATTTCTTTTGCACTAGCCATTGTTTAATGCTCCATCACGAACCTTAGTCAGGAAAGGCGCAAAGCCTTTGGCGCCAGCCCAAAACTCAAAGGTGTATTGTACGCCGTTGCTGGTTAAGGTGGCACCTGATAAACCATCGACATCATGAGCTGAAGTTGCGACGGCATTGCCTGGTTTCAGAATTTTGATCGCTGGATTACCGGCTTCATCAAATAACTTTTTACCAACAAACTGAGCAACCCACTTCGGATTCTGGATCTCACCACCCAAGCCCGGAGTTTCGGCATGCTCATAATAGTTCAGACCTTTGATGGTGTTACCATCTTTGTCCAAAGCCAAAAACGCATGCATAGTTGACCATAAGCCATAACCATGGATAGGCAGGACAATAGCGGACAACTTACCCGACTCGATGCCGTCATTGTATGCAAAATAAACCGGAGCTACGTTAGCACGCGATTTAATAGAGGCTTTATCCTCAGCACCATCCAGTTTGATACTGGTTTCTGGTGCTTTCATTGCTTTACGGTAATCGTATTTAGCCGGGTCCATGTCCACAAACTCACCTGTGTTCAAATCGACCAGACGTTCCTGAATATGCTTAGTAAACAGCTCTTTGACATTGTCACCTGACAACAATCCTGTGGCGACCAGAATGTTTTTCTGGGCGTCTAACAGTTTATTTTCAGTTTGTTTTGGCCGCAGCTGAACCGCTGAAGTCGCCACAAAAACAGCACATACCAAACATAAAGCAATAACCACAAAGAAGGTTTTGCCAATACTATCGTTATTACTAAACATTACGGGCAAGCCTCCGATTGATGTTCGCCTGAGCCACCATATAGTCAAACAACGGTGCAAATAAGTTAGCGAACAAAATAGCTAACATCATACCTTCTGGATAGGCAGGGTTAACCACACGGATCATCACCACCATAAAACCGATCAGGAAACCGTAAGCCCACTTACCAGTGTTAGTGAAAGACGCAGAAACCGGGTCAGTGGCCATAAAGAACATACCGATTGCAAAACCGCCTAACACAATATGCCAGTACCAAGGCATAGCAAACATCGCGTTGGTTTCAGAACCAATCATATTGAACATAGTGGCAAAAACAGCCGTGCCGGCCAACACGCCCAATACAATACGCCATGAGGCAATACGGAAATAAATTAACGCCAAGCCACCAATCATCAGTGCAAGGAAGGATGTTTCACCGACCGATCCTGGGATAAAACCGTAGAACGCATCCCACCACTGAGCATTGATTGACCAGTCAGATACTTCACCATTGGCAGCTTTCGATAACCAGGTCGCACCAGAGTAACCGTCAGCCACAGTCCATACTTTGTCACCTGAAATCTGAGCAGGGTAAGCAAAGAACAGGAAAGCACGACCGGCTAAGGCTGGGTTTAAGAAATTACGGCCTGTACCGCCAAAGACTTCTTTTGCTACAACCACACCGAAGGTAATACCTAAAGCGGCTTGCCACAGTGGAATAGAAGCAGGAAGAATTAAGGAGAACAGAATAGAGGTAACAAAGAAGCCTTCGTTGACTTCATGCTTACGCACTGAAGCAAATAACACTTCCCAGAAGCCACCCACCACAAACACAGTGGCATAAATAGGCAGGAACCAGCAGGCACCGTACCACATTTTGCTGCCCCAGCCAGATTCAGCAGTCAATTCACCACCGAGTAACTGGAACAAAGCCACCTGCCAGGTATCCGGTGTACCAAAACCAGCCTGCAGTGCGATCACCGCCTGATGACCGATATTGAACATACCGAAGAACAGTGCCGGGAATAACATTAACCAGACAAAAATCATAATACGTTTCAGATCAATACTGTCACGTACGTGAGTGCCCTTTTTGGTCACCAGACCAGGGGTGTACAGTACGGTCGCTATCGCTTCGTATAAAGCGTACCACTTTTCGTATTTGCCACCTTTTTCGAACTGCGGCTCAATACTTTCTAAAAAATGTTTTAAACCCATTTTTAGCCTTCCTTCTGGATAGTCGTCAGGCAATCACGCAATGCTACGCCATAGTCATATTTACCAGGGCAAACAAAGGTACATAATGCCAAATCTTCTTCATCCAGCTCTAAACAACCTAAAGAGACTGCACCATCTGAATCACCCACCAACAGATCACGTAAAAGTAACGTTGGCAGTATATCCAGTGGCATCACACGTTCGTAGTTGCCGATCGGAACCATAGCACGTGATGAACCGTTGGTAGTTGTGGTCATGTTAAACAGACGCTTAGGATTTAAATGCGATAAGTACGCACGGGTAACAGAGAACTTCTGAGCGCCAGGCATAGCCCATCCCATAAACTCTTTGTCATAGCCTTCAGCCAGCACAGAAATCTGGTTGTGGAAGCGGCCCAGATATCCGTGCACGCCATTTGCTGCTGCACCTGCTAATACAGAACCAGAAATGATACGGTTCTGACCTTCTTGCAGCTCACCTGCAGTCATTTCAGCAACTGAAGCTCCCAGCACTGTTTTCACTAAACGTGGATTTTTCACTACAGGACCGGCTAAAGAGATCACGCGCTCTGCATTCAGTTGACCTGAAGTGAAGAGTGCACCAATCGCAATCACGTCCTGATAGTTAATATGCCAAACCACTTTTTTAATGCTGACAGGGTCGAGGAAATGGATATGAGTCCCTGGTAAACCCGCAGGATGTGGACCGTCAAATTCTTCAACCTGCACTGCAGGAACTGATGGAATTGACGCACCCGCTTTTTTACACAGATAGACTTTATCTGACAAACGGGACAACACTGTTAAACCATTGCTGAAGTCAGTGCTGCGCTGCGCTATGACTACAGTCGGATCAGCAGCCAGTGGATTAGTATCTATGGCTGTGACGAAAATAGCTCTTGGTGTGCTGTCAACGGCTGGCGAAGTGCTGAATGGTCTGGTGCGTAACGCAGTCCACAAACCCGAAGCTGTTAAGTTCTTCTTCACTTGTTCAACAGTTAACGAAGCAAGTTCTGCAGCGGAGAATGAATCAAAAGTGACAGCTTCGTCACCATCAGCTTCAATCACAACAGACTGCAACACGCGCTTAGCACCGCGGTTGATTTCTTTCACTGTACCGGCAACAGACGCCGTGAAAAATACGCCAGGATTCTTTTTGTCTTCAAAAAGAGCCTGACCCTTTTTCACACGATCCCCAACCTCTACCAGCATTGTAGGACGCATACCGACGTACTCTTCGCCAAGTACAGCAACGTGTTTGATGGACGGACCATCATGTATGTCTTGTTTGGGACTGCCCGCAAGGGGAATGTCCAATCCTTTTTTGATTTTTATCATACGTACTTGCACTTTTTAACGGGAAGAAACAGGGCCTGGTTTATCGGCTGCTCGCCGCGCGTAGCATCCGGGACCTCAACAGCCTAACCTCTGTTGCAGGTGGCGGATACACGTACCAAAGTCGCGGATTCTAGCACTAAACATAAGTGCTATCTATGTTAATCAACAAAATTATCCGGCATTTCAGCCGACTTGAGCTCAGTGTAGACAAGTTTTTTAACTTTGCCTTTGGCCTCAGCTTCGGAGCAACCAAATTTTGACAACTCAGCACAAAACCAGAGATAAACCAAGAAAAAAGCCGCATCACGCGGCTTTGCAAAATTATTGCACTAAATTATTCAGTGGCAACAATGCGTCTACATCGGCGTCATAATCGACATGGCTGTAACCAAAACCGAATAACCGCAAAAACTCGTTGTGATACCCTTTATAGTCGGTCAGCTCGTCGATGTTTTCTGTAGTCACCTGCCCCCACAACTCTTTGACTGCAGACTGGATATGGTCTGACAATTCTTTACCATCCATACGCAGGCGCCCCGCCTCGTCTAAGCTGCGACTATTGTTATACAGTGCCTGCTGGAATAACCCATAAATCTGTTCAATACAGCCTTCATGGGTACCTTCTTCCTTCATCACGCGGTACAACAAGGAAATGTACAGCGGCATAATAGGAATAGCTGAACTGGCTTGTGTCACTAAGGCTTTTAATGAGGCGACATAAGCATGACCTTTTACTAAGTCCAGTTTCTGCGTAATAGCCGCAGCAGCGCGATCTAAATCCTCTTTGGCTTTACCTATGGTCGCCTTGCCATAGATTGGCCAGGTCAATTCTTTACCAATGTAGGTGTAAGCTACCGTCTGACAGCCCTCCGCCAGTACACCTGCCGCCTGTAACTGATCCAGCCAGCGCTCCCAGTCTTCACCACCCATCACTTTCACTGTATTGAAGATTTCTTCCTCAGATGCTGGCTCAACAGAAACATTTTCAATCTCACGTTTGCTGGTATTGAGTGTTTTAGCAGTGTAAGCCTGAGCTATAGGTTTTAATACCGAGCTGTAGACTTCACCTGTCACCGGATCTTTACGACGGGGTGCGGCCAGGCTGTAAACCACTAAATCAATTTTGCCCATCTCACGGCGGATAAGATCAATAGCCTGAGATTTCAACTCGTCGGTGAAAGCATCTCCGTTCAGATGTTTATTCCACAAGCCTGCGGCCGTGGCCGCTTGTTCAAAAGCCACAGTGTTGTACCAACCAGCAGAGGCTGTTTTGCCTTCTGTCGGCTCTTTTTCAAAAAAGATACCCAGGGTTTTGGCCCCTGAGCCAAAAGCGGCAGTAATACGGGAAGCCAGGCCATAGCCTGTTGAAGCGCCAATCACCAGTACATTTTTTGGACCAGCGGCCACAGGGCCTTTGGCTTTGACATAATCAATTTGCTCTTGCACATGAGCAGCACAGCCCGTCGGGTGCGCGTTGGTGCAGATAAAACCACGAATTTTAGGTTGGATAACCATAACAAAACCTATTGTTGGTTGAAAATTGTCAGCTAGTTTAAGCCGTTAGCTTAAAAAACAGGTCTGATCAGCAAAAATAGCAGCAGTAAGGGTGGAAAAACAAGAACTTAGTGTAGCGGCAAACCAGGCCGCAGCAATGGAAAAGCGCCTTGCGGCGCTTGGTGTCTGTACTTCGGCCCCGAATAGAGTTCAGGACTCTGGTAAGGCGGTTTTTTCTCTTTTACTGCCCCCAAAACATTTAGGTGAAGCAGGTGGTTTTTCGGCGTAATACTCATACCATTCTGCTGGAGTGTATGTATGCAAAGCGAGCGCATGAATTTTTTCAGCTAACTCCTCTGCCACCACGGCATTGACAGCTCGATGGCGATTTAACAATCTCATGCCCTCGAAGGCGTTTGTTACGATCACGACTTTAAAATGTGATTGTGAACCCGGTGCCACACTGTGCATATGGCTTTCATTGACCACGTCAAGGAACACAGGATCAAATGCGCTTAATAACTTCTGTTCTATTGCGGTATGAACCAACATAGCTGAACCCCTTTATTGCTCCCTCTTCTCTACTCTAGTTAAGGCATCGCCCCTTGTCAGCCTGCTTTTTTGTAAAAGTGAAGGAAAAGCCGCTAAGCGATTGCTGGCATAGAGAAAATATAATTAAGTTGTTTTTTGCTTGATTTCACGGAAAGTCAGGTTTATGCGCCCCGCTGTAGCTGCGGCTCTTTTCGGTACTCTGTGCTGCCAAAACGCCTGACATTGTCCTGCCATTAACAGCAAAGAACCATGTCCCAGTTCGAGTTTAAGCTGTATACCCAAGGTCTTGTGTTTTAAATCAAAACAACGCGGCTGACCTAAGCTCAAAGAAGCGATCTGCGGCTCATCCCCAAGCTCAGGCTCATCGTCACTATGCCAGCCCATATGCTGTTGCCCATCGGCGTACCAGTTCAGCAGCACAGCGTTAAAACGACTTTGGCAAAGTTTATTCACCTGGTCTGTAAGTTGTTTCACTAGCGGATGCCAGGCTTCAGGCTCAAACAACACGCCCGAATATTTGTAACTACAGTGCGGCTCTCCCATCCACACCTGTTGCCTCGGAATAGGTACTGCTTTTCCAAAGATCTTTATTGCAGGTTGCTGCCAGTGAAGTTGCTGCGCCAATTGCTGATAACAGCCATCGGCCTGGTGTTTTGACAACCAGTCTGGCCAAAACAACAGTTCTGCTTGGGGTAATGCAAAGTGTTGCAACGATCCATGGTTGTCGCTCTGGTGTGCTCGTGTCAAAATACCACCTTCTCTTCTTTTAGTTGAATGGCATGAATACTATTTTTACCGTCGCTGACAAGCAACTGCGGTTGGACAGATTACCACTGGGGCAAAACAACCGCAGTTTACAAGCCTGGGATGCAGCCGATGAGTTACTGCTGCAACAGGCTCTGCCGTTGCTCGCCGAACGCACTAACTTAAAGGTGGCAGTGATGCACGACTTGTTTGGCGCTTTGTCCTGTGCTTTGGGTGATTATCCGCACAGTCAGCACAACGATTCGGTAGTAAGCCAGCAAGCTACAGTGCACAACAGGCAACAAAACGGCTTATCAGCAGACGCCGTCAATTTTCTCAGCAGTGTTACGGCTTTACCTGCAGACTTGGATCTGGTGCTGCTCAAAGTGCCCAATAACCATGGTTACCTGCGTTTTATGTTGCAACAGTTGAGCCGGGTCGTACGGCCCGACACCGTGGTTATTGCCGCCGCCAAAGCCAAAGACATCCATAAAAATTTATTAGCTCTATTTGAGCAGGAATTAGGGCCAACCCGAGCGTCTCTCGCTGAGAAAAAATGCCGGACTATTCACTGTATACCCCGCGGTGGGGCCCGTGCTTTGACCTACCCTATCCGTTGGCAGTTGCCAGAGCTACAGTTGACTCTGTTGAATCACGCCAATGTGTTTGCCAAAGAGCAACTGGACATAGGCGCACGTTTTCTGCTGGAACACCTACCAACAGTGGAAGCAGGTGCGGTAGTCGCGGACTTGGGGTGTGGTAATGGTGTACTTGGACTGGCCTTACTAAAACAACAGCCAGCCGCGAAACTGCTTTTTACCGACGACTCCTATATGGCTGTCGCCTCAGCACAAGAGTCACTGAGGCTGAATATGCCTGAACTATTAGCTCAGGCTGAGTTCAGAGTCGATGACTGCCTGGCCAGTCAGGCAGATCAGACGCTGGATTATGTGATTTGTAATCCGCCTTTTCATCAGCAGCAGGCGGTGACAGAACATATTGCATGGCAGATGTTTAATGACGCCAAACGTTGCTTAAAGGCAGGTGGTAAGTTACGTATTGTCGCCAACCGGCATTTACCTTATTACGAAAAAATGACAGTACTGCTGGGTGGTTGCCGCCACATAGCCAGCAATAACAAATTTGTGATCCTCGAATCAACCAAAAGGAAATAACTATGACCGCTCTGATGCGTCCTTTTTTACGTCCGGCTCTGGTAGCTTTCAGTTTGGCTCTCGCCGCCTGTAGCAGCACTTCATCGTCTTTTCTGGTCACCCCTCAGGTGTTCTGGAACCAGAGCAAAACCCTGGCCGGTGCTGAGTTTGTGTTAACAGTAGTGGACCAGCGTCCTTCTGACCAAACCTTATTTCTGCGCAAAGGGACCTCTGTCACCAGTCTGCCCACTAGCAATAATCTGGCACAGCAACTGGAATCTACTTTGACAGATGCGTTTACGGCACAAGGTGCAAAACTAACCTCCAGCAGTGTCACCACCATGACAGTGCAAATCCTGAAATTATCTGCCGACGCCGATCAACGCACTGTAGAGCATCTGGTGAAAAATGATGTTGAACTGCGTATCGAAATCCAAAACCATAATGGCTCATTCGATAAAGTGTATGCAGGAAAAAGTAGCTTCTCCGGTCCGTTTAAACTGGATAACGCTGCCGCAGAAGTAAAATTAAGGGTATTAACCGAACAAGTGCTGGCTGAATTGCTGAATGACAGCAGCTGGCACCCGTACGTAAAGGGTTAAGTTATGCGTCTGATCACTTTAGCTCTGCTTACACTGTTTTCACTCTCTGCCGTGGCTGCTGTTGATATGAAAAAGCCAACAGGTAAGTACGTGCAGCAAAACAACTTGTTTCCTAAAGTGAAGCTGGTGACTTCAGTAGGTGACATCCTGGTCGAATTGGACAGAACCAAAGCGCCGTTGGCTGTGAACAACTTCCTGAGTTACGTCAATATCAAAGCCTATGACAACACGGTATTCCACCGGCTGGAACCGGAATTTGTGCTGCAAGGCGGCGGCTACAAAACGGATATGGCGGCGATAGAGGAGTTTCCGGCCGTGTTCAATGAGTCGGGCAATGGCGCCAAAAACCAGTTTGGCAGTATCGCCATGGCCAGGAATAATGATCCACACAGCGCCACGAGTCAGTTCTTCTTTAATCTGAACGATAACCCAAGTCTGGACCCGGGTAAAAACTGGGGCTACACAGTCTTCGGTCAAGTTCAGGATGGCTTTGAAGTGCTGGAGAAAATAAAGCTGCTGGAAACCCATACCGACGAAAAAACGGGTTGGCAAAATGTACCTAAGCAGCCCATCATCTTAAAACAGGTGATTTTACAGCCAGAACAATAAAGCCTGACTATACTTGCTCTGAGCGCACAGAGCTGGCGCGGTGCCAGCTCTGACAGGGATCAGACCTATGTTAGAGCCCTTTATTGAACAAAAATCACGTCAGTTGATTTTTTACCTATCCCGCTTCCTGCGTGGCCATTTACCTCACAGGGAACTGCATTTGTTTGTTTGGGATACGCTGGAAGAGTGGTCGCAGCTACGGGTGAAAAGCTGGCGTCCTGAAACCTTGCGCGAGCAGGTGTTCTGGTATTTGCTGTATCAAATTGAATACTGGTCCGAACCTGAACTGAAACAAAATGCTCATATACGCCGCGAATTGCGCTATTGTCTGAGCTTTTTGCATGGCTACGGCCAGTTGCCTTGTCATTGTGTCGGTGTAAGACCTTGATCTAATTTATTGAAGCTGTAAGCTGGTTTCATGTTTTTTTCACGGACTGCTGTCTTGTCTGCTATTGCTGCCTTGTTCTCTTCCTTAAAAATTTACTGTCAGCGCCGGGTGTTAACCATTTTTATTCTGGGTTTTTCCGGTGGTTTACCTTTGATGCTGGTGTTTGGAGTTTTATCTTTCTGGCTCAGGGAAGCCGGAGTTTCACGTGAACAAATTGGCTACTTCAGCTGGGTGATTATGGTTTATGCCATCAAATTTATCTGGTCACCACTGATTGACCATTTCAGCCTGCCTGGTCTGAAACACTGGCTTGGCAGACGACGTAGCTGGCTGATGCTGTCGCAAAGCCTGATTATACTGGCGGTCATTTTGATGGCCAGCCTGGACCCACAAACAGAATTGCAATGGATGGCTTTGTGCGCTGTTTTGCTTGCTATTGCCTCAGCAACTCAGGACATTACGATAGATGCTTACCGAATTGAAGCGGCACCAGAGCGTTTGCAAGCCGCGCTGGCAGCCGCCTATCTAGCAGGTTACCGGCTGGCGATGATCTTTTCTTCAGCCGGTACTTTGTGGATTGCGGCTTTATTCAGTGGCGAAAACACGGGCTACGATCTTCAGGCCTGGCAATCGACTTATCTGGTGATGGCTGCCTGTATGGCTCTGGGTTTGCTGACGACTTTGCTGTCTCCAGAACCTGTTGCTGAATCTCAGATAGCCCAAACCGGGAGCGAAAACTCAATCCAGCACAAGCTGCTCAATTGGCTGAAAGTGGCGATTATAGGCCCTTTTATCGATTTTTTTAGCCGCCATGGTTTGAATGCAGTGTTGATTTTAACTTTAATCGCCTGTTATCGCGTCTCTGATGTAGTGATGGGAGTGATGGCCAATGTGTTTTATGTCGACATGGGATTTACCAAAGAGGAAGTGGCCAGTGTATCGAAGATATTCGGCGTCCTGATGACTTTGCTCGGCGCAGCAGTGGGAGGCTTACTGATCAACAGCTTTGGCACCTTACGAATATTATTGCTGGGAGCTTTGCTTAGTGCATGTACCAATTTGCTTTATTGTTATCTGAGTACCCAAGGACACAACATTCCGTTGTTAATCGCAGTGATCTCTGCAGACAACTTAAGTGCAGGCATAGCAACCAGCGCCTTTATTGCTTATCTGTCGTCATTGGTCAATTTGGCTTTTACCGCAACCCAATACGCACTCTTTAGTTCCCTGATGCTGTTATTACCTAAATTCCTTGGTGGATTTTCCGGAGGTTGGGTTGAAGTGATGGACTATCAGGCCTTTTTTGTTATGACAGCGCTGATGGGCCTGCCCGCTATTGTGCTTTGTGTGGTTCTGATAAAAAAAACGCCGCAATGATGCGGCGTTTTTTCCGGATGGAAGCAACTTAAGCTTCAGTTAACACTTGCTTTAATCCATCCATAGGATCAATAGCTAAAGCCTGACAATAACGAACATATTCAACCACATCAAGACGACGTTCCTGGTTTTCCACCTTACCAATAAAGGAATGTGGAGTGCCCAAAATTTCAGACAGACTACGCATGGTGTGGCCTTTCTCCTGGCGCTGGCGCTTCAGCCATACACACAATCTTTTATTCTCATCTGAAATAACGCTTTTAGTACCTTTCATTTGTTGTTCTCCCGGCGTGCGAACGCCTTTTGTTTACGACTTAAACTTCCTGCCAAAAAATCCAAAAGCTTAGGGAATGTCCCAATAAGCAAAAAAAGCATTTCATTAAACCATAGCTTGTTCAGAGCGTACAGTTGTGCGGCTGAAAAAGTAGCCACTTCGAGCCTGTATTTGTCGATTCATCGAAATGCAGCAATTACAGGAACGAACAGTTTTGCTTACAGTACAGCAATGAATGCAAGTCTGTTGCAATCATGTTTCCACAACAGGTCTGACTGCCGGCTGAACAAAATGACCAGAGCACAAAAACTAAAAAGGCCTCTGCAGTGCAGAAGCCTTTTTATAACGGGATGAATTGCAGGAGTATTAGACGGAAAAGCTCGAACCACAACCACAGGTTGTGGTTGCATTGGGGTTTTGCACGACAAAACGGCTGCCTTGTAGGCCGTCTGTGTAATCAACCACACCACCGACCAGATACTGCAAGCTCATCGGATCAACCACCATGACCACGCCATTTTTTTCGACAACCAAATCACCTTCATTTACTTTTTCATCAAAAGTAAAACCGTATTGGAAGCCTGAACAGCCGCCACCTGTGATGTAAACCCGCAGTTTTAACTCAGGGTTTTCCTCTTCGGTAACCAGGGCCAATACTTTATTGGCTGCGGCGTCTGTAAACTGAATTGGAAGCTGTAACTCTGACATGTGTCCTCCGGTATAACTGGGCGCGGATTATCTAATACCTGACTAATTTATTCAAGTATTTCGCCGGGCTGTTCTGTTGGCCAGAAAAAGCTCTTGTCCACTTTGGCTGACTTGGCAGAGCGGGCTGCGGCAACCTTTAGCGCCACATCAATCTTTTCAGGTTTAAAGGCTTCAGGCAGCGAGAACTCGCCTTCAATGATCTGAAAATATTTAAAGCTGAAGGCCTTATCGCTTTTACTAAACCCGGCTAACTGCAGCAAATCGACTGTATTGCGTTTGTCGCCGACAAAACCATGAAGTTTCAAATCAACAGTGCCCTTGGCAAAGTTGCGTTGTTTATCTTGCTGAATCAACACCAGGTTAAATCTGAATTTATCGGCTGCCGTACCCGGACTAATACTGAAACTATCAATAATCAGACTGTCGGCCTGCAGCTCGGGGGAGATAATACGCTGATAAAATGCTAAATCCTTACGGGTATCAAATAGCTTTTGCTGCTCGGCTTTTAACTCCTGCTGGATCAACTGTCCTGCGCTTTTTTCTACCGCCAGTTCAGCCGTCAGATAGTCATTTTGTTTGAGCTGCTCGTTCAGACTGGCGGTCAGACTATCGGTTTTTTTCTGGCTTTCTTCCAGTTTTAACGACAACAGATTTACCTGCTGTACATAATAGTAATTACCAACTATCTGTCCGGCCAAAGCCGCCAGCCCCATCAGACCTGCACTTAACAACACTTGTCTCCAACTCCCTTTGAGCCAGAGCAAAAACTTCATACGATTCATCAATCTACTCAATTAGTGATACCCGAAATGCCAGAACTTCAATTCGCGTGGGTATATGTTACACTTTACCCATCCGGGACTCAGACACTATAGCATGTTACTACCAGCGGACTGGCAAGCAAAATTACGACTTCGGTTAGCTTTCCCTCTTACGTCAGTACAATTATGCCTGCTGGCCATAGTGGCTGGTTTACTTGCCGCTTTGATCATTCTGCTGTTTCGTCTGACTATTATTGGCATCCAAAGTTTCTTTTTGGAACGTACCGACGACTTTTCGGGGATAGCAGAAGGCTATCGCTGGACTTTGCCCTTTATTGCAGCCGGACTGATCAGCATCATGGCGATGTTAGTCGGACTGAGTCATTACCGTATGGGCATCTCTTATGTGATCCACCGCATTAAAACTCGCTACGGAGTTATGCCGTTCTGGAATACTTTCAATCAGTTTTTTGGCGGCATCATAGCGCTAAGCAGCGGTTTCTCCGTTGGCCGTGAGGGTCCTTCGGTACATTTGGGCGCTTTTGGCGCAGGATTACTGGGACAATATTTACACCTGCCTTACAACAGTATTCGTATTCTGGCAGGCTGTGGTATCGCCGCCGCCATTTCTGCGTCTTTTAACACCCCGCTGGCCGCGGTCATTTTTGTGATGGAAGTGGTATTGCGGGAGTATCGGATTCATGTCTTTGTGCCTGTGATGCTGGCGTCCGTGGTTGGAGCGCTACTAACCCGGGGGGTCTTTGGTATGGGCAACGACTTGGCGGCACTGAAGATTATCTCCATCAGTGGCTGGCATCTGCCTTATCTGGTGCTGTGCGGTATCGCCATAGGCGCCGGCGCTTATGTCTTTAACCAAAGTATCTGGCGCATTTTAAAATGGTTTCAGAAATGGCATCTGGCGCTCAAGTTGTTGTTAGCTGCCAGTATTACTGCGGCTATAGGTCATGTAGTGCCTCAGGCGATGGGAGCTGAGACAGGTGCTATTTTTTATGCCGTGACAGCCTCTAATGAATTTTGGTTATTACTTACCATTCTACTGGCCAAGTTTGTGTTAACAGTGGTAGCCGTAGGGCTTGCGGTCCCCGGAGGAGTGGTAGGTCCCATTTTTGGTATAGGCATTGTAGCCGGAACTTTATTGGCTTTTTTACCGGTAGTTGTGTCAGGAGAGGCCAGTTTATCCGGCACCTATGCCACTTTGGGTATGGCTGGTTTTATGGCTGCGACTTTACACGCGCCTCTGGCCGCCCTGGTGGCAGTGATGGAGCTGTCCTACAATCCGGATATCATAGTGCCCGCCATGCTGGTGATTACCTGCGCTTATGTCACCACAGTGCAGCTATTTAAAAACAAATCGATTTTTGTACTGCAACTGGAGTTGCAACAATTGCCCTACAAACTGGCGCCTGCAGATGATGTGCTGCAAAAAGTCGGCGTGCTGGCTATGCTGGATAAAGAGTATCTGCTGCTCTCAGCGTCGGAGGAGGATAAAATTGACACCCTCCTGGCCGACAAACCAGCTCATCAATTACTGCTGCAGAAAACAGATGATCCAGAGCAGCCTTTCCTGTTGATTGATTACGATTTGGAAGCGTCAATGACAGGACAGGCCACCCTGTTACGTCAGCCACTGCAGGGGTTAAGTCATCAGGCTACGATGGCGGAAGTGCATACGCTGCTGGATGAACAAAAAGCCGGAGTCGTGTACATTTACGATCCACAACAGCCAGAGCAAGTATTGGGCCTGATCCGTTGGGAACAGGTTCGTGCTCTTTTAACTAAGCAGAACAATTTAATCTGATGAATACAGTACTGATTATTAAAGCCTTACATGTCAGTTTTATGGTGGCCTGGTTCGCAGGTCTATTTTACCTGCCCCGCTTGTTCGTCTACCACGCTGACAACAAAGATCCGGCTGTCGATGTCCAGTTTAAAGTGATGGAGAGGCGCTTACTGTACTTCGTCAGCCCTTTTGCCCTACTGACATTGGTATTTGGTGTCTGGCTGATTTATCTGTATGGTGCTACCTGGTTTGCCGCAAGCAGTTGGCTGCATTACAAGTTAGCACTGGTTAGTCTGCTGTATGTTTATCACGGCTATTGTTTTAAGCTGTTAAACGACTTTAAGCTGGGGAAAAACAGCAAAAGTAGTAAGTTTTATCGCTTTTTCAATGAGTTTCCTGTGCTGCTGCTATTCGCTATTGTTTTTCTGGCGATTTTAAAGCCGCTGTAGGCTGATTTAAAGCACCTTATTTGCTATCATGTGCGCCGACTTTCAGCCAGTTTCGGCGCCCCCGCAACCTCTAGCAGATGAGCACCCAGTATGAGCTTTAAAGGCGAACACATCCTCTCCGTCAAACAGTTTGACCGTGACAAAATTCAGCAGGTTTTTGATATTGCCCGCAGCATGGAACCTTACGCCAAACGGCAAAAGCGCACGACAGTGCTCGAAGGTGCGATTTTGGGAAATCTGTTTTTTGAGCCCAGCACCAGAACCCGGGTCAGCTTTGGTTGTGCCTTTAATCTGTTAGGCGGTGAAGTTCGCGAAACCACAGGCATGCAGTCCTCAGCGTTATCCAAAGGCGAGTCGTTGTTTGATACGGCCCGGGTGATCAGCAGCTACAGCGATGTGATTGCGATGCGTCACCCGCAGGCTGGTTCTGTGGCTGAGTTTGCCGAAGGCAGCCGTGTGCCGGTATTAAACGGTGGAGATGGTGCCAACGAACATCCCACTCAAGCCTTGCTTGATTTGTTCACCATTGAAAAAGAGCTGGCGGCCTCTGAACAACCTATAGATGGTATGCATATTGCCATGATTGGTGACTTAAAATTCGGTCGTACAGTGCACTCTTTATCGAAGCTGTTAGCCTTGTATAAAAACATTCAGTTCACCTTGATCGCACCCAATGAATTGGCGATGCCGGATGATATTGTGTCTCTGATTGAAAATGCCGGTCACAGGGTGACTATCACCGATCAACTGGCAGGAAACCTGAATGCCGATATTGTCTATCAAACCCGTATTCAGGAAGAGCGTTTCCCTTCACAGGAAGAGGCCAATAAATACCGCGGTAAATTCCGTCTGAATCAGGATATTTACACCAAACACTGCAAATCCAACACCGTCATTATGCATCCGCTGCCACGGGATTCCCGTATCGAAGCCAATGAACTGGACAACGACTTAAACCTGAACCCGAATCTGGCGATTTTCCGCCAGGCTGATAATGGTGTGTTAGTTCGTATGGCGCTGTTTGCTTTAACTTTAGGTGTGGAGCAGCTCGTCAGTAAGTATGAACGGGAAGTGCCCTGGTTCAGCAATAAGTAAGTGACCACACAGCTCTGTCTGAGTCGGGCTCTGGGCCCGGCTTTGTTTTAAAGGTTTCGTTTTAAGGATCGTTTATGTCCAAGTCTGCACAGTTATTTCAGCAAGCCCAAAAAACTATTCCGGGAGGTGTTAATTCACCTGTTCGCGCTTTTAAAAGCGTGGGGGGTACACCGGTCTTTATCGACAGCGCCAACGGGGCTTATTTGTATGATGTGGATGGCAAAAAATACATCGACTACATAGGCTCCTGGGGGCCAATGTTGCTGGGTCATAATCATCCGGCTATCCGTGAAGCTGTGGTCAAAGCGGCGGAAAAAGGTTTAAGTTTTGGCGCCCCTTGCCCTGCTGAAATCACTATGGCGGAAACAATTTGTGAGTTAGTGCCCAGCATGGAAATGGTACGTATGGTCAGCTCTGGTACAGAAGCGACCATGAGTGCTATTCGTTTAGCCCGTGGTTTTACTGGCCGTAACAGCATTTTAAAGTTTGAAGGTTGTTATCACGGCCATGCAGATTCATTGCTGGTCAAAGCAGGTTCTGGCGCTTTAACTTTAGGTGTGCCGAACTCGCCGGGTGTACCTGCTGATTTTGCCAAATATACTCTAACCGCTGAGTTTAATAACTTAGAGCAAGTGAAGCAGATTTTTGCTGAACAAGGCGCTGATCTGGCCTGTATCATTGTTGAGCCGGTTGCGGGCAATATGAACTGCATACCACCGGCACCGGGCTTTTTACAGGGTTTACGTGCACTTTGTGATCAGTATGGCACTGTACTGATTTTTGATGAAGTGATGACAGGGTTCCGTGTCGCTTTAGGGGGTGCCCAGGCGTATTACAACATCAAACCAGATCTGACGACTTTAGGCAAAATCATCGGCGGTGGTATGCCGGTTGGAGCCTTTGGTGGCCGTCGCGATATTATGCAGCACATAGCGCCTTTAGGTGGTGTCTACCAGGCCGGTACTTTATCCGGTAATCCTATCGCTATGGCGGCTGGTTTAGCGGCCTTGAATGAAATCCGTAAGCCGGGTCTGTATGACGTACTTACAGCCAAAACAAGCCAATTGATTGAAGGCTTAGCAGCGGCGGCTAAAGAAGCAGGTATTCCACTAGCCACCACTCAGGTCGGCGGTATGTTCGGGGTGTTTTTCAGCAAAGAAACGCAGATCAGCAACTACCAACAAGCCACTCAGTGCGATATCGATGCTTTTAAACGTTTTTTCCATCTGATGCTGGAGCAAGGGGTGTATCTGGCACCTTCAGCATATGAAGCAGGCTTTCTGTCGATAGCTCATAGTGATGACGATCTTGCATACACTATAGCGGCGGCCAAAAAAGCCTTTGTCCAACTCAAAGCCTAAAGCTTATTCCACAGGCTCAGGATGCAACCAGACAATGTCGGTGTCCTGAGCCCTGAATTGTTGCACAAACAAAGTACCGTCATGACCTGCAATTAATGCCTGCGCCACTTGCGGCAAGGGCCATTGTTGCTGTTGCTGACTTGTCCACTGGTAATAATGAAGCACAGTGCCACTGCCTGACAGCCAATATAAACCTGTATCTGTCGCCACCCAGGCCGATGCTGCGGTACTGCGCCAGTTCATTTGCACCGGCAAGCTGATAGTTTGCCCTTGCTGCCACTGCTTGAGATACAATGAATCCTGCTGTTGTAACACCAAGCTCTGACCGGGCCCACACTCAACATTAACAATATCTCTGAGCAACACCTCAGGCTTACCTTGCTCGAGGCGATTCAGAGCCCAGCCCCTCTGATCAAACGAGGTCCAATACAAAGTATTATCGCAGACGATAAAACGCTCACTGCCGGGCAATTTGTCTGTAAATGCGACGAGTTCTGTCGATTGCTCTGTAAATGCAAATAGCTGTCTGTCGATAAGCAACAACAATTGGTCATTAAACCATAGCAACTGCTGAATCGTCCGCTGGGTTTTAAACTGACTGATTTGCTGAGTGTTTTGTCCCTGCGAACGCCAGATCTGCGGTAAGCCTGAGCGGTCTGACACAAAATAATACTCATCATGATGTGCCTGCAGTAAAAATTCCGATCTGTTACTCTCGGCAAAAGGTGCAGTAACAAACTGACTAGTGTGTTCTTGCCATTGCAACTGACGGATGTCGGTGACAGCCTGAGCCGGATAAACAGCTAACAAGGATTGCTGCCAAACGGAGCTTTCTGCCAGATTAAAGGTCATCTCACCAAACAACCTGCTGTTCCCGGTGCGCAGCGACAAGACCTGCAGTTGCTGAGCAGACTTATTGACCAGTAAGTCATGCTCTCCCCACCAGGCCAGTTGATTGGCACTAAAATCAAACTCAGTGATCACCCGCCAGTTTAAATCCGTCAGATCCAGTTCCAGCAAGGCAGAATAGCTGTAACCTGTTTGCGCCAACGCATAAGCTTTTTTGTCTCTGGCAATCAAATGACTGATACCGCGCCACTGCGCCGGGAACTGCATCAACAAACGTTGAGATGAATCTTCCTGCCATAACCAAAGCTGAGTTTGTCCTGTGGCAGGATCTAAATCCAGCCAGTACAGGCCATCCATTGTAATAGCCTGTCCTGCGGCACTGAACTGATGGCAGGAAAAAAGTGGCACTGCAGCCGAAAAACCATGTTTTACTTTTTGACGCCAAAAGGCACAGTCTTGCCCTTGCTGCGCCCGAAAAATAATCTGCTCGGAATTCAGCCAGTGTGGCTGAGAAAGCCACTGATAGCTTTGTTCATCATGCGTAGACTGCATCGAAGGAAATTGCTGTACAACCCAGCGCCAACTGGTGCTGTTTGGTAATTGATGCTGAAACAGCAATAAAGAATGGTCATTTGACAACAACGGGCTTTGTTCTTTACCATCCAATGCACTGACAGGCGTCACCTGTAAATAACGGGGCAAAGTTGCCTTCTCATTCATCTTACTGAGTAACAACGCAAAACCCAGACTAAAAAGTAACAGTAGTAGTGTGCTAAACCAGATGTAGCGGATCCGCTTTAATTTATTTTGCTTGGTGTGATGCCAGTTCTCTATCGCTTTTTGGGTGCTGAGTAAATCAGCTTTGCTGTCGCTTGTTGTACTTACCGCGGATTCAATTACAGGAGGTAGATCAATTTCAGCAACAGGAGCCAGCCAGCAATAGCCTTTTTTTGACAAAGTAGCGATATAAGTCGGCTCCACCCTGCTGTCTTGCAAAGCTCGCCGCAACGCCGCTATAGCGCGGGTCAGAGATTCGTCGGAGCCCAATCCCTCGCCCCAGACTCCGGACAGAATTTGTTCACGACTGACCACCAAATCGCGGTGATCAAGAAAGAAGTTTAATAATTTATGCAGCCGTGGCTCCAACGTCAGCACCTCCGGCTCAGCAGTCGCTGACAGAGGCTGAAGTTGTCCGATGGTACGCAGATACCGCCATTGACCAAAGGTCAGGTAGTCTGCCGTATGTTGCATAAGGGTCCGCCTACATAAACAAGTAGGCGGATTATAACCAATTCAGACGAAAAGTAGAGTACAGGAGTTAAACTGCCTTACGAAGGGCGTTGATTGTCAGATGTTGTGGTGTGTCTGTAGCCTGCTCAGAAAAATCGACATCGCGGCAATATGGCCAGTTAGGACATACGCCTGCAATTGCTTGTGCTTGATCGGCAGCAGTAGCGTTACCGTCTGAAATCAAAGAGGTTGAAGCAACTAAAGCGACAGCGGCAATAAATTTAATCAGTTTCATAACGTTGTATCCCGATTGGAGTGGTTGAATGTGACCACTGCAGTATCAGGTGCTGAAAGAATCATAAACTGATGAAATTATTATAAATTAATGATTATTTTATGGTTTTTAGCTCTAATTTAGCTATATCTAAATCCTGAGTCTCCCCTATCACCATATAAATGTATTGCCCATCGTGACTTAACGAGAAGCGCGATGAATACAAATCAGACACTAAAGCCAGAGGGGTCAATGATTTATCCTTATAGGCATAAAAATACAACTGGCTTTGCTGCTGATCATTAATAGCGGAAAAATACAGACCATTTTCCCGCAATAAAAAAGTAGAAGACTCCGCAAAAATCAGTCGCTGCACTTCATCACTTAAAAGCTCTTCGCCCTTTTCTGTCAAAATACTATAGCGGCCTGTTACTGTACTGCGTTTTAACTGATGATTACTGACTTTGCTTTGCACAAATAAATCAACCTCATCAAGATAAACTGCAGGTTGTTTTTCCGAGTTCAATTGGTAAGACATGACCTGCCAACTGCCTTTGTCATTCACGGTATAAAAAATACTGTCGGTTTGCGGGCCCCAACTTAAATTTTTAACCACTTCGCCTTCTGCACTGATCCTTTTAGCTCGTCCTGTTAAATCAAACAGCCAAACTTCCTGGTCAAGTAAAACCAGCAGTTGATTGCCGTCGTCCGAAAACTCCAGATCCGAAATTACTACAGGGCTTTCAAACTGGCTAATCATCTGTTGTTTACCGTCCGGGTAAAATAACCAGATCTGCGACAACCCTGTGCGTTTAGACACGGCAGCGGTTGGTCCATCCAAAGTCGGATTGGCCTCCACTAACCTTTCACTGCGATTCGATTTAAAAACTATTTGTTCTGAAGCAACAGGGTTAGTAATAGGGTTATTAAATTTTTTAATATAGTAATTGCCATAACGACCCACTACGCCATAAAACTCGTTATCTAAACCCAAAGCTATCTCGTAAGCCTGATTGTTGGTCAATGCAATGGTTGTTTGTTCAGACGTATTCACATCTACACTTTCAATATTCCACTTACGGGCTGGGTAATAAATCTGTTTATCATCATGACTCCAGGCAATATCGCCGGGATAACTATGCTTCAGATGCAGTAATAACGAGGTTTCTCGGCTATTTAAATCCATGATCCAGATTTGCACTGAATTGCTGGCAACATCTCGTAAAAACGCAATTTTATCGCCACTATGAGAGTAGCGGGCAGTGAAGTCTCCCATCCCGGAATTGCTCGGCAAAACCAGTTGAGTTTTATTACCTGAGGCAATATCCAGAGAAAAAATAGCCATACGCTGTTTACTATTTTCGTCGCTGCTGAATAACAAAGACTTTCCATCAGGAGCCCAGGAAATACGTGTGGATGTGCTGCCTGCACCACAGGAGGTTAATAATTTATCTTCAGTGGCAGAGAGGCCGGGTTCACCTAAAAAAGTTAATAAGCGGATTTCACAGGATTCACGGTATTTTAGCCGCTGATAGGCTATGGCTTTGCCATCCGGCCTGAAACTGGCGCCATAATCATCGGCATCACTTTGAGTCAACTGTTGGGTTTGATGGCTCTGCAAATTTTGCAACATCAATACGTTGGAATGATCTTTACCTTTTTGATAACTGTAGACTAAGAAATTTTTATCTTGTGAGATAGCTGGGTAATATTCATAACCATCTAACGAAGATACCGGGCTCCAGTTGACAAATGGTGCCTGCTTGTCCAGCTCTGACTCTGAGGGAAAAAACAACCAGCCCGCCAAAAGACCAATCACCAGGGTGGCGGCGGTTAATCCGGCCCACCAGATCCGATTAATTTTTCGCTCCGCACTAGTCTGAGCTGCGTCCTGAGCATCAGAGGGCTGTGCTATTAATTGCTCCTGCTCTATCACTTTGGCAATAAAGCGATAGCCCCGTTTTGGAATAGTTTCGATATAACGGGGGGATTTAACATCATCCCCTAATACGTCACGCAAAATACTGATCACTCTGGCCACTCGACCATCGGTGACTGAAGTCATTTGCCAGACTTCTTTTAACAGTTCTTCTTTACTGATCAGACGGCCTGGGTTGAGCAGGAAAAAATTTAATACGCTTTGGCACAGGTGATCGAGGTCAGCCACCTGACTGACTTCCATCCTGTTGTTGAGTTTTGCCAGCTTATCCAGCTGTGGCAAATACCACCACTCTTCAACTTTTAATTGTTTCTCTGGCCTGAACGACATAAGTCAATAATTCCCGTTTATTCGCAATCTGCACTCACTGCCGCACTGACCACTTTTGGTAATAATAAAGTGCCACCACAATCATCAGCCACAGCCCTGCCCGTTGTTGCTGAAAAACGCCCTAAGGTGACATCAGGTGGTATGGCTCTGAACAACGAGTTCGGCGGCACAGTTCTGAAGTACTGACTGAATAAAGTCAAAGCGCCCGATCCCCCGGTTAAACCTATAGATTTATTGTCATCCCGGCCTAACCAGACAGTGACGGAGGATTCATGCTCAAAACCGGTAAACCAGCTATCTTTGTGGTCGCTGGAGGTTCCGGTTTTACCGGCAAAACGAATGCCGGCAAACTGATTCGCCAGTATTTTTGAGGTACCGCTGCGGGTACTTTGTTGCATAGCATATTGCAACAGGTAATCCGCCTCTTCTGTAACTCTTTGTTGCACAATGTTTCTGCGCTGGTAAAGCATAGTACCGTCAGTTTTAGTAATTGACTCTATACTGGCTAATTTAATGTAGCGACCTTTATTCGCTATCACCTGATATAGCTGGGCTACCTCGGCCGGCGTCAGCTCCACCGCCCCTAAAAATGCTGAAGGTTGCAGTTTCAGTTCACGTTCAAGCCCCAGCGTCCTGAAGCCCTCCTGCAATGCTGGCAAGCCCAGTTTTAATCCTAAACGCACTGTAGGTACGTTCAGTGATTCAGATAACGCCTGGATCAGTGTCACCTGGCCACGGAACTTTTTATCAAAATTCTGCGGGCTCCAGCCGCCCTGACTGCCTTTGAGGTGAATAGGGCTGTCATCAAGCATAGTGGCCAGGCTGAACTGTTGTGGTCTGCTTAAGGCCTGCAAATACAACACGGGTTTGACTATACTGCCAATCTGACGACGGGCATCTAAAGCTCGGTTATATCCGGCAAAATGCACAGCCTTTCCGCCAACTATAGCTTTATAGGCACCGGCCTGATAATCCGTAACCACCATAGCCGCCTCAAGCCGGCTGTCTAATTCTGACAATCGCTGTTTCACCGCCTGCTCAGCCGCCAATTGCGCTTGCGGATCCATGTAAGTAAATATCTTCAGCCCCTCTTCAATGACTGCAGGGTCTGTCACTAAGTCTTTCAGCTCACGTTTCACAGCATCCAAATAGGACGGAGAACGGCCTTTGAGGTGATGCCCCAGCGGGATCACAGCCAGCGGTTTACTGACTGCGCGCTGGTAATCGGCGTCCGTTAATAACTCTGCAGAGTGCAGCATTTTAAGCACCAGATCGCGCCGATCTTTCGCCCGTTCACCAAACCGCCGCGGATCGTAATAAGAGGGGCCTTTGACTATGGCTACCAACAGGGCGTATTCCTCTGGTAACAATTCATCCAAAGGTTTGCCAAAATAGAATTTACTGCCCAGCGCGAAACCGTGTACCGCATTGTTGTGGAACTGGCCGATAAAAATTTCATTCAGATAAGCTTCAAGGATTTGGTCCTTACTGTACCGGTAATCTAGAATTAGCGCGATCAGTGCCTCGTTTACTTTGCGGATTATGGTTTTATCCGCTGTCAGGTACATATTTTTCGCTAACTGCTGAGTTAAGGTTGAACCGCCCTGCACAGTGCGTCCAGCCATCAGATTGGCCCAAAATGCTCGAACTACGGACCAGACAGAGACTCCGTGGTGTTGATAGAAATCCCGGTCTTCAATGGTCAGCAAGGCGTCTTTAATATGCTCAGGCATATCCGCCAGCGTGACCATCTCTCTGTCCTCCTGTTCGGAGGACACTAAATGCTGGACCAGTTGCGGTTCAATCCGGGCTTTTTGCACCGACTTTTTCAACTGATGATCATAAATGGTGTGCACCCTTTGACCCGCAAAGGACACGGTAAAAACTTCTTCCTGATCATAGCCATCAGAGAACTGAAAAGCGCGGCGAAATACAGTCACTTTATCGCCAGTCTGGCTGTATTGACCCGGACCCTTGATTTTATCCATAGCCCTGTACTGCAGCAGTTCAAGCTCACTGACCAGTTGTTTTTGCGTCAGACTTTTACCAGGGATCAGCTCCAGACTGCGGGCATACACCTGAGCCGGAAATTGCCACTTGTGACTGGAGAACAAAGTGGTAATTTTACTATCCAGATAAATCAGATAAACAAACAGTGTCAGCAGCAACACCAGACCAATTTTTAAGGCAAGCCACAGCATTTGTCTGGCAAATTGCGGGCGTTTTGCGGTTTTGGTCGCGGGCTTTTTTCTTGGAGTACGGCTTTGTTTTTGTGTCATTTTTGCATAGCTTTTTTAGTTTTATTCGTCGGCATGGCTTGTGCTGGGTTTTCAGGCCAATAATGTTTTGGATAGCGGCCTTTCATTTCCTTTTTTACTTCAGCATAACTAGTGGCCCAGAAACTGGCTAAATCCTGAGTCACTTGTAAAGGGCGACGCGCAGGCGACAATAAATGAATTTTCATGGCTAAACGCCCCATGGCTACAGCAGGAGTCTCAAGCTGACCAAACATTTCCTGAATGCGGATCGACAAAATAGCTTCTCCTTCATCGCTGTAATGCACAGGGATCATAGACCCTGTAGCTGAACGCCAACTGTCTGGCATGCAGCTGGTAAGCAGTTGCTGTTCTTTGTAACTAAGACGTTGCCATAATAAAGTATAAAGGTCTAACTTATTCAAATCGCTCAGTTTTGTAAACCTGCCTAAAGCCGGAGCTAACCAGACTTCAGCATCAGCCCACAGAGCTTCCTCATCCACAGCAGGTAACTGATGTTCCGGCATAAGTCGTTGCATCAGTTGCAGTCTGTATCTGAGCTGCAACGCCTGTTCAGTCCAGGGCAAAGCCTGTAAACCTTGTTGTTTTAACCAATCCAGCCAAGCCTGCTGTTGCTCTGTTTCTGTCGGTTTTGTATGCAGCGGTTTACGTTCAAGCACACAACAGCCTAGCATCAAACGCTGTTCCGCAATAAAACGCTCTTGCTGTGCATCAAAGCCAACATAGGACTGGAGTTGCAAATCAGCACGCCACTCTTGTATCAACTCAGCGAGCGTCCAACGCGCGGCCAGACTCACCTGAGCACTCTGGCCAAAATACAAATCACAGATCACCAGCACTTCAGCACCAGCCAGCGCACTGTCCGAAAATAAGACTACACCCGCATTATTGGTCAGCAGATAGCCCTTCCCCCTTGATAACGCAATGCGATCAGGAAAGGCGCGACTTAACAAAGCCGCTGTCAGATGCTGCGGTAGGTAACTGCTGATGCGGATCTGATTTTGTTGGGCCAGTTGCTTCGCCTGCTGCAATAAGGCGCCAGACAAAGGTTGTTGCAGCAATTGATCTATATCCTGTTCACGGCTGCGCTGAGGATGTTCTAATAAGGTCGCCAACACCACAGCTAACCAGGCGGCTCCTTGCTCGCCTTGCTGTTCCATCTGTTTGCCGTGCAGCACTAAAGATGCAAGTCGTGGTTCAGTGCCTGTCGCCAGTAACTGTCGGCCAAAGTCTGTGATCTGGCCCTTGTGATTGATGGCTTTGAGTTGCGCCAGCACCCAGGCTGCCGAGTTGAGGTTGGCCTGGGGCGGTGGATCTAACCAGAATAATTGCTCGGGTGCACAACCCCAGGCTGAAATGTCCAGTAGCAAAGAGGTTAAATCCGATTGCAGTATCGCAGCCGGAGTAAAAGCCGGACGGCGTTGCCACAGCTCTGCACTATCAAGCCGATAACAGGTCCCCGCAGACAAACGCCCGGCACGACCTGCCCTTTGCGTCGCTGCTGCCTGACTGATGGCGACAGTATCCAGTCGCGTTAGTCCATGTCTGGGGTGATAAACGGCCTGACGACACCAACCTGAATCCACCACCACTTCAATACCTTCGATGGTTAAGCTGGTCTCGGCAATATTGGTAGTTAACACCAGTTTACGTCGTCCAGCCGGACTTGGCGCTATGGCTTGCTGTTGCTCCGCCAGAGTTAAAGCGCCAGACAGGGCATAAATATCTAACTGGCTGTCTTGGTTGTGTTCCAGCAACCAGTCTCTGGCCTGCTGAATTTCACGCTGGCCGGGTAAAAAGGTCAGAATACTGCCCTGATGTTTCAAACTGGCCTGCAGGCTTACTCTGGCACTTTGTAACCAGATAGGCTCTGCTGTAGGCACCTGGTAAACAATCTCCACCGGATAACTGCGACCTTCACTGCACAGCACTGGGGCGTCCAAAGCGGCTGCCAGTTTTTGCTGATCCAAAGTGGCGGACATAATCAGCAATTGTAAATCGGTGTTGAGTTGCTGCACTTCCAGCGCCAAAGCCAAGGCTAAATCCGCCTGCAGGGAACGTTCATGAAATTCGTCAAAAATGATCAGGTCAATGCCTGCAAGCTCTGGGTCCTGCTGAATTTTGCGGATCAACACTCCTTCGGTGACGATCAGCAGGCGAGTGTTTTTGCTGTCACTTTTTTCGTGCCTGATTTGATAACCCACCTGCTGTCCGACAGCTTCATTCAACTGCCCCGCTAAATAACTGGCAATACTTTTTGCCGCCAGCCGTCTGGGCTCCAACAGCAGAATATTTTTTCCTGAAAAATCAGCATGATTCAGCAGATATAGCGGCAGATAGGTTGATTTACCAGCACCGGGTGGTGCGGACAAAATCACTTTATTGTGCTGCTTCAGGCTCTGAACCAGCTGTGGGCAAATGTCTGCAACAGGTAACAAATCAACTCTCACTAAAAACAAAAAGCAGCTTTATCTTAGCTGCTTTCTTCATTGGTTCGAAGTCAGAAACAAAGCAATGACTGGCTTCATTTCAGTAATTGCTCAAAGATTATTCGTTGATCAGGGTGTGCGCCACTAAACGAATGCCCATACCTGTGGCACCAGCGGCCCAGAAACTGTTGGCTGAGTTATGAAAAGCTGCAGCTAAATCTAAATGCACCCAGCCTTTGCCATCATGAGGCACAAACCGGCTTAAAAAGCCTGCCGCATTGCTAGCCCCGCCAGTACCGCCACCTTTAACCGGTCGACTATTGGCTGTATCGGCATAGGCTGAAGGACATTGGCTCTGATGCCATTTCTCCAGCGGCAATTGCCAGGCTCCCTCCTGTACCTGTTCGGCATACCCTAATACACGTTGTGCTAACGCCTTGTCCAACGCAAAGACCGCATTGTATTCAGTGCCTAAGGCATTCATTGCAGCACCTGTTAAAGTGGCCGCATCAATAATAAGTTGCGGCTCTGCCTCAGCAGCTTTTTGCAAACCATCCGCCAGAACCAGACGCCCCTCAGCATCAGTATTGACGATTTCTACCGTGACACCGTTTTTATAGGTCAGGATATCACCCAGTTTAAAGGCACGGCCGGAAATCAGGTTTTCGGCACAGCATAAAATAAGCTGCACTCTTTTGTTTAACCCTTGCAAAATTGCCAGGGCTAAAGCTGCGGTGACAGTAGCGGCTCCGCCCATATCACATTTCATCGTCACCATACCTTCACTGGCTTTAATCGAATAACCACCACTGTCAAACGTAATACCTTTGCCCACTAAAGCCGCAAACACAGGCGCATCCGCTTTGCCTGCTGGATTGTAATCCAGCACCAGCATCGCCGGATCGCGCTCACTGCCACGGCCTACCGCATGAATACCGACCCAGCCTTGTTCCAGCAAAGCAGAACCTGAAATAATTTCAGTGGATACAGTGCCTGCTGGCGCTACAGTTTGAACAAAAGCAGCAGCGTGTTCCGCCAAAGCGACAGGAGACAAGTCTTCCGGGGTTTGGTTGATAATGGCTTTGGCCCAACTGAAGGTGCTGTGGAGTTGTTGCAACTGTAGTTGGTCTGCTGCAGTACCTGTCCAGCCGATAGCGCCGAGTTTTTTGGCTGTGCAAAAGCCCTGATACAACGCCCACTGACTGTCCACAGTCCAGCCCTCTCCTGCCAGTTGGATTTGTTGAATACCCAAAGCATCCAATTGGCGACCCGCTTTTTGCACTGCTCGTAGATCTGCAGTGTTGACGTGCAACTGATAGCCAGCAGTATCCGGGGTCAGCACTACATTTTTGCCCCATTTGGCCTCTGCAGCAGCACTGTTTAAACGAATTTGGATCAGGTCAGACATAGATGTTTATCTCGTATTGCGTGGATAAAGTATGGAGCTGAGTGTACCACAAGCCCTCAGGAGGTTAAGACGCTGTGTAACATTTTCGCGCTCAAAGCAATCAGTAACGCGGCAAATACTTTCTTCAACGTAGCAACAGGTAAACGGTGCGCCAGAGCGGCACCAACAGGCGCAGTAAAATAACTGACGGACGCAATCAGCAGCATGGCAGGCAAGTAGACATACCCCAGACTGTACTGTGGTAACACTGCATCTGTGGAAACTCCAGCCAGAAAGTAGCCCAGCGTACCGCTGATGGCTATAGGTAAACCCACCGCAGCAGAGGTGCCTATGGCGTGCTGTATTTTGACATTACACCAGGTAAGAAAAGGCACGGTCAACGAGCCGCCCCCTATAGCCACCAATGCGGACACGGCGCCAATCACCAGCCCTGTACTACTCAGACCAACAACACCAGGCAACTGCCTGCTGGCTTTGGGTTTGATATTCAGCAGCATCTGTAATGCGACATAACTCATAAAACAGCAAAAGAACACAGCTAAAGCCAACGAAGATAAAGCCGTCGCCAGATAAGCTGCCGCTACCGTACCTATTAAAATCGCCGGAGTTAACTTCCAGACCACAGGCCATAAAATAGCGCCGTGACGCTGATGACTGCGCATACTGGAAAAAGACGTGACGATAATAGCAGCCATAGAGGTTGCCAATGCCATATGCACAGCCAATTCAGCCGGAAAGTGTTGTGCTAAAAATAAGGCCGTTAATACAGGCACCATAATGCCGCCACCGCCAACGCCCAATAATCCGGCAAAAAAACCCACTGCTGCCCCCAGCAGTAAATACGCAATCACCCATTCGATGGCCATACTCAGTGTCCGCCCCAAGGAAAAAGAGCCTTACTTTAACAAACTAAAGCAATAAATATCTCCTGTTTTGAACAAGTTAACAGATGCAACCCAGAACAATGCTTCCCAAGCTGTGTTTATGCGGTTTAGAGTGTGATTTTATTAAACCAGCCAAATCTGCCGCGTGTTGGAAAAAAGGTGACGCAGCCAGTTCTGCTCTGTATACTTCCGCGGCTTTTTTAATAGTGATTGCAGCTGTCATATTTTTCTGCTATCACTAGCCGCCAACTTTTTGCTTGGCACTGTTTTACAGGAGATGATCATGCCAGAAGGCAAAACCGTAAAAACTTTGGGACTGTTAGCCCTTGCTGGCGTGGAGCCTTATCAGGCCGCGCAAGGCGAAGAATACATGAACCCAAAACAGCTGGACCATTTCCGCCGCATTCTGGACGCATGGCGTCAACAGTTACGTGAAGAAGTGGATCGCACTAAAAACCATATGGCCGATGAAGCGGCAAACTTCCCGGATCCAGTGGACCGTGCTGCTCAGGAAGAAGAGTTCAGTCTGGAATTACGTGCTCGGGATCGCGAACGTAAACTACTGAAGAAGATTGAAAAAACACTGCAGAAAATCGAAGACGAAGACTTTGGTTACTGCGACACCTGTGGTATCGAAATTGGTATCAAACGGTTAGAAGCCCGTCCTACCGCCGATCTCTGTATCGACTGTAAAACTCTGGCTGAAATCAAGGAAAAACAACTGGGCGGTTAATGATGCCTATTGTTCCTCCTGCTTACAGGGGCCGGTTTGCGCCATCGCCATCCGGCCCTTTGCATTTTGGCTCCCTTATCGCTGCGGTGGGCAGTTATCTACAGGCCAAATCGCAACAAGGCCAGTGGCTGGTGCGGATGGAAGACATCGACAGGCCCCGGATGCAAACCGGTGCTGCCGACGGTATTTTGCGTACTTTAGAGCGTTATCAGTTGTGCTGGGATGGCGAGGTCTGGGTACAAAGCCAGCGACTGGAGCGTTATCAACAAGTGCTGGAGCAGCTAAAACAACAGCAACTGACCTATGCCTGCAACTGCAGCCGCAACCGTATTCAAAGCCTGCCGCAGGGCTATGATGGTTTTTGCCGGCACAGGCACCTTACAGAGGGCAGTCTGGCCTGGCGTTTAAAAGCACCGGCCACAGCGACCAGCTTTATTGATGTTGTGGCAGGCGAAGTGCAAGTCCCTCTGGCGTTAGCCACTGAAGATTATATTTTAAAGCGCCGTGACGGCTTATTTGCTTACCAGCTCGTGGTCGTGGTGGACGATCTGGATCAGGGCATCACCGAAGTGGTGCGGGGCTCAGATTTAATCGAATTGACCACCCGGCAACAAGCGCTGTTTCAACTACTCGATGCAAAAGCTCCCAGCTATTTACATTTGCCTTTGGCCGTGGCTGAACCCGGTTTTAAGCTCAGCAAACAAAATCACGCCCCAGCCGTGGAGCAATGGCCTGTCAGCGACACCTTAACAGCCGTATTACGGTTTTTAGGCCACCCGCCACCGGAAGATTTAATAGGAGCTGATGCCAGGGAATTGCTAGCCTGGGCCAGTGCTCACTGGCAAATCAATCAAATCCCCCGCCAAAACGAACAAAAAGCTACAGATTTTTTATAAAGCACAAAGCCGCACATTCTATTTTTACGGCTGCTGCGGTATCATTAGCCGCTTTTTTCATCGAGTTCACTTACAAAAGCTCACAAGGAGTATTGCCATTATTTCGCGAGTCCTGGATTTTTGCCGCCGCACCCTTGGCAGCAAAAGCGTTGAGAGCGTTGCTCAACCCAAAAAAAGCCGTCAATCCATTCTGCCAGAGCTGAAAAAAATCTCCCGTGATGCGCATTCAGTGTCGCGCAAAGACATCAGCCCGAATGCACTTAAGGTATTGTACCGCTTAAAAGACGCAGGTTATGAAGCCTACCTGGTCGGTGGTTGCATCCGCGATATTTTGCTGGGTTTAAAGCCAAAAGACTTTGATGTAGTGACCAATGCGCATCCAGAACAAGTGCGTCAGGTGTTTAAAAACTGCCGCCTGATCGGCCGTCGTTTCCGCTTGGCTCACGTGGTGTTTGGCCGAGAAGTGATTGAAGTCGCAACTTTCCGTGGTCACCATACAGGGGATGACGAAACCAGCCCTAAAGCCAGTCAAAGTGATGCAGGCCAGATTTTACGTGATAACGTTTATGGCACTATTGAAGAAGACGCCGAACGCCGTGATTTTAGTATCAACGCTTTGTACTATTCAGTGGCCGACTTTGCCATTTACGACTTTGCCAACGGCATTGAAGCCATAGCAGCGCGCAAAATTGAGCTGATTGGCGACCCTGAAACCCGGTATCGTGAAGACCCGGTGCGGATGCTGCGTGCCGTGCGTTTTGCCACCAAGCTGAATATGGACATAGCCCCGGCGACACTGGAACCCATCAAAGAGCTGGCCGTACTTTTGAAAAACATTCCGGCTGCGCGTTTATTCGAAGAATTCCTCAAGTTATTTATGGCAGGTAAAGCCTTCGATAACTTTGTCATGCTGAACGAGTTAGGCATCATCAAACAACTGTTGCCGCAACTGGCCAAAGTGTTAAAACAAGACGGCGACGGTAAAGTGTTCAACCTGATCACCAAATCCATGCAGGATACCGATCAGCGGGTCGCGATGGATAAACCTGTGACGCCGGCTTTTACCTTTGCCGCCTTATTATGGTATCCGGTCGAACAACGTGCCGAAAAACTACTGGTTGAAAGTGGTTTAAACGAAGTCGATGCGCTGAATATTGCCATGATGGAAGTGCTGGATGAAGTGCAGCGCTCTATCGCTATCCCCAAACGTTTTAGTCTGACCATTAAAGACATCTGGTTCCTGCAAAATCGTTTAAGCAAACGTGCTGGTCGCCGGGCTTTTAAGCTGTTGGAACAAGCCAAATTTCGTGGTGCTTACGATTTCCTGCAACTGCGGGCTCAGGCCGAAGGCGGAGAACTGTTGGAGCTGGCGAATTGGTGGCAACGTTTCCAGGCCGATGACGAAGCGGGTCGCGAGCTGTTAGTGCAAGGCCTGGGTAAAGAAGGTATTGAACGTCGGCCACGCCGTCGTCGCCCACCGACCAAACGTCGCCCTGCTGGTCCTGCAGCAAATGGCTGATACGCTGGTTTATATCGGGCTGGGCGCTAATTTAGCTCAACCAGTGCAGCAGTTAGAACGTGCTGTGTTGGCCTTGCACAACCTCAAAGACACACAAGTGGTCAAGGTATCAGGTTTTTATGGTTCCAAACCTATGGGGCCGCAGGATCAGCCGGATTACGTCAATGCCGTCGCAGCGCTCTCTACTGGTTTATCTGCCGCAGAGTTACTGACCGAATTACAGCAAATTGAGCTGGACCAGGGCCGTCAGCGTAAAGACGAACGCTGGGGTCCGCGGACGCTGGATTTAGATATCCTGCTGTTTGGTGATCAAGTCATCCAAACAGAATGTTTGACCGTGCCGCATTACGGCATGAAGGTGCGGGAGTTTGTGCTTTATCCATTGGCAGAACTAGACTCCGAGTTGATATTGCCTGATGGTTCTAAGTTGAGTGAGCTATTAAAGATGGTGCCTTTAAACGGCCTGACTCGTCTTTGATAACTTGCGCGCCTTATGGTTTTATGCCAAGGTGCGCCCCAAATTACTCCCTTGTGGTCGGATGAGAAAAAATGGCAAAAATTACCACTGCTCAATTACTGAAGATGAAACAAAAAGGCGAAAAAATAACGGCCTTAACGGCTTACGATGCCAGTTTCGCCAAGTTGTTTGCCGATGCAGGTGTGGAAGTTATTCTGATCGGTGACTCTTTGGGTATGGTACTACAAGGCCACAGCGATACTTTGCCTGTCACCACGGCTGAAATTGCTTATCACACCCGTTGTGTCCGCGCCGGGGCTCCGCTGGCTTTTGTTATTGCCGATATGCCTTTTATGAGTTACGCCACAGTAGAGCAAGCGATGCACAACGCTACGCCTCTGATGCAAGCTGGTGCCAATATGGTTAAGCTTGAAGGCGGTGATTTTTTATTACCGACCATTAAGGCATTGACCGAACGGGGTATTCCGGTCTGTGGTCATTTAGGTTTAACCCCTCAGTCTGTGCATGTGTTTGGTGGTTTTAAAGTACAGGGCCGCGATGAGCAGGCCGCAAATTTAATGGTGCAACAGGCCATAGCCCTTCAAGATGCTGGTGCACAGCTTTTGGTTGTTGAGTGCATTCCATCGGCTTTGGCGGAACGCATCTCCAAAGCTCTGGTGATACCAGTAATTGGCATAGGTGCAGGCAAAGATACCGATGGCCAGATTTTAGTGATGCATGACTTATTAGGTATCAGTTCAGGCTATATTCCAAAATTCTCGAAAAACTTCCTGCAGGAAACCGGTGAAATTAAACAAGCCATCGGCAAGTACATTCAGGACGTCAAACAAGGCCAGTTCCCTGGTCCAGAGCATAGCTTTTAAGGTCAAGTTTTATGTTAATGATTCAGGATATAGCTCAGCTTCGTGCGTTAATCCGCCAGTGGCGCAGTGCCGGTGAACGGGTTGCTTTTGTGCCGACCATGGGAAATTTGCATCAGGGCCATTTGCAACTGGTTGATACCGCTAAACAAAGGGCCGACAGAGTCATCGTCAGTATTTTTGTCAATCCGATGCAATTTGGCCCCCATGAAGATTTAGACAAATACCCCCGCACTTTAGAGCAGGACTGCAAAGGCCTGACCGAACATGGTGCGGATGCGGTATTTACGCCTACTCCAGCGATCATTTATCCGCGTGGTCTGGACGTGCAAACTTATGTTGAAGTGCCACTATTAGGTGATTATCACTGCGGTGCCAGCCGGGCTGGACATTTCCGTGGCGTATCCACCATAGTGACCAAGCTGTTTAATCTGGTGCAACCGGACATTGCCTGTTTTGGTCAGAAGGACTATCAGCAACTGGCTATTATCCGTCAGATGGTGACAGACTTATCCATGCCGATTGAAATCATAGGCGTACCTACGACCCGCGCTGAAGATGGTTTGGCGTTAAGTTCACGCAATGGCTATTTAACCGCAGAGCAACGTGTCACGGCTCCGGTGTTGTACCGCACTCTGCAGTGGATGAAACAGCAGCTCAATCAGGGCTGCCCTGATTTACGTGCGTTAGAGCAACAAGCCAAAGACACCCTCAATGCGGCGGGTTTTAACGCGGATTACGTCAATATCTCCAATCGCCAGACCCTGGTGCCCGCCACTGATGCAACAGCTCCTTTGGTGATACTGGCCGCGGCTTATCTGGGCACTACCCGCCTGATTGATAATATTGAAGTGTAACTGTCAGACGAAAGATAGCAGGGTCAGAGCAAGCTCTGGCCCGCTAGTTTTGTTTTGGCATCAACAGCCATAACACTATGTAGACAAACAAACCCGGAAAAGCGGCAGATAACACCGACAACAATAGATAGACCAGGCGCACACCACCGGCGGACCAGCCAAAATACTCTGCGATACCCCCACAAACCCCAAATAGCATTTTGTCATTCGATAAAGCTAAAGTTTTATCCGCCATGGATAGATCCTCCAATTTGCTGTTGTCTTTACAGTAGCGCTGCATCAGCATAGACGCAATGCTGGGCTTGTAAGCAACTATGTCTTGCCAACTATTCGGTTGGTGCCACAAAGGAAGAGGTGACAGCTTTTGTTACTATTGTTATTACTGATCTCCTGCCTGACATCTCTGTTGGCAGCCTTAGTGGTTTTTGGTGGAGGGATGTTATTGATAGCCATCCTGCCCTTGTTTCTGCCTGCCGCAGCCATAGTGCCTGTACACGGTTTAACCCAATTAGCCAGTAATAGCTCCAGAGTCCTGTTCTCACTTCAGGATGTATTGTGGTCTTTGATCCCGGGCTTTTTGGCAGGCTCAGTGTTGGGTGTGGCTGCAGCAGGCTGGCTATGGACGCAGCTACCTGTGCAATTGCTCCCCTTGTTTATCGGGCTCTACATCTTACTGAGCCTGTGGCATTCGGGATTCAAAAAACTGCTCAGCCGCTATGAAAACTTTATCTGGATTGGTTTTTTACAAAGCGGTTTAAGTTTATTTGTTGGTGCGACAGGTCCGTTATCGACCAGCTTGTTGCTGAAACAACAGGCTGATCAGAACAAGGTGATAGTCACGGCAGCCTTGATGATGTCTATCAGCCATTTACTCAAAGTACTTGTGTTTGGCTGGATAGGCTTTAGTTACCTGGACTACCAGTGGCCTTTGTTTGCTTTGATCGTGGGCGCTGTAGCGGGTTCTTATCTGGGTGCCAAAATCAGGCCACCAGAGCCAAACCCCCGCTATATCTACTGGATAAAACTGGGATTATCGGCTCTGGCGCTGCAGATGATGATTGCTGCTGTTCTTTGAAGATTAAGCTGTGCTGTCTTTGGCCAGTTGTAATAATTTCGGCAAGAACTCTTTGTCCAACGCCGCCACCTGTTGCTGTTCTTCCAGCACATCCAGCAGAATTTGATCTGTGGTCAAAGGATTCGCCAATACAACACGAAACACCACTGTATCCTGGCGCTGATAGCGCTCTGGTTTGAGCCGGGTCCGGGAAACAAAGGAGCGGCCCTCTTCCCGCTGGGTTTTCTGAATAAACTTCGTCAGGCCATTTAGCAACTCATTAAACTTCTGTCGCTTTTCTGCTGAAGCCAAAGCCATAGCCCGCTGAACTTCTGCGGGCACATAACGATAAGTCAGTAAACACAGCTCAGGTTCAGTGATCAGTTCAAACTCGCTATGCTCCTGAATTAAACTGGCAAAATAACGGGCTTTATCTAAACTGCGATTGATCAGAATTTCATAGCCCTGACGGCCAATCACCTGCAAGCAGGCATGCACCAGCATCGCCATACCGGGGCGAGAGCCTTCCAACGTCTGACTGCCTAAATCTTTCGAGCCTTTACGCAGAATATACTCGGCATGATGTTCTATCGCATGAGCCGAAGATGGATGCTTAAACACCACCATACCAGCGCCCATAGGCACATACATTTGTTTGTGGGCATCAATGGTTACTGAATCCGCCCGCTCTATGCCGCTGAGCAAATGGCGATATTTTTCCGATAATAAAGTGGCACCGCCCCAGGCGGCATCGACGTGGAAATGACAACCCAGTTCTGCCGCTAAATCGGCTAAATCATTCAAAGGGTCAACATTGCCGGTTTCTGTGGTACCCGCAACCCCAACTATCGCCATCACTTTGATATTTTTCTCGTTTAACTCACGGCTGATACGGCGCATTTCAGCACTTTGCACCTTGTTATTGGCGTCGGTTTTTACCGGAATCAAAAACTCCCGACCAATGCCTAAAATATCAGCCGCTTTGCCCAACGAATAATGGCCACGCTCTGACACTAAAATGGCTAATCCTTCATAGCCATAATGTTTCATAGCGCGGTACAGGCCTTCTTTGGCGACGCCTTTAAACTCACCTTCAGCTTTTAATAATCGGTTGCGGGCTATCCAGAGTGCCGTGATATTGGCAATAGTGCCACCAGAGCAAAAAGCGCCTAACGAATGATTGGCACTGTGCATCCATTTTTTATAAAAACTATCCGCTTCGCCATAGACCAGATGATGCATCATGCCGATGACCTGGCGCTCCAACGGCGTAAACGCTTTGGAGGTTTCGATTTTCACCAGATTCTGGTTTAAACCCACCATCATTTTTGACAGCGGCAACACAAAATAGGGCAAAGCCGAGGTCATATGACCGATAAAACTTGGAGCGGCCGTATGGACTGAGTGCGCCACCAGCTTTTCCATCATCTGTTCAGCATAATCCGAGACAAACTTAGGCTCAGACGGGATTTGATGCGCCTGAAAATCGCGTTCAATTTGCCACAGTGGTTTCTCCACTGCGACAATACTTTCGCGTAAAAAACCAGCCAGATTCTGCGAGATGTTCTGCTCTATGATACTTAAGGTCGAGTCCGGCGCCTCTGGCACAGTAAATATGCGCCACAAGGCCTCTTCAGACGCAGTAGCCTGGCGTTTGTTTAATTCTGTCATTCGTATCCTGTCTCACCGTTGTCTTTGTACCGGCTCGTTATTTTATGTTTTCAGGCCGTAAAATCAGTAAGTCAAAAAGGAGGTCACTGTACTAAATGCCCCTTTAAATGTCTTTAAAAAAATTCATCTGTTGATCATCTTGCTGCAAAGATACCGCCAATAACCACGCAAAACCGGTATTTTTGCCGAATGTCGCCGCCTGATTACAACAACTCTGCTACACAGCGACGGCTGTCGTCAGATTAAAGTATTAGCTGTCAGCCTGAATTAAATCAGCTAAGCTATTAACGTATTGTTTTCAGGTTCCTTTTTACGAGTCATTGCATGTTACGGATCCGTTCAGCACATTTTATCCTGGTCAGCCTGGTGGTGTATCTGCTTGCCATCGCCGCTTATGTCTATTACCAGTATCAGCAAACCTACCAGGCGAAGCTGGCACAGGTTGACCAGCAACTACTCAATGCAGTAAAAGCTGTGCCTTATCTGCTGGGCGACAGTTACCATAACAACATCAGCGGTCCGCAACATATTTCCCGCGCTGACTATCTGGAACTGGCAAAAAAGCTCAGCCTCTATGCCAAAGACTTAAAACTGCAGTACGTCTACAGCATGATCCAGGTCGATGGCAAAGTGCATTTCACCTCTTCCAGCTACACAGAAGATGACTTACTTCGCGGCCAGCTAAGCTACTTTTATGATTATTACCCCGAAGCGACCGAGGCCAATAAAGCGGCCTTCGCCTCAATAGCTCCGGTGTTTGAAGAGTCTGTCGACCAGTTTGGTCACTTCCGCTCTGTGTTAATACCCTACCAAAGCAGCGATGGCACTGTGTATTTAGCCGGAGCCGATATCGCTATCACCGATTTGGATCGGTGGTTGATGGCAAGCATGCAGCAGTCTGTGTTCAGTGGGTCGATATTTTTTGGTTTAGCGCTGCTTCTGGCGTTAAGTTACGCCATGGTATTGCGGCATAACCCCACGACAGACCATAGCTCAGGTCAGCGTAATGCGCTAGCTTTAGAAGCTCACCTGCGTCATGAATCTACAGGTTTAAGCCAACTGGCTATCCTGCAAGTGAACAACCTGGAGGAAATCAGCCATTTGTATGGTACAGCTATTGCCGAACAGGCGATCAATCAGTTTATTCAGCAGTTGCAACTGCATTTAGGCCGGTCATTCCGGTTATACCGGCTGTCATTTGAAAAACTGGCTATTCGCCGTGTAGCAGTGATTTCTGACAACGAATTACATGACAAACTTAAAAGTTTTGACTTCAGCCAACCTGTGCTGAATGACCCCTACCTGCTTTTCACCGTAACCCTGGGCGTGGCCTTATCACCCGCCGTTGCAGTACTGGAAAATGCCATGCTGGCGGTGAACACAGCGCGATTGCAACAACAATCCCTGGTGGTGTATTCAGATAACTTATTAGCGCTGAAACAACATTTACATACCAATATCAAAATGGCGAAAGAAGTGCGTGAAGCCATAGGTCATGAGCAAATAGTGCCCTACTTTCAGCCCGTGGTACAAATCAGTACAGGTGAGATTTTCCAGTACGAATGTTTGGCGCGGATTTTACGTAGCGACGGCAGCATACTAACGCCGGATCAGTTTTTAAGCATTATCAACCGCAGTCATCTGGATACAGAACTGACCAAAATGATGTTTATTAAAAGTGCCAGCCAGTTCGCAGCGTCTGACGTCAGTTGGTCTATTAATATCAATTGCCGCGACCTGCTGGACGACGATTTGCAGCAGTTTTTCCTCGATTATCTGCAGCATTATCCCAAACCTGAACGGGTGTACTTTGAACTGGCTGAAGCCGGAGTCTTGCCTCAGTTTGAACGCTGCCGGGATGCGATAGCAGCGCTGCAAAAAACTGGCGCCAAAGTGTTACTGGATGATTTTGGTGCAGCCAGTGGCGTTGGTATGGCTGATTTACTGCAGTTAAGAGTTGATGGACTGAAAATTCACGGTAGTTTGATTGAACTGATTAGCTCAGATCAGGACGCTCAGCTTTTTACCGAACACATCAGTTCTTTTGCCAAACAAACCCAGTTGTTGATCATTGCAGAGATGGTCGAAAGTAAGCAGTCTTTAGATGCGCTGGAAAGGTGTGGTATCAGTTATGCCCAGGGTTACTATTTTGGCCCAGCCGCCCCTGTGCCACTGCGCTATTATGAAAGAGGCGCTGTTTAAGCGCCTCTTCTTTGCTGTAGGGATAAACAAGCTTAGCTTCGAAGCCCTGTGCCTTTACTAATCAGGTACATTGCAAAGCTAAAAAACACCAGAATAAAACCAATAATGACGCTGAAAGCGAACACCAGATTGACATCACTGACACCTAAAAAACCATAACGGAAGGCGTTTACCATATAGACAATAGGGTTCACTTTCGATACGTACTGCCAAAACTCCGGCAATAAACTCAGCGAATAAAACACCCCACCCAAATAAGTTAAAGGCGTCAGTACAAAAGTTGGAATAATGCTGATGTCGTCAAAAGTTTTCGCATAGACTGCGTTAATTAAACCCGCCAGCGAAAACAAAGTGGCGGTCAGCACCACAGTCGACATCAGGATAAACAAGTGATGCACTTTGATATCGACAAAAAACAGCGAGAGCAGGGATACGATTAACCCCACCAGAATACCGCGCGCCACACCACCGCCGACATACCCCAGCACTATGATGTAGTTAGGCACAGGAGCCACCAACAGTTCTTCCACATTGCGCTGAAACTTGGCGCTGAAAAAAGACGACGCGACATTCGAATAGGAGTTAGTAATCACCGACATCATAATCAGGCCTGGCACTATAAACTCCATATAACTGAAGCCGCCCATCTCGCCAATACGGGAGCCAACCAAAGCGCCAAAGATAACAAAATACAAGGTCATGGTAATGGCCGGTGGCACCAGGGTTTGCACCCAAATCCGCATAAATCTGTTGGTTTCTTTATAAAGAATACTTTGCAGCGCTATTAAATTACGTGAACTCATGCTTTGGCTCCGCGTCCGTTTTCGACCAGACTGACAAACAACTCTTCCAGACGGTTGGCTTTATTACGCATCGACAGTACCTGAATGCCCTGCGCCGTTAAGGCAGTGAATACGCCATTGAGGCCCTGAGCTTTTTCCACATCCACTTCCAGACTATGGTTATCGAGCTGCCGGAAGCTATAACCGTCAAGAGTCACGGCACTGGCGGTCGGAGCAATATCGAGTAAAAAGGTTTCTTTATTGAGCTTACTCAGCAAGTTTTTCATGCTGGTATTTTCAACAATCTGGCCTTTGTCGATGATGGCGATATTGCGACACAAAGACTCCGCTTCTTCCAGATAATGAGTGGTCAGAATAATAGTCACGCCTTGCTGGTTAATCTCTTTGAGGAACTCCCACATAGAACGGCGCAGTTCAATATCCACGCCTGCGGTAGGTTCATCTAAAATCAGTAACTTAGGTTCATGCATTAACGCACGGGCTATCATCAGACGGCGCTTCATGCCGCCAGACAGCTCACGCGAGCGGGCATGGCGTTTGTCCCATAACCCTAACTGGCCTAAATATTTCTCGGCCCGCACCAAAGCTAAAGAACGTGGCACGCCATAATAACCGGCCTGATTCAGTACAATTTGCAGCACAGTTTCAAACTGGTTGAAGTTAAACTCCTGCGGTACTAGTCCCAATTGGCTTTTGGCATCTTCCAGTTGCGTGTCCAGGTCATAATCAAACACTTTGACCGTGCCACTGCTTTTGTTTACCAAGGAACTGATAATGCCAATGCTGGTACTTTTACCGGCACCATTGGGGCCCAACAAAGCAAAAAAATCGCCTTGCTGCACTTGAAGGTCTATGCCCCTCAACGCCACAGTACCGCTTTTATACACCTTGTGTAACTGTTGAATATCTAACGCTAAAGTCACTGTGGATCTCCATAGCCCCAACGGCTGACTAACTGCTGCTTTAAACCTAAATGGTCCAGAATTCGCGCCACCATAAAGTCGATTAAATCATCGACTGATTGCGGCTGATGATAAAAACCAGGCGCGGCCGGCATCACCACAGCGCCTGCTTTTGACAACGTCAGTAAGTTCTCCAGATGAATGGTACTCAATGGAGTTTCACGCGGCACAACAATCAGTTGACCACGTTCTTTTAACACCACATCAGCCGCCCGCTCGATCAGATTATCACTCATACCATGAGCAATAGCGGCTGCAGTGCCGGTGGAGCATGGACAAATCACCATCTGCTTCGGTGCGGCAGAACCTGAAGCACAAGGCGAAAACCAGTCGTCTTTGCCATACACAGCAAGCAGCTCTTTGCTGGCACCGGTTTTTTCCAGAATAAAATCCCGGCAGGCTTCAGGGCCACCCGGTAGTTTTAAATCATATTCAGTGGCAAACACCACACGGGCGGCACTGGAAATCAGTAGATGTACTTTGACCTGTTGTGCCAGTAAATTTTCCAGCAAACGCCAGCCATAGCCAGCGCCTGAAGCGCCGGTAAAAGCTAAAGTGACTTCTTGGGTCATGGAGTTCTCTTCTTTAGAATGAGGGCAGCTTTAATCTGCTGTCAGGGCATCCAATAGCTTTTGGTGAATACCACCAAAACCGCCATTGCTCATGATCACTATATGATCCCCCGCAGCGGCTTTTTCAACCAAAGTGGCCACTATTAATTCCACCGACTGAAACACCTGTGCTCTGCCAGGCATCTGTTCTGCTACAGCAGAGAGTGACCAACCCGAGTTAGCTGGTTCAAACAGCAGCACCTGATCGGCATGGTGCAACGAATCAGCAATAGCCGACTTATGCACACCCATCCGCATGGTGTTGGAGCGAGGTTCTAACACAGCCCAGATTTTGGCATCCCCGACCCGGGCCCGTAAACCTGCCAGAGTCGTTTCAATAGCTGTAGGGTGATGGGCAAAATCGTCATACACAGCAATGCCTTGGACTGTGCCTTTGAGTTCCATCCGGCGTTTGGGCGCGACAAACTGGGTTAAAGCTTCAATAGATACAGCAACAGGCACACCAACATGGCGGGCTGCGGCTATCGCCATTACAGCGTTTTCGACATTGTGGTTGCCACACAAATCCCAATGCAAGGTGCCTTGTGAATTGCCTTGATAAAACAGCTCAAATACGCTGCCATCCGGTTGTTTTAATTCGACAGTCCAGTCTTTGCCATAACGCTGTTGTTCGCTCCAGCAGCCCATCGCTAAGGTTTGATCCACAGCTTCGACACCGGCTGGGCTTAACACCAGACCAGAGGCTGGCACCATACGGAGTAAATGATGGAACTGCCGCTGAATAGCAGCTAAATCCGGGAATATATCAGCGTGATCGTATTCCAGGTTATTGATGACCAAAGTGCGGGGTCGGTAGTGCACAAACTTGGAGCGCTTATCAAAAAATGCCGTGTCGTATTCATCGGCTTCAATCACAAAAAACGGTGAGTCGCCTAAACGGGCTGAACTGTCAAAGTTCTGCGGAATACCCCCTATTAAAAAACCAGGTTTTAAACCTGCGTACTCCAGCACCCAGGCCAGCATGCTACTGGTGGTGGTTTTACCATGAGTACCAGAGACAGCCAGCACCCAGCGCTGATGCAGTACCTGTTCTGCCAACCACTGCGGGCCAGAGCTGTACGGAATATTTTGATCCAGCGTATATTCTACAGCCGGATTACCACGTGACATGGCATTACCAATAATCACCAAATCAGGCGCGGGTTGCAGGTGCACCGGATCATAGCCCTGAGTCAGTTCTATGCCCAGTTGTTCAAGCTGAGTACTCATAGGCGGATACACATTGGCATCGGAGCCTGTCACTTTATGCCCAAGACTTTTTGCAATAGCGGCTATACCGCCCATAAAAGTGCCACAAATACCTAAAATATGAATGTGCATACTCGATCCTTAGCCGGTCCATTTTGGATGTTGCAGCCATTCTAGCAAAGGACTCTGAAGAACAGCTGAAATAAAACAGTGAGAAACCTGCAATTTAGCCTGAACTTGATTAAAATGGCTGCTGCTGTGGCCGACAGCCTCTAATCAAAACTCATACTGCGGCCAGAGCTTCCTCTACCTACAGAAAAAAGGATGGTGTTATGCGTCGATTGGCTCCGGCCCTGCGTCTAGATGGCGCAGATGCAGAACTGATAGATCTGATTAAAAGTATAGTTGCTGCCTGTAAAGAAATTTCGTTCCGGGTTGGCCAGGGTGAACTCTCCGATGTGTTGGGGTCCACTTTAAATGAAAATGTGCAGGGCGAAACTCAGAAGAAACTCGATGTCATCTCCAACGAGCTGCTCAAAGATCTGATCCTCGAAACGGGTTCTGTAATGGCGATTTCTTCTGAAGAAGAAGAAAGCACTGTCCCAGGCAATCCACAAGGTAAATACCTGGTGACCTTCGACCCACTGGATGGCTCGTCCAACACCGATATCAATAGCTTAATAGGCACTATTTTTTCTATCCTGCCTGCCCCGCAAGGCGCAGATCCAGCCGATCCGTCTATCTTCCTGCAACCTGGTACAGCTCAGATTGCCGCAGGTTATGTCTTGTACGGCCCTGCTACCCTGATGGCTTTGACCACAGGCAAAGGCACCAAAATGTATACGCTGGATAAAACCTATGGCGGTTTTCTGCTGACCACAGAACAGGTCAGTATTCCAGGTGTGACCTCTGAATTTGCGATTAACATGTCAAACCAACGCTACTGGCAACCTGCAATGCAGAATTACATTGCCGACCTGCTCAAAGGCAAAGAAGGCCCACGTGGTAAAAACTTTAATATGCGCTGGATAGCCGCTATGGTCGGTGATGTACACAGAATTTTATGCCGGGGCGGTATCTTTGCTTACCCACGGGACTTAAAAGACCCGAAAAAACCAGACAAACTGCGCCTGATGTATGAAGCCAATCCAATGAGCTTTCTGGTCGAACAGGCAGGCGGTGCCAGCACGACAGGCTATGAGCGGATTATGAAGATCCAGCCTGTGGATATTCACCAGCGGGTCCCGGTCATTTTAGGCTCAAAACACGAAGTGGAAAGCTGCCTGCAGTATCATCAGCCGATGTAGTGGCTTGGTTGATCAGCGCCTTTCTCAGGTTGAAAGAACGGCGACAAGAAAGTGAGACCCCATGAACATAGTCCACTATGTGAGTGGGGCGAAAGCGCGCAGGCAACAAAGCTGCGGCTGCAAGTACGACGCCTATTAGCCTAAGTAATTGCAGTTGCAGCGCGGCGACAAGAAAGTGAGACCCCATGAACATAGTCCACTATGTGAGTGGGGCGAAAGCGCGCAGGCAACAAAGCTGCGGCTGCAAGTACGACGGCTATAGCCATATTCACGTCCGCTGCTATAATGCAGCACCAAATTTCAGAACAGAGGAAGCGTTATGAGCTTAAGTCAGGTTGCCGCAGGTAAAAATCTGCCAGATGAAATTAATGTCATCATTGAAATTCCGGCCAATGCCGATCCAATTAAATACGAAGTAGACAAAGACACAGGCACTGTCTGGGTTGACCGCTTTATGGCGACTCCGATGTTTTATCCGTGCAACTATGGCTTTGTAAACCACACGCTGTCGTTAGATGGCGACCCGGTTGACGTGCTAGTGCCAACACCTTACCCATTGGTACCAGGTGCAGTGATCAAATGCCGTCCTGTTGCTGTGTTGAAAATGGCGGACGAGTCAGGTGAAGATGCAAAAGTATTGGCGGTGCCAATCAGCAAACTGACAAAGATCTATGACCATATTCAGGATCTGAACGACGTACCAGAACTGCTGAAAAACCAAATCCAGCACTTCTTTGAACGTTACAAAGAGTTAGAGCCAGGCAAATGGGTCAAAGTCATCGGCTGGGGCGACAAAGCTGAAGCTAAAGCTGAAATTACCAGCTCTTTCGAACGCGCACAGCAAAAGTAAGACTTGCTATAAAAAAACGGCACCAGGGTGCCGTTTTTTACTCAGTTTCAGTACCCAAATACAGTAACTCAATCCCCCCTAGCCGCTGTACTGCCGCCGTTGCACAGCCGCAATAGCTTTTTCTCAAAAAAACGCAAAATCTGATAAAAACTTGCGCAAATATCTGTTATTTTCAGCAGCAGATTGAGTTTGCTTAGCGCGACCAATTTCATTATTAAAATAATAAATTCTACTTCAGCCACGAGATTGAAGTAGTGCAGGGGTAAGGTTATGGCTTTGTTTGAAATCGGGTCTGCGCGGACCAAAATTATACTATCTGTCACTATCACGCTGCTGACTATGCTGCTACTGGTCACTGTGCTGGCCCACCACTGGCTTGGGTCGGCGCTGATTATTGCATTCGCTCTGGGACTAAACTGGATACTGGTTCAATCGGCAGTTCAAAGCTATCAGCACTACATTGCTGAGCAAAAGTTGTTAATTCAGCGCTCTGTGCAGGAAAAAAATCTGGCGTTGAGATTAACCACTGTCGGAACCAGTCAGTTGACTCAAGAGCGTGAACAATTTAATCAGTGGCTTGACCTGCTGCAGCAGCAACAGCAGCAATCTGCCTCTGAGCATGAGCAGTTAAAACAACTGGTCGCCGCTATCCGTCATATGGCGGCTGACGAGCAAAAGCATCTGGGGCAACAACAACATACTGTAGGTCAAACCTTGACTATGGTGGAGTCGATGAACCAAAGCGTGCTGGATGAAGTGCAAAGCGCAAATCTGGCAGCCGAAGCAGCAAACCATTCCAACCAAATAGCCAAACAAGGTCAGCAGACTGTCTTCAGTACAGTGCAGAATATCGAGCAACTGGCACAAAACTTACAGCAGGCATCGGCTACTATTGCTCAGTTGGAGCAAGACAGTAATCAGGTTGGCGCCGTACTGGAAGTTATTAAAGGGATAGCGGAGCAAACCAATTTGCTGGCATTAAACGCAGCCATTGAAGCAGCACGGGCTGGCGAACAAGGCCGTGGTTTTGCCGTAGTTGCAGATGAAGTCCGCACCCTGGCATCGCGCACACAAAAATCCACAGAACAAATCCAGCGCACTATTGAACAGTTACAAAGTGCGGCCCGTGAAGCAGTACAAAAAATGAAGTTAAGCAGCGAACAAGCCGATTTGAGTGTGCAATCAGCCAATCAGGCCGGTTTGTCGTTGCAGGAGATCACCGGCAGCATAGCGCAAATTTGTGCGATGAATCAGGAAATCGCCTCAGCAACGGATGAACAGCAACACTTAACTAAAACTATGCTGTCTTACATCCGGGATATCACCACTCATACCACACAAAGCCAACAAAACAGTAAAGAGTTACAGCAGATGGGAGAACAACTGGCGTTAATTGCAGCCCGCTAAAACGGCCAGCGGTCAGAGTCAAATGAAACAGCCAGGCTGCATTTGACTCTGCTCTGATAAGTTAACTTTTGGCTAAAAACTTCAGCAAATCCGCCGCTGTCATTGGCTTGGCGTACATAAAGCCTTGTGCTTCCTGGCAGCCCATAGTCCGCACTGCCTCTTCTTGAGCTTTAGTCTCAATGCCCTCGGCTATAGTCGCCAAACCAAGCTTCTGGCCTAAGGTCACTACAGTCTCAGCGATTAAGGTGCCGTTGGGGCGAGCGAAATCCTGAATAAAAGCACGATCAATTTTAATCCGATCTAAAGGCAACTGTTGTAAATAGCTTAAAGACGAAAAACCTATACCAAAATCATCAATCGCGACTTTAATCCCAAAGGTTTTTAGCTTGTTTAGGGCCGCAATCACAATTTGTGGATCGTCCATCACCACAGACTCGGTAATCTCCAGCTCCAGTAACGCCGGATCGACCTGGTAACGTTCCACACAATCAATAACAGACTGCACAAACCTGTGATTACGAAACTGCGGCATCGACACATTCACCGCTATCCGTAATTGAGGAAATCCATGAGCTTTTAAACTCTGTAGCTGTTTACAGGCCTGTTGTAATACCCAGTCCCCGATTTCAATAATAAGGCCCGAATACTCGGCCAAAGGGATAAACACCGCAGGAGATACAAAACTGCCATCCGCCTGGGGCCAGCGCAGCAATGCTTCCATCCCCAGTACATGGCCGCTTTTTAAACAAATTTGTGGCTGATACCAAAGTTGTAATTTATCTTTCTGGAAATCTGATCGCAAACTGCGCAACATGACCAGCCTGTCGACCATCTGCTCTTCCATCTGAGCACTGTAATATTCATAGTTTTGCGCCAGATGTTTTTTGGCTCTGTTCAGCGCTATATACACATGCTTTAGAATAGTCAGACCATGCATAGCGCTGTCGCGTAACCGGCAGAAACCAAAGCTGGCATTGACTTGAATCGAATGTTCAGAACATTGGAATGGCATCTCAAAAATACCGGACAAAGACTCAGGCGTCAGTGCTTGCTCAGGCCCAATCAGACCGAAGACATCGGCTCCAATCCGACCGATCTGAGCGATTTCGCCAAACTGAGCAACCAGCCGGTGCGTGATCGCAATCAATAACTCGTTGCCTGTTTCCTGCCCCAATCCATCGTTTACATCAGAGAAATGGTCGATATCAATCAGTACAGCCACATTACGGGCAGGATCCAGACGACGGGTTTCCTGCAACAACGCAGTAAACTCGTTACGGTTTGGTGTCTTGGTTAAAGGATCGATATAAGCGGCATGTTTGAGCTGCTGAAACAGTGTGACATTTTCGTAGCCAATTGAAATATTGCTTAAAAATACCTCAATCAACTGCCGGTCAAAATCTTCTACTGGTCTGTTGGTTTCAATGTAAACAGCGGCTGCATGTTCCGTGTTGCCTAAATACAACACCGTATCTTTTTCAGTGAAGATATGCCGCCTTTCTTCAAGGCAAGTGGTGATTTGCTGAATAATTCTGTGGTTGTTCAACCGCTCCAGTTTGCACTTGATATAAGGCGCATAATGCCCTGCAGCTCCTAACACATAGATATTGTCACTGCTGCTGCCATCGTCTTCAATCTGAGCACAGAGCACCCCTTCAGCGTGCAAACCAATAAGCGAAGAGATCTGAGTCACCACCCCTTCCGAAAATTCATGCAGTGAATGCTGCTCCAACAAATTGGCGCCAGCATTGATAATTTTCTGCAAGCCGATACGGTTCTGATTGATAGTGCGAATTTGCTGGTAACTGCGGATGGACGAAATGATAGCAGTAACCAGTTTGTTGCGGGTCAGCTCAGTTTTGGTTTTGTAGTCATTGATGTCGTATTCTTTGATCACGCTCTCTTCCGGAGCATAACCGGGCTGACCAGTACGCAGAACTATCCGTACCTCGTCCATTTTTAATTCATCACGGATTTGCTGCACAACCTTAAGGCCTGCGTCGTCAGACTCCATCACCACGTCAAGTAAAATGACCGCGATATACGGATGTTGTGCCAGAAACTTCAGCGCTTCTTTACCAGAAAAGGCATGGTGGAATACTAACTTACGATCTAAAACCAATAAGTCGGACAAAGCCAGCTTAGTGACCGTATGAATTTCTTCGTCATCATCCACAATCAGCAGGTGCCACTCACCGCTGGATTGGGTTTCTGCTTCCGAATCTATTTCGTCTTCTGCGAGGAACAGAAAATCATCATCTGCTGCTTTTGACACCATGCTCCGACCTTTTTTACATCAGCTATAATGGACTTTTTGAAAGCATATCAAGGTTCTGTTGCACAAATACAAGCATATACCCTGAATTAGCTTTAGCAATCAGAGCCCATCTTACAGCTTTCCTTGGTAAGCTTTTAATCCAGTTGTTCTACACTATACCCTCGGACAAAAAAAGCAATTCATTTTATTAAAACCATTAAAAATCATTGATTTAACACATTGGCAAACTTCTTTTGCAGTCCTGACCACTTTTTTGCGCTATTGTGAAAATTCAATACAAAGAACAGTCTTCACCTGAGGTGTATTCATGCAGAAAATCTCTGCAGGTCGTGGTCATCAACGTTTATTGCAACTGGCGCGCAGTCAGTTGGGCCAGGAGTTCGCTGCCAAAAGCAGCACTGCTACTCCGGAGGCTGTCAGCCAGGTTCAGGAAAGTGACTTTAATCAACGTCACCAACGGCTGGCACAGCGCTCCGGCGCTCCAGTTTCTATTGACACCGGCTTTAAAGGACCAACACTTTCACAACGCGCCGAACGGCGTGAACGGATGAATAAAGAACGCCAACAGGCCAATTTAGAAAAAATCATGGCGCTGGCACTAGACTTTTGCCCGGATTACGTCGCAGATATCGATGTAGACCCGGATTGGTTTCAGCAGTACTGTGATTTAGTGCTGAATATTTCCAATCAGACCATGCAACAGCTCTGGGCGAAGATACTGGCAGGTGAAATTGGTCAGCCCGGTAGCTTTTCGCTAAAAACCTTATTTTTGTTACAACGAATGAGTTACAAAGAAGCCCTGGCGTTACAAAAAGCAGCCAGTCTGACCTGCAGAGTCAGATTGCAGGACAGCGGTCATATTTATTTTGGTTATGTCCGCAAACCCTCAGTTTGGCAGTTACTGACCGGCCGCAGCAGAGCCGTGTTGAATCTGAGCCAGTTTGGCCTGACTTATCCGCAAATCCTAAGCCTGATTGACTTAAATCTGTTGCATCAAACTGAGATAGAAAGTGGTGAATTGATCCCGCAGCAAAGTCTGCAACTGCAATACCATCAACACCAATTAACCTGTAAAGCCAGGCACTCAGGTGTGGTATTGCAGTACTACAAATTTACTCCGGTGGGGGCAGAACTCTTGCCTTTATTAAACAGTCAGGCTAACCCGGCTTATCTGCAAGCGGTGAAACAACTGTTTAGCCCGGTATTAGATTTTGACAGCTAAGTTGCTGGCAACGTCGGATCAAATCCGCCACTTTATGTGCATCTAACGGCTTGATCACTACATCATTCATGCCTGCCTGATGGAACTGCTGGATCTCCTGAGTTGAGGCATGGGCGGTAAATGCCATGATCACCGTATCCTGATGTTGAGGTAACTGTCTGATCATATGAGTAGCCATGACTCCAGACATGTCTGGTAACTGAATATCCATCAGAATCAACTGATACCTGCCACTCTTGGCAAGGCGTATCGCTTCAGCGCCGGTTGCCGCAGTGTCAACCTCGAACTGCTGCTGCCCCAGTATGGCTTTTACAAAAGCCAGATTCGTGGTGTTGTCATCCACCACCAGTAATCGCAGTGGCTGTTCTGTAGCTTGACCAGCAAGACAGTGCCGGATATGCGCTGACAACATAGGATTGCTCAGCACCGGACATTGCAATAATGCCTGCCAATCGTTCAATTGGGTCGGTTCACAAAATGCAAGCACCGGAGTACGGACTGTCAACTGATTCAGGTCCTGCCAAAGCTGATCTGCAGCCTCGGGGCCGGGCAACTGGACCAGCACTAAATCGACCAGTCGATGTTGCACCTCCAGTTGAAGTTGCTGTAGCTGTTGGATGTGGATCACTTGCTCTGCAATAGAGTATACGCTTTGTTTTAATACCGCAGCTCTGATCGGGTTGGCATCCAGATAAACTGCGGTTTGATACATAGGAAGTTCTTGACTGCTCACTGCGGTCAGGGTCAATTCCACACGCACTGAGCAGCCTAAGTCCTCCAGAGCCGAGACCGCTAATTTTGCACCGAGCCGGGACATTAATCGGGCACAGAGTTGCGGAACCACTGCGCTAGGGTCTGTTGTCGAAATCGCCTGTCTTATGGCTTTGCTTTGGCCTGAGTGGTCGAACTGCAGCAGGAGTTTATTCTCAGAGAAGGCCTGCAGGTTAACATGCAAACTCAGTTCATTTTGTTGCAGATCCTGCATCACCAGCCAGACGATTTGCTTCAGTAACTCCGCCGTATGTTGAGCGAAAAACTGCACTTCAGACAAGCTTAGAGCCGGATCTTCCACCACCACAACATGCACTTTTTCAAGCTGTAGTTCGCTTTGCCACAGCGCCACTTGCGAAGCCAGCCATTGCGGAAACCATACGGTCTCCGGCTGCAATTCAATCTTGTCCAGTAACTCCTGAGTTTGCAGCCAGTTGAGCAATTGAGTCTGCTGCTCTACTTGCCCCTGCTGGCCCAACACAGCAAGCTGTTGCCACTGCCGTAACCTATATTGACTGTGCTTTAAATCCTCAGCCAGAGCCTTCAGTTGTTGCTGATGGTTTAACTCCAATTGCTCACGCTCTGCCTGACTATGTTGCCCTTGCTGTTGCTCTAACTGGCTTTGCTGCTGAAGTTGCTGTTGCAACTGTTGTTGCTGCGCACAAAGCTGACGGGTAAGCTGATTCAGCTCCGCAGTATCAAAGGCCAGGAGCTTTTTTTCATCCACTCCCGGTCGCTGAAGCACATCTTGAATTTGTCGTAAAAAGGCTTGCCATCGTTGGTGTTGATGATAAAAAATTCGGCGCTGTAACCACAATGCCACAACAACAATAGTCACTAAAACTGTGCCCCACAAACCGCTCTGCCACCACCACAACTGCGATAAACGCAATGGCGATATTTGAATAGCGACATAACCTAAGGTACTGCCCTCAGCCGCAACTTTATTGCTGTCGAAATAACTCATACTGGCAGGGGTGACCATCACAGTGGACCACAACAACGTAGAGCCGTCCTGTAGGGCTTTTTGTCCTGTTAAATCACGGGTTGGGCTAAAATTAAACAGTTCGCGCGGAAACTGGGTGGCGGCAAACAAATTGCCATCCGCCTGATACACCAAAATAGCTTTGATAGGTAAAGTGCTTGAAAAGCTGGTGGCCAGCAGATGGCCTTTGACTTGCTCTACTTTATTCTGAACTAAAAAAGGTTCCACCATCAAAGACAAACTCATCAGCAATTGCTGCTCGGCTTGTACTCTGACCATAGTTTCATGACGTAACTGCAGTTTGGCTGATATATACAGACACAGCACAACAAGTACCACTGAACCTATCACCAAACCCAGTTTAGCTTTTAACGTCATGTCAATTGAACTCTGATATCCCTGACCCGCACTATAAGCTGGACCTCAAAGCAGAACAATAGTTATTCTGCGTTGAGGCAGGGTCAGGTCGTTGGTTTATCTGGTGTTAGAAATGCAGTTCAGCAGAAATAAAAGCACCGTCGAAAGTCAAATCTGCATCCAGATTATCAATATCGTCCAGTTCAAGTTTGGTTTTTTTCACGCCAGCTTTTAACGCCAGATCAACAGCCAATGAATCGATCAACTCGTAAGCCACACCAAACTGCATATCCGACAGAGAACTGCCGTCATAGCTGACATAATTGACTTCAGCAAAGACTTTGGTACCAGTGCCTAATAAACCAAAACTACCGTACAGATACCCCATAGGGATCACCGCAGACAGGTCCTGCGTTGCGCTTTGGCCCTGGCTTGCCACCGTAATATCACCGTCAATGTATTTAGCGGTAACGCCTAAATCAAGGCTTACTAAGTCATTATCCAGCAGCTCGTAGTAAAAAGTGGCGTCAATGTTGGATAAATCCAGATCCTGAGCGACTTGAGTACCGACAGCAAAAACCTGATCGGCAAACTCAAAAGTACGGTTTAAACTGGTCGTACCGTCAGACGTTATGCTATTACGCTGCAGCTTGATATTTGGCAACAAAGGAACAGGATGCTCAACTTTGATGTAAAAGCTGCTTAAGTTTTTATCGTCGAATTCAAAGTTCTGCTGATTGCCTGTCTGACCAAAGCTACCTTTAGCATCAGCGAAATGCAGATCTGCACCAAGATACACCCCACCAATGGTATCTGCCATTGCTGCAGGAACTGCCAATACTGCCATCACTACCATACTTACTAAAGACTTTTTCATGCTTTATCCTTGCGCTAATAATTCAGTTAAATCCAACAGAGCCGCATTGGCTCTGGAGATGTAATTCGCCATCACCAGACTGTGATTCGCCATAAAACCAAAACCCCGGCCATTGAGGATCATCGGACTCCAAACGGGCTGTTGAGTCGCCTCCAGCTCACGGACAATCTGGCGTAAGCTAATCATGGCGTTTTTGTTGGTCAACACGTCGGCGAAATCCAATTCTATCGCTTTTAACAGGTGTAACAAAGCCCAGCACGCACCACGCGCCTCATAAAACTCATCATCAATGCTCCACCAACTGGTTTTGATCCGGTTAGATTCAGCGGTCAGTGTCGACTGTCTGGCATTTCTATCGCCCGCCAAATCGGTATTTAATCTGTCTTGGCCCACACTGACACTCAAACGCTGGCTGTAGCTACCCAGACGTTTTTCCACGTTTTTCAGCCAGTCACGCAAATTATCGGCTCTGGTATAAAACTGACTGTCGGTTTTTGCCGGATCCAATAATGCAGTGCGGTACAAAACTAATTGCCGGATGGCCTGCTGATACTCGGTTTCAGCGGCCGGCACAGCCCAGCTACGATGATCAATGTTGAGCATAGGCTGCGCCAATTTTAAGTACTGGTTTTCAATAGACTGAGATTGGGAACGACTTAAATCCTTCCGCAGCGCCAACGCCAAATCCCGCGACATCTCTAAGACTCCTAACTCCCAGGCTGGCATATTGTCCAGCAGAGAAAAAGGCGGCATCACATCATTGCTGGTAAAACCGGCGTTTTTAGTCAGTAAAGTCTCCAGCACCCGGATCAAGGCACTGGTGGTGGTATAGCCCACGGTTTGTTTATGTTCGGGACTTAGTTCTGCCGATAAATCTTTCACATCAAACAATTCAGGCTCACTGCTGGCCCACCAGGCGGTGCCATAGCCCAAGATAAAAACGAACAGTATTGTTAAACTGAGGATCCTGAATCTGTTCATTGGAGCACTCCTTAATGAGTCGGAATTGCACTGACCGAAGCCTGAACTTCGATAGATTGGCCGTCTTTGAAGGTTAAACGTAACGGGATCTGCTGACCCGGAGTCACACTGGTTTTGGCATCAAATAACATCAAATGCAAACCACCGGGCTGAAAATGCACCTGCTCGCCGGCGGCAACAACCACAGACTGCACCTGCTCCATTTTCATCATGCCATCTTTATGGCTATGCTGATGCAGTTCCACAGAACCAAACTGTGGACTACTGGCGCTGACAAGCTCAGCCGCTACATCAGTTTCATTTTTCAGACTAAAGTAGCCGGCAGTCATACTGCGACCCGGTAACATTTCCCGGATGGTGGCATCTGTGACTACGACTCCTGCCAGAGTCGCTGTGCTGCTCAGGCTAAATATTGCAGCAACTATCCATTTCTTCATCAAGCTTCTCCTTTAAAGATCATTGCTTTATCTTACACGACACTGGATAGGCCAACAAACCTCACAGACGAAAAGCATTGACTTCTGTGCTGAAAGTCTTTCGCAATTTTTTGCCGCAAATTGATGAGAAAAACAGCATCGATACAATTATCTGTCAGCAGGCCTCGCGACTTTGCTGGGTTTTACATTTCAGAAAGTCTAGTTTTCAGACGTTTAGTGATTGTCAACCCAGCAACCCCCTATAAATTTATACTTTTGTTTAAATAATAACCTTTGCATTGTTGGTAAAAATCCGTAAACTTAGCGCCCCTTTAGGGTAGAGCCTTGGTTTTAGCGGTGCGCATAGGTCCATATCAATTAGCGAACAATGTCATTTGTGCTCCTATGGCTGGAGTGACGGATTACACTTTTCGTGAGCTTTGTCGTCGTTTTGGTGCAGGTTTAGCTGTATCAGAAATGATGTCGAGCAATCCTTTGGTCTGGCAAAGTGAAAAATCGCTAAATCGTATGACTCACCAGGACGAATCTGGTCTTCGATCGGTGCAAATTGCCGGTTCGGATCCAGATCAGATGGCTGAAGCTGCTGTGTTTAATGTTGAACATGGCGCCCAAATCATCGACATCAACATGGGATGTCCGGCAAAAAAAGTGAATAAAAAACTGGCGGGTTCGGCACTGTTACAGTATCCGGATTTAGTGCAGCAGATTATTCAGGCCGTGGTTCGGGCCGTCACAGTACCTGTGACCTTAAAAATTCGTACTGGCTGGGACATCGAACATAAAAATGGCGTACAGATAGCGCAAATAGCGCAGGACAACGGCATTGTGGCTTTAGCGGTTCATGGCCGCACTAAAGCCTGTATGTATAAAGGAGAGGCGGAGTACGACACTATCCGCGCTATTAAACAAAATGTGTCTATCCCGGTGATTGCCAATGGCGATATCACTACGCCGGAAAAAGCCAGATTTGTATTGGACTATACCGGAGCAGATGCGGTCATGATTGGCCGGGCCGCTCAGGGCAAACCCTGGATTTTCCGTGAAGTGGTGCACTATCTGCAAACTGGTGAACATTTGGCTTCGCCTTCGACGAGCGAAGTCAGGGATATTTTGCTGGAGCATGTCCGTGGCTTACACCAATTATACGGTGAAGTGCCTGGCTCACGTATTGCCCGCAAACATGTGGGTTGGTACCTGGCTGAGCATGACAGCGAAGGCATGTTTCGCAGTGAATTTAATGGTATCGAACAGGCCCAACAGCAGTTGGATACCTTGAGTGTGTATTTCGAGCAATTACTAGCAGCAACCTAACGTAAAAGAGACTAGGCAATGTTTAATCAAAACGTGACTTCGCCATTTATCACCAACGCCCATGTTCAAACGCAAGAAAAACCGCAGCCTTTAAGCAACGCGGTACAAAAAGCGGTGGCGAACTACTTACAACAATTAAACGGTCAGGACGTCAATGACCTGTACGAATTAGTGTTGTCCGAATTAGAAAAGCCGTTATTAGAAGAAGTGATGAAATACACTCGCGGCAACCAGACCCGCGCTGCCAACCTGATGGGCATCAACCGCGGTACTCTGCGCAAGAAGCTGAAACAATACGGCATGAGTTAATGCCCTCGCGGGAGGAGTCCCGCAATCAAAAGCACCTTCGGGTGCTTTTTTGTTTTTCCGCGTCGCTCATGACGCTGCAGCTTCGTTGGCTGCGGATTCTCGCCCCAGTCACATAGTGGACTATGCTCCTGGGAACTCGAATCCTTGCCGCCTTGCTGCAACGCCAATGACTTAGCGGAATCACTTTAAGTTGTATGTGAAGTAAATAAGGGATTTCACCAGCGATCCCGGCGATACAGCAAAGCCTTTTTTCTCTATGCTTATGTCCTGGCTTTGTGTTATCCGAAGGCTGTGAACCACAACAGTGCTGGTCCGAATTAACCATTACAGCGGAGAATGATCCAATGAACGCAGCTCGTCCAATCCGTCGCGCCTTATTAAGCGTGTCAGATAAAACCGGTATAGTTGAATTTGCCCGTGCTTTAGCAGCCCAGGGTGTGGAACTCTTGTCCACAGGTGGCACTGCCAAGTTATTGGCAGACCAAGGCATAGCAGTGACTGAAGTATCAGATTACACAGGTCACCCGGAGATTATGGACGGTCGCGTCAAAACGCTGCATCCCAAAGTACATGGTGGCATTCTGGCGCGCCGTGGTCTGGATGAAGCGGTAATGGCAGCAAACAATATCAAGCCTATCGACTTAGTGGTCGTCAACCTGTATCCATTCGCCAACACTGTGGCCAAAGCAGGTTGTACTTTAGAAGATGCTATTGAAAACATCGATATCGGCGGCCCGACTATGGTGCGTGCTGCGGCGAAAAACCATAACGACGTCACTATAGTGGTAAACGCGGCCGATTACGACAAAGTCTTAGCCGAAATGGCTGCGAACGCCGGCTCTACGACTCATGCCACCCGTTTTAGTTTAGCTATCAGTGCTTTTGAGCATACAGCCCAATACGACGGTATGATTGCCAACTACTTCGGTACTATGTTGGCGGCATACGGTGATGAAGATGCCAAACCAAGCAAATTCCCACGCACTTTTAATACTCAGTTTGTGAAAAAACAAGACTTACGTTACGGTGAAAACAGCCACCAAAGCGCGGCTTTTTATGTTGAAAACAGCATTCAGGAAGCATCAGTGGCCAGCGCCACTCAACTGCAAGGCAAAGAGCTGTCGTACAACAATATCGCCGACACTGACGCTGCTTTAGAGTGCGTAAAAGAATTCGACGAACCAGCCTGTGTGATCGTTAAACACGCCAACCCTTGTGGTGTCGCTATTGGTGAGAACATTCTGGCCGCTTACGAGCGCGCCTACAAAACAGACCCAACTTCTGCTTTTGGTGGCATTATCGCCTTTAACCGCGAATTAGATGCCAAAACTGCGGAAGCTATTGTCAGCCGTCAGTTTGTTGAAGTCATTATCGCGCCAAGCGCTACAGCTCAAGCCGCTGCTGTGGTATCCGCCAAACCCAACGTGCGTTTACTGGTGTGTGGCGAATGGGACAGCAAAACTACTGGTTTTGATATCAAACGGGTTAACGGTGGTGTGTTGGTACAAGACCGTGATCAGAAAATGGTCGGCCTGGATGACTTAAAAGTAGTCTCTAAACGTCAGCCTACTGCAGATGAATTACGTGACTTATTGTTCTGCTGGAAAGTGGCTAAATATGTAAAATCAAACGCTATTGTGTATGCCAAAGACAGCATGACTATTGGCGTCGGCGCAGGCCAGATGAGCCGCGTCTACAGCGCTAAAATCGCCGGTATCAAGGCCGCCGACGAGAACCTGGAAGTCAAAGGCTCCGTCATGGCATCCGATGCGTTTTTCCCGTTCCGCGATGGTATTGATGCCGCCGCTGCTGCAGGTATCAAAGCCGTGATCCAGCCTGGTGGCTCGATGCGTGATGCCGAAGTCATCGCCGCTGCCGACGAGCATGGCATGACGATGATCTTCACTGGCGTGCGTCATTTCCGTCACTAAACACACAAGTTTAAATCAATGAAGGCGGGATGAGTTTCCGCCTTTTTCTACGTTAAAGAGCCAGCTAACATGGCCCAAGTAGAAAGTTACTCTTTGTCTTTTTTCGGCAAACCTAAGTAAATTAACGAAAAAACCATGTTGACTACTGGAATGCAGGCAACAATCACAGCTTTTTTCCAGCCGTACCCCTTAGTCTTTGCCATGATCAGATTAATCATCAGGCAGCAGACAAAAATAACCAAACAGTAAAACCCCAACACAAAATGCATTGGATGTATATCCCCATTACGAACGGCCTCTAACACGCATAATTCCTTATTGATCCACATCCAGAAAACCGGGCAAAGTCTATTCTGTACCACGACGCAAACGGCGGTTTCATCAATACCAGAAAACACTCTGAATAAATTAAAACCAATCTAACGCAGTGCCCCTAATACAGGTGACAAAGGCAGATTGTCTGCATCACGCTGCGAAAACTGCACCGAAGTCAGCACCAAAGCCATGACTACTATGACCGATGAAACAGCACCAGTCCAGCCTAGCCAGCGCATCAGCTCCGGCTGCTGCCTTTTGGTACGCAGCCAGTGCATCCAAAGCCCACCCGCCACTAAAAAGCTAAACCCCAGCCCAAACACAAAATACAGCAGCTTGACGCCAAGCCCGGCAAAGTTACCAAAATGCAGCGGATCTGCCATATCGGAGATATAGGCCACAGGTTTTAACTCGCCGCCTTTTTGGATCTTCAGCACATCAGCCGTCACCGGATGCAGGTAAATGCGGTTGGCTCTGTCGCGCACCAGCAGCGTATCATCCTGCCCTGTCACCACTACAGGCGCTTGGTCCGACAACGGATAGTTCAGAGCTCTGATATCCAGTTCAGGTCTGGCCTTTTGTGCAGCCTGCATTAATTCGGTTAAAGACAAAGCTTTGTGGGTAATAGCCTGTTCCAGTTTCGGCGCTTTTGGATAATGCTCCACTTTAAACTTCAGTAAAAAGTGTTCGGTAAAGTACCAGAGGCCTGTTAAAAACATCAGCAGAATAAAACCCCAGCACCAGACGCCAGTCCATTTATGCCAGTCGGACCAAAAAGTGCGGCTGGAGGCTTTAGCGCCACGAGGCAACTGAAAACCTTTAAGCCACCACTGCCGGTAGACATAAAAACTGCTGATTAAAATAATCAGCAGCAAAAAACTTAAACTGGTGACTATGATTTTGCCAGTAGAACCCAGCGACAGGTACATATGGATATTACGCAAAAAGCGCGACACTGTGCCCCAGGGGCCTTCGCCTGTTAAAGCACCGGAAGCGGGATCAAAATAAACAAATTTAAACTCAGGGCCCTTGTGCAAACTCACAGCCCCCGCCAGATACCATTGTTCTGGCACATTCAGGTTACTGATTTGATAGTCGCGATAAGCTTTGGCTAGATTTTGCTCCAGCACCTGCCAGGGTACAGGACCTTGTCGTTCAGACAAGGCCCGGTATTTTTGATCCGACAGGTACTGAATTTCATGGCTGACCACAGCGAGCGTACCGGTCAGACAGACCAGCAACATCAGCAGGCCAAAAGCAAAACCTGCAAAGGAATGTAACTTAAACCAACTTCTGCCGTTCATAGTCAGCTTAGAACTGATAACTGGCTGTGACTATTAAGCGGCGTGGCTCACCCGGGAAATGGCCGGTACGCTCAATAAAACCAGCAGTGGCATAAGTTTTATCAAACAGGTTTTTCAGATTGGCCTGAAACAACCATTGTTGCCAGCGGGTTTGCCAGCTCATATCAAAGACGGTGTAGGATTTTACCCGCTGGCCATCAATACTTAACTGGTCGCTGACATAATCCATACCGGCCGCTATAGCCGAGTTAATGCCATCCAGCTCGTAACGGCTCCATACCCCGACCTGATGTTGTGGTGCATTGGCAAATTTGTCACCCACCGCATTGGTAATAACGCTGGTGCTTTCGACAATACGGATATCGTTGTAGGCGTAGTTAACATTCAGCACCCAGGAGTCGGTTAAGTCGCCCAGCAAGTCCAGTTCCACGCCTTTACTTTTTACTTCACCCAAAGCTATTTGATCGTCACGACCATCCCCACCGACATCACCCCGGGGGTCCGCCTGCAGTATGTTATTTCTCACCATTTCATAAGTGGCCAGATTCAGGCGTATTGCATCATTCAGCAAAGAAAAACGCGCACCCGCTTCGATAATACTGGACTGCTCCGCTTCAAAAGGCCCACCCACTTCAGGCACCTGAGAGGCAGTAGCTTGCGGGCTGAAACCTGTGCCTTTGAGTGCATACAAACGCACCCAGTCGGTCAACTGGTAGGTAGAACCGACACGCCAGGAGCTGTCGTTACCATCCACTTTAGACGAGTCCATATTGTTTTTATCTTCAAAACTATCCCAGCGTACCCCCAGCAGTAGGTTCCAGCTTGAGGTTAAATCCAGTTGATCCTGCAGATAAAAACCCTGACGCACAGCAGTGGTATCGGTTGGGGTAGATTTGATGCTGTCGATATCATAATCAGCCGCTGAGGTCAGGCCATACACAGGATTTGTCAGGCTAATACCTGTCGCCTTCCCTCCCTGCTCTATAGGCGCTACATTTCGGCCTAAAAAGTACGAGTCCTGCGTCATGGTATCTGCACCAATTAACAACTGGTGGTTTAAACCCGCAGTGCTGAACTCCACTATATTGTTCCAGGTGATACTGTCTGCGGTATTTTCACGGCGCTGGTCCCTGAACTGACGGCGGCAATAATCCACCACGCCATCGCCATCTGTGTCGAAGCTACAGAAAGGTTCGTGGTAGTTTTGCAGTTCGGTATTGTCGTAATGACGCCAGGTTAAATCGGTGCGCCAGTTGCTGTTAAATTCATGGTCAGCCCGCACCTGCCAGACATCTGCTTCTAACGACTGGAAATCTGTGGCTTCGTTGTGGTTCCAGGCTCTGTCGCCAATAAAGTTACCCTGATCATCCGTAGGTACACCCCGTAAACGGGCGCCCTGATAATCCTGAGTTAAGGTATTGTATTGCAGTGTCAGGCTGGTGCTGTCTGTGATATCAATCAGATAACCTAAGTCCAGAATGTCGTTTTCAACTTTGGTATTCCAGCGAAACGGCTGCTCTGAATCACGGTAATAACCAAAACGATAGGCTTGCTGCTCGGTTAGTGGACCACTTAACTCCAGCGAGCCTTGCCAAAAATCATCATTGCCCAGGCCCAATTCCAGTTGGTTTTTCGCTGTGCGCTGCGGCTTTTTAGTTACGTAGTTAATTAAACCACCAGGAGCGCTGCTGCCGTATAAAGCGCCGCTGCTGCCTTTGAGTAATTGTACTTCTTGCACATTAAATAGCTGAGGCACAGCAAACCCATTAAATGGATCGCCTCTTACGTCATCATATAAAATCTCGTCCTGGCGGAATCCGCGAAAGGTGACACCTGAGTAACTAAAAGCACTAACACCACTCATGCTGCGGTAGAGATCAGTCACCTGACGGGCGGCCTGATCGCGGATCAGCGCTTCTGGCAATACCTGAATATTTTGTGGTACCAGCTCTAAATCTGTCTCTGTTCTGGTTCCAACACTGCTTTGCGACGCCCGGTATAACGTCTGAGCGCGGCCTTTGACCTCTATCACTTCCAGATCTTTATCCGCTTGGTGTGTATCAGAATGTTGTTGATCTGACTGTTGGGCATAAACAGGAATTGAATTCAACGCAGTAAAAACAGCAATAGCTAACAACGAAGGAGAGCGTAAGGACGACATAACAGCCTCAAAGCAGCAATAAAGGCTGCACAGACTAAACAAGAATGATTCGCAATTCAAGTGAATTTATTGAACTTATCTTGGTCTGTGCCCTGTTGGCTTTTATCTGTTCCTATCACATAAACTTGGCTGGTACAGACCAGGCTAAACGGACCGGAACAGTCGCCGCCAGATCTAATTCAAGACAAGTAAGAGAGGCCTTTTTCAATTCAAGGAAAATTTTATCCAAACCCAATAACTCGTTCACCAGCAAAGCCAGCTCAGGTTCATGCCCTACCAACAAGACAGCTTCATCGTTTTGTAACTGGCTGAACAAGTAAGTTTTTGCTTCAGTAGCCGCCACAGAGGGCAATAAACAGGGCCACTCTTCAACCTGCACTTTTACCGCCAAATCTTTACGGACTAAAGCTGCAGTTTGCATGGCTTTGGTATGTGGACTACAAAAGATACGATCTGGTATTAACCCCTGCTTTTGCATAAAAGCTGCCACGCGGCGCGCCTGTAACCGGCCTTTTTCATTCAGACAACGATCGGCTTCATCCACCTGCGAATTTCGAACATCAGCCGTGGCATGGCGCATCAGATACAACACAGATTTCATTGGCTTAGCTCACTTGAGAATGGACCTGTAAAGAGATGGCGCCCACTCTAAGCAGCTCTGATGACAAAAGTATGACAACATGGTCGTACTTTCCTCTGTCAGGTAGGGGATTTGTCTTTACTTTTTCCTGTCAGCGGCTACAATACGCGCCGCTCTTTTGACTGTTCTTTATACAATAAGGTAATCGTTATGCATCCGATGTTAAACATCGCAATTCGTGCTGCCCGCAGCGCAGGTAATGTCATCGCTAAAGCTTGTGGTCAGATGGACTTAGTTCAGACGACTCAGAAAGGCACTAATGACTTTGTGACCAACATCGATAAAGAAGCAGAACAGGCCATAGTGCATGTTTTACGTAAGTCATTCCCGGATCACGATATTATCGGTGAAGAGAACGGCGAATATGGCAACAACAATAGCGATTACCAGTGGATCATCGACCCGCTTGATGGCACCACCAACTTTATCAAAGGCATTCCTCACTTTGCGGTATCCATAGCTCTGCGTCATCAGGGCAAACTGGATCAAGCCGTGGTATTTGACCCATTACGTGGCGAAGTGTTCACCGCATCCCGTGGTGCAGGCGCTCAGCTCAATGGCCGTCGTATCCGTACTACTAATTTACCTGATTTAGGCGGCGCTATTCTGGCGACTGGTTTCCCTTTTAAACACAAACACCATTTAGACGCCTACACTGAAACCTTTAAAACTCTGATGGTTCAGGCCGCAGACGTGCGTCGTACTGGTTCGGCAGCGCTGGATTTATGTTATGTCGCAGCAGGCCGTTTTGATGGTTTCTGGGAAATTGGTTTAAAGCCATGGGATTTTGCTGCAGGCGAGCTGATTTTACGTGAAGCCGGTGGCTTAATCAGTGACTTCGCTGGTGGTAACAACTACCTGCGCAGCGGCAATATAGTGGCAGCCAGTCCAAAACTGTTAGGCGCCATGCTAAAAGGCATGCGCCCGCATTTGACTGAATCTTTACTGAAATAATAGGCTGCGGGACGGGTTTATTCCGTCCCGCTTGTTTTTGCTCAGCATCAGACTTGCGGCTTAGTCAAAGGCAAACCCGCATTGACCCAGGCTGTATACCCCCCAGCCAGACTCCAGACATCCTGATAACCCATTTTCTGCAACATATCGGCCGCTAATGCCGAACGAAAACCACCACCACAATACAAAATCAGCGTTTGCTGTTTATCCTGCACTGCTTTTTCCACATCGCGCTCAATCACGCCTTTACCCAAATGAATAGCAGCAGGCAAATGCCCGGCCAGCCACTCTAAATCTTCCCGCACATCGACCAGCACATAAGGGGTAGGAAACTGCTGCAAATCAGCAATAGTCAGTTCTTTCACTCTGCTTTTGGCATCGTCGACTACAGCCAGAAAACCCGGGGAATGTTGTTTGGACATAAAAACCTTCTTGTAGTTACATGTAGCCACTACTTTTAATCAATGGCCGTGTCAGTTAAATCAATATAAAACGAAGCTACCTCTTTTCCCCCTTAGCCGCAAGCCGTTCAAAAATGGGTGGCCAAGGTTTTAAGACGAGGAGTGTTTGAGAGAGGAGCGTTAGCGACGAACGAGTTGCCGAGTCGCCTTGGACGCACTTTTTTGAGCGGGCTTTCGCAGCGGCCAGGGTCGCCTTTTCTTTGGATACTTTCTTTTGGCGACACAAAAGAAAGTATCTCGCCAACGGCGAAAGCGTTTTAATTCAGTAGCAAACTTCCACCAAATCAGAACTACAAAATTCTAATCCACACCAACTGACAGGGCTCGGCACTGGCTTTTATCTGCAGTTCCCCTGCTTCGTCCGTACATAACAAGCTTTGCCCTGCGTCCAGTTGATAACTTTGCTCTTTGAAACTTAGCTGAAGCTGACCAGAAGCCAGATATAACAAAGATTCATTGGTCAGAGTTAAAGATGAGGGTTCATTCACAGACAACACCTGCAAACTAGCTTTTACATCAAAGCGCCTGGTCATCAGATTAAAATCCCGCACTGGCCCTGCTATTAAGGTACAGTCAATTTCGGTTTCACCGGCAAAAGCAAAAGGCTGTAAATCTTTATCCAACACAACTGCCTGCTCTTTTGCCCCATGCAAACAAAAACCATTGCCTTGCAGCAACATAATAACGCGGTCGATTTGTTCAAAACGGGAAAAAGGACCGTCGCTGGCGACTTCGGCTATAGAAACACGCCAGCGCATGCCGCTTTGGTCGTCAGAACGGGCGAGTTGATGCGTAATGCCACCGCCATTTTTCCAGGCCTGAGTTTGCCACTGATCTGGAGAGATAAGTTGGAGTGCCATAACAAGAACTTAAAAGCTATTTAAAGTGGCTTATCTTAGGCGCTACGTTAGGGTGACAAAAGGGCCTGACCATAAATAAAAACGCCCCTTTGCAGCGAGGCGTAAAACGCTCCGCTGGCTTTGTTGCAGCAAAACCAGCTGTTTTTGTAGCGGCGACCTTTAGGGTCGCCCGCAAAGCGGGCAGCAATTCCAGACACCAACGCCTGTTATTTCAAGCTGATGGACGGGCGGGGGCAAGTTCAGCGAGCCTATTGCCCTAAGTAATTGGAGTTGCAGCGAGGCGACGAGGCTTCGAGACCCCAGGAGCATAGTTTACCTATGTGTAATTGGATTGAAGCGAGAACTCGCAGCTCATACCAATCACCATGTACCACAAACAACTGGGGCGAGAATACGAAGTCAACGAAGCTGCGGCTTCAAGTACGACGCCCCGTGATGATCAAAGGCTTAGCAACAGGCGCTAATGCAATCCCTGCCTTCTGATTTTGCGCGATACAAAGCCGTATCTGCGGCACATAACATGGCAAATGGGGTGCGGAACTGGCCGTTGATTTCGCTGGCATGGCCCTGACTGACGCTAACGCATAAATCTTCCGGTAATCCTTGCTCACAGAAATTCAACTGGCGCACATAATGCTGCACTTTTAAGGCCACGGCTTTGGTCATGGCTTCGTCGTGATAAGGCAGAACCAGCGCAAACTCTTCACCACCATAACGGGCTGCTAAACCCTGACCACGGGGAACAGCCAATGAAATAGCAGCTGCAATACGACGTAAACATTCATCTCCCTGAATATGGCCGTATTGATCGTTAAACTGCTTGAAATAATCGACGTCAACAATCAGTACACTAACAGGGCTTTGTGTTTTATTGCATTCATCCCAGCACTTCTGCAACATCTCATCAAAATGACGTCTGTTGGCAAGCGCAGTTAAAGGATCGGTGCAGGCCAGCATATGCAATTTATGGCATTGAGCTTTATGGGAAGTCAGATCACGCATCACAATCACCAGCAGCGGATCATCTGAAGGTAAATAGGACAACGACAGCTCAATATCTTTGACATCACCATTGGCACAAATAATGGCCATTTCAGCCGGCGACTGTTGCTGCGACAATAAACCCCGACGGCCCATATCCACCAGGCTGTGGTAATGCTGCTGATAACGTTTGACTAAAAAGTCCGGCCAGCAGTGCCCCCGTAATGCACCCTGGGTATGGCCCAAAAACTGCGCTGCTTTGCTGTTGATACACACTATAGTGCCGCTGGAATTGACCACTAATACAGCTTCAGACAAGTACTCAATCAAAGCAGGTAAAGACTCAAGATGAGGGACCGCATAACCACCAGCACCAGAAAAATCGATCCGGCTTACATCGTTGCGATTATAAAGTGAAGGGTTTAACTCGGCACTACTGCCATTCGCTTCACTTACAGGTGCAGAGGTTAAATATAATCTTTTAGTTTGTGCTGAACGAGTCATAGGTCTGTGCTCCATAAGCCCTTGTACCGACGCAATTGATGCGTTTACTGAGCATGACTTTAGAACTTATGGAAAAAACAAACCTTCCGGCAACCTTCTGATTTAAACAATTGATTTTAAATGAAATTATTTTTATCTAAAAACTAAAAAAGCCCCAGCAAGGGGCTTTTTATTCAACTCTGTTGCTTGTGTCAGCAGTAAAAAGCCTGTTCACACCTGCTGATGAAGACAACTATTCAGCGTTTACCGCCAAGCACAACAGCGTTACCGAGCTTACATAGGAGGCTTATTATCTTTATTTACAACCTGCGGATCCGGGCTTACCAGTAGCAAATCATTTTCTTCCGACTCGAGGATAAACTGGTATTTGCTGACACCGGAGTTTTCAATATTGTTCTCCAGCTGAATGCTTTGGCCGTCGCTACTTACCGTCACTTTTTCTATATGACCGTCAAAAGGGTTGGTAAAACCAGCACCAACTAAACGTAAACCTTTAGGCGATTTTTTGCCCGGCACCAACACATAAGTAATAGTGGTATTTTCAGTCAGCTCGACATTACCATCACAAACAACGCCACTTTGGGCATAACCAAATATCGCCTGTTTATTTTTATCTAAGGTGACACTGGTTTCGATAGGATCGGCGGCATTACAAAATGGCAAGCTGGACCCTGTTAATAACAATTTATCGGTGTCAGTGACAATCAGCGCATTTTGATACTGACTGATGCTACTTTGTTGGCCAAATAGCACCAGAATTTTATAAATTTCAGTGGCAGACAAATTGGATTCCAGCAGCTCTTTATCAAAGCTGATTTGCTGGCCTTTTTTCGAAAACTTCACACTGCTGACAAACTGAAATACATGCTGTTCCAGTGCATCTAAAGGCGAAGCTGAATTTAACAGTTGTTGTAAATCAGCATTGGTTTTTACAGGGGCAAGTGCCAGATCAATTTCTTGTTGGGTGGCGGCCTGGCTTAAAAATGGTGCAGCTACTAATAAGGCAGTAAAAAGTAAAGTCGTTTTTTTCACGCTAATTCCTTTTAATTGAAAGGGTTAAGATGGGGACAAATCTGGCTCTATACTAATAGCGGGACAACGAATAAACAAGAGAAAATCGGGGACAACTTGAGTTGTGGCTTTTTAAAACTGAAAGAAAAAGCCCCAGCTGGGGCTTTAGATTAAGAGTTACTGACAGTTATAGATGCTAACTACTGAATTGAATGCAGTGTTTAGCAATCAGAAAAAAATAGAACCGGTATTAGTACTTAGGAGGGTCTATATCTTTATTAATTACCTGTGGATCGGGACTTAGCAGCAACAAACTATTGGTTGTATTAGTAAAAATTAACTGAAATTTTGTTGTACCGGCCACATTATCCTCATCCACCAGCACCAGCTCTTGGCCATCCGCAGAAACCTGTACTGCATCAATAATATTGTCATAAGGGGTTAAAAAACCTGCGCCCATAAAAGCATAACCAGCAGAATTGACCAGTCTGTAAGTAATATCTTCACCACAAGTCACCACTACATTACCAGTGCAAACTTCACCATCCTGCAGATAAGTCACTTTAGGCTCCTGATTGGCATCCAGCGTAATCATGACTTCAATAACAGGACCCTGAATTAAGTTTGTTGCGTTCATAAGTTTTCCTTGGTTTGGGTTAAATAACAAAAAATCTAAAAATCGTTTAGCGCAAGAGCTGATTTTTGCAGCAGTTGTTGCAGTTCAGGGTATTGGTCCAATTCATTAAGGCAACTTAAAGCCCTAGCATACGGCTGAATAAAGTCAGGCTGCTTATCTTTTAGCTGTAAAGGCTCAAGTAACGCTTTTACTTTGGAGCACGATTGCTTACTTTTATTATCTTGGAGCTTTGTTTTGTAGTGTATAGCTTGTAATAACTCAGCTTCAGCTAACGCAAGTACCAATCCTAGGTTCGTCGCGTCAATTGCATATAATTCGTGATAGTAATCTAAAGCAGAGAGAATAGAGTCAGTACTTTTTTGTAGTTGGCCTGTTGCCTGGTAGTAATGAGCAGATTCAAGTCTCCAGTTATTGTAAGCCCTTAGATAACGCGACTCACTACCAAACTCGACTTTCTTCCGTTCAAGCTCTTGCCTCAACAACTCCGGCGTATAACTTATTCGAGGATCATGCAACAGTGCATTTAACCTCATAAGCCGGGCCTTTTGAAAAAACAGATCATTCTGCCACCCTTTATTGCCAGGATCCTGAATAACGGCCTGCGTCAACAAATCATAAGCCTGATACGCTAGCTCAAAAGCCCTCTTGGTCAACCCTTGATAACTATATATTTTTGCTAATTTGGAATAACTATTGAACACTTTTTCAAGCAGATAAGCATCAGACTTTGCATCCTTATTCATTATTTCAAATTCAGCCTGAATCTGTTGATGCACAGCTATAGCTTTATAAATATCCCCTTTTGCTAAAGCAGCGCTGGCCAACCAGGAACGAGTATCTGCTATATCTGCAATTAAGGCGGTATTAGCCGGGTCTTTAGCTTTTGCCAATAATTTAAGATTCAGCGACTCGTCAAAAAAAGCTGTGGCTTGCTCAAACTCTTGCAATTTCATAGCTAAAGAGCCTAAAGAATTAGTAGCGTAAGATAACTCCATGAGGGCATCGACACTGTCGGGCGCTATTTTGTACATAGCCTGGCTATAGCTGTAATACAGCTCAAATTCTGGTTTAACGGCCAACCAGTTTTTGGCATCGTAATGAATTTGCCCCAACCAAAAGGCATTAGCGCCTAAGGTTTTTAGCAGTTCTAAATTATCTGGCTGCTCACTAAGTACTGGTGCCAGTTTTTCTCTGGCTGCTAATAAAGCCGTTTTGGCTTCATCAATTTTGTCACGTGAATACGCCACTTCACCCATAGCTTCCAGTGTTTGGCCATGTTGCAAACGGGCCTGGGTGCTTAGGTATTGGTCTTGTTCTGCATCAGAAAAATCGCTGAAATACTCGAGCGCTTTATTGCTGATACCGTCCAGTAAATCCATCCGGCCTATGCTGCGTAATTTGTCGGCAAAATCACCCACCATAAAACCTAATAAACTTTCGGCTGCTAAACGTTTTTGTTGCGCCAGTTTTTCCGCTTCAAAACTTCGGAAGCTCATTAATACTGCAGTAAAAGTCAGTACACAGAGTAAGGCAAAGGTAAAGCGTCTGCTGGTGCGCAGCAGTTTGGCTCTTTTGCCTGAAGCCAAAATAAAAGCTTGTTCATTGGCATCTAAAGTAAAAAAGCCGTTTTGTGCCAGTTGCTGGGCTTCAGCTAAAGGTTTGCCGTCGGCCAATAAATAAGCGCTGTGTTTATCTTCGGCCAGCCAGCGTTTGGTTAAATGCTGCAAGCGGCTTTTTACACTTAAACTTTGATGATGTTCTGCTATCCAGGCTGTTGCTCTTGGCCAGCGCCTTAATAAAGCTTCGTGTGCCACACTAAAACAGGGCACAGCGTTTTGCAGGTGGGAGACAAATAAACGATGCTCCACCATAGCTTGTACCAAAGCGCGTTCAGCGTCATTTTGTAATTGTTGCCAGAGTGCTGTACGGCTGGTGATGGACTGTTCGTCTTCGCGTAACGTCACCAGTAAAGAGAGCACGCGGGGTAAGCTGTCTTTTTCTGCGATGCTTAACTGGGCTATGGCCTGCTCGGCATTTTTACCTATAGCACCTTCAATACCACCTAAGTTTTTATAGACAGAAAACAGCAGCTGATTGCTGTCGCTGCGCTGTAAATACAATTCCTGCAAGGTGTATTGCAGCATAGGTAAAGCATCGGGGTTGCTGGCGGCTTCGCTGCATAACAACTCATCCAGTGGTACTGCGGTGTTTGGATCTAAATCCCAGCTTAAATTGGCGGCTATGGCGGGTAAGCGGATCATTTGTAAAAGTTCGGCTCTGCCGGGCGGTGCTAAGTCAAAATGCGCACCACGGGCTTTGCCTGCCATCAAACTGGGATAGGTAACCAATAAAGGGTAAAACTCGTTACGACAGGCACTTAATACCAGCACTAAACCTGAAGTGGCCAGTTGTTCCATCCGGTCGATAAACTGCAACCTTTCTTCTTCGCTAAACAGCGGCGAAGACAACAGCACTTCAAGCCGGTCGATAAAAATGGCAAAACGGCATTTGCTTTCGTTTTGGCTATGATTTTGAAGCGCTTTTTTACAGCTTTGCAGCACCCAGTCCATTTGATGCTGTAATTTATCTGCCAGCTGTTCGGCACTGCAGCCGTCAAATACCGGCTGGTCTGCAACTTCCCAGTCGAGCAAGGTACTTGCCAGTTGCATCAATAATTGGCCTGGGGTTAGATCGGCTAAATCCAGACTGCTGTACGACTCTACCTTGACGCCGTTGTAGCCGCTGTTTTGCATCAGATTTGGCATTACGCCAGCATTGATTAACGAAGATTTGCCGCTGCC
>NZ_LAVS01000002.1 GCF_000986865.1 Rheinheimera mesophila
GGGGTGATTCTAAAGTTCGCCCCGACGGATTAATGGGCCTCCAGCTTAAATAAACCCAGGGCCAAAGCCGTATTTTGCTCATGTTTAAGCAACCAGTCTTTACGCTCTAAGCCGCCAGCGTAGCCCGTTAAAGTGCCATTGGCGCCTATCACTCTGTGGCAGGGCACGATAATAGTCAGCGGATTACGGCCATTGGCCGCCCCTACGGCCCGCACTGCTTTAGGGTTATTCAGCGCCTGGGCTATATGGCTGTAACTGCGAAGCTGGGCAAAAGGGATTTTGCTCAGTTGCTGCCAGACGGCTTGCTGAAATTCGGTACCCTGAGCGGCTAGCGGTAAATCAAATTGCTGCAGGCTGCCTGCAAAATAAGCATCAAACTGAGCTTTGCAATCGAGCAGCAGAGTGTCATTGCTCTGATCCGGTGCCTCGCTGTTGTCTCTGAATAACACCGACTCTATGCCTTTAGCATTGGCCGTCACCACCAGAGGCCCCAGAGGGGTGGCAAATTGCAGTTGTTTCATTCGGTTGTCTCCTTTAACGCGGGACGGGATAAACTAAACCAGAGCTGAAAGGTCGCATAACTGCGCCAGGGGGCCAGTTGCTCTGGGGTGATATCAGCATGGCGTTTCAAGGCTTTTTGTACGCCTAAATCACCGCCCAACCAAATATCCGGATCGGCAAGTCCACGCATTTTGCTATAGGCCACAGTCCAGGGCCCTATACCTTTAAGTTGGAGCCAGTCATCCGGTGTGCTTTCTGGCTCTGCGATCACTGTCGCTGCCAATTGTTTTAACGTGTCGCGTCTGGCCTGTGGTACTTTGAGCATCAACAACTCGTTGTGACTGATAGCTTCTGCTGTTGGAAACAGCTTTTTCTGTGGATCATCAGGCAAAGGTTCTGCCAATTCAGCGAGTAAACGATTGAGCTGAGTGCGAGCTCCCTGCACACTGACTTGCTGGCCTAAAATAGCCCTTACGGCCGCTTCAAACGGGCTCCATAAGCCAGGCAAACGTAAACCAGATTCCAGGCTATCGCCAAACACTGCTGCAAGTTGTTGCTCTATCTGCAGCATATTGGCATCTAAATCGGCCAGTTGGCGGATACGTTGCAGCACAGAAGTAAGCTCCTGCTGGCTGGGCCAATGCAGCTTTAACCGCATTACTCCAGCTTTGAGCGGGCTTAATTCAAACCAGCCGTGCACAACACCTTGTGGAGTAGGCCAGCTAAAGGTTCGGCCGTAGGCATCGCCACTGACCCATTCCATGCCATCCAGTGTACGCTGACGCCAGAAATCCAGTTGCCCTTGCCAGTTCAGCGGTGGGCGGTAACTCAGTTGTAATTCAATCACGGAGGACGGTCCTGTTGCTTTTTTACGCCGGATTTGGCTTGGGCTTAATAACAATTGCTGTTTGAAGGCGTCGTTAAAACGCCGGATGCTGTGAAAACCACACAAAGCGGCAATCTGATGCACGGGCAAACTGCTTTGATGCAGCAACTGTTTGGCGAGTAACACTTGCTGGTACAAAGCATATTGTTTCGGTGCAACGCCTAAATGCTGTTGAAACAGCTTTCGTAAATAACGCTCACTTATACCAAGACGAGCGGCCAAAGCGGCTTGATCACCATGCACTAAAGCCCCTTCGGCAATCAGTTTTAAAGCTCGTCTGACACTGGTCTCTACTCCGAGCCAGGCGGGGGATTGGGGCGCACTGTCGGGGCGACAGCGCAAACAAGGCCGGTAACCGGCAGAGGCTGCAGCGGCAGCGCAGGAAAAATAAGTCACCTGATGTTCAGCCGGAGATTTAGCCGGACAAATAGTGCGGCAATAAATACCAGTGCTTTTTACCGCGATAAAAAACAGGCCATCAAAACGGCTGTCGCGCGATAATCGGGCTTGTTGGCAGACTACAGGGTCCAGCATGGCTCGGGCTCTTTTGCATTAAATTAACCAGAGTGTACCTTGAGTAACGAAAAAAATCTGGCCGGATCCGGCACTGAAACGGAGCAATTTTTCCGTTGCTTTCACCGCAGATGCGATGCAGCCTGAGCACAGACAGCTATAGTTGGATCACAGCTTGACTGCTGCGTAACGCTGTCCCCCTGACATTAATGTGAAGGAAGGCCGTATGGAACAACACTTTAATGCCCCGCCACTGACAGAGCCAGACGATGACCGGGTTTTATTTGCTGCTGATGCTGCGGCCGAAACGACTGAACAGCAGCAAGGCTGTTGGACTGTACTGATCGTGGATGATGAAGCTGAAATCCATCAAATTACCTTACTGGCACTGCGTGATTTTAGTTTTATGCAGCACAAACTGAAGTTTATCAGCGCCTACAGCGCGGCCGAAGCCCGGCATATTCTTCAGCATAACCACGAGATAGCACTGATCTTATTGGATGTGGTGATGGAGACGGACGATGCAGGTCTGGTGTTAGTGCGTTACATCCGCGAGCAACTGCAAAACAAGCTGGTGCGCATTATTTTACGCACCGGTCAACCTGGGCAAGCACCTGAGCATCGCATCGTACTGGACTATGACATCAACGACTACCGTGCCAAAACTGAGCTGACAGTGCAGCGTCTGACCACCAGTGTGGTGTCGGCATTGCGCTCTTATATCGCCATCAGGCAACTGGCTGATTTGAATGAACATCTGGAGCAACAAATACAAAGCCGGACAGAGCAGTTGCAAAGCACCAATCAGCAGCTACAGCATTCTCTGGCAGAGCTGGAAGCGGGCGAAAAAGCCGGTAAACAAGTGCAGTTTCAAATGTTACCGCCTGCTATTTTTAATTACGGCGAGTACCAGTTTAGTCATGTGCTGTATCCGTCCGAATTTATGAGCGGCGACTTTGTTGATTATTTTAATGTGGATGAGCATAAAGTGGTGTTTTATATCGCTGATGTCTCAGGCCATGGCGTGGCTTCGGCTTTTGTCACTGTCTATCTGAAACGTTTTATCAGTTCCTGGCTGGAGCGTTATCAGCGCGACAATTTGGCGACTGTGGTGGACCCGGCCGCCGTATTAACCCAACTGAATAAAGAGCTGCTAAAAGATAAAATAGGCAAACATATAGCACTGTTTTATGCAGTGCTGGATACCCAAAGCGCTGAATTAACCTATGCCAATGCCGGGGCTTTTCCCTGGCCCTTACTGCTACAACCACAACAGCAACAACAGCAGCATTACCTGGAATTAAAAAGTACCCCTGTGGGTATGTTTGACTTCGCCAGTTACCACAATCAGCATTTAATCTTGCAGCCCAACAGCAGTGTAGTGCTGTGCTCAGACGGTATTTTGGATTTACTGCCGCAGCAAAACACTGAGCAAAAACTGCAGTACTTATGGCAGCAAAGTGACCAGCACAAAGACATTGCCGATTTATTGCAGGCTTTAGGCATAGATCCGCAACAGCGCTTGCCGGACGATTTAACTATATTGAAGTTAACCCGACAGACAGGGCCCGAGTGAGGATGTGATGACGGAGCAAATTCTATTCGCTTGTGTGCAGCAGTGCTGTTATTTCAAATTGTCAGGTGAACTGCGTTACACCAACGCAACGGGTATGGACGATCTGATCGACAGGCTTGTCAGTGCGAAAATTCAGTGCCGGCAACTGGTGGTAGATTTAAACCAAGCCAGTTTTATGGACAGTACTTATATTGGTTTGCTGGCGAGTTTAGCGCGCTATTGTCAGCAGCAGGCTTTGCCTAAACCTGTGTTGTTTTGCACTGTACCTGCGGTGAATGAGCTGTTGTTCAGTTTATGCCTGGATCAGGCCTTTGAGATAGTACAGCAGCCTACCGATCATGCGGTGGAGCTCAGTTCAGTGCAGGCTGCGCCCTACAGTGATCAGCAAAAAGGCCGGATGATCCTGCAGGCGCATGAAGCTCTGATTGCGCTGAATGAAAAAAATAAGACCGAATTTCAGCCTGTGGTGGAGCTACTAAAACAGCAGTTAGGCGAATGAGCCGACGATCTCTGACTATACTGATAGCGTTTTTTTAACTTCAACAACAAGACAACAAGGAGAAAAGTATGGCTGAGGTTCAGGTTGTTCCTGCGGGTTTTGCCGCTGTATTGCCTTATCTGGTGATCAAAAATGCGGCCGCTGCGTTCGATTTTTACCAAAAGGCCTTTGGTGCCGAAACTACACTTCGGATGAATATGCCATCCGGCGCTGTCATGCATGCCGAAATGCGCATCGGCAACGCAACTTTTATGTTCAGCGAGCAAAGTGATGACTGGGGCACCAAAAGCCCGGATATGCTGGGCGCAAGCCCGGTGACACTGATGCTGTATGTACCTGATGTGGATGCTTTTGTTGCGCGCGCCGAGGCTGCAGGTGCCATTATCACTATGCCGGTGTCAGACCAATTCTGGGGCGATCGCAGCGGTTGTTTGCAAGACCCTTTTGGTCACAACTGGATGATTTCGACTCATATTGAAGATGTGTCTGAGGAAGAAATGGCAAAACGAGCGGCGCAGATGTTTGGCTAGCGCTGGGTTTGCAGCGGCAGAGAAAAGACGTGCGTAACGTCGCTTGTCGGTAAGTACCTGCCGCGAAACTTGTTCTGTGCATCAGCTTATACTTTTACATCAATTTGCTGTAATAAGCCGACGTCTTTATCGTCGGTGATAAAAACAGAGCTGCGTTCCAGCCTGCCTTGTATTTCGTGGTTGTGCCGCAAGTTAAAAGGGGTGGCGACTGAATCAACACTCAATGCCATCACGCCCATCTCTTTTACGCTATACAGGCCTTTGTGTTCCGGGCGCCATAACCATAAACTTTGCCAGATTGGGTCTTGTTGATCGATCAGGCCGTTTTGGTCTTGATCATAAGAAGCGAGTTCAGCAAAACCCTGGCCTGTGCCGGGGCCAAATAATTCCTGGCCTGAATCGACAGCGCCGTTGTTATTAGTGTCTTTAGCCAGATAATACTGACCTTGTGCAAGTTGCTGAATACGCTGAGCGTTTTCGCTTAGATTAAAAGCGAAACTTTGGCCGCTCAGCTCTACCGGACGGCCATTAAAGCTCATCACCAGCGGGTCTTTCATCGGTTGCTCTGTACGTTCGCTGTAGCTGAATTCTTGGTAGCTCATGGCAAATTGCAGCGACCAGCTAAAGCTGCTGCCGTCCTCCAGAGCCACAGAGCCGGAAAAGTCGGCGCTGACGGCCTCATAACGATAAGACCATTCACGAATAGTCACACCGGTCGCATTCAGATTTTCGGTTTGCTCTGGTAAAGCACCCTGGTTTGAGCCCTTTAAAGCGCGGTTTAATTCTGCCGGATCGACCCAGCCTTGCAACTCTTCACCTGTCAGTTGCTCTAATAAACGCTTGATAGTACCAATGGAATAGACCGCATTATAAAAACCGTCGTCACTCGTATGGCTGTTTTCTGCGTCAGTTGCGTCAGGCGTAGTTTCAGCAGAATGAGCGGTAGCTAAAGGCAGCAGAGCAGTCTGAGTTAAACTTCTGTTATCCTTTGTTACAGTTGAGTTGTCGTTTCGCTCTGGACTCAGGCTGCGGCCCGAATAAAATAGCTGCTGATTAGCAGAGGTCTGTTGTTGCTTGATGTTGAGGATTTGCATGATAGCTCCCTCTCTGACTTAGGCTTAACGACTGTATCGGTCATAATTGTACAAACTTTAACCAGGAACGCGATGATGCTAGAAAATTTTTTCCGTCAGCTAACGACAGAGCCAGACAGCATTAGCTTTTCGCAAAGCATAGAGCTGATCGAAAGCTTATATCAGTTTACTGAAACGGCTTTTCGAAACGGTACTAAACACAATGCAGCGGGTGAGAATAACGGTTCCTGTAAAATTTTTGCCTTTGCGCTGTTACATCGTTTGTCTGAGCCACAAACTTTGCAGATGTTCGGTGACTATTACCGTAAAGATGTGCTGCTCAGCCCCGCAGGGGCTGACCACGCCAATATCAGGCAATTTATGCAATACGGCTGGGATGGTATTGAATTTGAAGGGCAGGCATTGAGCCCAAAATCGGCTTAAGCTGATTTTACTTGCCTCAGGTTGCAGATACGATTCATAGTGGCCTGGATCTTTTGTGGTGTAAAAGGTTTAGCCATAAAACCGCTGGCTCCGCCTTCGACACTACGTTTAACATTTTCCACTGTGCTGTGTGCTGACATAATCACCACATGGCACTTCGGATCCAAAGCTTTGATGCGGCTTAATAATTCGTGGCCATTGCTGTCTGGCAGTTCAATATCCAAAAAAACAACGTCCGGGTGCTCAGTACTTATCGCGCTCAAGGCTTGTTGACCTGTACTGGCTTCTGCCACTTTTTCAGCACCCATAATGCGTAGATTTTGATTTAAAAAGTAACGAACTGAACTGACGTCATCAACGATCAGAATAGAGGATTGCTCCAGAGTCATGCACAACATCCTTGCTTGAGGCATTTTACTTGCATCAAGCATGAAGTGATCCGACGAAAAGCGCAATAAATAAACGATATTCTTGCGAGAAAGCGGGATTAAGAGCGCAGTTGACTGGGCAGTAAACCTGTCCAGCGTTTAAAAGCGCGGCGGAAATTATGTTCATCCGAATAACCCAACCTGCTGGCCAGCTCTTTATTCGACATGCCTTGCTGTAATAAAGCGTGTTGGGCTGCGCAGGCTTTGACCTGATCCTGCAACTGCTGATAACTGGTGTGATGCTGCGCTAACAAACGTTTAAAACTGCTTAAACTTAAGCCCCAATGCTGTGCTGCTGCCTCTTGTGACGGGGCGTGGCGTAAATTAGCGAAAAGCCATTGTTCCAGTTGCTCAGTAAAGCTGGTTTTATCTGGCACTGACTGCTGCAGGTACAGGCACCAATTATGCTGCTGCTGCCAAAGTTGTGGGTTTGCTTCGGCAAAAGGTGGTTTGAGTAAGGCCGATGGCAAGATCAGGCTGCTTTGTAATGCATGACCCGGCTGCAGTTGCCAATGATGCTGCATCAGCCAGTTACAGTGCTGATCGACCACAGTTGTGGTCAGACTCAGGCCAGCAGTAGTTCCCAGTTGTTGTTTGATCAAACCCAACAGATAATGAAACAGCACTTGTTCGACGAAGCTTTGTTGTTTGTCCAGTGCAAAAGAAGGCCGTACAACCAGCCGCAACTGACCCTGCAGCCGTTGCAGCCTCAGGTACAGCAAAGGCAAAAGTTGGGAGCGGTAGCGGTAAAAACTCAGCAGCGCCTGCTGTAAATTGGCGCTGTATCTTAGCATCAGCAGCAAAGGGGAATGGTTGTGATGCAACCAGCTTTGGGCTGTTAAATAAGCCAGCTCAGGCCCGGGCAAGGCTTTCTGACAATTACCGACCAGTTGCAGATACTGCTGGGGGCTGATTTTTGTGGTGGCTTTGCGTAGGTCTTGCTCAAATAACTTTGAGCCTTTGAGTAAGGTATCCAAAGCAAAACCACGGCGCTGGCATAATAAAATCATATCCAAAGCTGTGGCGCTAAGCAGCAGGGCTTTGTCGTCAAAGCTCAGTAGGGCTTTGCTCACACCAGACTCCACTGAGTTTGCTGCTGCTTTTGCTTTTGCAATTGGTGCCACAGTTGGGATAACAGGCGCTGCGGCTGATTGAGCTGCTGTGCTGCTGTGATTTCTGTGATGGTCCAGTGCAATTGCGTCGGTAAATACAAACTGAGTTCCCTCAGCGCATTTTGCACTAAGCTCTGGGCCACGGCCTGATTGCTTTGTGGCATCAGAATGACAAATTTATCACCGCTATAACGGCAAACTAAGTCACCGGGTCTGAATTGCAGCAACGTCAGTTCACTGAGCTGTTGCAACAGCAAATCTGCTGCGGCCATGCCTTGTTCTCTGTTAAAACGGCCAAACTGGCTGATATCGATGAGGGCCAGACAAAAAGGTTGCTGGTGCTGTTGTTGCAGCTCCAGCTCGCGTTTTAGTACAGCCAATAAATACTCTGGTTGATACAGTTGGGTTAATGGGTCAAGTAACTGGTAATGACGTAAATGCAGCTCACGGCTGGCAAGTTGTCTGTTAATAAAACGCTGCTCTTTATGCCAGCCAAGCAGGCCCAGGGTTAAAATCAACATACCGACAGGGGCTGGGATGGACTCAAGCCAGCTTAGTAGTCTGTGACTGGCCGGGTAGTGGAAAAACTCGTCCAGTAAGTTCAACTGATAAGACAGCACCAACAACAAAGAGCCGACATAAAGGCAATTGGTGACTGGGCCTGCCGGTCTGCTGTAGAGCACCAGCAATAACCAGGCGATGACGACCGCAAGGCTACTGCCTTCGCCCAGAATATCCATCCAGTCGATCTCGGCTGCTGGTTTTAACTCGCCATAATTGACTGCCAGCAAAATGCACAGCACAAACAGCAACAGCGTCAAAGCGAGTTTAGCCGGATGCTGCGAGCTAAATCCCATAAAAAGTTTCCGCAAACAATAACCTGAGTGGTCAGTCTGAGCCTTTCAGATGACAATTCCATGACAGAAATAAGTGCAGAAGAGCTAAGCAGACCCCGGGTCAGGTTAGCTCAGGCACTCAGGCTTTAACACGCTGAGTTGTCACAAAACCGCCGCAGAATAAATCCCCATTCACATCACAGTTTTAACTTACTCAGGAATTGGGGTTTTCTTTTATGCAAACACAGACGGTACAAACAAGGAAACAATTTCGTCGCGCTGTATTGGCCAGCAGCATCAGTCTGATTTGTGCCTCGGTGCTGTCAGCACAGGCTGCAGAATTATCAGGCCGGGTGGTGGATAGCCGCCAGGTGTTGTTGTCTGGTGTGCAGGTTAGCATTCCGGCGTTAAAAATCAGTAAAGTGACAGGCCACGATGGCCGTTTTGCGTTTTCTAATTTGCCAGAAGGCCAGTACCAACTGCAATTTAGTTATGCCGGTGTGCCGCAGCAAAAATCTGACGTCAGCTTAACGTCCAATCAGGCGCTGGGTGATATTACCCTGGCCAAAGTGGAATCCGGTATCGACAAGCTGGAAGTGCAGGGCCAGTTGGCATCCGCCGGTAAGGCGTTAAGTCAGCAACGTTTTGCCAGTGGTATTGTCAGTGTGGCCACCACGGATGAGCTGGGGCAATTTCCGGATAAAAACGTCAGTGAGTCTTTAGCCCGTTTAGCGGGTTTGTCGGTGGAGCCGGATCAGGGCGAAGGCCGCTTTATCCGGGTGCGGGGTTTAGCGCCGGATTACAATACGGTGACTTACAACGGCACCCAGTTGGCTGCGCCAGAATCTGGCCGTCGAGCTGTGGCGTTGGATGTGATCCCTTCTGATTTATTGTCTTCGGTGGAAGTGACCAAAACCATAGCGCCAGAGCAAGCTGCAGGTTCTTTAGGTGGCACTGTCGATATCAAAAGTATTTCTGCGTTTGACCGCAGCTCAGACTTTTACAGCTTCAGCGCCGAAGGCAGTTATAACCAGCAACAAAACGAAACCAGTCCAAAAGTCTCAGGCCTATACAGCAGTATTTTTGATATAGCGGGCGATAAAGACGCTTTAGGGGTGGCACTTTCCGCCAGCTATGCCGATCGTAAATTTGGTTCAGACAACGTTGAGACCGGTGGCAACTGGGATATTGAAGAGCAGGCACTGGAAGAGTTTGAGCAGCGTCAGTATCAAATCAGCCGCCAGCGTATGGGCTTAGCGCTGAATGTAGATTACCGCCCTGAAGGTGATACCGACTACTACCTGCGTACTTTGTACAGCAAGTTTACTGACGATGAAGTGCGCCAGAGTTTACTGACTGAATTTGTAGAACCAGTGCAGGCTGGGGCTGATGCAGCAGGTGAGCTGGTGCGGGGGATTAAGGCCCGCGAGGAAACTCAAACCATCAGCGCTTTTGTGCTGGGTATGGAGCAACAACGGGCTGAATGGCAATGGAAAGCCGAAGTGGGGGCCAGCAAAGCCGATGAAAAAACACCTTTTAGTCTGGCTGATGGTCAGTTTAAGCAAGAGTTTGATCAAGGTTTAAGTTTTACTGGTACAGATAAGCTGCAGTTACTGGCACCAGAGTCAGCTTACAGCGCACAAGACTACGAGCTGGATGAAGTGGAGGTGGCGGATACCTTCACGGAAGAAAAAGAGAAAAACGCCAAATTTGATTTAAGCCGCGAATTGCTGCAAAGCTGGGGCTCGCTGGAACTCAAAACTGGTGTGAAATGGAGTGACAGAAGCAAAACTGCAGATGAAAGCCTGTGGCTGTATGAGGATTTAGAAGATGCAGGTCTGAGTAAACTCACTCTGGCGGATTACCCTATGGGCAATGCAGATTACGGCTTGGGCCGGTTTGGACCTGCCATTAATCCTGGTTTGTTATTGTCCGAATTAAGCACTTTAGACAGAGATGATTATCTGGACCCGGTCGAATCGCAAATTAACGATTTCCGCGTCGATGAAGAAATTAAAGCCGCTTATTTGCAAGGCAACTGGCAAGGAGAAAACTGGCAGGTGATAGCTGGTAGCCGTTTTGAGCACGACCAACGCGACGCTGTGGGTAGTAAATACGACGCGACAATAGAAGAATTCAGCCCACAACTCTACAGCGGCTCAGAATCGCACTGGTTACCAGCTCTGATCAGCCGTTACAGCCTATCGGAGCAAACTCAGGTACGAGCCGCCATCACCAGCTCTTTAGTGCGGCCAAGCTTCGCGCAATTAGCGCCGGCTTTTGTACTGGAGGAAGATGAGGGTGATATCGAGGCCAGCTTTGGTAATCCGGCACTTGAGGCTTTAACCTCCACCAATCTGGATCTAGGGGTGGAGTATTACCCGGACAAGTTAGGCGTGATGTCGGCCATGTTGTTTTATAAAGACATTAAAGACTTTATCTACGCTACAGACTTAGCAGGTCAGGGCGAATACCAGGATTTTAATCACGCCGAAACCTTTATCAATGGTGATGATGCCACTTTGTACGGTCTGGAGCTGAATTATGTGCAGCAACTGCAGGGGGTCAGCGAGTTTTGGGATCACTGGTTAGTCTCCGCCAACTTAACCTTAAGCCGCTCAGATGCGCAAATCAGTTGGTTTGATGACGGTGAGTTGCAAACCCGTGATATAGATTTACCCAGTCAGTCGGACAAAACCGCCAATATGGCCATTGGCTATGAAGACAATAGCTGGAGCTTACGTTTAGCTGCGAATTATAAGTCGGATTATCTGGTGGAAGTCAGTGAGTTTGACGATCCGGCTTATGACTTATTCAGCGACAGTCAGTTGCAATGGGATTTCAGCGCCAAATGGAAAATCGACCCTGCTGTGCAGTTGTACTTTAATGCGGTGAACTTAACAGACGAGCCTTATTACAACTACACAGGCAGCAGTGCCTTTAATGCTCAGTATGAAGAATATGGCCGTACTTTTGCTGTTGGTATTCAGTTAACCAACTGGTAAGGGCGTCTGATGAGCACTCAAAGATATAAACAAATGTACAGGCCAGTGACTGGCCTGCTGCTGGTACTAAGCGGTATGGCTTTTGCCAGCAATACCTCAGTGCCGGAAGGACAAAGCCGCTATCAGGCCAGCAGCGTGGCGGATCGAATTGTGCTGTTACCTGCAACCCATGCGGCCAGCAGTCAGGCGGTCGGCTGGCGCAGCAGCATAGCGCAAAGCCAGTTGCAATGGGCCAAAGCTATTGATGGTCCGGCGCTGGAGCTGGACGCAAAGACGCTGGATGTCAAAGGCACCTTGGTGCAAACCGACAATGGCCCGGCTTATTTTTATAAGGCGACTATGCCTGGCTTACAAAGCGATACTTTGTACGCCTACCGAGTCAAAGGCGAAGGCAACTGGAGCGAGTGGTTGCAATTTCGCACCGCCAAGCCTGAGTTTGAGCCTTTTAGTTTGCTGTATTTTGGTGATGCGCAAAATAACTTAAAAGCGCATTTCTCCCGTTTGGTGCGTAGTGCTCAGCAGCAGGTGCCGCAGGCGAAACTGGTGCTACATGCAGGAGATTTGGTCAATTCCCGTTACGGTATTTTGGATCACGAATGGGGCGAGTGGTTTGATGCGATCGGCTGGGTGGGTGCTATGACACCGCAGCTGATTGCCGCTGGTAACCATGAATACCTGAAAAGCACCAATGCCAAGGGCGAAGAACGTCGTGTGCTGGCTGCACAATTTACCGCGCAGTTTCAGAGCCTGAACAACGGTCCGGCGTCTTTGCAGGACACAGTGTTTTATCACGACTATCAGGGCGTGCGCTTTGTGGTACTCAATTCCACTGCAGCAGTGGAAGATGAGGCTCTTGCCAAAGTGCAGGCCGACTGGTTAAAGCAGGTGCTGTCGAACAATCCAAACCGCTGGACTATCGCCATTTATCATCATCCGATGTTTTCGGTGTCTTTGGGCCGGGATAATCCACGACTGCGCCAGTATTGGCAGCCGTTGTTCGAACAGTACAAAGTCGATTTGGTATTGCAGGGCCACGACCATGTCTATGGCCGTTATCAGCCAGAGAACAAAGGTCCGGTCTATATGGTGTCTGTGGCGGGGCCGAAAATGTATTTGGTGTCGAAACAGGCACGCGCCAACATGGCTCAGGTCGGCGAAGATACGCAGTTATTTCAACACCTTGAGATAAGTGAATCCCAACTCACAGTCAAAGCCATCACAGTAACAGGCCGGTTGTACGACAGCTTTAGCTTACAGCGCCAGAGCAATGGTTCGAACCTGTTGCAGCAACACTTCAAAGCCAAAGTGGCCCATTGCAGCAACAAAACCATTGCAGACAACAAATGCTGGCAAGGTACAGAATTCAGCGCTGCACAAAGCGCTTCGGAGAACCAATGAATTACTCTTTTATCGCAACTTTAGTGTCAGTAAGCATGCTGCTCTCTTGTCAGGCACAAAGCCAGAATGGCAGCACTACCGCAATTTATGCTGAATTAAACACCACGGCAGGGCCATTTCAAAGCTCCGCTACGTCTTTAGTCTGGCGGGATCATAAAGGGGCAGTGCTCCAGCAATGGCCCGGTGTATTTCGCCGGTTAAAAGCTTTGCCTCAGGCCGATGGCTCAGTGCTAGTGGCCGCCATTGAAACCGAAAGCAACCAGTTGCATTGGTGGCAACTTAACGGCAACAGAGTACAGCGCTCTGGCAAGCAGTGGGTCACCCAACTGGTGGTGGACGATGTATGCTGGTATCAAAGTGCCCAGAACAAACAACTTAGCCTGTTTTTAATAGGCGACAGAGGTTTAGGTGAGCAGTGGCTGCTGGCGCAGGATGGCAAGTTTTTAGCGGCGCCTTTATCCATCAGTCATTTAAATCTGCCCACAGATGCCACCGCCTGTGCTGTCGATCAGCACAAAGGCAGACTTTATCTGGCGGAAGGGGCTACAGCGCTTTGGTCGTACAATGCCGAAGTAGAGGCCGACGAAGGCCGGAAATTGATTGATGTGCGGGCACCTTTGGGCAAACTCAGTGGTGAAATAAAGGCATTGGAGTTCACTGCGGGTAACACTTTATTGGCGTTGCAAGAAGAGCCGGCTTTACTGCAACGTTATCAAACTCAGGGGGATACTTTGGTGTGGCAACAGAGTAAAGCCATCTCCGCATTGGAATCCGCAGAGCAGTTAGGCCTGTCTGCAGGCATCTTGTCTATGGTCAGTGAAGAGGGGCAGCTTTTGCAGTTAAAAGACACAGCCTACCAGATGCCAACTGCCGTATTGCCAGAGCGTTCCACCTTACCAATGCAGCAACTAAGCCCAACTCTGGAAACCGTGGCCGTCAGTTACAGAGGGGATGCGATAGACGATCCTGCGGTTTGGCAGAATGCAAAAAGTCCAGATCAGAGCCGTATTTTAGCCACAGACAAAAGAGCCGGTGTGGCTGTGTACAACATGAAAGGCGAGCAGGTACAGTTTTTACAGGTAGGCCGGGTGAATAATATCGATCTGCGTTATGGCCTTAAATATCAGGGTAAAACACAGGATATAGCTGCAGCCACTTTAAGAGCCGATAACTCGGTGCAACTTTTTGCGATAGATGCAGAGGGACAGGTAAAAACAGCGCTGAAGTTTGCTACGCCTTTTTCGGATATTTATGGTTTGTGTTTGTATCAGTCCAAACGCAGCGGTCAGACCTATGTGTTTGCCAATGATAAAGATGGCACAGTGCTGCAGTACCAGATCAGCTCCGATGGTCAGAGCTGGAGCGCTCAGGAAGTACGACGCTTAAAAGTGCCAAGTCAGCCTGAAGGTTGTGTGACTGATGATCAAAATGACCTGCTGTTTCTGGGCGAAGAAGATGTTGGCATTTGGCGTTTTGCGGCTGATGCTAACGCAGATACCCAGGGTGAGCTGGTGATTAAAGCCGATGGCGATGTGCTGGTGGCTGATGTCGAAGGTTTAGCGTTGTTACCGGAGAAAGATGGCAAACCGGCTTATTTGTTGGCCTCCAGTCAGGGCAATGACAGTTATGTATTGTTCCAAACCAGTGCCCCTTACCAAGCCGTAGCGCGCTTTCGTATTCGCTTGAATGCAGAGCTTGGCATAGATGGCAGCTCGGAAACCGATGGTCTGGAGCTGACCACTTTGTCTTTAGGTAAGGGCTTTGAGCAAGGGGCTGTGATAGTGCAGGATGGCCGCAATCGGATGCCGGAGCAGGGCCAAAACCTGAAGCTGGTGCCTTTACAGCAACTGCTGGAATTATTGCCAGCGGACTAAAATAACAACACCACTAAACAAAAGGCCGGTGTTTAACTAACACCGGCCTTTTACACACGTCCTGCCAGATTAGAATAAAAACCAAAAACTACAACTTAACATCTGCCTTTTTTCGCTTGTCCAGGTGGGCAGTGTTTGCCTTGACCCTGACCTTCGACTATTACGCCTGGCACCAGAACTTTAGGGGGTTCTACGGTGACGCTAGGACCTCTGACTGCACAGCCTGTTAAGCCTGACATCATGACTACTGCAACAGCTAAAGCTGAATAAATCCGCATTTTTTTCCCTTTTATTTAAACTGACCTGTTTAGCTTAGAACTAATTCCAGCACTTGTACAATCTAAAACGTCAATCCGATCAGTCATGGTGGCGATGATAATGGCGTTTATGCTTTTTGTGCTTTTTATGATAGTGCCTGTCCTGGTAGTAATGGCGTTCTTCAACCACTATCACGCTGGGTCTGGGCTCGACTATAACAGCCGGACCATAGTAAGCCGGTGGTTCGACCCAAACCGTAGGGCCACGCACTGCACAACCGGTTAATGTCAGCAGTGCAGCAATAGATGTGGTCATCAACAATGCTTTTTTCATCATAAGCTCCGTCTGTTAATCTGACAGGTAGTAGTCAACTGTCGCTACCACTCTGACTTTTTTGATGTAAGGCGTATTACTGTCGCGATCGGTAATACTGAACTGGCCCTGGCTTGCCATTTTGATTTTGCCCAGTTTGCTGTCTGAGTCTGCTGCAAACTTAGTGGCTACCTCCCGTGCATTTCGGGTCGCTTCTTCAATCATGTCGGGCTTTAATTCATTTAACCCGCTAAAGATAAATTCGGGTTTACTGTCATAATCCTGCCCTGCGATAGCGATGCCTGTTTTACTCAGCTCGAGTAACTTCGCCATGGCCTGATGCACTAAATCGACATTGCTGCTGTACACAGTCACAGTAGAGCTGGCGGTGTAGCGTAACTGATTGGCGTTCGGGTCGTAGAAACCTGCCTGACGATCAACAATTTGTGGCACAGCCACAGTGATTTCTTTTTGGCTAAAGCCCTGCAGCTTTAAAAACGCCTGAATTTGCTCGTTTTTACGCTCCAGATTAGCCACCAAAGTGGTCAGATTATTGTCGACCTCATTAAATTTAATGGGCCAAATCACAGTGTCTGCGGCGACTTCGCGCTCCGACAAACCTTTGACCTGAACCACACGCTCCATCGCTCTGAATGCAATCAGGCTATTGGCTAAGATGGCGCTGGCTGCGACCATAGCTGCGGCCACTATGGCGGCGGCGACCCATGTGCGGGACTGTTGCATAAAAACTCCTTAAATCCAGATAAACCAAGTGTATGCAGAGTAGCTGAATGGCTGATTAATACTTTGAGTCTGATCAGATAAACAGCAACCTGGGCTGGTGCCTTTGGCAATGGCCCTTTATGATAGCTGTCCAGACTTCTACTTCAGACGATTTTCAGATGCAAATTGAACAGCTTCAGCTTCGTTTAACCACGCCGACAGGGCCTATGGCGGTGTATCAGTATCAGCCTTTAGCCGCAGCCACATCAGGCAAAACCTATCCGGCCATTTTGTTTTATTCAGAAATTTTCCAGCAAACCGCGCCAATAGCCCGCAGTGCCGCTCTGCTGGCCAGCCATGGCTTTGTGGTGCTGGTGCCGGAAATTTTTCACGAGCTCAATCCGCTGGGCACTGTGCTTGCTTACGACGATGCAGGTAAAGACAAGGGCAATCAGGATAAATGGACTAAACCGTTGGAAAGCTATGACAGTGACAATGTGGCCATGCTGGATTATTTAAAAACCTTGTCTTATGTCCGGCCTGAGGTGGGGGCTATGGGGGTGTGTATCGGTGGCCATCTGGCGTTTCGGGCTGCACTGAATCCGGCCATCAAAGCAACTTATTGTTTATACGCCACAGATTTACACAGTGACACTTTACCTTGTGGCGAAGGTCAGCAAACGTTAAGCCGCGCTGCAGATATTCAGGGCGAGCTGGTACTGGTCTGGGGCAAGCAAGACCCGCACGTATCGGCTGAAGGACGGCAGAAAGTGTACCAGCATCTCACTGCAGCTAACGTGCGCTTTAGCTGGCATGAATACAATGCGCAACATGCCTTTATGCGTGATGAAGGCGAGCGTTACGACGCTGCATTAGCGCTGCAGAATTACCAGCAGGCTATCGCCTTATTCCGTCAGATGTAGCTGGTTTTACTGGCGTTGCCGCTCAGTTAGGCCGTAAAATGACGGCCTCAATAGCAAAACCGGCGAGCGCAGTGGACAGACGATGAATTGTGTTGAATTTTTAGCCGGACGTTGTCATTCCTGTAACCAGCTCTCTGTGCCTTACCCAGAGCAACTGGCGAAAAAACAACAGCAATTAGCCACTTTAATGGCGCCTTTTGCAGAGGCTCAGTTATTGCCTGCGGTTGCAAGTCGTGAAGACGGCTTTCGCACTAAAGCCAAAATGGTCGTGTCCGGCAGTAAAGAGCAGCCTGTGTTGGGTATTCTCAATGACGGCGTTGCTGTCGACTTATCTGCTTGTCCTTTGTATCCCGCTGCTTTTGCGCCCGCTTTTAGCCTGCTCAAAGGTTTTATTCAACGTGCGGCTTTAACTCCGTATCAGGTAGAGCAAAAACAAGGTGAGCTGAAGCTTATTTTACTGAGCCAAAGCCAGGCCTCCGGTCGTGTTATGTTGCGTTTTGTACTGCGCTCTAAAAACTGTCTGGCCTCTATTCAAAAGCATTTGCCCTGGTTGCAGCAGCAATGGCCAGAGTTGGCGGTCTGCTCTGTCAATCTGCAGCCTGTACATATGGCTGTACTGGAGGGACCGGAAGAGATACTGCTCACCTCAGAAGAATTGTTACGGGAAGAGTTAAATGGCATCCCTTTGTATCTAACCCCACAAAGTTTTTTTCAGACCAATACCGCGGTAGCCGCTGCGCTGTACGCCACAGCAGAGCAGTGGGCAGAGGCAATTCCGGGACAAAGACTCTGGGATTTATTTTGTGGCGTTGGCGGTTTTGGTTTGCATCTGGCACGAGCTGGCCGATGGCAGCTTACAGGCATTGAAATCGCTCCGAAGGCGATTGCCAGCGCGACACGTTCAGCCTCAGAGCTGGGCCTGAGCAGGGTAAGTTTTCAGGCGCTGGATGCTGCTGCCTTTGCCAAGGCTTCAGTACAAGCGCCTGATTTATTGGTGGTCAATCCGCCCAGACGAGGTTTAGGTGCAGCACTTTGCCAGTCTGTAATGACATTACAACCGGCCTGGCTGATGTATTCAAGCTGTAATCCGGATACGCTGGCCAGAGATTTGGCCTGGCTAAACGCAGATTATCGGCTATTAAAAGTACAACTGTTTGATATGTTTCCTCACACCGAACACGCTGAGGTACTGACCTTATTACAAAAACGCTCGCTCTAAGTGACTCAACAATTTATATTTTTTTAATTTGCTCTGTCCAAGATTTAAATCTGCTGCTAGTTTTTTATCAGTATTATCATTTACCCGTGTTCATTGATGTCCAGGGCGTACCATGTTGCCGTGGACATGCTAAGGAGAGTGTTGTCGATGCGTAAGAACCTGCCTGTCACCGAAAAAGAACGGACTTTTCCGAAAGAACAGCAACTAATTTCCTCCACTGATATCAAGGGCACAATTTTGCATTGTAACGATGCTTTTGTCTCAATCAGTGGTTTCAGCAGAGAAGAGCTGGTGGGTAAACCCCATAATATAGTGCGGCATCCAGATATGCCAGAAGCGGCTTTTAAAACCATGTGGAGTTATTTACAGCAAGGCAAACCCTGGATGGGACTGGTGAAAAACCGCTGTAAAAATGGCGATTATTACTGGGTGAATGCCTATGTGACCCCAGTGACTGAGCACGGCCGGGTTGTGGGGTATGAGTCGGTACGCACTGTGCCCAGCCGGGAGCAAATAGCGCATGCTGAGCAGTTGTACAAAGCTATTAACACCGGGAAAAAGACCGAGAACGCAGCATCGGATTTGGCGGCGGATTTACGCTGGGCATTGATCCCTCTGTTGGCGGTGATGGCGTCTTTTGTATTATGGTGGGCAATTGGACCTGTTGCTGCAGCCGTCGCTTTTATTGTTACGGCCTTATTAAGTTACATCTTAGGTGTGTATCGTTTGAAACAGTCGTTAAATGGGTTGGTGGAGTTGTTACCTACTCCTTTTACGGATCCGCTGGCGGTTGCCTCTTATGCCAAACATCAGGGGCGGTTAGGCCAGTTGGAAGTGGCGTTGTTGGCTGAGTCGGCCCATTTAAATACAGTCCTCACCCGGATTGAAGACGCCTCCACTAAAGTTGCAGTGCAGGCGGAACAGGTGAGGCATTTATCTGTTGATGCCGCCGACAGTATTCGCAAGCAGCAAATACAAACAGAGCAGGTCGCCACAGCGATGAATGAGATGACCACCACTATCGCAGAAGTGTCGTCTCATGTGCAGGATACCGCGACTAAAGCCGATGATGCCGATGCTTTAGCACGTTCAGGTTCAGCCGTTGCAGGGCAAACCCGGGGGGCCATACAACAACTGCAAAAAACCGTCAATGATATTAGTCAGTCTGTGGCTGATTTAGCGGAGCAAACCAATAAGATAGTGGGCGCGGCGCAAATTATTGAGCAAATCGCAGAACAAACCAACTTACTGGCACTGAATGCGGCTATCGAAGCCGCGCGGGCTGGTGATCAGGGCCGGGGCTTTGCTGTGGTCGCAGATGAGGTGCGACAACTGGCCTCCCGTACTACGGCATCGACCAAAGAGATTTACGAGATTATTCAACAATTGTCAGCGAAAGCTAAAGCCTCTGTACTGGTTGCGGAAAATGGCCGTAAGGATGCTGAATTGGGGGTAACTCAGGTGGCTGAAGCAGAAAAGGCGCTTGAAGGCATCAGTGTTGCCGTCAGCAGTATTGCCGCTATGGCAGGACAAATGGCGGCTGCGGTAGAAGAGCAGGCGCATGTGGCTGAGGATATTAATCAGCAGATTGTCAGCATCTCTGATCTGGCAGGCAAGTCGTTACATCAGGGCACAGCGGTCAGCGAGAGTGGCAAAGATTTACAGAATACCTCAGAGCAGTTGCATGAACTGGTGGAGCGTTTCCGTAAAGTCTGAGTTGTGACCACAGACTAAGGTCGCAGCCGCGACTTTAGTCTTCAAACACTGAAATGGCCTGCAGTTGTTTAAAGTCAGTGATGCCGGCCACTACCTTCAGAATACCGTCCTGTACCAAAGTACGCATACCCTCTGTGATGGCTTGCTGCTGTATCTGTTCGATACTGGCTTTATGATAAATCAGTTGCCGTACTTTGGCGGTGACAGGCAATAATTCATGCACACCCACCCGACCTTTGTAGCCTGTCTGATCGCAGTTCTGACAGCCTTTGGCTTTATACAAGGTCAGTGGGTTTTTTAGTTCAAGTTCGGACGCAAAACCAAGACCATAGTGTCGTTGCAGATAGTCTTGCTCTGCGCGATCGGGCTGATAAGCTGCTTTGCATCTTGTACATAAAGTACGGATCAGCCGCTGTGCCAGAATACCAATGCAGGCGTCCGCGAAATTTATCGGGTCAATGCCGATATCAATCAGACGGGTAATGGTTTCAGGCGCTGAATTGGTATGCAAAGTGGATAACACCAGATGCCCGGTTAAAGAGGCTTCAATCCCAGCGTGTGCCGTTTCTTTATCACGCATTTCCCCGATCAGAATAATATCAGGGTCAGCCCTTAAAAAAGCCCGTAACGCGACCGCAAAGGTTAAGCCGGATTTATTGTTCATCTGAACCTGTTGCAGCCCTGGTTGGGTAATTTCCACCGGGTCTTCTGCTGTCCAAATCTTTTTATCCGGCGTATTCAACTGGCCTAAAATAGCATGCAAAGTGGTGGTTTTACCTGATCCTGTTGGACCCACAACCAATAGCACACCGTGAGGGTGTTTGATCATCTGTGACATCATCTGATAATTACGTGGACTCAGTTGTAACTTATCGAAGGGCAAGGCTTCACCACTGGCTAAAATCCGCATCACCACGCCTTCACCAAAGACTGTAGGCAAAGTGGCCACCCTCACTTCTATGATGTTATTCGCCAATTTGATACTGAATTTACCATCCTGCGGTAAACGTTTTTCCGCTATATCCAGTCTGGCCATAATTTTGATGCGGGAGACTACGGCTGGCATAAAAGCTGGCGGAATTTGGATCAGCTCACGACACTCACCATCAACGCGTAAACGTACCCGACAGGAGCTTTTGGCTTTGCCGGATTCAATATGAATATCAGAGGCGTTGAGGCGCTGGGCATCCATTAAAATCCGGTTGACCAGCTTTACCACCACAGGAGTGTCTTCAGATATTCCCTCGTCTTGTGGCTGAAAACTCTCCAGTTTGAGGTCATCGTCAGCCTCGTTTAACAGATCTCCCAGTTCAGTTAAGTTGTTGTCTTGGTGGCCTGTAATGTAACGGTCAATATCATCAGGTAGGGCGACATGAATATCGTAGTTTAATAAGCCTGTGGCCCGCTCGACTTCCATCAGGGTATCAGCCTGATTTGGATTGGTCAGCACTATGATGGCTTTGCCGGATTGATCGTCGAGGATCACCAGATGATTTTTCAGCAGATAAGAGCGATTCAGTTTGTTGTTTAATGCATGTAGCTGGTATTTGTCAGGTTCAAAGCCGATAAAGCTGACCTGATAAAAGGCTTCCAGCGACAGGCCTAACTGCTCTTTACTGATGTGGTAGTCCGTGATGAGTTTATTCACTTGAGCAGTAAAATCCTGTGGGGGCTGATTTAACTGCTGTAATTGACTGGCTGAGAGTAAATTGCGGTGATGTAGATCATCAAAAGGTCCGCGGGTTGCTCCTAATTCATAACGAAATTTCTGCCCCAGTACTTGCGCCAGTTGGGTGGCTTTGTCGAGGTCGTCCTGACTAAAAGCGACCGCTGCTTTGGCATTGATCAGTTGGATCACACCCAACAATACGTTTTGTTCGGTAATAGGCACAGCTAACACTGAGCGGGTACGAAAACCTGATTTCTGATCAAACTGGCGGGCGAAACTCAACTTAGGGTGAATACTCTGAAGTTCTTTTTCATCATAGGCGTCTTTAATCAGCACTGATTTTTTACTTAAAGCCACATAACCTGCGATGGACTGTGGACCTATAGGTACCCGGATTTCTGTCAGCTCAGAGCCGGTTTTAAACCGCGAATAAATGTCCTGACTGTGATAACTGCGCTGATAAATAGTGATTCGTTCGGCGCAAAATAGCTGCAGTATCTCTGCTTCCAGTTCAGGAAATATATCCAGAAAACGTTCAGAGTTGTGGATGGACTGAAACAGTTCTAACAATTTCTGATAAAAGGTCATATAGCCCCTGCAGCAGACTGTGGCTGCGCAAACCAGCAAAAAGCTTGTTGTCAGTCTAGCACAGGGGATAAGTTTTGCTGTGAGCTTACTAAGCTAAGTGATTGATCTACTGGGCAGATGCGGCGCAAAGCCCAGGTTGTTTTATCCTATAAGTCTGCAGCACGTAACCAGGACCTGACTGTTTCAACTGATACAACACACCATAGTCGTGTTCGCTGATTGCCGGAGCCGGGCTCAGGCCTAATAGTTGGATCAGTGCAGGTGTTGTATTGCTGTGTCCAACCACCAGTACGGTGTTGTCCTGCTGCAGAATGGTTGTCGCAAGGGGCGCTAAATCTGCGGCGTTATAAGAGCGTAATGTTGCCGCGGATTGCGTGCGCTTCACCTGTTGTGCGGTTTGTCGGGTGCGTTGATAGTCAGTGTGGTAGATGTCGGACAACGAAGCCGGTAGCAGTGCAGCCATCGCCTCAGCTTGTGCCAGACCACAGGGACTCAATGGCGGATCCTGGTCTGCTGATTTAAGTTTTTCAGCATGGCGTACCAGATAAATCTCGGCTGGGGCGGCATTCGCAGTCAACAGCCAAGAGGCCGTGAGTATGGCTACAGCAGAAGCTGCTACTATCTTGAGCAAAGTGGGCCTCCTGTGACTACTGCGTGATCTGAGCAAACTGCCTACCGAGCATGCCAGATCCAGTTCAGCTCTACCAGCAACGGCTGAAAAGAAAGGTTCACGGCGCAGCTTTTATTTTTTACACTAGGCTTTTGTTTCGTTCCGGATGGTTTGCAGTGGAACCTGTATTCACTTTTTTGAGTTCATATCCCGAAGCGATAAAAGCTCAGGTGCAATCTCTTGTGGCACAAGGGCGTTTGGCTGAGGTGCTGGCCAAGCGTTACCCTGAACCCTTACATGAGATTCAGAATGACAAAAGCCTGTATCAGTTTACTCAGGAGCTGAAACAACGTTTTGTTAAATCCAGCCCGCCGGTCAGTAAAGTCTGTTTTGACAGCAAAATTCATCTGGATAACAGCTTAGGTTTGCATAGTTTTGTCAGCAGGGTGCAAGGCGGAAAACTAAAAGCCAAACAGGAAATTCGTATTTCTGCTTTATTTAAACAACTGCCTTTTCCTCTGTTAAAGATGGTGGTTGTGCATGAATTGGCGCACTTACGCGAAAAAGATCACAACAAAGCCTTTTATCAATTGTGTCAGCATATGGAACCCCAGTATCATCAACTGGAGTTTGATTTACGCCTGTTTTTAACCTTAAGACTGCTGGAAGGGAAAGCTTTATGAGCGCTGGGGATGCCGTCTTTGTTTACGGGTTATTGACCTTACCTGAAGTGGTACATGCCATTACGGGTCAGCGCTATAGCATGCGGCCAGCCAGTCTGGCTGATTACAAAAGCTACGGCTTAAGTCAGCAACCGGGAGATACGCCAGTCCCAGCGTTAACCGACTGTCCCGGACATCTGCAGCATGGACAAGTGTTGTTGGATGTTTTAGCGCCGGAGCTGGATAAGCTGGACTTTTTTGAAGAGCTGGATTCAGGCTTGTATCTGCGCCAAAAGGTCAGAGTTCAGTCGCAAGGAGTATGGCTGGATGCCTGGTGTTATACCGCTGGGCCGGCTTTACTGCCTTATCTGGCTGGCGAGTGGTCTTTGCAGCAGGTGAGCGAACAACAGAAAAAGTATTTGATTACGCAGTTGATACCGTCGATGTTAACGACTTATCATAACTTACATGGCCGTTGCGGCACAAAAGCAAAGGCATCCCCTTTGTCTGAGGACTAACATATTGAAATTAATCCAATTACTGGTGGGCGCATTCTTCGTCCTTTCCCCCCAGTTACTGGCGGCTAACGTTGATGAACTGGCTACCAATTTTGACTGGCATTTTCGCCAGACACTGAAAAAGAACAATATTCCGGGCGCTGCCTACGCTATTGTCAAAGACAACAGAGTGGTAAAAGTAGGGGCTTATGGCGTGCGGTCGGTTGGTACCAAAGCGAATATTGATGCTTACACTGTGTTCCGGTTGGCGTCGGTCTCTAAAACCTTTTCGGGTCAATTGTCCTCTTTGCTGGTGCATCAGGGCCGTTTTCAGTGGGATGATCCTGTCACCCGTTATGTGCCATCTTTTTCATTTAAAAGTCCACGACATACCGGCGCGTTAAAAGTAGAGCATTTGTTATCCCAAAGTGCAGGTTTAGTGCCAAATACCTATGACGATTTAATTGAAGCTAATCAGACACCTGCACAAATTTTGCCCAAATTCCGTTATTTAAATCCTCGTTGTGCACCGGGCAAATGTTATGGCTATCAGAATGTTTTGTTTAGTCTGATCCGGCCCGTGATGGAAAAAACCACCGGCAGCAGCTTTGAAAGTCTGATGGAACAGAAACTGTTTAAACCCTTAAAAATGCCAACAGCTTCTGTGGGCTATTCAGCCTTTTTAGCGTCGAAAAATCGTGCTATGCCGCATATCAGGGTAAAACGCGGCTGGGCTGAAACGAAGGTGAATCCGAGCTATTACAGAGTCAGTCCGGCTGCTGGAGTGAACGCCAGCGTGATGGATATGAGCCAGTGGTTAATCGCGCAGTTAGGCCATTATCCGGCCGTGTTGAGTCCTGCTATGTTACAGGATGTGCGCACCAAAAGAGTAAAAGTCGCTGATGATTTGGGGGGCCGTACCTGGGGCCAGTATGTCACCACTTCGCATTATGGTTTAGGTGTACGTATCTTTAATTTTGGCGGCCATGAAATGTACTACCACGGTGGTTGGGTGAAAGGCTATCGCACCGAAATGGCCTACTCGAAACAAAAAGGCGTCGGTCTTGTGGTCTTGATCAATGCTGAAACCAATCTGGTTGGCGATTTGTCTACCTGGTTCTGGTCGAATCTACTGGCTGTCAAACCGCAGAAAAAGAAACGTCTTGCAGCACAGATGCAACAGGAGTGGCAACTGGAGATGGATGAAGAGGTGGAGTGGCAGGCTCCGCTGCTGGCAGACTGATTCTGGACAGATACAAAGCACTGCTATACTCATTTTGGTGAAATGTTAGTGGCCCGCAGAAAAGGATAGATGCCCGATATGTCGATGGGAACCATAAGTCAGTCTTCGTACAGTAAAACCGTAAAAACTATCCTGAGCAAAATTCATGATGCCACCGCACTGAATGATTCAGTTTATGAGGTGGCTACTGATTATTTCCGCCATGCCAGGCAGCAAGAGGAAAAACTGCAACAATTACAGTTACAAGTCAGGAAGCTGGAAAGCAAGTCAGACCCCTCTTCGACTGAGCAAAAGCAACTGGCTGAAGCCCAGTCCGCTTTGAAACTTTATGTTCGCATGTTGGATGACAGTCGTTTGGAACGCTACAGAGCGTTAAAAGCCCTATGTCTGCAAGTGTTGCAACTGACAGAAGGTGAGAGCTTTGAAGAGACGGTCCAGATGTCTTCCAAGTTTTTGGGCACTATCCAGTTGTTGGCTCCCAGCAATGGCAAGTATGTCGCGGCTGTAAATCAAAAGTTTAAGCATTTATACAAAGGCATTTTAAGTTTGCGCCTGCTCGACCGTCTGCTGCTGGATGATGAGTTAAACAATAACTACGTGCAGGCCAAAGTGCGGGCTGCTAAAGAGCGTTTGGATAATCCGGATGCCGCTTATAAAGCCGACTATTCGCCTTTTCGTGACGATGTGCAACTGCCATTATTAATGGCTGCTATCTTGCAGGACATTGGTACTTACCATCCCGACGCTCTGGCTATTCTGAAAGGGCCGGATGGTGATTTGGACGAGTTTCGGGTGCTGGATGATGAGAGTCGGGTGGCACTGTTAAAAATTAACTATCAGGAAACCCTGAGCTACGTTACCAAAGGACTGGCTTGTGATCGTTATGTGGGAAATTCAAAAGAAGAGCGGGAGCTGTTTAATCAGAACGAGCAGGATAAGCTGAACTTTGTATACACTCTGCTGAAAAACGCTATTAAGCCAGAGGGCGGAGTGGGTAACCTGCTGAAAATCCCTCAAATTTATACCTCAGTGGTGTTATCGACCAAGTTAAATCACAGTTATGAGTCGTTACCCAAAGCTGCGCTGGTACTGCAAAGTGGGGTTGAGCGGGGGTATTACCACAAAGCCGCCGTGGATGCGCTGATCAAAATCACCGGCCTGTTTCCACAAGGTTATGGGGTGACTTATATTCCAAAAGATTCCGACAAACGCGATTTGGACAGATACGAATATGCGCTGGTGGTGTCTTTGTATCCGCCAGCGACAGATATGCCGATATGCAGAGTGGTGACCCGCAGTATGACCTTTAGCAATACTGGCACTAATGTGGTGGTCAGTGTGGACAATAATCTGTATTTTCCAACGGCACGCAAAAAGCTGGAAAAAATGAGCGAAGAGCGGCTGCTGGAAATACTGAGTAAACTGGTGTCCAATTTCGAAGAACGCAAAAATATGGAGTTAATTCCTAAATGCTGGTTTCCTGATGAGTATTTCTCCTACAGTAAAAACCAGAATTTGTGGAACAAAGTGACCACTATTCAGAACTGATGCTCCTGCAGTGTCAACCTACATAAAAAAGCCCGGCTGGGTTGCCGGGCGAAAAACAGCGGTTCAGGGAGATGAATCAAAACCGCTTGCGCTAGAACACATGGTGGCATCAATCTTCGCAGTGACTGCAATTCTGCAGCCTTGATGCCGATAAAAACCTACCTAACTCAATGGACCATCATTTCTGCTATTGGTTCAGGACTAAGCTTGGCTTGACTGGTGCCCAGCATAAAGCCACAGCCCGCGCAAAGATAATGCTTTAACTAAATAGCCCCTATCGATTTATCTGATAAGGCTGTAACGAGCACAGCTCGATTTTATGTTTAAGTCATTAATTTTAAACATGAAAATTAATGTTCGCCTCATTCCCAATTCGATTGGAGTCTGGACAGTGCTGTTGTTTAAAAATGATGCGGATAAGTAAAAATTTTGTTGGAATATGCAGGTTGACATTACCTTTCATCGGTATTATTTTTCCTGTACCTTATTTTCTTACTGAAAATAAGGAGTGTATATCCAAAAATAAGGAAATTTTGATGATGAAATATCTGTCTAAGTTGTTATTTGTATTCGTTGCTTTGTGGGGAACTCAAGCTGAAGCGAATGTTTGTTTAGACTATGACAGCAATGGTAATACGGCGTGTAACCAAAATTATGTTTACGATAAACTCACTGTTTATTTTAAAGATGCCTATGGTGTAGAGCAGAAGTTTTTTGCTAAACGAATTGTTCAGAAAAGTAATTCGGCTTTGCTGCATGTAGATTACGATTTTGTGGTGAACTGTATCACTAACTGCTCTGATAACACCGCAGTGATGAACAGATATTTATGGGATTGGAAAAACGCTATAGGTACAGATTCGCTTTATACCAAGCAAAGAGCCTGTGATCCGAACTATGAGTCATGTTGCACAAGACTAACATGTTATGAAGTAAACGCAGAGCCAGGAATTGGTGGTACCCCTCTATCACCAGAGCACGCAACTGAAACGAATGCTCTTGATGTCTCAACCCAAAGCGCCTCAACTACAGATAAAAAATTGACTAAGTGGGACGCTATTACTGGGATTTTTGCGAACAGCATAGCATTAGCCAAAGAAGGTAAAGAAGTAGCACCTAAATTGAAGTCTAATGAGACTACACCTACCTCTATAGTTATGGTGAAAGAGACCGATACATTAGATACAGTGTGTTACATCAATGCGGAATCAAAATGTGAAAAGCTTGAAGGTAGTGTGTTAGATACAGAAACCTATCTTGAAGCAGAACTAAGACATAATTTAGGTCCTGACTTCAATAACTCTCTAAATAACTTTTTATATGACAATTATCTGCGTAATAGGCCCATGTCATGCTCACAAAGAATGAGTTGTTCAAAAAACACTTGCACTATTGTTCTTACGTGTAGCCCTTACTGATTCTTAACTCTATGTCAAAAGGCCTGATTAACTCAGGCTTTTTTGTACAGATCCAGATAAAAATTCAGGCTGATTGTCGGTGAACTGGCGGCAAACAGCCGTTTTTGTTCTGGCTTGAATTTCCAGGCCAAAGGGGTCATCTCCAGCAGGTTCGCGATCATGTCCGCCGGTAAGTCCGTCAGTTGCAGTTTGAGTTCCTGCCGCTGCTGATGCGCAAAACCCAAAATGGCTTCAACCTGATCGCTGTGTAAACGCACTGAATGGTAAACCTGCTGTTTAATTTCCAGTAGATGCTCTGGTGCAGGAGTCACGGTCAGCAGCAGTCCATCCGTTTTTAATACCCTCGCCAGTTCTTGCGGTTCGCAAGGTGCACAAAGCTTTAAAGCAGCATCAAAGCTCTGATCGGCAAAAGGCAGATGCCAGGCGCTGGCGACACAAAATTTGATAGCAGGGTAGCTTTTAGCGGCTTTTTTGATAGCTGTTTTGGCAATATCCACACCATACAGTCTTAGTTCTTTGTCTGCCAAAGCCTGCATTAGCCTGTTGCTGTAATAGCCTTCACCACAGCCGAGATCGAGCACCACACTCTGTTGTGGTAGCACTGCGGCAAAACACTGATTCACTGCCTCAGACAACGGCTGGTAATAACCTGCATTTAAAAAGTCACGACGGCTTTGCATCATCAATGGTGAGTCGCCCGGTACTTTGGAATTTTTTTGTTGTACCGGTAATAAGTGCAGATAGCCTTCTTTGGCCAGATCAAAACTATGGTTTGACGCACAAACAAAGCTGTTTTGCTGATGGATCAGGCTGAGTTGGCAAAGCGGGCAACGGTACATCCGGCGGTCTCCTCTCAATTTAATTGCAGCAGGTCCCAGCGGGTGCCGTACAAGTCTTCAAACACAGCCACAGTGCCGTAAGCTTCTTGGCGTGGTGTTTCGAGAAACTTTATCCCTTGTTGTTGCATCCTTTGGTGATCACGCCAGAAATCATCTGTATTTAAAAACAAAAACACCCGGCCGCCAGATTGATGACCAATCTGTTGTTTTTGTTGTTCGTTACTGGCTTTGGCCAATAAAATTGCGGTCTCTACAGCACCTTTGGGCCTTACTACCACCCATCTTTTTTCACCTTGCGGACTATCCTCCAGCAAGTCAAAACCAAGTTTTTGGGTATAAAACTCTATCGCCTCATCATAGTCTGCGACCAACAGACTTATCAGACCTACATATTGTTTCATCATGTCTACCAGGGTGCAGACTAAAAAGTGCCGCTATGCTACCGGGCCAGCGCCCCGGATGCCAGCAAATAGTGGTAGTTAGCAGGCCTTTCGCTGGGCACAGCAACAACAGCATTGGTATACTGCCAGTTTTACCGGATGAAGATGGAGAAAATATGTCTGACTCAGAACTTGAACTCTGGACTTTAGATGAGTTGTGCGATCACGCCTTTGCTATTTTTGAAGAGTTAGCAGAAGAGAATTTATCTGCAGAAGATTATGCGTTGTACCAACAACATGCAGCAACTGCTGCTTACGTGGATTTAGTGCCGGCGTCGGAAGACTGGGTGGATATCATTGCTATGGATATTGACCCTGAATTGCATGTAGAGGCTCATATTGGTCTTGCTGAGGTCAATCATGTTGCAGAAATTGTGCTTGCCAGAATTTTGCTGAGTAAAGAGAAGTTTGAAACTTTGTGTCATGCCCGTTGGCGTGGACAAGAGTAAATCGGGCATAAAAGTAGCCAAGCCTCGGATTTCATATCATTTTTTCGGTTTTTTTGTTTGCCTCTGACTATCTTGCGCCTACACTAAAGGACAGTCAGTGGCTGGATCCCGGATCAGAGAAAAACGAGGCAAAGGTTTGAGTCTTACCCGATTTGATTTTAGTAAGTTATTTGATCTCAATGTGTTAGTGATTGAGTCTGATCCTGCGTCTGGTCATCAGTTAAAACAAATTCTGACCAGCCTTGGCATCAAAAAGCTGGAGCTTAGCCGCACACCTCAGACACTGTTCAGCGGCGAAGGGGCAGCGGCTTATGATCTGATTTTTCTGGATTATGACGCCGAGCCTTCGTTAGCTGGTGCCGATCTGATTGAGTTATTGTTGCACAAACACATCGTTAGTCCTTTGTGCCGTCTGGTGGTGTTATCAAGCGCGTCAGAGCGACAAAAATACGCGGTTGATTACCCTTTTCATCAGGTTGATTTTCTCGACAGACCCTGTAACAAATTCCATATCGACGAGCAGTTAAAGTTGCATGTCCGTTTGCAGCCCTTTATGACTCAGATCTTGCCTCTGGTGCATAAACGTCGATATGTCGACGCTTTTAAGCTGATTGGTGAGCTGCAACAAAAAGCCGGTGCTGACACACCTGTTGTGCTGTTGCAGCTCAAAGCACAACTGTTGCTAGAGCTTGGTGTGTGCGACGCCGCTTCCGCGTTAATTAAAGCAGCTTGTGCTAAACAACAACACTGGGCTTTGTGGTTGCAATTCCTACTCGATTACGAACAGGGGGAACTGGAGTCTTGTCGTCATTTTTTAGCAAGCCACAGTGAAGAATTACTGGCCTATCAGGAACGAAAGGAAGTCTGGCAAATTTATCTTGCGCTTCAAAACGAAGATTATACGGCGGCTTATGATGTGGCCACGAAATTTCCCGCGGCTGGCATGTCTACCCAGATCACACAACTGGTCCAACTGGTGATGATGCTGTCAGGGAAAGCGGAGCAGGCGATTGAACTGATAGAACGCAAAAGACGCCTTGCCAGCAGCGGTTATCAGTTCTGTGCTTTGACTGTAAGCTTGTGCAAGTTGTTGGTGTTATTCATGGCGCAGCCCGCGGCGGAACCACAGGCTGCACAGCTTCAACCTCTGCTGCAACAATGCTTCCGCCAACTGATTGCGGACAAAGAGGCCAGTCAGTTTGCGGCTGATATCATCTGGCTGCAGGGCAGTCTGCTCGCGCAGACTGATGGCAAAGAGGCCGCTATCACCTTTTTGGAAAAACAAAAACAACATCTGTCCGCAATGCAGATGTCTGTATCCAGCCAATGTCATGGTGCCAGCCTGATGGCCAGTCTTGGCAAAATAAATGCAGCTTTCGATTTAATCTATCTGGCGAATAAAGCCTTAAACCTCATGCCACACAGCATACACAAAGTCTATGCTGCCTGTGTGCATCAGCAGACCTTGTATGGGATTTATCCGCCAGCAGACCGTGGACAAATTTACGCTGACATGGGCTTGCGGCATGAAAAAGAGGCTGAACTGCGCCCTGCGGCTCAAATGTATTATCAGGCGTATCTGGCTGAACCCGGCTATGTGGCTCATCAGGAACATTTAGCCAGGCTGCTCAACCAGTTAAAGCTGAGCAAGTTTAAAACCTTTGTGCTGGACGAGTTTAACCAGCGTTAGCTGCCGGATTAAAGCTTTGCTCCAGGACCAGAGCAAGACGCACAGCCGCTTGCTGCAGACGCTGCTCCAGTGCTGGCAGATGCTGTTGCTGATATGCCTTGTCTATCAACATACCAGGCTTATAGCCCTGATAAATCAGTTTCACCAGCATCACGGACTCATTGGCCCAGTCTAATACACTGGCATTTTGCCACTCTTGTTGTTTGGCCCTGAGCGCCTGATACAAGGCCTGTTGTTTTGTTTCCTGCTGGTAAGAGGCGGCTTCCAGAAGTCTGCTGTCCCAGACGCCATGTAAATTGGACGGCTCGCCTTCGAAATACACCGCCGTTTTATTCCCACCTAAATCATCAGCATAACCTGCATGCAACGGCTGATGTAAGTCGGCAATAAAATGACCGACAAAAAGCAACGCCTCCAGTTGAGCTTTTGACGGGGCAAAAGGCGTCAGTTTGAGCCGCTGCTGTTCAATCGCAGACAAGACACAACCTTCGGCAGGACAGTGCTGCATGGTCAGTGTGGTATCAGTGCGCTGAATATTGACGTAGTGCCAGACTTTGGTGTGCTGATATTCCGGTAACGAACGTACCTGATCCGGCCAGGAACAGGCTTTGCTAAACTCTTTTTGTTCATGCAATTGCATCAGTTGCTGCACTTTTTGCTGGCTGACCGGGCTTAACAACTGATAAGCCATAGAGCAGACCATCTGATGACCTAACTCACCAAAAGCGAACAAAGGGCTACAAAATAACGCCAGAGCTAACACCAGACTACGCATAAAGTATGTCCTTATTCATCTACAAGTTGAGTGACTTGCCAGTGGGCTGCCGGGCTTTGGGACAGTAGCGGCGACAATTCTTTTAAACAGTTCTCCATATCCTGTTTCAGGGTATAGGGCGGGTTGATCACCAGCATACCGCTGCCTGTCATGCCAAAACCTTCAGCGTCTGGCAGTGGGCAATATTCTATCCGTAACTGGTTACGGATTTGTGTATCGACAATCGCATCAATAAAACTCTCGACGGCCTTGCGTTCGATCACCGGATACCAAATAGCGTAGGTGCCTTGCGGAAAACGTTGTATCGCCTGCTGCAGACCTTTGATCAGATCCTGATATTCGGTTTTTAACTCATAAGGCGGGTCAATCAGCACCAGACCCCGTTTGGCTAAAGGCGGTAACATAGCGCGTATGCCCGCCCAGGCATCCATTTTTTCAATACGGCAGTGTTTACGACGCTGAAACTGACTGGCCAGGATCGGATAATCGCCAGGGTGGAGCTCCGTTGCCTGAATGCTGTCTGTTGCCCGGCAAAGTAAATCGGCAATTTTAGGCGAGCCCGGATAAAAAGCTAAATCCTCACCCTGGTTCAGCCGTCGAACTGCGTCGACATAAGCTTTAATCTCGGCATTGTCGCCTGTGTAGTTCCAGACTTTGCCTATGCCTGTCTGATATTCCGCTGTTTTTTGCGCTTGTTCACTCTGCAGACTGTATAAACCGGCGCCAGCATGAGTATCGTGATAGCAAAAAGGTTTCTCTTTGCGTTTTAAGTAATTCAGGATACACACCTGCACCAGATGTTTAATCACATCAGCGTGATTGCCTGCATGGTAACTGTGACGATAACTCAGCATAAACCCACTCTGTAGAAACTCTGTTCGCGTTGATAGCGGATGAAAAGCGCAAGCATACTGCGCCAGAGCAGAAAGGCAAGTATTCTGTGAACCAGAAGTTGTTTGGGCTTCTGCACCGGGCGGTGGTAAAATCTTTTCTATTCGCGATACTGCACCTACAGGACCTCCCTTGAATCGTAAAACTCCGGCACCATTGCATAAAAAAACGCAAACTGAGCTGCAAAAACCCTGGACTAAAACAAAACCAGCATCGGCCAAAACGGCTGAAATAAGAACTGCGGCGCCTAAAACGGTGTCGGCCAAAGTGCTGAAACAAAACCGACAGGAAGAAGCCAAAATTTATGGTGAAAATGCCTGCCGCGTGGCGTTTTTGCAGCGTCCTGAAGCTTTGGTCCGTTTGTATTTAAGCGAGCAAATGGCGCCTAAGTTTGCCGATCTGATGAAATATCTGGCAGCCCATAAAAAAGCTTACCATGTGGTGTCTGAAGCTGAACTGGAAAAAGTAGCAGGCAGTCAGCATCACGGTGGTGTGGTGTTGTTGGCCAAACGCAAAGCTGTGCTGTCTCTGGCCAGCTATTTAACCCACAACAGCCGTAAAAAGCAGGATTGTTTACTGGCGTTGGATGGTGTGGGTAATCCACATAATTTAGGTGCTATAGCCCGTAGCTGTGCTCATTTTGGCATCAGTGGCATAGTGATGAAAGATCCGGAGTTGCTGGCGCATGGCGCTGCAGCCCGCACTGCCGAGGGTGGTGTTGAGTTTGTCGAAGGCTTAAGTTGTGACAATCTGCCATTGGCATTGCAGCTGTGTAAACAGGCAGGTTATACCCTGGTGACTACCTCAAGCCATGGCGGCGTTTCGCTGTACGGCAGCCAGTTACCAGCCAAAGTGGTGATTGTCTTTGGGGAAGAGATGTTTGGTGTGTCTCAGTCTGTGGCTAAATCTGCCGATATCGCCTTACAAATTCCAGGCACGGGCAAAGTGGAGTCGTTAAACGTCAGCGTGGCAGCCAGTTTGATTTTGGGCGAATGGTATCGTCAGCAGCAGTAAATTGGCAAAAGCGCCTGAGCTTAAGGCGGACATCTGCTCAGGGCATTAACCGGAGAAAAGTGCCCAGAGCAGGAGCCGTTTTGAGCGTTAAATAGGGGCCTGTCGCCAGAATCAAACTCAGGCAAATAAAACTGAGTAAAAATCCGCTAAAGCCTTGTTTGTTCTTGTCCATCGTCTTCGTCTCCGTTTCAGTCTGGGCGCCATTTTGCTGTAGCTGGTGGCCGTTGTTTGCGAAAAAGTGATAAGCGGCGATTGAAGGGGACAGAAGGTGATGCTCGTGTTGCTCTTTGCTACAGCAGTCTGGTCTTGTGTTTTTCCCGCTTTATTGGTTTGATAGCCTTAACTATGTGGGAAAGGTGAGCTCAGGATGAAACAAGGGGTGTGGTTGGCGGTATTTTTTAGTGTATTGATCTGGTCTGGTATTGAACCAAAGGATCCATTTACCTGGTTTCTTGAGGTGTTACCTGCCTTGATTGGTTTGCTGGTATTGGCTGTGACAAAAAGTCGTTTTCCGTTAACCCCTTTGTTGTATGGCCTTATTTTACTGCACTGCATTATTTTGATGGTGGGCGGCCATTACACTTATGCCGAAGTGCCGCTGTTTGATTGGATCCGTGACTGGACCGGAGGCGACCGTAATAATTACGACAAAGTAGGGCATTTTGCGCAGGGTTTTATCCCGGTGATCATTTGCCGTGAACTGATTTTACGCAAAGGTTTAATTTTTGGTCAAAGCTGGCAGTGTTTCTTTAGTATTTGTTTCTGTTTAGCCTTCAGCGCTTTTTACGAATTGATTGAATGGTGGGTTGCTCTGTTGTCCGGTGAAGATGCAGCCGCCTTTTTAGGCACTCAGGGTTATGTCTGGGATACCCAGTCGGATATGGCCTGGGCTTTAACTGGCGCTTTAATCGGCTGGTTTACGCTCAAAACTTTACATGATCAACAATTGCGGCAATTGCGCGCAAACGCGGACAAAGGCCAGAGCTGATCCAGCGCTGGCCTTATGGCCTTTAGTCTTTATCTAAGCTGACAGGACCGTTGATCTGCTCCATGTTCAGTTCACCTGAGCCATCGTCCAGCAAGCTAAAACCACCGGCTTGTTGCACGCGGATATCACCTGAGCCGTCACTGACGCTCACCATGCCCTTGACCTGCCGAATATCAACACCACCAGAGCCATCTTCCACCAGAACAGTGCCTGCAACCTGCTGAATAAACAAATCCCCCGAGCCATCTTCGACGCTCAGGTTACCCGTTAGCTGTGTCAGACTGGCATTGCCTGAACCATCTTCCAGCACCAGGTTATTGCCCCCTTGCAGAGTTAGATTACCAGAGCCATCTTCAATCACCAGATCGGCGCTGAGGCCTTCAATCTGGATGTCACCTGAGCCATCTTGCAGAGTTAAAGCCAGTTCTGCCGGTACTTTGACAATCAGGTCGGCATAAGCTGATGAGCCGGTGCAAATACCTGTGCACGGCCCTCCAATCGCTTTCAGCACAGCGGCAGAGCCTTGCTTTTCCAGAGATAAAGTAAAGGGTCTGTCTTCGCTGGAATATAGATCCGCACTGACTTCAATCTGGTTTAGCCCTTTGACACCAATAATCTTTAAATCGCCTGCTTCGGTTTCAGCTTTTAATTCAGTTAAACCAGCAGCATTTAACTGTAACTGGCGCTCTTCATGGTTCAGATCTTCTGCGGCAGCACTATGACCTAGGTGGATCACACAGGCACTGAGCAATAATGTGGGCAGACAGACCGCGATTAATTTTTTCATGATAAATCCTTAAAAATCTCCCTTGATACTGCAGTTAGTCTGCCTGTTGGCTCTGGGAATTGCAAAAGAATGGATGGCCTTAAAGTTGTTCAAAAACAATGCCTTATAAATTGTTACTCTTTGTGTTTAGACGGTTCAGCCGGGTTAGCTGGCTTTTTGATAACGCGACCAGAGCAACAACACCCGCTCTACGTAGACCTGAGTTTCAGTATAGGGTGGAATGCCCTGATGTTTGTCCACAGCGCCAGGCCCGGCGTTATAAGCGGCCATTGCCAGTTTGATATCGCCTTTATAACGTTGCAGTAAAGAGGATAAATAGGATGCACCGCCCTGAATATTTTGCTGTTGGTGCCAGACATTGGTGACTCCCACTTCAGTGGCTGTATCCGGCATCAGTTGCATTAAACCTGCGGCGCCACTTTTGGATAACGCTTTGGGGTTAAAGGCCGACTCAGCATGGATCACTGCTCTTAGTAACGCCGGGTCCAACTGATATTCTGTGGCTGCTCTGCTGATTTCCTGTTGATACTGTTGCAAAAACAAAGGGGTCGTATGCCAGTTCTCAGTACTGTATGAACTGCAGGCAAAACAATCAAAACGAAGCCGCTGATAAGGCCGGTCTTTTGGTGCTCTGTCAGAAAAGGCGGTGATCCCGTTGGCTTGCTGGTAACGATACACGGGCGGTTCTGCTGCTGAGGCTGTTGTGATCAGTAGGAAAAAAACACAGGCTGTCAGGGCTTTAGCTGCTTGAAGTTTCAATTTATGCCCCCACCTTGTATTGAGTCTATCAAGCATAGTCATTCTTTAGCGTGGTGTGAGCCTGACCAGTAAGGAACAACGGGAGTTCAGAACCTGTTCTTTTTTGTGTTGTCATACTGAGGTTCTGAATTAAAGCGGATAAATAGATAAATAGTCCAGCTTTTCAATCACAAAAACAGATTAACTTTATAGATTTAATTCGTTATCTCAAATCGTGTGGAACAGGTATTCTTTGTGCCATCGAAGCGAGTTCAATTTTAGTAATCAACCAACATGGAGTAAGACAATGTCTTCAATTATCAACAGCACTATCAAGCCATTTAAAGCGACTGCCTTCCATCACGGTAAATTTGTTCCAGTCACTGAACAAGACCTGTTAGGCAAATGGTCAGTCGTTGTATTCTACCCAGCTGACTTCACGTTCGTCTGCCCAACTGAATTAGGCGATCTGGCTGATTTCTATCCTAAGTTCCAGGAAATCGGTGTTGAAGTGTACTCAGTGTCTACTGACACACACTTCACTCACAAAGCGTGGCACGATGCTTCTGAAACTATCAAGAAAATTAACTACCCGATGATCGGTGACCCAACAGGCACTATCACTCGCAACTTCGGTGTGATGATCGAGGAAGAAGGTTTAGCCTTACGTGGTACTTTCGTGATCAACCCACAAGGCGAAATCAAAGTTGCTGAAATTCACGACTTAGGTATCGGCCGCAGCGCTGCAGAACTGTTCCGTAAAGTTCAGGCTGCACAATACGTTGCGAACCACGACGGTGAAGTATGTCCAGCTAAATGGACTCCGGGTGAAGCGACTTTAGCTCCATCTTTAGACCTGGTTGGTAAGATCTAAGTCTGTTACAAGACAGCGAGGGCTGATCCTCAGCCCTCTGTTTTCAAACGAATTGTTAAGTTTTGCTCACCAGACTGTTCTGGTACGGCGAAGCTTTGTCCAAAAGGGCAGTGGCAATCCACCTCAGGGTGGCCGTGACTGTGGCTATAAGAAAGGGGCCAAATATGTTAGATACCAATTTAAAGAACCAATTAAAAACCTATTTGCAAAACCTGAAAAGCCCGGTGGAGCTGATAGTGGCGTTAGACGGCAGTGATAAAGCGGCCGAGTTAAAAAGTCTGGCTGAAGATATTGCCAGTTTAAGTTCGCTGATCCAGTTAAAACACGAGACAGACCCTGCGGTGATGAAGCCATCTATGCTGGTACGCTCCACTGCAAAAAATACGCAAATTCGGTTTGCTGGTGTGCCTATGGGCCACGAGTTTACCTCGCTTGTTTTGGCGTTGCTGCATTCAGGCGGCCATACCATCAAAGAAGAAGCTGCTGTGCTGGAGCAAATTGCCGCATTGCAGGGGGAATTTAACTTTGAAATTTTTGTGTCCTTAAGCTGTCAGACATGTCCTGAAGTTGTTCAGGCACTGAATTTAATGGCTGCGGTGAATCCAGCGATCAAAACCACGATGATCGATGGTGCTGTGTTCCAGGACGAAGTCAGCAAACGTAACATCATGGCAGTGCCGACTGTGTATTTAAACGGTCAGCAGTTCTCTCAGGGCGCTATTACGCTGACTAATATTCTGAATAAAATCGACACAGGTGCGGCGGCACGTCAGGCCGAAGCGCTGAAAAACAAAGACACCTTTGACATGCTGATCGTCGGTGGTGGCCCGGCGGGTTCTGCTGCTGCCATTTATGCTGCCCGTAAAGGTCTGAATACCGGCGTTATTGCTGAACGTTTTGGTGGTCAGGTGGCGGATACTGTTGGCATTGAGAACTTTATTTCTGTCAAAGAAACCGAAGGTCCAAAACTGGTTGCTAACTTAGAGTCGCACGTTCGTCATTACGAAGTCGATATTATGAATAGCCAAAAAGCAGTGAAGTTGAATAAAAATGAGTTGTTCGAAGTCACGCTTGAAAACGGTGCTGTGCTGAAAAGTAAAAGCGTGGTGTTATCTACTGGCGCACGCTGGAGAGAGATGAACGTACCGGGTGAAAAAGAATACCGCGGTAAAGGGGTAGCCTATTGCCCACACTGTGACGGCCCTTTATTTAAAGGTAAGAGAGTGGCAGTGATTGGTGGCGGTAACTCAGGTATTGAGGCAGCGATAGATCTGGCAGGTATAGTGCAGCACGTGACAGTACTGGAGTTTGACAGCAAGCTGCGTGCAGATGCGGTACTGATTAAAAAAGCTGAGTCTATGGGCAACATCACTATTATCACGCAAGCACAAACCACTGAAGTGCTGGGTGATGGTCAGCGTGTGGTTGGGCTGAAGTACACAGACCGTACCAATGGTGAAAGCAAAACTGTAGAACTGGCTGGTATCTTTGTCCAGATTGGTTTAGTGCCGAATACCGAGTGGTTAAGGGGCGCGGTGGAACTAACCCCACGGGGCGAGATTATGGTCGACAGCCATGGCCAAACCTCATTAAAAGGTGTGTTTGCAGCCGGTGATGCCACCAATACTCCGTACAAGCAAATCATTATTGCAATGGGCAGTGGCGCCACAGCAGCCTTGGGGGCCTTCGATTATCTGATCCGTAACTAACAGCACAGAGCGCGGAAAAAACCACTTCATCGTGAAGTGGTTTTTTTATGCTTGTAAAATAACCAGGATTTAGGTTAAATAAGATGTTTTTAAAATAGATACAACAGGATGTTGGTATGTTACATCAGGGAAAGCTAAAAGATTGGAGTTCCACCCAAGGCCGCGGTTTTATTCAGCGTGATAAAGCCGGGCCTGATATCAGTATCAGCAGCAGCGGTTTTCGAAAAAAACCTGCAGTGCTGAACGATGGCGATAGTATTTTTTTTCAGATTGAAGTCGACTCCGACGGTAAGCTGCGGGCGGTAGCTGCCTACAAAGCAGGGCAGCATTTTGCGCCGGCTCCGGAATTAAAAAAGCCGACTCTTTTGTCTTTGCCTATGCAGCGTTTATTGTCGGTTTTAGTGACTTTGTCTATTCTGGCCTGGCTAGGTTACCAGTCGTTGTATTTGTTCAGAGCCGAGGCCTCTTTGCCTGCGGTAGCCTTGCAGCAGAGCTCTGAACTGCCCAATCCCACTGTTTTAGCCGACAATCCGGTGTGGCCGCCGGTGCTGCCCCGCTCTGATGTTGAATTTCAATGCGAAGGCAAGCGCTATTGCTCTGAAATGCGCTCTTGCGAAGAGGCAAAGTTTTATTTGAACAACTGCCCAGATGTGATGCTTGACGGCAATAAAGACGGTGTCCCGTGCGAGCGGCAACACTGTGGCCGCGGTGATTTTTAGCGCTTAGCTGATCTGACGTTTTTCAAATAAGCTTTTGCTGTAGCCCACGGCAAAGTAAATCATCAGACTGTGAAACACCATCACGGCAGCGTAAGTTAAGGCCGCTTCAGTGAAGTGTTCAATTGCGATAATGCCAGTGGGGCTGCTGAAGGTTAACGCAGCCTGGATCAGTGCATCGCTGAGGATCAGTGCATAAATCACCTGTTGATTTTGCTCCGCAGTAAAGGCTGCATTTTGCTTTTTACTGTACTGGTACACCAGAAACACTGTCAGTGCCGGAAGCAGTAGTACGTCCTGAACAAAGCCTAATTTAATGGCCGAAAAGTAGTTCGCCAAAGCTAAGGCCAGCAAAACCAGGAGCTGAATAGCAAAAAATCGGCTGATGATAAAAGGCAACATGGATCACACCTGCACAACAGAAAGAATACCAGCTTAAAGTATTGTGGATAAAATGGCGCTTCGACTTAAGTCTAAGCTGCTGCGGACGTTTACTGCGCAGCAGTTGCTGCAATCACCACCTGATTCCGGCCATTGTGTTTGGCCTGATACAAAGCCACATCAGCGCTTTGCAACCAGCTTTCCCAATCATGGGCATGCTGCACTGTGGCGATACCGATAGAGGTGGTCAGTGCTGAGCCATCCGGCAAGGCCAACTGATGCCAAACGGCATGCCGGATTTTCTCTGCTAAACGATGTAAATCGGCCAGTTGAATGTCTTTGATCAGCAATACAAACTCCTCGCCGCCATAACGAAATACCGAGTCCTGCTGACGGATCATTTGCTTTAACAATGGCACCAGTTGACTCAGAATTTGATCGCCAGCGTGATGACCAAAATTGTCATTGATCCGTTTGAAATGATCCAAATCCAGCAGCATTAAACCACTGACTACCGCTTTATGCTGATATTGCTCAATAGCACTGCTTAACTCGTCGGTCAGCGAATGCCGGGTTGCAGCTCCGGTTAACGGATCTGTCGTTGCCAAACGCCTCAGTTCCTGCCGTTGCAGATGGGTGCGATAAGCAAAGATGTAAGCAAAAATACTGGTGACTAAAGTGGTGGTGATAAAGGCCAGTAACTGAAAATTGGTACTGAAGATTGTGGAGTGCTCGGAGAAGTGCAGTGAGACAATAGCGCAAACCATCAGTAACAACAGCAATAAGGCCTTGATGGGCGCCACCAAAAAAAAGATAAAGACCATCAGAGGATAAATCCAGAACAGTACATCCTGCCCCAGTTTCATGCATACCAGCACAGCACCAAAACAAAATACGCTGGCCATTAAAAAACCAGGCTTCTCTGTGTCGCCAGTGCGCCATGCCATCCAGACCGAAGCCGTGCTGACCGCTATCATCAGCAAATCTACAATACCCACCAGATAGCTTGCTGTTGCAATACGGTACAACGCATATGGCAATAAAGTACAACTGGCAATCAAACCCACCAGAGTAATCATTAACAAATGGAAATCATGCTTCAGGCGTTGTAACAAAATGTACCTCTGGCGTCGCGATACTGACGAATGGCTTTACTCTGACAAAGAAAGCAGATGAAAACAACCTTATTGTTTTCTCTGCTTTTTTTCGGTTCTGAACCGCACCAGGCCGTCAGCGTTTAAAACGCGCCGCCAGTTGTTGTAAAGCGTGCAATTGCTGCACTATCAAGCCCTGGATCCGTTCATCTATCAGTGTGTTGTCCGCATCGAAGGTGTTGGCAAAGGCATTACAAAAAACTTCTGGCTTGTTCACCAGATGCAAATCCAGAAACACACACACCTGACGTAAATGATACTGCGCTCTTGAGGTACCCATACCACCGCCAGAACCAAGAATAGCGGCCACTTTACCTGCCATTAAAGCGTTGCTGGCTTCACGCGACGCCCAATCCAGTGCATTTTTCAGCGCCGGAGCTATAGAGTAATTGTATTCAGGGCAGGCCAATAAAAAAGCATCAGCTTTGGCAAATTGAGCCAGCAGACGCTCTAAAGCGGCGGGTTTAGTGAGCAGATCCGAGTTGTAAAAAGGTACATCAGTCAGATCTGCCAGTTCAATCTGCATGCCTTCTGGTGCATGAGCTATTGCATACTCCAATAAAGCTTTGTTGGTGGATTTCGCTCTTAAGCTGCCGCACAGAGCCAGTACTTTTAGTCCGGACATGAGATTCTCCTTGGTGTGAGTTTGCACTCTACACTAAGGCTGAATCGGATAGATGACAACCTGATTTAAAACAAATCCGGATTTAAAAAGGGGATCATCGCCAGAATCAAGGCCTGGTGGTACACAGAGCTGCGGCTGAGTTTGTTTTGAGTCAGCAAGCCGATAGCGCCGCCTTTTTGTTTGATATTGTTTTGCTCGAACATAGTGTCCATCACATCCCCCAGTTCTTTGCCTTGTTGCAGTTGCACTAAGGCGGCAGGTGGCAACATTAAACTGGCAGAGCGGGCTTTGCCAATCTTGCCCTGATGTTCTATCACCATCCAGGCAAAAGTAAAATCACCATCTAATCCGGCTTCAATAGCAACCCGATAATCGGCTTCAAGCTTTGCCAGTTCTGCCACGCGGTTTATCGCACCCAATAAGGTTTCATCACTGCTCATCGGCTGATCTGCTACACCACTGGGTACAGCGATCCCTTGTACATCCAGTGCCTGATCAGGAAAAACCTCGGCAAAAGCTGAAGCCACAGCTTTGATTTTTGCCGGATTGGCGGAAGCTACTTTTATGACTAACATCAGCACCTCTGTTTATCAAACGCTCAGATACAACAAAGGCGGCCACAGCCGCCTTTATATTCAGTATGCAGTATTAACCTGCTAAACCGACGTATACATGTTGTACGTCATCATCGGCGTCTATGGCTTCCAAAAAGGCTTCCACTTCAGCGCGGGCGGCGTCATCCAGCGTCACAGGGTTGTTTGGACGATAAACCAGTCTGGCTGAGGTGACATTAAAACCAAAAGCCGGTAAGGCTTTGCTGACAGCGTCCAGGTCGGTAGGTTCCGTCAGGAAGATGCAATCACCTTCTTCGCCTTCTTCAAAGTCCTGAGCACCAGCTTCAATAGCGGCTACTTCCAGATCAGCGTCCGGCGTGACCGCATGGGCTACAATTTCACCTAAATATTTAAAGTCCCAGGACACAGAACCTGAACTGCCTAACTGACCTTTGCGGAACAGTACACGGATACTCTGAGCTGAACGGTTTTTGTTGTCTGTTAAACATTCAACAATCACCGGTACCTGATGCGGGGCAAAACCTTCATACACCACAGTTTCATAGTTGGCCGGGCCATCCAGTAAACCTGCACCTTTTTTGATAGCACGCTCCAGTGTGTCCTTCGGCATCGAGGCTTTTTTCGCTGCTTCTACCGCAACACGTAATTTGGAGTTCATATCCGGGTCGGCGCCATTACGGGCTGCCACCATGATTTCTTTCGCTAATTTAGTAAAAATACGGCCTTTGGCAGCCGATGCGTCGGCTTTATGTTTGGCTTTCCATTGAGCACCCATTGCTTCTCTCTCGTATCTGTATCAGTAAAAATTAATGCGGGTGACCACAGTCATGGTCACAATCTTCGCCGTGTTCATCATCAAAATCGTCATCGCCGTCCTGATGTTGCATCACGCCCCAGCCATCGTTATGGCCACCAAATTTTTTGGCAAACTTATCCAGTTCAGCTTCACGTGCTGTAATGGCTGCATGCTCTGGCACCATGGTCTGATTGACGATCAGCTCCCACTGTTCCAGATCATTAAAGTGCAGCTCTACCTCACCCTGTTGTTCAGATGCAACTAAAGCAGCCATGGCTTTTTCAGCCTGATCTTTGTTTTTAAATACCAGATAAAAATCTATGGCCAGAGGCTCAGTTAAATCTATTCCGGCGTCCATTAAGGCACGCAGCATATCGCCATTGCCGTCATCAGGAAATTGCATGGTCCGCTCTCCACATCAGGTTAATAGGCCGACCCGGTAGGCCCAGTGCGGCAAGTGGCCGGATTATAGCAATATTTTCTGGCGTCTGGGTATGGCAATCTGGTGTTGAACTTGACCCCTCCGACAGATAGTTGCAGACTCAGCTTTTCATCACGTGCAAAATTTTAAAAATGAAAATACTCTGGTTTCTGTTGTTGGGTCTCAGTGCCCCCTTGTCGGCTTGTGTGCATGCCAGTCATGGCGTTCACGGCATGGTGGTGTTGCAGGTAGATCATCAGTTGATTGCCTCTCATCTGCCTTTGCCTTTTGGCAAACATGCCCATCAGATTGTGCTTCAGATCAGCGCTGAACTGCCCGCCGAGATCCGGTTGGCATTGCAGCAAAAAAATTTAGTGACACTGGAGCCGGAAGCTTTTGCGCTGCAAGATTTGCAGCAAGGTAAGCTGACAAGTTTTAATGCCAAACTCTATCTTGGTCATTTTGAGCGTGGTGGTCAGGCACTGGGAGACGTGAAGGTGTCAGTGCAGCGAAAACTACTGGATCAAGCTGTAGGTTCAGTGTCCGCGCGGCATCAGCCTTATCGTATTGCTTTGCCTGGCGGCGAACTGCTGGTCAATCCGATCAAAGGCGAGGGCGATGTGGATGAAATTTCATATCAGGCAAAAGGCAAGGCAGTTGAGCCTTTGTATTTTGAACGTGCTGACTTTGCACCTCAAGCGAAGTAACTGCTGATGTTGCTTTATCTGGTGCGCCATGCCACAGCACAGGACCGAAGGTTAGGATTGCCGGATCCCAGTCGTCATCTGGTGGACAAAGGCATTAAACAAAGTCTGAAGCTGGCCGAGTTTTGTCAACAACAATTACAAGCACCTGAGCTGGTGTTGACCAGTCCTCTGGTCAGGGCTGAGCAAACGGCCATGTTGTTGCATCAGCATGCCCACTGGCCAGCACCGCAAAAACAGGCCTGGCTTATTATCGACACTTTGCCGGAGGTCCAACTGAAGGCATTAACGGATCTGATGCAGCGAGGGGTAGGCACCCTCTGCTGTGTTGGGCATGAACCTGATATCTCCGCTCTGCTGGCTTTGCTGCTTCGCAGCGAGGCCGGACATTTTTACATTAAAAAAGCCTCGATTACTGCTATTGATATTCAGCCTCAACACGCTGTATTACTTTGGTCTTTGCCTGTAGCTTTGTTGTAACGCTCCAGTGCCAAAACTGGCTGCTGTTCTATCGCTGCCTGCTGAATAAATTGCTGTAGCTGTGGGAAAAAACTTAAAAATACCTGTTCTGCCGGTCGTTGCAATGCTGGCAATTCATCAGCCACTGCAGCAAAAGGTGCGGTAAAGCGACCAGCTAAAGCCATGCGACGTAGCGAATACTGGATCCCTGCAAGCTGCGCGTAGCTGCCAAACCAATCTTGCTCAGTCACAGCTTTACAGGTTCTGGCCATTGCCTCCGGCATCTGTGGCAGATCATGGTGCAGCTTGCAGTACAACTGGTGTTTGTAGTCTGTAAAATCTGAATCATAAAACAGCCGCCAGTGTTTGATCAGGCAAAAGTCAAATAACATATCCAAAGCTATAGGTGCAAAGCGTCGCATTGCTGAACTAAACAGCAAACGGGCTGCTCTGACGTGCGGATGATGATCGGTAAACCAGTCCACAGCTCTGTGATTATACAAACCCGCTGCTACCGCAGGGGGCAGCAGCTCCAGCCTGGTGCCCCGATAGAAATCGCCCAATAAATTGCCGATACGGGAGTGGGTATTGGGTTGAGCCAATAGCAGATGGGCTAAATAATTCATTGCACCTGGGATTTTCAGTAAAAACTAGCTGTAGTCTAAGGTAAAAAAGATGTATTTGCTGCGCTTATCCGCTATAAGTAGGTGTCTTATAATGAAAAAATACAAAGGAACAGGTCTGATGAAACAAGGGGTTGTGCTGATCGCTGTACTGGCACTTAGCGGATGTAGCAGCATTAGTCCAGAGGAATGTCAGGTGGGAGACTGGTTTGCTATCGGCAAAACGGATGGTCAGCAGGGAATTGCCAGCAGTAAGTTTCGCAGTTATCAAAAAGACTGCGCCGAGCATGGGGTAAGCTCAGATTTTCAGGCCTATCAGCGGGGTCATGCTGAAGGGGTATTGTTGTATTGTACTTATGACGAGGGGCGCGAGTTAGGCCAAAGTGGGGGCAGCTATAATAAAGTCTGTACCGGTGCACTGGAGCCGCAATTTCGTTTAGGTTATGACCGGGGCCGGGCCTGGTATCAGGCTGAATCTGCCTTATTCAATTTACAGAAAACCTTGCAGCAAAACGCCGACACCATAGAGCGACTTGAACAACGCATTGACGATAATTCTAAACAACTGAGTGTGCTCAAAGACAAGCAGCAGAAACAACAAGTGCTGGATGAAAACCGCAATTTGCAGCAAGAGCTGCGTCAGTTAAACCAAATGCAAGGTCAGTTGCAAGCTGATTTAAAGCAGGCTGAACTGCAGTTTAGTTTGATCCAGCAAGGTGGCTAAGCCATGAGATTGATCTGTGGCTTGCTCTGCACTGTGTCGCTTTTCACGCAGGCTGCGCCTTTGGATTTACTCTGGACCAGTGAAAAATTATTGATCGCCGGGCAACAAAGTCGTTTGCCACATACGCCTCAATGGCCAGCAAAACAGGCCGATCTGATTGCTTATGGTATGACGGGGGTGTTACCGCAGGGGGTAAACTGCCAGTTAGAGCTCTGGTTACAGCAAGAGTTACTGCTGAGTTTACCTTGTACTAAAGGTTATCTGCTGAAGCGTCCTGTACGTATCACCCCGGGAATGAGGCTGGAGTTGTATTTACATAACACCAACTTGTTCAGTCCCGGAGAGGAAGTGGTGTTGCGCAACAGATTATCTTTAGACGTAACCGAATAACCTGCTGCCCCCGACTTTCGTTTAGCTGATTTCAGTATCCTGAGTCAGCCAAGCCTGAGCTACCCCCGAAGTCAGGATCAACAAAGCGCCCAGCCATTGCAGCCATGACATAGGTTCTGAAAAAAGTAACCACGCAGCAACAATAACAACAACAGGTTCGAGATAAGCAAGAGTTCCAAAGAGCCGGGTTGGTAAATGTTGAATCGCTTGTAAAGCACAGACCAAGGCGAGAAATCCCGGGAATAAACCAGCAAGGACCAGCCAGACCCATTGGTCTGCATCAGGCCAGGGGTGGCTGGCCATCAGAGGTAAAACACACAAAGCGCCCACCAACAACTGATAAAAACTTTTATGATACAGAGGCACTGTGTCTGGTAGTTTTTTGTTCAGCAAAATAAAGGCGGTGTAGGTGAGCAAAGAGGCCAGTGCATACCAAAGGCCTTGCTGTTGCTCCAGGCGGCTGTCGATCTGAAATTGCTGTAACATCGCAAAACCAAAAAACGCCAGTAGGATCAATAATAAAGTTCGCCCAGTCAGGCGCTCTGCAAACAAAAAATGGGCGAGGATGGCCGATAGGGCCGGTGCCAGATACACCAGTAAAATAGCCAGCGTCAGTGAAATGCTCTGAATGGCGGATAAAAAACACAAGATAAAACTGGCCAGCAATACACCGTTTAACAGAACCAGTGCTGGCGGGCGTGCTGCGATGAATTTGAGTTGTCCTGTCAACGCCAAATAAAAAGCCAGAATAACGGCTCCTAAACCCAAACGGTAAAACGTCAGACTGGCCGGATCGACCTGACTGTATCTGGCTATGACACCTATAGTACCCATCATCATAGCAGCCAAAGCGGCCAGATAAATATAACGGTAAGACGAGACGCGCATACCACAACCAAACCGGGGGAGAAGGCGGCCACTGTAGCTGCCAGGTGTCGCTAATTCAAGAGGAGCCGCCGGACAGTATTCTGTAACACTTTTTATTTGGTGTTGCTCCACAGAAGATTTAGGCTAGGTAGTCAGATCCGCTATCGGCTTAAGGAGCCCGTTGATGCGTCAACTTCTATTTTGTTTTAGTCTGGTCCTGCTGTTGCTCGGTTGCACTGAACCTGCAGGGCAAAGTAAAGCCTCTACCGCCTCAGCGCAAGTGACGGTCTTGAGTGAAAGCTTTCTGATGCCCGGCCTGAACCGCAGCAGGCAAGTGCGGTTGTACCTGCCGCCTGGCTATGAGAATTCAGCAAAACGTTACCCTGTGCTTTACATGCATGACGGCCAAAACCTGTTTGATGAGGCCACAGCTTATGCCGGTGAATGGGGGGCAGATGAAATTCTGGACGAACTGGCAGCGACCGGGCAGCTTGAGTTGATTCTGGTCGGCATTGATAATGGCGCTGAAAAGCGCATGACAGAGCTCAACCCCGTGGATCACGCTGAATTTGGTAAAGCCGAAGGCAAAGCGTATCTGGAATTTATTGCCAATACAGTAAAACCTTATATCGACCGGCATTATCGCACTCTGCCCGATGTGCAGCATACAGCTATTATGGGCAGCTCCATGGGGGGGCTGATCAGTCATTATGCGATACTGCAATTTCCGCAGGTATTTGGAAAAGCAGGGATTTTCTCACCTTCTTATTGGGCGCTCGGCGAACAGATCCACTGGTTTGAGCAACAGCCTGTTGCTGCGGATGCCCGACTGTATTTTTATATGGGAGCAAAGGAGGGAGGTCCGATGGTGCCGGATATGGCCAGACTTTATCAGGCTGTGCTGAGCACAGGCCATGCGCCGGAGCGCACCCGGTATCATCTGGTTGCGCAAGCGGAACATAACGAAGCGGCATGGCGAAATGAATTCAAAACCGCTGTGTTATGGTTGTTTAACGACAACACATAACAAGGCTTTTTCAGTGTCGGCAGACTAAAACAGCAAACCTTAGTCTGCCAGATAAAATTTTGTAATTTTTCTGTACTAAATCAATCACCTGCCTATAGTTAACACAATACTGATCCACAGTAGATCCACGGCAACGGAGTGTGGTTATGTTTGGTTTTAATTCCAATTCGGACAATATAGTCAAGGCCATTAATGCGACTCAGGCTGTCATTCAGTTTTCACTGGATGGTCGTATTGAAGAGGCCAACAGTAACTTTTTAGACCTGATGGGGTATCAGTTGCATGAGGTGCAGGGCAAGCATCATAGTATTTTTGTGGAGCCGGGTACCGCCAATTCTTCGGCTTATCAGCAGTTTTGGGCAGATTTACGGGCAGGTAAATCGCAAACTGCAGAATTTAAACGTATTGCAAAAAGTGGCAGAGAGGTTTGGATCCGGGCCTCTTACACACCCATCATCAAAAATGGCAAAGTGCATAAGGTGATTAAGTTTGCATCTGATGTAACAGAGCAAGTGGCAAAACAGGCCAATTTTGAGTCACAGTTACAAGCCATTCACAGAGCCCAGGCGGTGATTGAATTTGATCTGGATGGCAAAATTCTGTTCGCTAATGCGAATTTCCTTCATTTAATGGGCTATAGCCTGAAAGAAGTCACAGGCCAGCATCATCGTATTTTTGTCGATCCGAAAGAGGCTGCATCCGGCAGTTACAGCGATTTCTGGCGACGTTTAAAAGAGGGGCAGTATCAGACCGCAGAATACAAAAGATTGACTAAAACTGGTCAGGAGGTGTGGATCCATGCCACCTACAACCCGATCAAAGGACCTGATGGTAAAGTACTGAAAATCGTCAAATTTGCCAGCGATATCAGCCATGAAGTGGCGCAAAAAAAAGAGTTCAGGTTACTTTCTATGGTGGCCAACGAGACAGACAACGCGGTGTTGATCTCCTCGGCCGACAGACGGATCCAATACGTCAATAAAGGTTTTAGTCAGATGACAGGATATGGCCAGCATGAAGTGTTGGGCCATATTGCCAGAGAGTTTTTGGTCGGGCCTAAAACAGATCCTGTGACTAAAGAGCGGATTGAGGCCGAACTAAGCGCACCACGGGCGTTTTATGATGAAATTGAAATTCATCGCAAAGATGGTTCGTCGTTGTGGATTTCAGTGACCAGTAACCCTGTTTATGATGAACAGGGGCAACACAGCCATTACATTGCCATTCTGGCTGATATCAGCAAGGTAAAATCTTCAGCTTTGGAATATCAAATCCGCTTTCAGGCGATTAGCCAATCGAATCTGATGCTGGAGTGGAACAACCTTGGCCAACTGATGGATATCAATGATTATCCACAGCGGCAATTTAAACTGGATAACGAGCAATTCAGCCGTGCAGTGGCGGACTGGCGCAGTTTTCTGAATCAGGATCAGGCGGCCAAAGTACTGGCAGGGCAGAGCGTGGTGACGGATATTCATATTCAGGTCAATGGCAAACAGCTTGGAATTGCCGCTACCTTCTGTGCGGTTCGGGATACCTATGGTGAATTGCAAAAAATTATTATGTTTGGTGCCGATATTTCAGAGCGTCTATTGGTGGTGCAAACCAGTGATTCCGTAATGTCTGAGCTGGTGAGTTCAGGTCAGAGTATCAACAATATGGTGTCTTCGATTAATTCTATCGCCGATCAAACCAACCTGCTGGCACTCAATGCCGCTATTGAAGCCGCACGGGCAGGTGAAGCGGGACGGGGTTTTTCTGTCGTCGCCGATGAGGTGCGCAGTCTGGCGTCCAAAGCCAGTGCTTCAGCCAGTGAAATTAATTCGGTGGTAGGGAAAAATCAGTCGTTGCTCCATAGCCTATCTGCCACCTTAAATAAGTTAAATAGACGGGAGTAAGCCTGTGCTGATACAGGCATCTATCATCAAAAACCGCAAGGGAGCCAGTAGCTCCCTTGCGGTTTTTGGTTATGGTAAATCAAACCACAAGGCTTTGACCGGACCTTGGGTGGCTATGGCTTTCAGTTCAGTTTGTTTACTGATCTTTGCACCATCACCTGCTTGCATCACTGTGCCGTTTAACTCCAATTCACCGGTAATTAAATGCAGGTAGAAGTTACGTTTGGCTGTAACAGGCATTTCAATCACATCATGTTCGCTTAACAACAGTTGTGATAAATAGGCATCCTGTTTGATCTGCAGTGTGCCGTCCCGACCATCAGGTGAGATCACCAGCGTTAAACCCGGTTCAGCTTTAAACTCTTTTTGCTGATAACCCGGTTCACCACCAAATTGATTCGGTTGGATCCAGATCTGCAGAAACTTAAGCTGGTCTTTCTCACTGGCATTAAATTCGCTGTGGTAAATGCCTTTGCCCGCACTCATTAGCTGAAATTCACCGGCAGGTAAAGTTTTGACATTCCCTGCTGAATCTCTGTGAGCAATTTGCCCTTCCAGCACATAGCTGATGATTTCCATGTCCTGATGGCCATGCGTATCAAAGCCTGCCGCTGCATCGACTTCGTCATCATTAATCACCCGAAGCGCTGAAAACCCCATATGCGCCGGGTCGTAATAACGGCCAAAAGAGAAGCTGTGTTTACTTTTTAACCAACCGAAACTGGCTATGCCACGATCTGCAGAGCGTCTTAGTTCAATCATGATATCCCTCGTACTTGAAGCAGTAGCCGAATAGGCCACTTTTGGGAAGACTCTCTCTATTGGAGAGAGAGTCATTTGAGCCGGATTATTAGTTCAGTTTTTTCGCGATAATGGCATCGATAGAGGCTTTACCTGCGCCGCTCAGCAGCAGTGAGACGCTGGCGGCTAACAGAGCTAAACCAAATTCGTAACCGTTATTGCTCATAAACAGGCCGTTGGCGAAGTGCACTTTAAAGATGGCCACTAACATGGCGATGATTAAAGTCACAGCGGCAGGGCGGGTTAACACACCAAACACCAAGGCCAGACCACCAAAAAACTCCGCCGCACCGGCTAAAAACGCCATCAGTACACCCGGTGCCAGACCTATGCTCTCCATCCAGCCACCAGTACCCTCTAAGCCGTAGCCACCAAACCAGCCAAATAATTTCTGAGCACCGTGAGCAGCAAAAATAATACCGACTGGAACTCGTAAAGCTAAAGCGGAAAAACCTGCGTTTGTACTAAAAATTTGTTGTAAAGTTGCTTTGTTCATTTCTTTCACCTTGTGTCACGTAAGTCAATTAATTAGGGTTGTCAGACTGCTTTAAACCGCTTCTCAGTTCCGATGTGTGTACTTTAGATGGACTTGCCTTTTTAAAAAAGCGGAATAAACTGAGTTGATTGTTCAAAATATTTGAATGTAATTTTGTCTGTGTTTTTACACTAAGGTTTGTATGGCTAATCATCCTATTCTGACGTTGGACGCTTTACGCGCCATGGACGCTATCGACCGTAAAGGCAGCTTTGCTGCGGCGGCCGAACACTTATACAAAGTGCCTTCGGCCTTGAGCTATACCATAGCGAAGCTGGAGTCTGATCTGGATGTACAACTCTTTGATCGCTCAAAACAAAAAGCACAACTAACTCCGGCAGGCCAGTTGTTATTACAGCAGGGCCGTGAGCTATTGCAAGCCGCCAGTCGGTTACAGGATGCGATTAAACAAGTCGATACCGGCTGGGAAACTCAGTTTGTGATAGCCAAAGACAGCATAGTGCCTTATCCGCCTGTGTTGAGTTTAATCAATGAATTTATGCAGCTTGGTAAGATGACCGAAGTCAGCATTCGTGAAGAAGTACTGGGCGGAGGCTGGGAAGCGCTGGAGACTGGCCGCGCCCAAATTGCAATTGGGGTGTCGGCCGATATGCCCAAAGGCAAATATGAGCTGGTGCCTATAGGTGAGGTGGAGTTTGTGTTTGCCTTATCGCCTTTGCATGAGCTGGCGAATATTAACCGCCAGATTGAGTTGGCTGATGTTGAGCAAGAAACGGCGATAGTCGTATCAGACTCTGCTTTGGATGCTCCAAAACGCAGTACAGGTTTATTTGCTACCCGGCGGGTGCTCAGGGTCAGCTCTATGCAGGCGAAAATTGCCGCTCAGGTGCAGGGGGTGGGCGTCGGGTTTTTGCCTAAACATTTGATCCGGGACGAACTGGCCAGAGGTTTATTAATAGCTAAAAAAACCAGTATTCCCCGGGATAAATCTATGCTGTATCTGGCCTGGCAAAAACAAGGTCAGGGTAAAGCGCTGCAATGGTTTAGTGAGGCTTTTAGTCAATATAGCTGGGCCGCTGTTTGGTCCGAAAATCCCCTTCGTACTTGAAGCTGCAGCTTTGTTGACGGCGTGCGCTCGCCCTGGTCACATAGGTAAGCTATGCTCCCAGGGTCTCACGCCCTTGTCGCCTTGCTGCAGCATCAATTACTTTGGGGATTAAAAAGAGTGAAAAAACTTCAGCCAAAACAGCAGATTTTTGCTGTATTTCAATAGATTGATTGGTTAAAGTAGCGCCAATTTTATAGCCTGGTCAAAAGGGTTACCGCCTTATGTTATTAACCTTAGTCATTTGTTATTGGGTGTTTTCTGTAGCGCTGGGTTTATGGGCTGCACTGAGAGTAAAAAACACCCGTGATTTTGCTGTCGCAGGCCGGCATTTGCCATTTTATATGGTAACAGCCACAGTCTTTGCTACATGGTTTGGCAGCGAGGCGGTATTGGGTATTCCCGCTACTTTTATCGATGGTAGTTTAGGTGACATAGTGGCCGATCCCTTTGGCGCCGCCCTTTGCCTTATTCTGGTTGGGGTGTTTTTTGCCGCGCCTTTGTACCGGATGAAATTGCTGACCATAGGTGATTTTTATAAAAGGCGTTACGGCCGCTCTGTTGAAGTGCTGACGACTTTAGCCATAGTTTTGTCTTATTTAGGCTGGGTTGGCGCTCAGTTAATGGCTTTAGGTCTGGTGTTTAATGTGGTCTCCGACGGTGCTATCAGCATGACGGCGGGAATGTGGATTGGCGCCGGCAGTATTCTGATTTATACCCTGTTTGGCGGTATGTGGGCTGTGGCTATTACCGATCTGGTACAGATGATAGTGATAGTGCTTGGGCTGTTGTACATAGGTGGCGAAGTGTCAGAGATGGTCGGTGGTGTGTCTGTGGTCGTTGATCACGCGGCAGCCGCTGGCAAACTGGAGTTCTGGCCAGAGGCAGATCTGAAAGCCATTATCGCTTTTATGGCGGCAGCCTGTACCATGATGCTGGGCTCTATGCCGCAGCAGGATGTGTTTCAACGGGTGCAATCGGCGAAGTCAGAAAGAATCGCCGTCTGGGGCTCCATTCTGGGCGGTTCTTTGTACTTTCTGTTCGCTTTTATCCCACTGTTTATTGGTTATGCCGCCACTCTGGTTGCACCGGAGATGGTGAAAAATCTGATGGCTTCTGACTCTCAACTGATTTTGCCACAGTTGGTGTTGCAGCATATGCCATTGATTGCGCAGGTTGTTTTCTTTGGTGCTTTGTTGTCCGCCATTAAGGGCTGTGCGTCAGCCACCTTGTTGGCTCCGTCAGTGTCTTTTGCAGAAAATATTCTGAAACCTTTGTTACCGCCGATGCAGGACAAACAGTTATTACGACTGATGCAGGCGGTGACGCTAGTGTTTGCTGCTTGTACTCTGGCTTATGCGCTCAATAGCGAATCCACTATTTTTGGTATGGTGGAAGATGCCTATCAGGTGACTTTAGTCGCTGCTTTTGTGCCGCTGGCTTTTGGTGTGTACTGGCGTAAAGCCACCAATCAGGGCGCTTTAATGGCGATAGCTTTTGGCGTCAGCACCTGGCTGGGTATTATCTTTTTCGGCCCTGAAGACCCTTATGTACCTGCGCAGTTTGCTGGCTTATTGGCCAGTATTGCCGGTATGTTGCTGGGGTCGCTGATGCCGCAGTACCTTGAGCATGACCATGAAGTGCATGACAAGTTACATCGTGGGGAAATGGCACACACAGGCCCGCAGCATGGCTGATTTTCTGGCGGGAATTAAAGCTGTTGTTTTTGATTTAGATGGCACCTTGGTCGATTCACAGCTTGATTTTACCGAGCTGCGTCGTCGTTTGGGCTGGCCTGAGCAGACGTTGATCCTGGAGCATTTAGCCACCTTAAGCTGTGCCGTTGAAAAACAACAGGCGGCACAGATTATTGTCGACTTTGAGCTCGAAGGGGCGCGCAAAGCCTGCTGGATGCCCAATGCTGATCTGTTACTGCAGCAGCTTAATCACCGGCAAATGCCGATGGCGATTTTAACGCGCAATATGCGTCAGGCCACAGAGCTTTGCATGCAGGCATTGAGTATACCTATCGACCTGGTGCTGACCCGGGACGATGCACCGGCTAAACCTCAGCCTGAAGGTTTATGGCTGATTGCCGACCATCTAGGCGTGCAGCCTGATGAAATTCTGTACGTCGGCGATTATCTGTTTGATATCCAAACCGCCCGCAATGCGGGCTCCTACTGCTGCTTATACCGGTATGGCGACAACCATATTTACGCAGAGCAAGCGGATCTGGTGGTTGATGATTTATTGGATTTGTTAAAACACCTGCCTTAATGCTTTGAGTAAGACGCTGATATTCCTCATATTCTTTATTATTCTGCTTCCTATTTTTCAAGGAATTCATAAGCATAGTCAGGACTTCAATACATAAGGAAAAGTGATGACCTTAGGCGAATACATTAAAGACAAACGAGCCTCTATGCAGTTAAGCCAACCTCAACTGGCAGAACAAATTGGCATAGAACAGTCTTATTTATCCAAACTTGAAAACGATAAATCTTTGCCATCCAACGAAGTTTTTCGTCGGCTACTGGCTGCTTTGAACGTACCTTTGGCTGATTTTATTGCTGCATTTTCTATACAGGAGCAACAACAGCTAAGCGCGATAGCTGATATTGAATTTTATCTGAAACAACAGAATAACAAGCTGCAACACCATTCTGCCCGGTTGGTGCTGAGCCTGAGTTTTATTTTCGCTTTGGGGGCTGCCTGTTTTTATGCCGGTGTTCAGGCTTTATGTTTTTCTGAACGTGTTTATCAGTATGAGTCTCTGGGCGTTGTATTACCGGGTGAGTCCGCCTTTGTATTTAAAGATTGGGATCAACACTTTCCAATCCGTACTGACTCAGGTGAAGATATGCGGCAATCGATGAAAAAAAGGGCTGAAAAAGCACAGCAGATGTATCAGCGTTTAGCCCAGTTGACAGAACAGAGTTTTGAACATAGAGGCGAATATTACATTCGTACTGTAGAGGGGGGCAGCCGCACTTTTGAATACAAGGGGGCTAATTGGGTCAGTCGTACTGGCAACACGATATTACAACTACTCGGGCTATTTTTGATGGTGTTCAGCGCCGTATTAAGTCTGGGTCGCAAGGCATTACTACGGTTTTGAGTTGGTACATAACAGAGCCATTAGCGGCCCTGTTATGGCCTCTAAAGCTCCTTGTCCAGCACTTTAGGCAGACGGCGATGTTTTTCTTTGGCTTCTTTTATCGCATCACTAAAAGCCGAGGCCAGAATACCGGTTGGAACTGCGATCATACAGATCCCTGTAACAGCGGTAATACCTGCCAGAATTCGGCCCAGTACAGTAATAGGATAAACATCGCCATAACCAACAGTGGTTAAGGTCGCTACAGCCCACCAGGTGGCGCGTGGAATAGAGCCAAAGGCTTCGGGCTGAATATCGCCTTCAACTAAATACAGACAGGTGGCGGCAAACAGCAGAATAATCACCCCAAAAATGGCACTGACCAATAGCTCATAGGTGCGGCTACGGACAGCTTCAGCTATACATTCCAATGCGGTAGAAAACCGGCCCAGCCGCGCTAAACGCACTACCCGGATCAGTAACACCAAACGGAGAATCACGCCGCCATTGCCCAGATAAAGCGAAAAGGCGACCAGAATAGCCAATAGATCGGCCAGGGCAAAAAAGGAAAAGAAATGCTGAACGCGGCTTTTAACTGAATCATTTTCAATGCAGGTCCAAAGCCTTGCCAGGTATTCCAGTAAAAACAATGAACCCAACGTCAGCTCAGTGGCGCGAAACCATGATTCGCGACCCTGGCGTATGCTGGGTTCAGTCTGGATAATGGCCAGTAAGATACCCGCCAGAATGACAACAGCAATAGCGATATTCAGCGGCGACATGCCTTTACCTGAATACAACACCGGGTCGAGCTGATGCGCCAGACGGGAGCGCAGTTTGTCCAGCAGAGGTTGATCGTGCATAACACACCAAGAAAAAAGACTATGCCTGATTGTCCGGGCAAGCGACTGATTTAGCAAGATGTGCTGTTTACTCTGGTACTAAAAATCAACCAGAACCTGGTGCAGATCGCCCATTGCATCTTGTTGTAAAGCCTGTTGTCTTTCCTGTTCAGTTAAAATGCCGACAAAAGGTGTGCGACGGCGTAATTTACGTAAATAGGCACTATCTTCGGTAATACCTGCACAGAATTGTTCAGGCTGCTGATACAGCTCCAGTACTGAGACCCAGTGCATGTAAGCGCCATAACTCAGTTGGCCGTTATCACGTCGCTCTTCCAGTTTGGCTTTGACTTGCTCCAATAAAGTAGGCTCTGTCAGTAATTTGGCGGCAATAGCCTTATGCAGTACCAGAATCTGCCGGTCGATGTTTTCATCTTTTATGCCGGTTTTTTTCACCCTGTAGGGTTTGTTTCTTTTATTGCTTTTGGGTGTCCACATTGTCTGTATTCTTTACTCTTAGTGAAACTCTCTGGAATAGGATTTCAACGAGCCAAGTAGTGGCGTCAGATCGGTTAAACGTCCGGCGATAATATGAATGACACCATCTTTTTTCTCAAGAATGCCATTCACTTTCAATAGTTTAGCTTTTAAATAAGCTTGGCGCTGCGCTGAAGCTGTAGCCGCCCAGACCACTAAATTGCTAAAGCCTGTACCATCTTCCAGTGTAATAAAAGTCACGCCTGAGGCTGTACCAGGGCTTTGTCTGGCTGTCACTAAACCTATTACAGTGACCACCGATTTATGGTTCAGTGCGCTAAGCTCTGCCGCCTGCACAAACTTACCCAACACCCCTTGTTGTTTTAATAACTGCACCGGATGAGTCCGTAAGCTCAGACCGGTACTTTGATAATCTTCCACCACTTCTGTCAGTTCAGAAGGCAAAGGTAATTGATACTGAGTCTGATAAGGCTCAGATGCCAATAAAGGTAATTTATGCTGCTGGTCTAACAGTTGCCAGCGGGCCTGATAGCGTTGTCCGGACAGTTGTTGCAAGGCATTGGCACTGGCAAGAGCGGTTAAATCAGCATCACTCAGGCCAGACTGCGCTATGGCAGAGAGTTGCTGGTAACCGCGCTCTGGCCTGTGTTCTATCAAAAGCCGGGCCCCTTGTTGACTTAAGCCTTTGACCAGTCGTAATCCTAAACGAATGGCAAAACCAGAGTGAGCTGTGGCGGGGACCATTAAATGATCCCAATCTGAGTGATTGACACAAACCGGCAGCACTTGCACATCATGTTGCCTGGCATCCTGAATCAGTTGGCTGGGTGCATAAAAACCCATGGGCTGACTGTTTAATAAGGCCACATAAAAAGCCACAGGGTAATAATGTTTTAAATAAGCCGAGACATAAGCCAGCACGGCAAAACTGGCGGAATGTGATTCAGGAAAACCATATTCGCCAAAACCACAAATTTGCTGGTAAATCCGTTCGGCAAATTCTAACTGATAGCCTCTGCTTAACATGCCATCGATCAGTTTTTGTTTAAATTGGATCAATTCGCCGGTTTTTTTCCAACTGGCCATAGCGCGGCGGAGCTGATCGGCTTCACCCCCTGTAAAACCAGCGGCGACCATCGCCAGTTTAATCACCTGCTCCTGAAAAATGGGCACACCTAAAGTACGTTCCAGCACTTGTTGTACAGCAGCGGAAGGGTAAGACACTGCTTCTTCACCATGGCGGCGTTTTAAATAAGGATGCACCATATCTCCCTGAATAGGGCCGGGCCGTACTATGGCGATTTGGATCACTAAATCGTAATAGCTGGCCGGGCGAAGCCGCGGCAACATGGACATTTGTGCTCTTGATTCAATCTGAAATAAACCTACAGTGTCGGCTTTTTGAATGGCTTGATACACCTTGGGGTCGTCACCTGCTTTGGTGATGGCCGCTATGCTTAACTCGTTATTCTGATAACGCCGGACTAAATCAAAGGTTTTACGAATGGCACTTAGCATACCCAAAGCCAACACATCAACTTTTAGTAGTTTTAACGATTCCAGATCATCTTTATCCCACTGGATCACGGTGCGATCAGCCATGGCTGCATTTTCCACCGGCACCAGTTCGTACAAAGGCCCCTGGGATATCACAAAACCTCCGATATGCTGGGATAAATGCCGTGGCATGCCCACCAATTGCTGTACCAGTTGCACCAACAACTGTGCTTGTTTGGCTTGAGGGTCCAACCCCAGTTGAGTCAGTTGGCTGCTCCAGTGCTGGCTTTTATCCCGCCTGTGCAGGTTTTTTAAGAAAAACTCCACCTGATGCAGCTCAAACCCCAAAGCTTTGCTGATATCACGAAAGGCACTTTTAAAGCGATAACAAATCACAGTAGCGGCTAAAGCAGCCCGCTCGCGGCCGTATTTCTGATAAATATACTGAATGACTTCTTCACGGCGTTCATGTTCAAAATCGACATCTATATCCGGCGGTTCAGCCCGTTCTATCGAGATAAAACGTTCAATCAAGACATTAATCTGACGTGGATCCACAGCAGTGATCGCCAGGCAATAACAAACCACTGAGTTAGCCGCTGAGCCGCGGCCCTGATATAAAATCTGCTGTTTTTGCGCAAAAACAACTAAATCGTGGATCGTTAAAAAGTAGTAGGGGTAATTGAGCTGCTCTATTAAATCCAGCTCTTTGTTGATGGTCTGCTGAATGTCTGCAGGCACCCCTTCAGGGAAACGTTGCTTCTCGCCGGCTTTGACCAAATCCCGTAAATGCTGCATGGCAGTTTTGCCTTTGGGCACCAGTTCTGTCGGGTATTGGTAACTTAATTCATCCAGCGAAAAATGGCATAAATCCGCCAGTTTCTGGCTATTGTCCAAAAGCTCAGCCGGAAATAGCTGCTGCAATTTTTTAATCGGCCTTAAGCTCTGTTCGGCGTTACTTAATAGCTGGCGCGCCATCTCAGACACAGCTTTACCCGCTTTAATGGCACTTAAGGCATGCTGCAAAGGCAAACGACTGGCCTGATGCATCAACACTTCACCTACCGCGCAGCAGGGCAGTTGCAGCTCCTGAGCCAGTTGCTGGCAATAGGGCAAATAAAACTGATCCTGGCTTTGTAATTTGCGGCTGGCTCCCAGCCATAAGTGTTCAGCATGATGTTGCATTAACCAGTGGCCCCAGTACTGATCCGTTTGTTGATCGCCGCTGGGTAGCCAGAGGATCTGACAATGCGCAATACGCTGAATATCCCATTCGGCGAGCTGATAGCGGCCTTTTTCGGCGCGGCGTCTGGCCTGAGTGATAATACGGCATAACTCGCTATAAGCGGCTTTATCCGGACAGAGTAATACCAGCCGTAACTGTGGGTTTAGTACCATCAAAGAGCCGATAATCAGTTTCAGGGGCAGTTGTTTTTGCCGGATCTGATGGTGAGCGCGTACTACGCCTGCCAGTGAGCATTCATCCGTGATGGCCAGAGCTTGGTAGCCTAAAGCTGCGGCTTGTTGTACTAATTCAGCCGGGCTGGACGCGCCTTGTAAAAACGAAAAGTGACTCTGGCAGACTAATTCAGCGTAACGAGAGTATTTGTTGGTAGTCGGGGTCTGCATTAGCTGAAATACCCCTGCAGATACAGCAGCTCCGGCTGTTGTAAATCACGAAATAACCACAACCACTGGCCTTGCGCATTCTGGCCAACGTAGTAGTCGCGGTGTTGGCTCTGGTGTTGCCACCAGCCACTGCTTAAACGTTCTGGGCCATAACAAAGGTGTAACTGTTGCTGTTGCTCGGCATCTAACACCAGAGGCGGGTCGACTAAAAATGCCGGGCGCACTGCAGCTACCTTGCCTTCAATGCTTACTTGTGGCTCTAAAGCTGCGGCGTAGCAGTTGGCCCGCTCAGGCAACAGATCGTTCTGCAGGCAAGGACTTTTGATCTGTGTTTTACCTAAACGAGCCTGTAATAACGACAATAGCTGCAAAGCAGAATATAGCTGCTGTTTTCCGGCAAACAGAGTCTTGTACTGAGCGTAACGCGGCCCTGCCCGGCGGAGTATCAGCTTGAGCTGGATCACTGGCTTTTTCAGCGTTAACCCTTCCAACTGCAATTGACAGAGTTTGAGCCATTCTTTGCTTTGATACTCGCCCTGAGCTGAATGCAGTTGCAACTGTTGTTGCTGCTGTTGCCGCTGTAGCAGGCCAAGTTCTAACTGATACGCCAGTTGGTCTCTTTGTTGTAAATACAACTGCAATAAGCCAAACAAATGCTGCAAAGGGGCAAGCAACTGGTCGCTGCGTTCCATTTCATACAGCAGTTCCAACTGCTGCTCAAACTGTTCGGCAGGTTGAATAAACTGCAACAGCGCAGGTTTAGTTCCTGTCAGTTGTTGTAAATACTGCAGCATATCTACACCAAAACGCCGCACCAGTTCAGCTTGTGGGATCGTGAGTAGATCGCCCAGTTGGCTCAAACCAAGCCGTTGTAATTGCTCCTGTTGTTTGGCTGGCAATTGGGCATGCTGCAGTGGTAAAGCCCGGAGTTGCTGCTGAATTTTATCCGGTTGCAGTAAAAACTGATCCCAGCGCTGCTGCGCCAGTAAGCGTGCCACTAAGGGCTGTTGCGCTGTGGCAAAGTGATACTGATAACCGGCTTGCTGCAGTACCTGTTGCAGTTGCTGCCAGAATTGCATAGCTCCGCCATACAAGGCCAGCATAGGGCTTAGTTTCAGCACTAAACCAGAGTCTGGCTGCAGCGCTATATCAGCACAGTATTGATACAACAGTTGAGACAACTGCTGCAGTTGCTGCTGTTCTTGTTCGGCGTTATGCGGGAGTAGTTGTAATTGGTGGCATAAAGCCGCCGCAGAGGCTAATCCCATGCCTAAAGTTAAACCTGCTTGTCTGGCGGCCGGATTTAACTGCAGCAACTGATGGTCAGCGCCTACTATCGCCAGAGGGGCAGTTAAATCCAGTGATGTGGTGTCGTTCCCGGCAGGCATGTTGTGTTGCAGCAATAGCAACTTATCCAACTGCAATTGCGGGAAATATAAATACAACCAGAATTCCATTTGAGCAGACATCTGTAGCTGCCTCAGCTAACCCTGGATAAAGGCGGATAAGAAGAGTGCCTTTGCTGTAATTCCGGCTTGATAAACTGCGGATACAGCTCAGCCCATGGCAGCAGTAAGTCCTGCTGTTGCCAACCGCCTTTACGTTTCAAAATACGGATCTGTAATCCAGTGCTCGCCGGCATTAGTTGTAAACTTAAAGTCCAGGGCAATAGCTGTTGACCGGTTTGTAGTGGACGAAACAGATACAACTGGCTCTGGCCTTGTGCGGCGGCTAATTGCAAGCGTTTCAGTTGCGTCAGTTGTAAGCTGTTTTGCCACAAGAGCACATCGATACAACAGCCACTTTTTAAGCAGAGCTCCGCGGCCCAGAGTGCATCCGCAGCGCGGTGTGTATTCAGTTGTATAAGCTGATGCAAAGGCCGTTTTTGTTGCAACAGGTATTCAGCACACAGATGGGCTGGCGGATTAATCCAGACTTGCAGCAGCTCTGATCCTGAGTGGTTCAGCGCTTTTGAGATCAATTGCAGTTCAGCACAAGCGCCATGGCTTTGTAACTCAACAACGTTATGCTGTGGCCAGCCGCCGCCCAGCAACTGATCCAAAGCGGGAAAACCTGTACTTTGGCAATGTTCATACGGTGCTTCAGTTTGATTCGCCAACCAGATCAGTTGTTTGTCCTGAAGCTGTTGCAGCAGAGCATTCATGATGTTCACCTCAAAATACTGTATATAAAAACAGTATAAAAGATCTGGTTTGGATCGCAAGACTAAACTCAGAGTTTTCTGATCTTTTGCTTATGGTCGATCAAGGCGTAAGAATTATGTTAATCTGCGCGGCCTTCCAGCGTCCTCTGGCGTTGCATCATCTTGGTACTTATATGACTGAAACCACCACATTTACCGCGAAAACCTGGATTTTGATCCTGAGTTTAGTGCTGATCGCGCTGACTTTACGGCCTTCTATGGCCTCTATCGGGCCTTTATTGCCTTTGATGCAACCTGAGCTGCATCTGTCTTTTACACAGGCATCCTTGCTGACGATGTTGCCTGTACTGGCGATGGGCCTGGGGATCTTTTTTGCCCATCAGCTCGCGGTATGGTTTGGTTCTTATCAGGTGATTTTCTGGGCTTCCATCGCTATAGCCGCAGCCACAGCGCAGCGTTATTGGGCCACAGGTGCATTGGATTTAACGCTCAGTGCCATAGTGGCAGGTTTAGGTATTGCCATGGTGCAGGCCGTGGTACCTGGTGTGATTAAACAAAAATTCAGCAGCAAGGCGCCCTTAGTCATGGGCTGGTATATATCGGCCATTATTGCCGGTGCTGCGTTAACGGCCTCATTAGCGGCGTTTTGGGCCAACTGGGCTCAAAGCTGGCGAGTGGCTTTATCTGGCTGGGTGCTGTTATCTGTCGTGGCCTTGCTGTTGTGGTGTTCACAGAAAAAAGCGATTGAAAATTTGCCAGTGGCACAGTCGCCACAACAACCTCTGAGTTTTCGCAAATACGGTAGAGCCTGGACTTTAGCGATGTTTTTTGGTCTGGTCACTTGTGCTTTTACCTGCGTGCTGGCCTGGTTGCCGGCTTATTATGTCGAGCAGGGCTGGAGTGAACAAAAAAGTGGTTTGCTGCTGGGGTTGTTGCTGTGCATGGAGGTGGTCTCAGGTTTTGTCAGCCCTTGGCTGGCCAGTCGTAAAGCCGATCGTCGCCTTGTTATACAACTGCTTCTGGTCCTGATGGCGACAGGTTTTGCCGGTCTGGTGATAGCGCCGCAATTGGGTTTAGTCTGGGCTTCCCTGTTAGGCTTAGGTATAGGAGGGTTATTTCCCTTGTCTTTAATTGTCTCTATGGATCATCTGCATCAGCCTTCTGCTGCTGCCAGCCTGACCGCTTTTGTGCAGGGGATTGGTTATACACTGGCAGCTTTTTCACCGCTGATAGCTGGTTTTATCCGTGACTTTAGCCAAAGCTTTAGCATTAGCTGGTTAGTGTTAGCCGCTATAGCCGTGCTTCTGATGGCGATGGCGACACGTTTTAATCCGGCGCTTTACAGCTCGAAATTTCACTAAGTTTTTACGGGGAATCCATCATGCAAGCCAATCTGATGTTATTACTGGCCGCTGCAATCTGGGGCTTAGGTTTTGTTGCCCAGCGGTTGGGTATGGAGCATTTAGGGCCTTATTCTTTTAATGGTTTACGTTTTTTTATCGGCGCTTTGAGTTTATTGCCTCTGATCTGGTGGTATCAACGTCAGGGTAAATTACAGCAGGTTGACTGGAAACTGTTGTTATGGGGTGCTGTGCCTGTTGGTGTTTTACTCTTTATCGCCGCATCACTGCAACAGGTGGGACTTTTGTATACCACTGCCGCCAACGCAGGCTTTATTACTGGGCTTTATATCGTACTGGTGCCGCTATTGGGCATTTTCCTCAGGCATAAAATCAGCGGCAATATCTGGCTCGGCTGTGCTATTGCAGTTTCGGGTTTGTATGTGTTGAGCGTAGGCGACAACTTTTCTGTCAATTTTGGCGATTTATTGCAACTGATAGGGGCGTTTTTCTGGGCTGCACATTTACTGACTATTGATCACTACAGCAAAAAAGTACCGCCTATTTTATTGGCTTGCCTGCAATTTGTGGTTTGTGGTGCTTTGAGTATGGGAGTGGCTTTTAGTATAGAAACCCCCACGGTCAGCAATGCTTTCTTGGCCTGGAAGTCGGTACTTTATGCGGGTGTAGTCTCAGTAGGGATCGCTTATACCTTACAAGTGATGGCGCAAAAACATGCTCATCCGGCTCATGCGGCCATTATTTTAAGTTTAGAAACTGTATTTGCCGCTCTGGGTGGGGTTTGGCTGTTGGGAGAAGAGTTGGGCAGCAGAGCCTTAACAGGTTGTGGCCTGATGCTGTTGGGCATGTTGGTGTCTCAGTTACCGCTGCGCTGGTTACTGCGCTCCAAAGCGTTCACCTGATGGGTCTTTAGTACTGCAGTTTAAACAGCAGCTCCGTTAAATCCGGTTGCCACCAGAAGTCTTTGGCGACACGGCCATTACGCACTATCACACCTTCAGCCAGTAGCAATTGTTGTTGTGCCAGGGCTTGAGGTGTACCTGCAGCAAAAGCCAGTTGGCCACCAGCACGCATGACTCTGTACCAGGGCAGTTGCAGTTCATCCGGTGCTAAACCCAGTGTTTTTCCTACTAAGCGGGCACGACCGGGTAAACCTGCTAAGTCGGCTATCTGGCCATAACTGGCAATTTTTCCGGCCGGAATTTGTAATACCGTTTGCCAGATCTTGTGTTGTTTAGAGGGCGTTTGTTGGGACATAGCCGGAGATCTATCCTTGTTTTTCTGTGGACAATGCTACAATGCCGTCGCCTTTTTTGCCGGAGTTTTTTATGTTTACTACCATTGACGGGATTCGGCTGCGTATTCCCACCACCGAGCCTGTTGCACCAGAAAGCAGTGATTGCTGTGGCAGCGGTAGTTGTTGCCCTTGTGTCTGGGATTATTACCGGGCAGAGCAAAAAGCCTGGCTGGCACAAAAAGAGCAAGAGCAACAACAGGAGTAAGAGTCTGCTTCATGACTCTTACTCTACAATCCGCTTAATAGGCTTTATTGACCACAGTGCGGCCTATAGGGGCCAGGCTTAAAGTCGCCAGTTTTAAGTGGGCTAAACCAAATGGAATGCCGATGATAGTGACAAAACAGGCTACAGCATGAACTAAATGCCCCAAGGCTAGCCAGAAACCAGCAAACACAAACCAAATCACGTTACCGACAAATCCCAGTGGACCTGTGCCAATATCAGAGATGCGATTGAGGCGCTCACGGTTGACATGCTCGTTACCAAAAGGCCAAAACGCCATTTCACCAATGACAAAGCAGGCGCGGCCAAACGGAATAAACACAATACTTAAAAAACACAATAAACCAATACACCACCAGGCCAGCCCCATTAAAAAGCCACCCATCACAAACCATAACAGATTAAATATCAGTCGTAACGCAGCCATGATCATTCTCCTTTTTTCAGTTCTGACAAAAGGGTTACAAGATTAAGGCCAATATTAATTTTTATATAAATCATATAGATAAATTTAATGTGCAAAATTTCAGCCGTGAAAATTACCATTTAATAGTGAATTTCGCCGCTGACCAGACTGAACCACTCACAGGAAAAGCTTGCTGCAACAAGACACAACAGCTTTAATAGTGCGGTTTTAAGACTCTAAGACTAATACCCAAATTAATTGGAGTTGCAGCGCGGTGACAAGTGCACGAGACCCCAGGAGCATAGTTCACCTATGTGACTGGGGCGAGGGCAGGAAGTCAACAAAGCTGCAGCTTCAAGTAAGAAGGGGATAATAACTACAACATTCGCGGATCCCTATGACAACAACTCTTCCAGTGCAGCGACAGTTGCTTGGCCATCCCATCGGCCTTTATGTGTGCTTTTTCACCGAAATGTGGGAACGTTTTGCTTTCTACGGCTTAAAAGCCCTGCTGTTTTTATACCTGACCAAACACCATTTATTCTCCGATGACGATGGTTATATCCTGCTTGGTACTTATGCCGGTTTAGCCTATGCCTTGCCTGTGGTGGGTGGCTTGCTGGCGGATAAATACCTCGGTATGCGCAAAGCTGTTACCTTTGGTGGTGCTTTAATGGCTTTGGGTATGCTCGGCATGGCCTATCGCGGTCATGCCGCAACTCCGCAGATGGGCTTTGATCAGGTGGCGGTGCAAATTATGTATTTGTCACTGGCGCTGGTGGCTGTAGGGGTAGGTTTTTTAAAGCCGAATATTTCCACCATAGTAGGGCGTTTGTACGAGGAGAATGACCCGCGCCGCGACTCGGCTTTTACCATCTTTTACATGGGCATCAATATGGGCGCCTTTATCTCCAGTTTGTTTGTCGGCTGGGTTGGCATTGAATACGGCTGGGAATATGGTTTTGGGTCGGCCGGTATAGGCCTGATTTTAGGCTGGTTAGTGTTTGTTACTCAAACCAAACATTTGCAGGGCCAGGCTGAACCTGGTCGCCCCGAACTTTTAGAAGAAAAACGTTTTGGCATTCGCCGTGAAATACTGATTTATCTGGGTGCTTTGCTTGGTGTTGTGGTGGTCCAGCAAATTCTGCAAACCCGTTTTGACTTTGGTGCTTTGGCGGCTCTGTTAGGTTTGGCGGAAGGTACTGAAATTACCGCCACTGAAGTAGTAGCTATTCTGATGACTATCGCCCTGCTGATTTGGTGGTTTAAGTTTATTTTTGTTGAATGTAGCCAAGTGGAACGCGCCAACATGATAGTGCTGATGGTGCTGATTGGCATCTCTGCTGTGTTCTGGGGCTTGTACGAACAAACCTATGGCACCTGGCTGGCGTTTTCCGACCGCGTGATGAATAGCTACACCTTCAACCTGCTGGTCAGCGACTTTACCCCCAACGCGTCACAATTAACTTCGGTGGGCGCCTTGTTTATTTTTGCTCTGGCTATTCCTTTTGCCTGGCTTTGGCCTGTGCTGGATAAAAAAGGCTGGAACCCGTCTGCTCCGGCCAAATTTGGTTTTGGTTTATTGTTCGCAGGTCTGGCGCACTTTGTATTGCAATACGCGGCACTGAACCCGGAGGCCAATGGCTTAGCTGGTTTTTGGTGGTTTATTCTGGCGTATCTGGTGCTGGAAATAGGGGAGATGGTGTTATCTCCCATAGGGTTATCTGCGGTGACTACTTTATCCGTTGGTCGTGTCGTCAGCTTAATGATGGGCGTCTGGTTTTTAGCTTCGGCCTTTGGTGAAATGTTAGCAGGTCGTTTTGGTACCTTAGCGTCAATGCCTGCAGGCACAGATACAGGCACTGCCCTGGCTATTTATGCCGATGTATTTGCCATTTTAGGCTGGGTTGGGGTGGGCTGTGCCATTTTTATGTTTGCCTTAACGCCAGTTTTGAATAAACAAATTCGGCAGGCACAAAACCACGGATGATTCAGACTAAGCGTACAGACAAAGGCCGGATTTCACTCCGGCCTTTGTGTTTCTGATTATTTCTGCTCTGGCGTTGCAGTTTGACTGGGCTGAACCACAACCCGGCCTGTCACGCCTGCAGGAAAAGCGGGTGAGTCACAGACCCGTACTTTGTAGCTGTAACCCAACGGCTGAGCCGGATCGGGTGTGATCACCAGCACTTCATAGTCGTTGATATGCACCAGATGCTCAGGTGGGGTGAGTTTGCAACTGGAGGCGCCAAGGCTTTCGATATGGTAGTTAAAAGCCGCCACTAGCTTGTTTAACCACAGCATAGTGGGGAGTTTAAAGCCTCTCTCGTCAATAAATACCTGAAATTCAGGCACTTTGGTTTGTGGGCCTTGCCTGGGCTCTTCAACTGAAGCCTCACTTTGTTGTTTAAGTTTTTCCAGCTCTTGCTCAGCTAAATCCTGATGTTGCGCTGTGGTTTCTCCCCAGCTCAGAAACTCTTCAGGATGGCCGCTGAAATAACTGGCTAAAGTGAAGGTTAAAATGATAGTGACCACGGGCAGATAAATGATACGGGCGGCTAAAGTCCAGACCGGAAAGACTTCGTTATCCAGCAGGTGTTTCGAAGGAAGACCAAAAGGCCGCAGCATCAATAACAGCATAACTTTAATCAAATGCAGCATGGAGTAAAACTGCAAGGTCAGCATACTGCCTAGTAAGGTCCAGGCCGGGGCTAGCAATAAAGCCGCTAAGTTGACGCTGTAAGGCACTCTGTCGGGCCTTACCCCAATCACACCGTTGACAATAGATTCGGCATAGGCAAAAGAAAAATTCAACACAATAGCGTAAAAGGTCAGGATACAGGCTTTGCCCAGCAAGCTGTGCCACCAGATGGCAAAGCGTTGCCACATCTCTTTTGCTGTCGCAAACAGTAACAATACCGCCCCTGTTTTCGCCAAAACGCTGTTGTCCGCACCCAATAACAAAAACAGCAGAAAAAATACTGTGGCCAGCAAATAACCCCACTGGGCAACATGTAGCTGTGCTAAACGGGGAAAACGTTCATTCCATGCTTGCATAAGTAGTTGATCCATCGTGTTGTTTTTATGCCACTATTGTTAGCACGCTACCACTTTTTGCTCAATCTGTCTGACAAAAGAACAGGCCATGCCACCTGGCTTAAATTTCCCACACTGGACTTAACAAGGTTGCACCAAGGCACTTTCCATGGATAATTTAACGCCTCGGTGCAGCACCAATGAAAACTACAACAAAAAAACCAAGGGATCCTATGAAATCAGTTTATTTGCTCAGCAGCTTAACGCTGGCCATTAGTTTCGCCACTCTGGCCGACGAAGGCCAATGGCAACCGCATCAACTATCTGAATTACAAAATGAATTAACCGCCAAAGGTATTGAAATACCAGGCAAACAACTGGCTGATTTAAGCCAGTACCCTATGAACGCCATTGTTAGCCTGGGTTATTGTTCGGCCTCTTTTGTGTCGCCCAAAGGCCTGGTAGTGACCAACCATCACTGTGCCTACAACGCGATACAGAACAACTCGACTAAAGACAATAACCTGATAGAGAAAGGCTTTTTAGCCAAGACTATGGCGGAAGAATTACCAGCAGGGCCACAGGAACGGTTGTATATCACCGAAGCTGTAACCGATGTAACGGCACAAGTGATAGGCTCTCTATCTGCAGATTTATCCGGTAAAGAGCGGTATGAAGCGATAGAAGCCAACCGCAAAGCCTTGATTAAAGACTGTGAAAGCGATGCCAACTACCGCTGCTCTGTGGTGAGTTTTCACCATGGTATGGAATACTTTCAAATAAAACAGTTAATGTTGCAGGATGTGCGTTTGGTCTATGCGCCGTCTGAATCAGTCGGCAACTACGGCGGCGATATCGACAACTTCGAATACCCACGTCACACTGGGGATTACACCTTTATCCGTGGTTATGTCGGCAAAGACGGCAAACCTGCGCCTTATTCAGTGGATAACGTACCTTACCAGAGCAAAAACTTCCTAAAAGTAAATGCCAGTGGTGTACGCCAGGGCGATGGTATTTTATTGGCCGGTTACCCTGGCCAGACTAGCCGTTATCGTCTAGCCGATGAAATCTCTTTTGCCGCCGACTGGCAATACCCGGCTCAGGTAAAAACCTATCAACAAATGATCAACACCATAGACCGCTTAAGCGCGGCTGACGGCGATTTAAAAGTGAAATATGCCTCCACTGTCAAAGGTCATAACAACCGCATGAAGAAGCTACAAGGCTTATTGGACGGTTTTAAAGCAACAGATATTCAGGCCATTAAAGAAACTCAGGAAAACGCTTTAGTGCACTGGATTAAAGCGGATGCAGCGCGTGCGCCTTACCAGCAAAGTATTGAGGCATTAAAGCAGGTGATAGACGCCGAACAGGCTTTTACCCAACAAACTTATTACTTTGAAGCCGCCAAACGCAGTGATGTATTACAAGCCGCTCTATTGCTGTACCGCTTAGCACAGGAAAACCAAAAGCCGGACGCGAAACGCGAGATGGGCTTTCAGCAACGTGATTTAAAAATGATTGAAGGCCGTTTAGCCCGGATGGAAAAAAGTTTCCACCCTACTATGGATATCGCCATTTGGTCCGAACAGTTAGCCGAGTATTTAGCTCAGCCTGATGCAGTACGTGTTGCCGAATTAGACGCCGTTTTAGGATTAACTGCTGGCATGACGCAAGCACAGGTGGCAGAAAAAATTACAGCGCTGTACCCACAAAGCAGTTTAACCAGCACCGAAGGCCGTAAAGCCTGGCTGGGTAAAGCTCCGGCCGATTTTGCCCAAAGTGCAGACCCCTTTATTCGTATTGCAGTGGCTATTTCTGACAAAAACCTGGCATTAGAGGCACAGGAGAAAGAGTTAAAAGGCCAATTATCCCAGGTACGCCCGGCGTATATGCAGGCCATTATTGCTTACAACAAAGCGCAGGGAAAACCAGTGTATCCGGATGCCAACAGCACTTTGCGTATTACCTATGGCACAGTCGACGGTTATCCGGCCAAAGACGGTGTGTATAAAACGCCATTTACTTCGGTCAAAGGCTTAATCGCCAAACGCCAGGCAGATTACCCCTTTAACGCACCACAAAACTTAGTGGATGCCTATCAGTCTGGTAAAACTGCAGGTTATTTTTATGCCGACCTGGCAGCCCAAAGCAAAGAGCCGTGGTTTTGCGGCATTTTTAACTGTCCAAAAACCGATGTTAAAGCCTTTAACTCAGTACCGGTCAACTTTTTATCCAGTGCCGATACCACAGGCGGCAACTCAGGCTCAGCAGTAATGAACGGCAAAGGCGAATTAGTCGGCTTAAACTTCGATTCTACTTATGAGTCCATCACCAAAGACTGGTACTTCAATCCGGAAATCACCCGCGCTATCCATGTCGATATTCGCTACGTATTGTGGATGATGCAATACGTTGATAACGCTGATAATTTATTGGCGGAGATGGAAATAGTCCGCTAAGGATCAGAACCATATTTACTGTAGGGGAGGGCTTTATGCCCTCCCGTTTCATATTCACGCATAACCATCAGAACCTTCACCCATTCAGCAACAAAGACAACGGACTTTTCACCGCATTACCACCTCGATTTAATACATGGGTATAAATTTGTGTGGTCTTCACATCGCTATGACCGAGTTGTTCTTGTACTGTACGAATATCAGTACCGGACTCTAAGAGGTGGGTGGCGAACGAGTGCCTTAATGTATGGCACGTCACATTCTTTGATACTTTCGCCAATCGAGCCGCCACTTTTATAGCCCTGCGCACCGTAGTTTCATCCAGATGATGCCGACGGATAAGTTTAGATTCGGGATCAAGGCTAAGCTGGTTGGACGGAAATAAATAGTGCCAGCCAATTTCTTTTGGTGCTGCCGGATATTTTCTGGCCAAAGCAAAAGGCAGCCAGACTCCGGCATAAGATGGGTTGTGCAGATCAGTCTGAAAATGCTGTTTTACATGTTCTATTTGCAGTTTCAAAGCAGGAATAAGCTCAGGCGCTAAGGTAACTCTGCGGTTTTTATTACCTTTACCCTGCCACACCAGCACAGACAAATAATCAAAATCAATATCCTGCACCCGCAGCCGAACTGCTTCCATTAAACGCAAGCCACTGCCATACATCAGTTGCGCTAATAACTTGTATTTGGGCTCAATCAAAGCAAGTAACTGCTGAACCTCAACGCGGGTTAGTACTACAGGCAGTTTTTGTGCAACTTGGGCTTTATTAAAATTAAGGTTTAGCGACAGTGGCCGCAAAATAATATGCCGGTATAAAAAACTCAGTGCATTTAAAGCAGTAGCCTGAGTTTTAATAGCCACAGTGCGTTGATTGGAGAGGTAAGATAGGAAGTTTTCTACATCGGTATCAGATAGCTGATTCGGGTGCTGCTTGTGATGAAACAAAATGTAGAACCGAATCCAATACAAATAGGTTTCCACTGTACGCTTGGCATAACGCCGCGACACCATAAACTCTCTGACGTAATCCAAAAAAGGCGATGCCATTTTTTCCTCCTGAATAACTGTTTAAATAAACAGTGGTTCAGTTTGAGTAAAAAATCCACCAACTAGCGTACAGGCTGTATAGATTTTGTCGGGGATAAATTTATGGATTTTAGAAAAAGTTGTTGAAATAGAGATACATCAGCGTTAGTTTGGTATGAGTAAAAATCAGGAAAGAAGGCAGAAAAATGTTCGACTTGCGGGCAGAAAACCTTCTATTAAATTGTTATGTTTGAGAGGGGCCATTGTTTAGCAAACAGTTTTTCCAAGCTTTGATTTGGATTGAAATGACCCCTTTTGTTTTATGTCTGTTTTTAGGCGTAATCCATTTGTTTAAGTACGATCTTTGGGTCTCGTTTAAGGTCTGGTTGTTTACATTCGTTTTTTTACAGCCATTTTTCCTTGTACCAAAGTGGCGCTTACTAAAATCTTTAGCAAAGGGTAATCGTTTGTGAACTACACCATAAAACATAACAAGCCGCGTCATTTGCAGCCTTCGGCTGCGGCGACGCTCACATGTTCGCGCGCTTGCGCGGGACGTTAGGTGTGTGAAATAGGTCGCATGGATAAGCCAGATTGGGTAACGAATGAAGCATCGTGGATAAAGACTTGCAAAAAGGTCGTGGCGCGTGCCCGGGACTTAGAAGAAAACCGAATCGGTGTAATTGTCTGTGCTCGCGAAATGTGTAAGTTAGCGTTTTGGTTACGCGCAGAAGATGATCAAGACTTTAAGGTTTTTCGGGATATCGACTCTGATAGTGCTCATCTTCCGGCAGGCCAAGAGCGTCAGCGTTGGGCGCAATCTGCACTGCAAAGAGAAGATGTAAAAATCGCAGAGGTTGAGAACGCATGGCATAGTGCGGCTATTAAGGCTGCACAATCATTGAAGCAAAAGTATGAAAGTCACGAAAAACACACCTAACAAGGCGGTCAATGGCGCCTACGGCTGGACAAAGTGCTGTGCACTTTGCCCATTACCTTGTCGTTAGGCAGTAAGGAGCCATTATTGAACTGGAAGATTATTGTTATCCACGCTCTTCTGTTACTGATGGCCGGTATCGCTTCCGGCATCTTTGAATTTCATCCATCATCATTTTCTCCTGATGCGGTGTTGTTCAATTACTTTCTGAATCATTGCATCATGCTGCTCGTGTACATGGCTATCTTTGCTCACATCACTTACAGAACAGATCAGTATCCTGTCGCTCATACGCTTCTTGCTCTTTTGCTTAGCGATGAAGTCGCATCTGCACTATTGGCGTTTTCACTATCGTATTTGGGAGCTGAACCGGAGCCTATTCGACCGCTTCAATTTCTGGTATTCGAATACATTTCTTTGCTTGGAGTGCTATTCGCAGGTATCAAGGCTGGAATAAGTCTCAAACATCGAAAATTGTTAAGGTCAGCGAGGGGCAGCAGTGCATCAACTAATGCCTAACAAGCAAATGTTAATCGCCCACGCTACGCATGGGCTGCGACGGCAAAACGCATGCGCGTTTTCCCGCGCTAAATTTGGTAGTTATGTGTAAGGATGCTTCGTGAAGACCGTAGTTTTATACGGATTTGAAGGTCAGTTTGTAGGTGGTAATGAATACGATTACAACCATCCTGAATTGCATCATGTCCATAAATGCATATTATTTTTGGCTCAGGACAATGAAAATCCGGATTTTGAATTCGCGACTACGGAATGCTCAAAGTTTGGCTTTGCCAACTTGAAAAATCTCACTGGTAAGCCGCTAAAGGTTGATGTACTGAATACAGACAGTTTTCGCGGTTTTACTGGTTTCTACGAAGAAGCATTAAACGAGGGTAGCTCAATTGTTTACTACCCAAACACATAACAAACCACGGCATTCGGGGCCTGCGGCCCCTGCGACGCTCACAAGTTCGCGCGCATGCGCGGGGCGATTAGGCAGTTACAAATGCTGACTCGAAGCCAGTCATTATTTAAAAGATCGCTTTTGGTTATAGCCATTGTCGCGTCGTATCTATTAATTCTTCGCGGAGCAATTGGTTTCTTTCATCCAAAATTTGGTGAGTTACTTGTACTGGTAAATTACGTAGCAGGCAAAAACGCAATGTTTTGGGTGCTTATACATATATCTTCGCCAACTTACGATTTTCTAGTCCACTCAGTCTGGGGAAATGGTACCGCATTTTTTACTTTGCTTTTTTGCATTTTTCTATTGGCAGTGGTTTTAACAAAGCCCAAAACTAAACGTGGCACAAATGCCTAACAAGCGCCTTAAACATCGCGGCCTGCGGCCGCTGGACTCGCAACAAGTTGCTCGCCGTTTAGGCGATAGTTATACATTTAGGAGAGTTTAGTTTGAGTTCTGTAAAGCCACCCAAAAGCATTTTCTTCGCTGCGCTATGGATGTCACTGTCAGTTTTGGTTGCTTTAGCAAGCTATGTAGCACTTTTTGATAAAGCTCCGTTTGCCATGTTTGGGCTATTAGCGCTGTCAATTTTGCTTTTTGTCGTGGGGCTGCAGCGCACTGAGCGCTTTTCTGTAGATCAGGATATTTTTAATAATCGGATTCGTATTCTAGGTTTTGCATCAGCTTTGTGCGGCATCGGTACTATTTTTTATGCAGCATCCTTATAAATGTATAACAAACGCCATCAAAAACGCGCCCGTTGGGCGCTCGACTCGCAACAAGTTGCTCGCGTTTGTGGCGGGCGTTATGTGAATCTTTTAGAAAGGAGTTCGTGTGAAAAAACTATTTATCGCCCTGATGGGTTTTGTATTTTTCAGCTCTAATGTTTTGGCTGAAGAATTTGACTACGATGCTTTCGTTAAAGCTTATTACCATGCACAGGTGATGACTCAGCAACCGAACGCAACAAAAGAAGATGTTGAGCATTATTTGTCTTTTCTGACTGAGGACATTGGATACCAACATTTTCCGAATGCGCCTGATGATACGCGTGAACCAAATGGCAAGGCCATGATGCGTAAGGGAATGACTCATTATCTCGGTGCTCATACGGAATATCTGTCAGAGCTTATTGACTACCAATACGGTCATAACGCAATTACTATCAAGCGTAAGTATTCAGGGAAAGGTAAAAGGGCAGATGGGTCAGACTTTAGTTACAGTAAAGTAGCGCTGGATGTACTTGAGCTTGAAAACGGTAAAGTCTCCGTTATCCGTCAATACAGTGAATAATTCACATAACAATCAAATTTTATCGCCAGCAAAAAGCACTGGCTGCGACGTAAATCCGCTGCGCGGCTTTCCGCGCTAAATTTGGGCGTTATGTGTTTTCAGAGGTATTAGTTTAATGTCAAACGTCTTAAATGTGGTTAGGTTACGGAATGCAAAATCGGATTTCAAAATGTTGGTTGTTTTGGCATTTTGCCTCGTGGCTATATCATTTTTTGTAATTGGTCTTGTGTATGCTCAAGCGCCAGAAATTGGCATTTTAGTTAAGCTTCTAGCAATTGTGGGTACTGTAAATATTGCTGTGGTTTTCTACATAATCAAAAAGTTCAATGCTTTATCAAACACATAACAAGGCGCTATTATCGCCGCTAGTGCGGCTTGGACGGCTTACGCTGCGCTCCAGCCGCCACAAAGCTTTGCGTTATGTTTTAAGGAGAGACCGGTGTCGACTGGGATAAAAATTGACAACTGTAGGGGCGCAAAAATAATTGATTGCGGATTCTCTGGCCTTAGAACCGGTATTGATGTTTCTGATAGTGATGATATTCAAATCACGGGCGCAAGATTTTTGAATGTTAATACAGGGGTAAAGGCTAGAAGAGTTAGAGGATTAAAAGCCTCCAACTGTACAGATGATGCTAGCCAAACGAACACATCGTTCAGTCTATCTGTTGGTGCAAAAATAGTCAGATGGTATATAGAGTACTTGAATGGTAGAGGGTAGCGTATGCCAATGTTCGATATAGAAGATTCAAAAGATGTTGATTTAGAAAACAATAAAACCTCAAAAGAGACCCTAGCTAAGATTAAAAATGTTGAAGGCTTTAAAGCTAAAGGTAACGAGGCAGGAGTAAATCCCGAAAAACCTAAGCTTGAAGAAGAAATAGTAGAATTAAAACCAAACTTTATGGGGTTCGGTATTAACCTGAGAGCATTGTGGAAAAAAATACGACACAAAAAAACATAACAAAAAAAGTCAGCCGACGCTTAACAGCGCGCGGCTGCTTTTGGCGTTATACAAGTGAAGAGGCATTATGGAGCGCGGCATAATTATCACACCAAATTATAAAGTACTGGATGGTGGCGGCCTTCGGCTAGCGGGTGGTGTTGAAGCTGTAAACCTTCGCAAGTATCTGTTGTTTTGGGATAAAATCGATTATCCCGTGAATAACATGATTCATATCGGCGGCGGGCCTGATATTGAATTTTTAATACAAGAAGGGATTGCTACGTCTACCGAGGTCAGATTCCAAAGAATGGAAGCACATGAAAATGGGTTATTATTTCTCGCTTCCCAAATGGTTGCTTTTGAACAGAACAATCAATCCAAAGATAAAGAATGGAGCATTGCTCAACCTACAGAAAGGCTAATCGTTCCTCAAGAATACTCGAAAAGACAAGGTTGTCTTGAGTTCGAGCTGTATAACGCTGTGCAAATTCCAACGGCTGATGTCCCACTTCCAGAAGTTGTCGAGTTCAAAATACGTAGGAATGCTGAATTACTCGCGTTGCGTGACTCAATGGACTAAATAGTGGATCAAATAATGTCATCGCAAGATATACCAAAAAGAAAAAACAAAGCACTTAATAAACTGCATCGTGATTTGAACGATTTCAACAGGGTCATGAAAGAGACTAAATTTCAGCGTGTTAAGCGTTCACTTACATCTGTTGCAACAGATCCTTGGTTTGGAGTTGCGGGGGCTGGTGCGCTAGTAAAAGATTACCTCCCTGAAAATTATCAACCATATGTTCAAGGGTTGAATGTTGCTGCTTTAGGTGCTTGCGCTCTGAAATTTGCATACCAAGAACTATCAGTAGGCAAGTCTATACCAGATGAGTTTCGACATTTCGCGTACTTGTCAGCTATCCGAAATGAACTTGTATAACAAACAACTGCAGCGGATCAATTTACGCTCCGCTCCAATTGCCCGCTGAGTTGGACGTTAGTACTCTATGAAGAAATTACTTAGCTATTTTGTTATCGCTTTCTTGACCTTTGGTATTGGTGCCATTTTCTGGTCAGCATTTTCTTTGGGCAATAGTAGTTATGCGTTTTGGAAAAATGGTAGAGAAACTACTGCAGTGGTTTTGAGCTTAGATCATGTCAGCGGCTCAGCAAAAGGCGGCAACAGTTATTACTACAATTTGAATGTTGATGGTCAAAAAATCATCCAAAGCTTTAGGTTTAAGCTGTCAGAAGGCAGCACTTATAAAATTTTGTTTCTAGATGACAAAAGAGAAGCAATTTTGGGTACATCTGAAGACGGACTATTTGAAATATACTCCGCTCAAATCGGTTCGGATTTCATGGCTATATTGACGCTTTTGATGTTTATATTCATGCCATACGGTACGTACAAAATGTATTCTGAGTTATGGCCAAAACGACATGACCTTTGGCGTAAAGAGTACTAACAAGTTGCTTAATTTCGTTCCGGCCACAAAAAGCGTGGCCTCCACTGGACTGCCTACGCTACGCTGCGGCAGCCAATTAGCAAAGCGTTAGCTGGGATTGCCTTACCTGTAAAGTGATACTATAGTATCACTTGAAGTGTGCATCAGGGGGAACCCATGAAAGTTGAACTAGTTACGAACCTCAAGCGTCAGGCGACAAAGATTCTGGCAGATCTGCACTTGTCGAAAGAACCTGTACTGATTACGGAGCATGGCCAGCCATCCGCATACCTTGTTGATGTGCAGGATTATGAATTCATGCAGCGTCGGCTTGAGCTGCTTGAGGGGCTTGCCCGGGGAGAGCGTGCTGTACTTGAGGGAAGAACCTATAGCCAAAATGAGGCCAAAGAAAAAATGAGTAAATGGCTGAAGTAATCTGGACAGAGCCAGCCCTTCAAGAACTGGATGCCATTGCGGAATATATTGCTTTGGACAATCCTGCTGCTGCAAGCGACCTCGTGAAGGCAGTTTTCGATAAGACAGAACGTTTGGAAACTTTCCCCAAATCCGGTCGGATTCCTCCTGAGCTGCCAGATTCGGTATACAGGGAGATGCTGGTTCCACTCTGTCGCATTTTTTATCGTGAGGATGAGCAGCGGGTTTTGATCCTCTTTGTCATGCGAGAGGAGCGACAGCTTCGTGCATTCATGCTTGGACACAGCTAACAATCCGCGTCACTCGTGGCCTGTGGCCCCAGCGACGCTCACAAGTTCGCGCGCATGCTCGGGGCGTTAGCTTTCTCAGGAAACATTAATTGGCGAGATATATAATTTTTTAGTCGTTTTGGTTATGTTGATATCAGCCAGTTTCGAGCTATATCAAGAGCAGCATCAGGGACGGCTGGTACTTGCCACTTTAGCGGGTTTAGAGCGTGATGATTTTTATGAGATATCAAGTAGGAATAGTCTGAGCAATCAAGAGAAAAAACTAGTCACCATACCAGACACTGTAGCAAAGTTGGTCACGCTGAATTGAACAGGACGGTTTATTTTGATTGGAAAATTATTTGATAAATTAGTTTTTGCGACAGCGCTTATCCTGGCGCTGCAAGCGCCGCTGTTGGTTGATCATTATCATCAGTATTTATCCGGCTGGTATCAGGCGACTGAGCAACAAGTGGACGGTTATGAAGCGACAGCCAAAGCTCATCAGTTTGCTGACGCTCAGGCCATGATCAAGCATCATCAGAACAACGCTGACGCCAGCGTGCGCTCTGATGCGGAGCAAAAGCTGGCAACGATAAGTCTGCTTGCTGAGCTTGGTGTGGGGATGGATATTTTTGCCACAGGCAATTTACTGGAAAAAATGGGCTTTATGCTTCAGCCGAACCGAATTCATCTGCTCAAAGATGTTGTTCAGAACTTCAAACCCGGTATTCCGCTCGATGCCGGTGGTCTGGTTTTTGCCGTGCTCTGTGCTCTTTTACTGAATGCTCTCATTATGTTGCCGTTCAGGCTATTCAGGGCGCGTCCTTTGGCTGAACAGCGTTAGAGACACAGCTACTAGTTCAGTCTGACGGAGAAGGATCATGTCCAGGGCCTCTGTGTTGTTACTGCTGGCGGATGCAATTTTGGTTGTGCATGTGCTTTTTGTCTGCTTTGTTGTGTTTGGCCTGCTGGCTATCTATCTGGGCTATGCGCTGAGCTGGCAATGGGTTCGTAATCTTCGGTTCAGGTTGCTGCATTTGGTCGCTATCGGCATAGTCGTAGTGCAATCATGGCTTGGTATGATTTGCCCATTAACTGTCTGGGAGATGGCATTAAGAAAACAAGCTGGTGCAGGTACGTATGCTGGTTCTTTTATTCAGCATTGGTTACATCAATTATTGTATTACAGCGCGCCGGATTGGGCTTTTATGCTGTTGTATAGTGCTTTTGGCCTGTTAGTGCTGGCGAGCTGGTTTGTGGTTCGCCCAGGCTCGTGGTCACGTTAGTAGACAAACTCCTTTGGTTGTCTTCGTCTAAATCTGCTTAAACACAAACGAGAATAGTTGCTAATTGCTTTGCAATTGAGATCAATTTTCATTTAAAATTGTGGCACTGTATTCAGAGGAAAGTGCCATGTCGTTGTTTAAGCTCCATAAAATGTCCTTAGTTGCGCTGGCTGTAGCCACAGGTTGTTATTCTACAAGCCTGTTGGCCGATGACAGCAAAGCCAAAGCTGAAGAAGAAATTGAGGTGATCACGGTCAAAAGTACAAGTGGTTTAATTTCTTATGTCAGTGCTTCAGGCGCCAAGTCAGACACGCCCATTATTGAAACTCCGTTGTCTGTGTCTGTGCTGACCGAAGAGCGTATTGCCGATTTAGGCGCGCTGACGGTGCAGGATGCCTTGGGTTATGTGTCGGGTTTGTACAATGGCCCTTATGGTTTGGACACCAGGGGTGACTGGTCGGTGATCCGTGGTGTATCGCCGGTGCAGTATCTGGATGGTCTGAAATCTTTGTTTGGTTATTACAACAACGTGCGCACCGAGCCCTTTGGCCTGTCGCAAATTGAAATACTCAAAGGCCCAAGCTCTGTGCTGTATGGACAGGGTTCTATTGGCGGTATCGTTAATTTAGTCAGTAAAAAACCTGAAGCGGCTACCAGCGGTCAGTTATGGGCGCAGTTGGGGAATTATTCACGTAAACAACTGGCGGGCGATATCACAGGGTCATTAACTGAGGATGAAACACTGCAAGGCCGTTTAGTCGGCGTCTGGCGCGACAGTGATACTCAGACAGATTTTGTGCCAGATAACAGCAAGGCTTTAGCGCCGTCTTTTAGCTGGCAGGCCAGTGACGATACTAAAGTGACAGTGCTTGGCAACTGGCAGGAAAAAGAATCCGGCTCCAGTACGCAGTTTTTCCCACATAAGGGCACTATTTTACCCAACGAATTTGGTCAGATCCCAAGCAACCGTTTTGTGTCTGAACCAGGTTTTGACCGCTATGACACAGAACAACAGGCCGCTACTGTGATTATTGAGCATAGTCTGACGGATGACTGGGATTTACGTGTCGCCAGTCGTTACAGTGACAGTCATGCCGATTACGACACTATGTATGGCTGGCCGCCGGTGTTGCAGGCGGATAACCGCACTATTTCGCGTGTGGCTTATGTCAGTAACGCCGATGCCCGGGCTATCACCAGCGATGCGCAACTGCATGGCAACCTGCAAACCGGCGTAGTCGAGCATCAACTGGTAATGGGTTTTGATTACCAGAACGCCTATACCGACAATGATTCCTTTTATTCGCCAACCGGCGGCGGTTTGCTGGATTTATACAACCCTGTGTATGGTCAGGTGACAGATTTGCCAACGGATGCTGATGCAGTGGACTATGCGGCCACTAAGGTGTACCAGAGTGGTTTGTATCTGCAGGACACTATGAAAATTGCTGACACCTGGATGCTGTCAGCAGCTTTGCGCCGTGACCGCACTGTCAGTCGCACAGAGCGGGCTGATGCCCAGTTGCAGTATGCCACGACCGGACGCTTAGGCTTGATGTATCTGATGGAGGGCGGTGTTTCACCTTATATTAGCTATAGCGAGTCTTTTGAGCCGCTGCTGGGTTCTGATGCCTATGGCAAAGCGTTTCAACCTAAAACAGGTGAGCAGTGGGAAGCGGGTGTAAAATACCAGCCTGACAACACTGAGCATTTGTTAACTGCGGCTGTCTATCAGATTAAAGAGCAAAACCGTACTACCACTTTAGCGGCCGATCAATTGAATGACCCGGATCTGATTAACCCTAATGGTCAAATTCAGGGTGGGGAAGTCACAGCCAAAGGGGTAGAGCTGGAAGCTCAACTGGCGTGGCAGCAATTGGATGTTTATGCCAGCTATGCCTACACCGACGCTTATGTCAGCCAAAGTAATACATTAGGCGAAAAGGGGGCTGCGTTATCTGCAGTGCCGGAGCAACAAGCCTCAGTCTGGGCGACCTGGCGTTTGGCGATGCTGGATGGTCTGAAACTGGGTGGTGGTGTGCGCCATGTAGGCAAAACCTCAGATGGCAGCGCTTATGTCGCGATGAATGGTGTGGTGCTGAACGACCCGCTGCTCACTCCGTCTTACACCTTGTTCGACGCCATGCTGGGCTATGAGCTGGGCGATTACGATCTAAGCCTGCAGGTGCAAAACCTGACCGACAAAACAGTGATCACCTCCTGTCTGGTGCGGGGTGACTGTTTCTATGGTCAGCGCCGTTCTGTCAGCGCTAACTTACGTTATAAGTTCTGATCAAAACACTCAGATGAGTTACTGTGCAAAACCCCGGATAGAACCGGGGTTTTATTTTGCCAGATAAAAAAAGCCCCGCGGTTTGCACCAGCGGGGCTTTTTATCTGAGCGGCTAATTAGTTCTTAGCAGCGGCAGCTTTCTTTTCTTTCTCTTTTGCAATCACTGCATCAGCCACGTTTTGTGGACATGGTGAGTAGTGAGAGAATTCCATAGAGAACTGACCACGACCAGACGTCATAGTACGCAGAGTAGAGATGTAACCGAACATCTCAGACAGTGGTACGTCGCCTTTGATACGAACGCCAGTGACACCAGCTTCCTGACCAGAGATCATGCCACGACGACGGTTTAAGTCACCGATCACATCACCTACGTGGTCTTCTGGTGTGAACACGTCAACTTTCATGATTGGCTCTAACAACTGAGCGCCAGCTTTAGGCATAGTTTGACGGAATGCACCTTTGGCAGCGATTTCGAACGCGATAGCTGATGAGTCAACGGCGTGGAAACCACCGTCGAACAGTTCAACTTCTACGTCTAACACAGGGAAGCCAGCCAGAGTACCGGTTGACATCATAGAGGCGAAGCCTTTCTCAATCGCTGGGAAGAATTCTTTCGGAACGCTACCACCCACTACAGTAGAAACGAACTTGAAGCCTGAATTTGGCTCGCCCGGACGAATGCGGTAGTCGATTTTACCGTATTGACCTGAACCACCAGACTGCTTCTTGTGCGTATAGCTGTCTTCTACTTCACGAGTGATAGTTTCGCGGTAAGCAACCTGCGGCTGACCTACGACTAACTCAACACCGTAAGTACGTTTTAAGATATCTACTTTGATATCTAAGTGCAGCTCACCCATACCCTTGAGGATAGTTTCGCCTGAGTCTACGTCAGTTTCAACGCGGAAGGTTGGATCTTCTGCCACCATCTTACCGATAGCGATACCCATCTTCTCAACAGAACCTTTGTCTTTTGGTGTGACAGAGATAGAGATTACTGGCTCTGGGAATACCATTGGTTCTAAAGTACATGGGGCTTTAGGATCACATAAGGTGTGACCAGTTTGGGTGTTGTTTTTCAGACCAACCAGCGCGATGATGTCACCGGCCTGAGCTGTGGTCAGGTCAGTACGGTCATTGGCGTGCATCTCAACCATACGGCCGATACGTTCTGTTTTACCGGTGTAAGAGTTCAGAACTGTGTCGCCTTTGTTCAGTACACCAGAGTAAATACGGATAAAGGTCAGGGCGCCGAAACGGTCGTCCATGATCTTGAATGCTAAAGCGCGGAACGGCTCGTCAGCAGAAACGATAGCGTATTCGCCCGTCTCGTTACCTTCTTCGTCAGTCAGCGGCTGTGGATTTACTTCAGTTGGAGATGGTAAGTAATCAACAACGCCGTCCAGTACTAACTGCATACCTTTGTTTTTAAAGGCTGAACCACAGAAAGTTGGGAAGAAAGCCAGGTCACGTGTACCTTTACGGATACAGCGTTTGATGTCTTCGATAGATGGCTCCTCGCCTTCCATGTACGCCATTAACAGGTCATCGTCCTGCTCTAATGCAGTTTCGATCAGTTGTTGACGGTACATTTCAACATCATCAACCATGTCAGCCGGGATGTCAGTCACTGTGTAGTTTTCTGGCAGACCAGTTTCATCCCACACGTAAGCTTTTTTAGTTAACAGGTCAACTACACCGACGAAGGTGTCTTCACGGCCGATTGGCAGAACCATGATCAGCGGGTTTGCACCCAGAACTTTTTTCACTTGTTCTGTTACGCGCAGGAAGTCAGCACCGATACGGTCCAGTTTGTTTACGAAAATCAGACGCGATACTTTTGCGTCGTTGGCATAACGCCAGTTGGTTTCTGATTGAGGTTCAACACCACCAGATCCACAGAATACACCGATACCACCATCTAATACTTTCAGAGAACGATACACTTCTACCGTGAAGTCAACGTGACCTGGTGTATCGATCACGTTGAAGCGGTGACCTTTCCAGTAGCAGCTAACTGCCGCTGACTGAATAGTAATACCACGTTCAGCTTCCTGTTCCATGAAGTCTGTGGTTGATTCACCTTCGTGAACCTCACCCAACTTGTGGATTTTACCAGTCAGTTTCAGGATACGTTCGGTGGTAGTGGTTTTGCCGGCATCAACGTGGGCGAAGATACCAATGTTTCTATATAAGGATAAATCTGCTGACATAGTCATCTCGATTAGCTAGTGGTTATAAAATAGGGCGACAATATACAGGAATTTATTTTAATTTGCCCGAAAAAAAATCAACTGCCTTTATGAATTTTTTATCTCCTGTTGAACAGTCAGCAAGACCGGAGCTGAAATCCATGTCAGAGTGCTTTGAACGGCGTTTTTTGGCAATTTAGCCGTCTGCTGTTGTCCTGATCATGCCTGCACTTCGTCGTCGCGCTTTTGTGTCGCATATCCCCCTTGGGATTAAAAAAACTGCCCCTATATTTTGCTTTGTCAATCGTCTGACACTTTGTTTTTACGGGAATTTATCCGGCATCCTGCCCCCGGACTTATCGAACACAAGTCGGGTTAAGAACAAGTTTTGTACGACTGAGGTCCTTCTCAGAATGCTCGGCTTGCGGATGCCTTCCCGGTTCACTCGTTCCGTTATGCACTTGCAGTTCATCAGGGGAGGATATTGAACATGTTGCAGGTTCAGAACATCAGTCGTCGGTATGGCAGCCATCTGGCGGTAGATGATGTCAGTTTTACTATTAAAAAAGGCGAGATTATTGGTTTGCTTGGCCACAATGGCGCAGGGAAAACCACCATCATGAAGATGCTGAGCGGCTATCTTGAGGCTGACAGCGGTCAAATTCTGCTGGATGGTCTCGACATTCAGCAGCAAAGGCGGTTAATTCAGCAGCAGTTAGGCTATTTACCTGAACACTTACCGCTGTATCCGGACATGACAGTGCTGGATTATCTGGATTATGCCGCCAGCCTGAAGGCATTGAGCAGTGAAAGTCGTGCTGCGGAGATCCGCAGGGTGGTGGCTGCAACCATGTTGCAGGACAAACTCGAAGCAAAGATAGAAACCTTATCCCGTGGTTATAAACAGCGTTTAAGTGTGGCTCAGGCTATTTTGGGTAAACCACGGCTGTTGATCCTCGATGAGCCAACCAATGGGTTGGACCCAAGCCAGACCTTGCAGATGCGCGAGCTGATCCAGCAGATCGCACAGGATGCAACAGTGATCCTCTCTACCCATATCATGCAGGAAGTGCAGGCGTTGTGCAGCAGAGTCTTGCTGATCCAGCAAGGACGTCTGGTACTGGACCGGGCTTTGGATGCTTTGACACCGGATAGTGTGCTGCAGTTGGGCTGCGACATCCCCCTTGAGGCACTAAAACAGCTACTCTGTGACATGCCGCAGGTGCTGGCGGTGAAGCCGCAAAGCGAACACTGCTTCAGACTGGAGCTGGCTGCCGATAGTGATCACAAAGCCTTGTGCGCTCAAGTGGCTCAGCGTCTGGTTAATGCAGGCCATGCCTTGTATCAGCTCCACCTGCAGCAACAGGATTTACAAAGCTTATTTAGTTCACATCACCAGAAAACGGAGGTGAAAGATGCAGCCTGATGTGAATGCAACAAAGACCCGTCATTTAATCTGGTCTGTGGCGCGTAAAGAATTGACCTTATTTTTTGCCTCGCCTGTGGCCTGGTTATTTTTAGCCAGTTTTGCCGCTGTTGAGCTGTTTGTATTTTTCTGGGGTGAAGCTTTTTTTGCCCGCAATATCGCCGATGTCCGGCCGCTGTTTAGCTGGATGCCGCTGTTGTTGCTGTTTTTAACCTCAGCGCTGACGATGAAAGTCTGGAGTGAAGAACGCCGCAGTGGTACTTTGGAAGCTGTGCTGACTCAAGGTTCTCCGGTCTGGCATTTTGTGCTCGGTAAGTTTTTGGGCTGTTTTGTTTTGCTTCTGCTGGCCTTACTGATCACCTTGCCTTTGCCTGTGACCGTAGCCTTGCTGGCTGAACTGGATTGGGGGCCTGTAATGGCGGGGTATCTGGCTTCAGTGCTGTTGGGTAGTTGTTATCTGGCCATAGGCCTGTTTGTGTCAGCCCGCTCGGATAATCAGATTGTCAGTTTGCTGCTGAGTATCGCTGTGTGCGGTGCACTCTATTTGGTTGGGCATCCGCTGATCACGGGCTTATTCAGTCAGTCTGTCGCCTCTTACCTGAATTTCATCGGCACAGGGTCGCGTTTTGATGCGATCACCCGAGGAGTACTGGATTTTCGTGATCTGTATTATTACCTGGCGCTGGTGCTGACCTTTTTAGTGTTAAATGTTTATGTTCTAGAAAAAGAACGTTTTTCAAGCCGTTTATCCAACAGTGCCCGGCAGTGGCAATGGCTCAGCACAGTAGCCGTGCTGAACCTGTTGTTGGCGAATCTATGGCTTGGGCAATTGACTCAGTTGCGTTATGACAGCACGGCAGGTAAACAATACTCCTTGTCTGAAGCCACCCAGCAGCAACTGCAAAGCCTGACGGAGCCTTTGTTGATCCGTGGCTATTTTTCCGGGCAAACCCATCCGTTATTGGCACCCTTAGTCCCCCAATTGCAGGATTTGTTAAAAGAGTATCAAATCAGTGGTGGTAACAAAGTCAGAGTAGAGTGGATTGACCCGACCACAGAGCCTGAGCTGGAACAGGAGGCTAATCAGCGCTTTAATATCACGCCTGTCCCGTTTCAGATTGCCGACCGCTATCAGTCTTCTATTGTCAGCTCTTACTTTAATCTGGTGATCCAGTACGGTTCTGAGTACCAGGTATTGGGGTTTCGCGAGCTGATTGACGTGAAATCCAGAGGTGAAAATGATCTGGAGGTGCTATTAAGAAATCCGGAACTGGATATCACCCGGGCGGTGAAAAAAGTACAGCAGGACTATTATGCCGGTCATGATCTGTTTGCTGCTGTCACCGAGCCTGTCAGTCTGAAGCTGTATTGGTCAGACGATCCGCAGTTACCCGCTGAACTGAAATCTTTTGCGACCCAGTTACAGCAAAGTGCGGAACAACTGGCTAAAACAGCCGAAGGCAAGTTTAGTGTGCAGCGACTGGACCCCGATGCAGACAGCGCATTAAAAGACAATCTGCAGCAAGAGTTGGGGTTGAGTAAGGTCAAGCTGGATCCTTTTGCCGCAGAGGGCTTCTGGTTCAGTATGCAGTTGCAGCAGGGCTCACAGCAATTAGCGCTGACTCTGGATGATTTTAGTGTCGAAAGTTTTGAGCGTCAGCTCAAAGCCGGTATATCGCGTTTGTCTGGTCATGGCACAAAAACAGTGGCGCTGGTGACGCCGCAGGGGAGCGGTGGTTATGGTTATCCGGCCAATGAGTTCAGCGGTTTGAATGCTTTATTGGCCGATAATTTCAACGTCGAGCCGGAGGATTTAACGGACGGTAAGGTCAGTGCTAAAGCCGATGTGCTGTTTGTGATGGCGCCAGAGAATTTATCCCAGACACAACTTTTTGCCGTGGATCAGTTTTTGATGCAGGGCGGTACAGTACTGATGGCTACGTCACCTTTCAAAGCCAGTTTAAGCAGAGAGAACTTAGCGGTGCGGCCTTATCAGAGTGGTCTGAACCAGTGGCTGGAGCAGTATGGCGTACAGCAGAATTCCACTCTGCTTTTGGATCCGCAGCATGCCGCTTTACCTGTACCAGTCACACGTCAGGCCGGTGGTTTTACCTTTCAGGATATGAGACTGCTGGATTATCCATGGTTTGCCGACATCCGGCAGGACGGTATGGCAGAGCTGCCATTATTCAGTCAGTTGCCCCAGTTGGTGGTGCCCTGGGCCAGTCCCTTTGATATTCAAACTAAAGAACATATCAAAGCGACACCGTTGCTGCAGTCGTCCAAAGGTAGTTGGTTAACGGCACAAAGCACTGTGATGCCGACTCTGGATAGCTCAGGGCAGGTGAGTTACCCATCCGGTGATACCAGCGGGGCGCAGACCCTGGCGGTGATGCTGGAAGGTCAGTTTAAGTCCTGGTTTAGTGGCAAAGCTTCACCGTTACAGGCCCAGAAAACGAATGAAGCAAAAGACGAGGCTAAAAACGCAGCGCCTGAGCAAAGCAACACCAGCACTGAACTTTATCCTGTACTCGAACAGGCTAATGCCGGAGCCCGTTTAATATTATTTGGCTCCAACGATATGTTCAGTGATGCGGTCAGTCAGTTGGTTGGCGGTGCACAGGGCTCAGAGTATCTGAACAACCTGCAGTTACTGGCCAATACAGTGGATTGGGCGACGGCCGATCCTGCCTTGTTAGATATCCGGGCTCGTGGTCAGTTTAATCGCACTTTACCGCCGCTGGACAGAGCTGAGCAGCAGTTTTTGGAGTACCTGAATTATGCGCTGGTGCTGGCATTGATTCTGTGTATTGCACTGATTCAGCGCTGGCTGCAACGTCGCCGTTTGCAGCAACTGTATCGAGTAGTGGCAGCACAATAAGGAGGCACGCTGATGAAAACACTGACGATTGGATTATCTGTGGTTGCAGCGGCGCAATTGCTGCTGGCAGGGGCATTATGGTGGCAAGATCAGCAGCAGCCAGAGGCGAGTGCTTTGCTTGCGCTTCATCCAAAACAGCTCACAGAGATTAAGCTGGAACATCAGGGTAAGACTCTGCAACTGGTGTATCAGGATGGCGCCTGGCGCTTGCCTGCGTTACAGCATGAGCCAGCCCGACCCGCCAAAGTCACCGCATTGTTAACTGAGCTGGAGAAAGCCCGTTTGCAGTGGCCAGTGGCAGAAACCACTGCCAGTCAGGCCAGATTTGAAGTGGCAGAGGATAAATATCAGTGGAAGCTAACGTTAGCGGCTGGCGAGCAACAGCAACTGATTTATCTGGGCTCCAGTCCGGCCTTCAAACAGTTGTATCTGCGACGTGACAAAGAAACGGAAATTTATCAGCAGCAGATCAGCACTATGGATTGGAGCACAGAGCCTGAGCAGTGGTTTGACCGCAACCTGCTGCAGATCAGCCAGGTGAACCGGATCAAACTGCCGCAACTAGAGCTAGAAAAAGAGGCTGGCCAATGGCAGGTACGCGCGGCTCAAGGAGAAACGCAAATAGCAGACAAGGCCCTGGCTGGTCAATTGCAGCAACTGTTCAGCGCATTGCAGGTCAGTGGTCCGCCAGTCAAGCCGCTGGCTTTGAAACAGCCTGAGCAACAACTTCAGGTGGAGGTTCAGAGTTTGAGTGCCAAACATAGTTACCAGCTCCAAAAACAGCAGGACAACTATTTGATCAAACGCGATGACAGGGCCGTCTGGTACCCGCTGGCTGCAGAACAAGCGAAGCAGTTATTTGAACTTGAGCCGGAAAAGCTGCTGGCTAAACAGTCAGGACAAAGCAACAGCAACGAAAAGCCCAGTGCAAGTGAGGTTCAAGCTGAGGGCCGCTCTGAGTTGAACTAAGCCGGGCTTTGGTCCGCGACTCAGTGTCCGGTTTGCCGGAAACTGCATAAATAACACAAAGGGCCGTCAGGCCCTTTGTCATATCTCATCAGTCCTATGAGGCCAGAGTCGGGTAGTCGGTGTAGCCTACCGGGCCTTTGCCATAAAACAGTTCTGGGCGTGGCTGATTTAACGGTGCATCTGTCTCCAGACGTTTTGGTAAATCCGGGTTGGCGATAAAAGGAATACCAAAGGCGATAGCGTCAGCTTTGCCTTCGGCCAGCCATTGATTCGCTTCTGCTTTGCTGAATTTTTCATTCGCAATCACAGGGCCACCAAATAACTGTTTAATCAGTGGCGTAATGCTGTCGTCTGCCGGATGTTCGCGGGTAGAGATAAAGGCAATACCACGTTTGCCCAGTTCAGTTGCAACATAACCAAAGGTGGCCGTGCGGTTCGAGTCGCCCATATCGTGGGCATCCATACGAGGCGCCAAGTGCATCGCTACTCTGTCTTTGCCCCAGACTTCAATACAAGCATCGGTCACTTCCAGCATTAAACGGGCACGGTTTTCCAAAGAGCCACCGTATTCGTCATCCCGTAAGTTAGTGCTGTCCTGCAGGAACTGATCGAGCAAATAGCCGTTCGCTCCGTGTATGTGTACACCGTCAAACCCTGCGGCTTTGGCATTGATTGCACCCTGGCGATAAGCTGCAACTACCTCTTTGATTTCGTTTAAGCTTAACGCCCGTGGCTCTTCAAAGTTTTTCATTGGACGAACCAGACTGACATGACCAGCCGGACGCACAGCACTTGGAGCTACTGGTTTTTCGCCATTTAAGTACAGCGGGTCAGAAATACGGCCTACGTGCCAGAGTTGCAAGAAAATACGACTGCCCGCTTTGTGTACCGCCTCTGTGACTAATTTCCAGCCCTCAACCTGAGCTTCAGACCAAATCCCCGGTGTATCGGGATAACCGACACCCATCGGAGTGACGGACGTGGCTTCGGACAAAATTAAACCTGCGCTGCTGCGTTGGCGGTAATACTCTGCCATCATGGCGTTAGGCACACGGCCCTCGTCAGCACGGCAGCGGGTTAAAGGCGCCATCACAATACGGTTTTTCAGGGTTAAATCACCCAGCGTGATGGCATCAAATAAAGTTGGCATCTGTAACTCCTTAAAGTTGATCGGCTAAGCGCGCCAGAAATTGTTGAATCACAGCTTCATTGCGCGAATAAAAATTCCACTGACCTACTTTTTTACTGCTGATAAAACCAGCACGTTGCAAAGTAGCCAGGTGGGCAGATACGGTTGACTGAGACAACCCGGTCTTCTGGTCAATTTTGCCGGCACAAACCCCAATACTCAGCGGGTGTTCCTGATCGGCAAAATAAACTTCAGGTTGTTTCAGCCAGTTTAAAATGTCCCGCCGTACCGGGTGGGACAGGGCTTTGATCATCTCGTCGAGTTCTGCAGAGCTCATAGTTTCATTTATATCCATATATCGCGATATGGCGAAATATATATCGCCATATCGCGATATGCAACTTTTATTTTATTCTGGTCGGTACATTAGTCAGGCGCACAGCCGTAAAAAGAACGAAACAGCAGCGGGAAATCGCATGTTCACAGCTAAAAAACTAATAAGGTTACGGCACGTAATACGGTGATTTTTTCGTCAGGTTCAGAAAAAATAAACAAATATACTTTTGATCTTTTTACCGGTGCGCTGCGTTTTTTACTGCGGGTTTTATGTTCAACTAAAAGGAAATCAGAATGAAATTTCGCTCATTATTGAATTTGACCGTGTTCTCTGCAGCTTTAGCCGTCTCCGCTGCATCTTATGCTTCTGCCAAAGCAGATATCGTCGATACAGCCGTAGCTGCAGGTAGTTTTAATACACTGGTAACTGCAGTGAAAGCCGCTGATCTGGTCGATACCTTAAAAGGCCCAGGTCCATTTACTGTGTTTGCACCCAATGACGCTGCTTTTGCTAAGGTGCCTGCAGCCGACTTAGAGGCGCTGTTAAAAGATAAAGCGGCACTTGGCAAGGTACTGACCTACCACGTAGTGGCGGGTAAAGTGATGGCCTCTGATGTGGTGAAGTTAACATCTGCCAAAACAGTACAGGGACAGGACTTAAAGATTGCCGTGAAAGATGGTGTGGTCTATGTCGATGGTGCTAAGGTCATAAGCACAGATATTGAAACCAGTAACGGCGTCATTCATGTGATTGATTCTGTTGTCTTGCCTAAATAATCGTTTGTAGTCAGAGAAAAGGAGCCTTGTGCTCCTTTTCTTTTATCCATTCTTTATACATTCATCCGCTGTTAAACTGCAGTAATTCGCTTTGATGGTCTGTTTTTAAGGACTGTGCCTGTGGCTAAAACACTGATGCTGGTTGCTTTGTTCTGTTGTTTTTTTTCTGATGCGTCGTCAGAGCAGCATGTTGTAGTCTGGATGAAAAATGGAGACAGATTAACAGGTGCTATCACTCAGCAAGACAAGGATATTGTTTTTTTGAATCTACCGTATTCTGGTCAGGTACAACTCCCCCGAACTCAGATCGACCGTATAGAGCAGCAAAAGCTGCTGACTGCTGTGCCCGAATTGACCGCTGAACCGCACAGCGCTGTCGTTCAAAACCAGCCGATACGGCACTACAGCGTGGATTTAACTGCAGGAAAAAAACGCAGTAGCAGCAGTACAGACAACGTTGGATTTAAAGGCTCCTTTGAGCAGCGCGACAACAACCTGCGACTGACTTTTGACGGTAAATACGATTACGAGACCAGCAGCTCCTTAAAGAAAACCCATAAGTATCTGCTCAATCCGGGCGCTGACTATTTTTTCCAGCCACAACTTTTTTGGCGCAACAAAGTAGATTACGCCCAGGACTTTCTTGCATCCGACTACAGAAATATCGACTTGAGCTCAGGCCTGGGCTACAGCTTTTATGATACTGCTGAACTTCGGGTGGAGCTGATTGCGTTAGCGGGTTTAAAGCGTACTCATTTTAAAGAAACTGCAGGACTGGAGTTGTTTCTTGGTGACAGACAGCAGTTGGATTTCCGGCATATACAACTGGAGTGGGATCTAAGGTATCTATGGCCTGCTAGCCGCTTTGAGGTATTTAGCGAAGGCAGTTATCTGAAACCTGTGAATCAGCCGGTGCAGTACATCGAGTTCAGACAAGAAATAAATCTGAGCTCTGGTGTGCACTATTACTTGACGGAGCAGATCCGGTTATCGTTTTCTGTGGATTTAGACTGGTCAAAAATTGATGTGGTTTTACCCGGTTATCAGGGGCTTTCGGCCGATAGCCGCGACTTGCATCAAAAACTCAGCTTAGGCGCCAGGTTTTAAAAGTGGGGCTGAGTAGACTCAGCCCCCGAGTTATTACAGGTTAATCGCAGTGCTAGCACTGCATTTGGTGGTGCTGGCGGCTTCACATACCTTGTAACTGTAGCTGCCACGGTTTAACGGACCATCACGATGGCTGCCGTCGTTGGTCGTGGTCAGAATTTTCACATTGTTACGGTACAGATCGACGGTACTGGTGGTTGCACTGGCCCAGCTTAGATCCACATAACGCTTGCCTTTGCTGGAGACGCCTTGCAAGGTCAGACTGATACCCGGAGTGGTTGTGCCGCCACCACAACCGTTAGTGGTCAGGTATTGATGTGCAGCCGCGGCCTGCACAATACCGTAACCGAAGTAGACATCTTTGCCTGCAGCACCTGCGTCTTTTGCCGTCGCTTTTAACGCATTACGGATTTGAGTACCAGTACAGCTTGGGTGATTTGACCAGACCAGAGCAGCAATACCTGATACGGCCGGTGTTGCCATCGAAGTACCGCTCATCAGACCATAATCGCTGGTACCGATGTTGATGGATGCAGTAGTAGCGGCCAACAGCGCAGTTCTGTCTTCAAAAGCCGCACCTACGGCAGGAATAGATGTGGTGTTGGCTGAACCTTCACCTAGGGTACCGTACAACATACCTGCGGTATTGTTGATGATAACAGCACCTACACCACCAGAGTTTTGGCAGTTTTTCACTTTGTCATGGAAAGAAATCACACCACGGTCAATCATACAGATTTTACCGGCTGCGCCTGAATTGACAGTTTCCGCTGTGCCCATAAAAAAGGTGGCAGCGCTGGCTGAACCCGGGTTTTCCATCGCAGAGGTGGCATAAGCAGTACCATTGGCACTTAAGGTGGCGCTGGTTGCCATATCGGCAGGGTAGGTGGATAAGGTATCGACACCACCTGCAGTGGCTTCCACACAAATGGTTTCGTCTGTTTTGCCGTTGGCTGTACAGCTTGGGAATTGCGAGAAGTCTGCGATATTGTTGTTATTGTCGTTGGCTCCTATCATCATGACAGAAGGGTAACCAGCAGGATAAGAGCGCACATTATTGCCGTCGTTCCCTGCTGCGGCTATAACTAAACCACCAGCGTCGGTAAAGGTTTTAAAGGCGTTGGATTCAGTGGTATTGGCACCACCACCGCCTAAGCTCATGCTGATAATGTCGGAACCTGCGTTTTTACATTTTTGTGCGGCATAGGCCAGATCTGACGAATAACCCCAACCTTCAGCGTTAAATACTTTGATAATGTGCATAGCTACGCCAGGGGCCATACCTATTACACCAAAACCGTTGTCTGCCGCTCCTATGGTGCCGGCGACGTGAGTGCCGTGTGGGCCACCATTGACGTTCCAGTTGCCTGTGCCTGAGTCGTTGTCACCCGTGATGCTGCCCCAGTTAAAATCGGGGTTAGACTGGTCTAAACCTGAGTCAATGACACAGACTTTAATACCTGCGCCAGGGTTAAATTGCACCTGATTGGCCTGAGATTGATACACAGCATAGGGGGTGATTTGTTGTTGCATTGGATCACCAGCGTCGTCGTTAAATAACGCCATTGGTTTACGTACTAAATCTTCTTCAATCAGTTTGATATGAGGGTTTTTCAGAATACCTTTGATTTCATCAACAGATTTACCATTGAACTGAGCAGCGATAAAACCATCTGCATCGACTTTCACTTCGCCACCGAGCTGTTTTGTTAAGGCGGTCACTATACCTTTGTTGGCATTATCGACCTGAATGATGACCCGATCCGCTGCAGTTGCGGTGGTACAGCCTAAAGCCATCACAGTGGCGAGTGAGATTTTATTTAACTTACTGATTTTCATTGAGTTGTTCCCATTGCTTATTATTATATTCTCCACCAGGCTTCTGCATCTTGTGTGCTTTTGTCGCGCCAGGGTGGAGTCTTGTCGCATTTTTGCTGTAGATCAGCGTCTCCTTAATGCCATTTTTTGTCTGGGAAAAGCAATTAATTTATTAAATTTTGTTTTCAAATGTAATTAAATGTAAGCGGTGGGCTGTACACCAATTTGTACGAAATATGACTGCAGACCGCGTAGACTGGTTAAAGTCAAGCGATCTGACAGAAGAAAAAAAATGCAGCAGTTGCTCTAACGGGCAATCAACCCGGCGGCAATTTGAAAGGAATGTTGTCTGGCTTCGGGGTTGTGCATCATGCTGGTTAACATCAATTCATCGGGTTGGTATGCCGCGATAAAATTTATTATGCCTTGTTGTACCTCGGTTGGGTTGCCAACGACTGAGCAGGCTAATGCCTTGTCGACATAGGCTTTTTCATGAGGTTGCCATATCTGATCCATAGCGTCGACTGGTGCGGGCAACAAACCCGGTACACCTCTGACTAAGTTGACAAACTGCTGCTGAAGCGAACTGAAAAGGCGTTGAGCTTCAGCAGTGGTATCGGCCGCAAAGACATTCAGCGCCAGCATCAGGTAGGGTTTATCCAGTTGAGCAGAGGGTTTAAATTCCTTGCGATACAAAGCTGCGGCCTGTTCCATCATGGCAGGCGCAAAATGTGAGGCAAAGGCATAAGGCAACCCCAGATGAGCAGCCAGTTGCGCTCCATATAAACTCGAACCCAAGATCCACAAGGGCACCTGCAGACTTTGCCCTGGTACAGCTTGGACCTTTTGATTCGGTTGTACTTCGCCAAAATACTGCTGTAACTCAATGATATCGCTTAGGAACTGATCCTCGCTTTCCATCCGGTTGCGCCGCAATGCCCGTGCCGTTTGCTGATCGCTGCCCGGCGCACGACCCAAGCCTAAGTCAATCCGATGTGGATACAAAGTCGCTAAAGTACCAAATTGTTCAGCGATGACCAAAGGGGAGTGATTGGGCAGCATAATACCGCCGGCTCCCAGCCGAATACGTGAGGTGGCAGCGGCTAAGTGGCTGATCAACAAAGAAGTTGCTGCACTGGCAATACCGGGCATATTATGATGCTCAGCCAGCCAGTAACGATGATAACCCAGCCGATCAGCGTGCTGCGCCAAAGCTTTACTGCTGGCAAAACTATCACTGATGCTATGGCCTGCAGAGACTGGTGCTAAATCTAAAATAGACAAAGGGATCATGAGGGCTCCGTCGGTAGATACATATCGGCATTTAATACCGTCTGGTATAAAACTATATGTGCAATGGGTGCGGGCTTTGACAGATTCAAGAGCTGTGTTGTATTTCGGCGGATTTTACCGTTGAGCGCAGCGTTTTTTGCGATGGATCAAGGGACGAAGCTGAAATTCGGCTATGCTGAGAAAAACACCAAAGACAATGAATAATGGCTGGATTTGACGTAACCCTGGCGCAAAATTTTCTGATTGCGCTGCTGATTGGCGCTTTAGTCGGAATTGAGCGGGAAAAGCATAAAAACAATGACCATCCCGGCTCTTTTGCCGGAGTGCGTACCTATATTTTGTTTGCTCAGCTTGGCGCTGTCAGTGCCTGGTTGTCGGTATATTTACAAACAGCCTGGCTTTTTATCGCAGCTTTGCTGGCCGTATCGGTGATAGTGCTGAGCTCCTATTATCTGGAAAACAAAACCAAAGCTGTGGCTTTGGGTTTAACCAGCGAATTGTCTGCGATGACGGTTTGTTTATTAGGTGGCGCTGTCATCTTTGGCTTTGCCGAAATAGCCGTATCTCTTGCTATTTTAACCTCCGCCATTTTAGCGTTTCGTGAGCCGTTGCATGGCCTGGTTAATAAAATAGGGGCGGACGATTTATATGCTGGCCTGAAACTTTTGATTGCCAGTTTTATTGTGTTGCCTTTGTTGCCGAACCATAGCGTTGATCCCTGGCAGGCGCTGAATCCTTATAAACTCTGGCTGCTGGTGATTTTAATCTCTGGATTGTCCCTGGTTGGTTATATAGCTGTGCGTTTCTTCGGATCAGTAAAAGGAACCATGATCACGGCTCTGACAGGTGGGCTGGTGTCGTCTACCGCTATGACTTTAAGTTTTGCCCGCAGCAGTAAAACAGAAACGGACAGCGGTGCAGCCAACAGGTTAGTGGCTGGCATTTTACTGTCCTGGCTGGTGATGTTTGGCCGGGTTTTATTAATTGTCACCGCTGTTTCTCTGCCTCTAATGCAACAATTACTTTGGCCTTTGCTGGGGCTGGCATTGTTAACTGCCGCCTTGAGCAGCGTATTTTTTCTGCTGGGACACAGGCTGCAAGCTGCGTCTGCCGCCACCGAGCTGCCGGTAAAAAATCCTTTTAGCTTATGGTCCGCTATTCAGTTTGCTTTGTTATTTGCGCTGGTGTTGCTGCTGGTCAAACTGGCGGAGCATTATGCGCCGGGTCAGGGGTTGTATTGGTTAGCTGCTCTGGCAGGTTTAACAGATGTTGATGCCATTAGTTTGTCTTTAGCCGATTATGCGGCGCGCAGTCAGGCTCTTGATCTGGCCGCCACAGCTCTTGGTATTGCCATCTTAAGTAATTCAGTGGTGAAAACAGCTATGGTATGGGTGGCAGGAACCCGGACTCTGGCGCTGCGTATCAGTGCGGCAACACTCGGTTTGGGTTTAGCTGGTCTGTTGTTATTTAGCCTGAATTAACACAAGTCAAACTGAGCCTGTACCAGCTCAGCTTGCCTTAAGTTTTTGCTGGCAGAATTTAAAAAAGAAACCAAAAACAGAGGTTGTTATGCCTGCTTCACAACAAAATTACAGCAACTGGATGGTATCTTTGCACTGGCTGACCGTGCTGCTGATGATCACTATTTACGCCAGTATTGAATTCAGAGGCATTTTTGAAAAAGGTACCGCAGAGCGTGATCTAATCAAAGAAGTGCATTTTGTGTTGGGGTTAAGTGTATGGTTTATTACCTTGCTGCGCCTTGTGGTCAGGCGTTTTAGCCCTATACCGCCCATAGTACCGGCGCCTTCAGCTACAGCATTAAAAATATCAGCACTGATGCATCTGGCACTTTATGGCTTTTTACTGCTGATGCCATTACTTGGATGGCTGATATTAAGTGCGGGCGATAAAGTGATACCGTTCTGGGGCTTTCAACTACCAGCTTTGATAGGACCGGATCCTGATCTGGCGTCTTCCATTAAAGAAATTCACGAATTAGTGGGCAAGGCTGGTTATCTGTTGATTGCCGTTCATACCCTGGGTGCACTGGCTCATCACTACAGATTCAAAGACAACACCTTAAAACGCATGTTGCCCGGATTATTTAAAGCTGAAGGCTAAAAGCGGTTGACGCGGATCCCCGAAAGGTTTTAACTCTGAGCCCTCTTGAGTGAGGGCCTATGAGTAAAGCAAAACAAGCTTCTGAAATCACCTTGCCGCCCAAAGATCTGGGCTGGGGCACTGTACTGAATTTTTTGATTGAAAAATTTCACCGCATCGACGCTGCTATTTGGCGACAACGAGTCGCAGAGGGCAAAGTGTTTTGGTTTGGTGGCGAAGAGATCCATGCCAACACTGCCTTTTTACCCAGCCGCAGGGTGTGTTATTACCGCGAAGTAGAGGCCGAACCTTTAATTCCTTTTGCCCATCAGATGATTTATCAGGACGACCATATCCTGGTGGCCTGCAAACCACATTTTTTACCTGTCACACCGGGCGGAGACTTTGTGAATGAATGCCTGCTGGAACGGGTAAAGCGGGATACCGGATTGCAGGATGTGGTGGCGGTACACAGACTAGACAAAGAAACCGCAGGTTTAGTGTTGTTTTCGGTCAATAGCCAAAGCCGTCCTTTGTATTATCAGTTGTTTGCGGATGGTCTGGTTCAGAAAACCTATAGTGCGGTCGCTACTCTGTCTGAAACGCTACAGCAACTGGAATTACCTCAGCACTGGCAGGTAAAAAACCGTCTGGAAAAATCGAGTCCGGCGTTTTTAATGCAACAGGTGGAAGGGCAGGCGAATGCGTTTTCCAGCCTGAGCCTGGTCGATAAAAGAGCGGATCTTGGGTTATTTGAATTAAGCCCGCACACAGGGAAAACCCATCAGTTGCGTTTGCATATGCTGTCTTTGGGCTGTCCAATACTGTTTGATAAATACTATCCGGATTTATTACCAAAACAGTCTGATCAGCCACTGGATTTCACACAGCCTCTGCAATTAGTGGCCAGAGGGTTAGGCTTTACCGATCCTGTAACCGGACTAAAGCATCAATTTGAATCAGAGCGTCAGTTATTGAGCTGGCCTGTGAGTGATGGAACTAAGGAGTATTAATGTCGAAGAAAGTGTATTGTATTGCTCAGTTTTTACCCAAGCCGGGTAAAGAAGCAGAGCTTTTTAAAGTGTTGCAAAGTTTAGAGGCAAATACCTTGCGTGAAGATGGGTGTTTGCAGTACAGAGTCACGCGTCAAATCGCCAGCCCTTTTGCTGAGGGTAATAGTTTTCCCATCGTTTTTAACGAAATTTGGGCGGATCTGCCAAGTTTTGAAGCGCATTGTCAACGCCATGAAATTAGCCAATTCTTCCAGACGTATTGTCTGGCAGACACTGGACTGGCTGCAGACTGGAATGTGTGTATTTACAGCGACGAGCCAGAAAATTTTGATGCACCCAGATTACAGTAGCGGCTTGTGACAATTCAGGTTGTATCCAGAACAACGCCGGCTTTGATACCGGCGTTTTTTATTCAGGCAGAGTGTATTAAGAACCTATCACACCGCCATCATCTTTAGTGATGATCACTGTGGCTGAGCGGGGTCTGCTGCTACCGTCGTTGGCTGGCCAGTGACTGGTAAACTGGGTGGGGGTTGAACGATCGCCCGGATGCTGCACATTAACAAACATGGTTTTTAAATCCGGGGTAAAAGCTAAACCTGTGACTTCGGCATCCACTGGTCCGACAAAAAAGCGTCTGATAGTGCGACTGACTGGGTCTGCAACCAACATCTGGTTATTACCATAAGGGCCTTCACCTTGTTGTGAACCACTCATGTCGGTTTGGATCCACAGCAAACCGTTGGCGCTAAAACATAAACCATCCGGGCTTGCCATATGGTTATCTGCGGTCAGGGTCAGGTTGGTCCCCGGTGTTGTTGTTCCTACATCACCTGCCAACAAAAAGATATCCCAGTTAAAACTCAGGCCCTGAGTCGCAGCATTTTCTTTCCAGCGAATAATATGACCCGTAGCGTTGCTCGCTCTTGGGTTGGCAGCATCAATCTGCTCAGGTTTGCGGCTGGTGTTATTGGTCAGGGTAAAATAGACCTCTCCCGTTACCGGATGCACTGCACCCCATTCAGGTCTGTCCATTTTAGTGGCTCCGGCAATATCTGCGGCTAATCTGGTATTGATTAACAGGTCGGCCTGACTGTCGAAACTAACGCCAGCTAAAGCCGCTTTCGCCATCAGATCCTGATTATTGATATCCAGTGCCAGCCATTCGCCTGAACCATCGGCATTAAATTTAGCGACATACAAGGTACCGTCATTGAGTAAGTGGCCTCCTGCTGTGGCTTTAAAGTAAGCGGCTTTGGAGACATACTTGTAGATGTACTCAAAGGTGGAATCGTCGCCTGAATAGACAGTGATAGGTTGGCCTTCGACGACAGGCGCAAAGATCACACCCTCATGACCAAAACGACCTAAAGCGGTGCGCTTTTGTGGCACGCTGTCCGGGTTAAAAGGATCTATTTCCACTATCCAGCCAAAGGTATTGGGTTCGTTACGATAATCCTCGCTGGCGTCCGCCCCTAAACTCGATGCATTAAAACGTTGATAGTGGTCAGCGCCTGAATCTGCTGTCTCCCAATAATAACGGCCATTTGTACGACCTACACCATAACGTTGATGTTCACGCGGTTGAGTGGCGTCGGCATTCATAAAATAACCTGCCCAGTTTTCCTCGCAGGTTAAATAGGTGCCCCAGGGGGTAAAACCATTGCCACAGTTATTTAAAGTGCCACGGGTGCGCGTGCCGTCCTGACTATATTTAGTCACGACTTTGGCATCACCACGCACAGGACCAGTGATATCCATAGGCGTAGCACCGGTAATACGACGATTCAGTGGGCTACCCTGAACCAGTTGGAACTGACCTTGCGCATCTTTTTTGATATGAGCCACAGTCACGCCGTGTGCGGCCACTTCTTTACGTACTTCATCTGCCGGACGTGGTAAACCTGTCGGCCCCATAGGATGCAATACATTGGCATCCAGATATTCGTGGTTAAATACCAGCACACCTTCATCGCTGTTTGTATTGCTGCTGCGGGCATCCAAAGGGAAAAAATGCATGCCATCATGATGCGCGCCCACTTGCTGTTCCATGTCCGAACCACTGTTGCTGCCATCAGCCAGATAAGCAGGGTAGCTGCCCAAAAGTGGTGTACCCATAGGTAAAAATGGGCGTGCCGTATAACCCGCTGGAACTGTCACTGTATCTAAACGGTTGGCTGCTATCGCGGTGAAACCTAATAAAACCGGTGCAGGTTCAGGTTTTACTGCTTCAGGGCCCGTCACTGGCTCTGCAGTATCGCTACTGCAAGCTACTAAAGATGTCCCCATAATGGTTGCTATGGCTGCGCCTAATGAACCTTTTAAGAAGCTGCGACGGGACGCCAGAACAGATTGAAAATCAGGGTTATCTGAAAAGTTGGTTTGTGGATCTATACCCGAATTGTCGATCTGGAAATTGTTGTTCTGCATTTTGACTCCGATGTCGGTTGAATTAAAAATCTGCACGCGACATTAGAGCTGTTACTTGTTTCAGTAAGGTTACTATTTGTTGATAAAATAAAGACGACTATTCGACATTTCTGTGACAAAAGCGGACAATCACAGAATGAGGGGCGTCCTCATTCTGTGGGCTGATTTCAGGAGTTTGCGTCGTCAAAAACTCTCACTTTGACCTGACGTTCTGTGTCTTTGATTTTTCTGCAGCGATGCGTTTTTAAGTTAGAACCTAATTGTTTTGCTTCCTGGCGACACGCCATAAACTGAGCACGATAACCGTATTTAGCTCTGTATTGCTCGGTTTGCTCTTCCAGCATTTTTTTATGTTCAGGGCTGAGATTTTTAGTCAGCGACTTGTAATGTTTGATCCAGGTTTGATCTTCCTGTTCTATGGCCAGGCCTAGCCAGGTCAGGCCTTCAGCTATATTTTCCTTGGTGCCCACTCCGGCCAGCATATAGGTACCTACGATGTTCTGGGCTAACTTGTCGCCGTACTTGGCATATTGCAGCAGCACAGGAAAAGCACTTTCATAATCTTTTTGCTGAGCATTTCTTAGCGCCAGCTCCAGCTTGGTGTCGTATTCAAGTTCATTCATCGTCACCACTTTTCCTTCAGCGGCTATGCTTTGAGTCGATAACAGTGACAGGCTTGCCGCAGCTATCATCAGAGTCAGTTTTTTCATCAGGTCCATCCTTCTGGTTCATGTAGTGTTTGGAGCATAAATGAACTCGTCGCAGATTTCCCCCCATCTGTCGTTACAAATTGTAAACATCTATGTCGCTTTTCATTTCAAAGTGACCGCGGTTTTGTCTCGATCCGGCTCGGGTGTGGTGACCGAGCTGCCAAGGTTGGCGGGGGCTGACAGCGCAAGGCAGAGGCTCTGCATTGCGCTCTGGGTTTTAATGATGACTCTTGCTGACGCCTCCCTGGCCATCGGGCAGGCTGATGCGGACATTTTGCATCATGCCCTGGTCTTCATGATCCAGAATATGGCAGTGCAAGACAAAATCGCCGATGTAACGTTGATACTTAGTCCGCACTATGACTTTGTAGGATTTGCCCAGTGCATTCTTCACCCATAAGGTGTCCTTCCATTTGCCTTTCAGGCCCCTGTATTGTGGGTCTGGGAATTTTTTCGTGGTGTCAAAATCATCGACGGCATCATAGGTGCTGACATCTTTGCCATTTGGATCCAATACCGCCACCACCTGAAACGGGTTTACATGAATATGAAACGGATGGCTGGCCAGTTTTGAGGTTAGAATCCATTCGTCGGTGTTGCCTAAAATCAATTCTCTGTCAATACGACCCGGCTGATAAGGTTCACCATCAATTTCAAAGCGGACAGGGCTGGCGCTGGTATCAATATTAAACTCCAGGTACTGCTTATTCGGTGTCTCTGGCAGGTCCTGATGAGGCACAAAGTGACGTAATCTAAGCCCAGCTTGTAAGTCTGAGATCACTGCATTTTGCATGTCCGGACTGATATTCACTTTTGCGCTTTGGATCAGTTGCTGCGCTAGCGTAGATGTCACCGGACCGGCAGCATCAGCCACTTGCACTATACCCAGCAGTTGGGGTTCAGATGGGGTTTGATCGACGTTGGCCGAAGCTGCTGCTGCATCATCTATGACACAATACTGCCCGCCCTCAGGAAACATCATGAGCGTATCCCAGCGGTAACCTGGCTGAAATACACTCACTTCTGTAGTGTCGATTGCAGCGAGAGTTAAGCCATCAGCCGCAATCTGATGCTGCGGCACTATGGCCCCTGTGCAGGCGTTTTGTAATAACTTTTGCTCATCGGCTGCTAAAATCGGGCCTTGCAGCGGCTGACCTTTTAACTGAACAACTTTCAGGTTGATACTGTCGCGTACCCCGGCGTGCACCATACGCCAGCGTTCGATTTGGCCTGCTTTGGCATCGGCAAAAAATGGCTGCACTGCACCGTTGATGCTGGTGTAACGGCCGGATTTACTCCAGCCACCCGGACCAAAGCCTGAGTAATCCAGTATTTCGCCGACATCACCCGGATCGCAGAGATAAGTACCATTGGCATCCATTTTCAGCACAGGCTTTTCACCCGGTTTGGTTGGTTTGGTGTAACAGCCATACTGAATTTGTTGAAACACCATGGTTCGCTCTTTAAAGGTCTGATTGGCCGAACTGGTCAGCAGCAGATCGAGATCTCCGGGCTGATCTTTAGTGGGTTGCCGTGTGCCCTGAATAATTAAAGCGCCAGCCATACCACTGGCCACCTGAATAGCGGTAGAACCATGACGGTGCGGGTGATACCAGAAAGTGCCGGCCGGGTGGTCAGCCGGGATGTTGTATTCATACTGAAAAGACACTGTAGGATTGATAGAAATCAGTACGTTGTCACTATTACCAGCCGGATTGATCCACAAACCATGGGTATGCATATTGGTGCCGTTGAAACAGTGTGGGCTGTTCACTGCTGCAGTATGACTGCTGCAGCTCGGATCGGTGGGTAGTTTGTTCTCTAAAGTCGCTCTGATGGTTTCCCCAGGAAATACCCGCAGCGTCGGCGCAACATAAGGTGCTTTAGGGTCAACATGACTGCCCTGGTAGCTGCGTAAATTGACCGCGTCCCAACGGCCGATAGTGGGATTCCACAACTGGCTGCGGGTAAAAGTAACAGTCCAGTTCAGGCTGGCCTCATCCGGTTGTGGCGCTCCGGCTTGTTGTTGACTTTTGGTCAATGGCGCATGTCGCGTCCTGTTTATCTCCAGCAACGGGGGGTCTTGTAAGGGACGGGGTTGCTCTGCCAGCGTGGCAAAACTGCCTGCAGCGATACAGAGCAGCGGCAGTGGAGACAGATAACGAAAGGTGGTGTCAGACATAGAAACTCCTCAGTTGTACTCATGGCACAACACCCGCAACAGTGCGGGTGTTGTCTGGTCCTTTCCTCATTGAGCCGGGGCTGTTTCCAGTCGGATTTGGCCTACAGTAATACCGCTTTGGCTGGTTTTTTCCGCTACTTCTGTTGTGGTCAAATTGGTTGGCACAAAGTGCACCATCAAGTCAGCGGCAGCAGCATGACCAAGCTGTTGGGCTAAATCAGTGACTTTATAGACCAGATCGCCCATATCTCCCGGTTGATGACCTGCATGTGCATGGTCGGTGACACCAAAGTAGTTCAGAGTCGCGATATACAACCTTTGCTCTGGGTGTTGTTCAGTGCTCAGATAAATTTTATAAGTGGTGGCCGGGGCTCCGACCATTTTCACGTCCTGCAAAATCAGATAGGTATCGCCTGTGGCTTGTGCCAGCAGCTCAACTTTGTCTGAGGCTTTTAGCTGGGCCGGAAGTTGCGGATCCAATGCCACTTTGGTGGTTGTGCCGCGTAAATCCACAGTTTTATTACTGCTGACCGGAGCATGAGTTTTAAATTTGGTCATTTTGGGTCCGGTTTGAGCTTGTGCCAGTGGTTGTGGTGCTGCCTTTGGGATATCGCAGGCGATTTCGTTGCTGTAACGCACTGGAATTTTGCCCGGAGTGAATACATCCGCTATGGTCATGGTTGCCTGATTGCCATTTTCATCAGCAAAGCTGTAACTGGTTTGATACCAGCTATCCGGCATACCAAGGTTCGCTTTAGCCCAGGCCAGATCGATGGTTTTCCCCGCCGCTTTTTTGTTCAGCCAGCACTGCCACAGGCGGTCTATATTGGCATGGTGCATATAAAACACCGGGTCTAAACCTGCGATAGGGACAAATCCCATATTAGGTGTGGCGCAGCCCGTGCCAACGGCGCAGTGCATAGCTCCATGCGGCTGTCCCTGGAGCTGGTTGGAGAAGTGAGTGAAATCTGTAAACGCAAACGCCTGAGCCGCACTTGCACTGTCTGGATCTATGGCGGTTTTATTGTCATTCAGGCCGGGGGTGCGGAACTGATCGTACAGTGAACCTGCTGCGGGTCCTCTGACGAGTTGCGGTAAAGCTAAGCCTTTACCGTCTGGGCTACGCTCCTGAAAATAGTCCCAATAGGGTAAAGAGAACTGTGGATCACCGACATGTTTTCTTAAGGTTTTTTCATAAAAATATAAAAACATCCGGTGCCAGGGTAAAAAGTTCAGGTTGCCATGCTGGCAGGTTCCCCAAACAGTGTCGGTAAAGCCATCCTGAGGCACAGTGGAGTTACTCATATGTTGGTAGTAGGCATCGCAGGTGGCTTTGTCCAGCACTTCTAAACAGCCCGGCATCCGGTAGGCTATATAGGCTTTCAGATTGGTGGCGTTTTTACCCGTACCAAAGAAACCATGGGTATTGGACCAATACGCGAAGCTGGTACGAAAATCGGCTGACATGGGATTCGCCTTGCTGTTGGCTTTCATCCGCTCTATGCCTTGTTGCAGGGCTTTTACTCTGGCGGGATCGGAAGCAAAGTCTTTTACACTAATACGGTAAGAGCCCTCGGCCAACGCTAGGCCACTGCATAGCAGTAAAGACAAAGTGAGCGTCAGTGTTTTTGCAACAGGGAGCGATTTTTTTAACAAAATGGCTGGCATACAAGGATCCTTTTTGTAGTCTGGACAACAGGTTGTAGTTTCTGATTTGGATATTTATTGGAACAAGCTACACAACCATAGTCCCTTTTTTGGATAAATCAACGGCCAGCACATTTATTTTGCGATAGCACAGCCACGTCATCGCAGGATGAACTGCACAACTACACCAAAAGATGGGGGAAGCGAGTCACAGTGCAACAGCGGATTGCAGTGTTGCGACAGACTGTCAGAGCAGCGCTGAAGAATCAGCTCAACTTAACTTAGAAAGATAAGCGGGGACAATTTTTGCTGCAGGGCCGTAATAGCCCTCGGCGAAATCACCCCGGGTCGGTTCCATATTCAGTTCTACGGTATGAGCACCAGACTCTGCCGCTATTTGCACAAAACCAGCAGCCGGATAAACCTGGCCTGAAGTGCCTATGGAGATAAATAAGTCCGCCTGCATCAGCGCATCGACACACTCATCCATCTGATAAGGCATTTCACCAAACCAGACAATGTCGGGCCGCAGTGGTTGTGCAGTTTTGCAGCAGTGGCATAAATCCGCTGCTGTTAAATCTTTTAACCAGCTCTGATTTTTACCTGTCACAGGACATTTTATTTTTTGTAACTGGCCGTGCATTGCAATCACAGACTCCGAGCCTGCTCTTTGATGCAGGTTATCGACATTTTGGCTGATCAGTAAAAAGCGGCCGCCTTTGGCTTTGTGCTGTTGTTCAAACCGAGCCAGAGCCAGATGAGCCGCATTAGGTTTTAATTTGGGGTCTAACAGTTGAGCGCGGCGCTGATTATAAAACTGATGCACCAGAGCAGGATCACGGGCAAAACCTTCTGGAGTCGCCACATCTTCGATGCGATGGTTTTCCCATAGGCCATTGTGATCCCGAAAGGTTTTGATGCCAGATTCAGCCGAGATACCAGCCCCGGTCAGCACTACAATATGGTGAAATCGCATCAATCAGCGCCTTATGTTTATCCTACTCAGAGCTCATATCCTACTGCCAACCGAAGTGAAGAACCAGAGCAGACAGAGCCTCGTTGGCTGGGGCGTTTTTGTATCAGGGGCAGAGAGCTTTGCTCTGAGTGCAGTGAGGAACCATCACTTAGCTGGAAAAATGTATCACTTTTATCATATTGATTGTTTCTTCCGCGCTACTCTGTTATTTTCATCACTATCAGAATAAAAGTTGGCCTATAGTGACAAGGCCTTCAGTTCATTTGGCTGAACGTGTAAAAGCACCCTGTGGTGCTGTTCAATAGGCCAAACAGGAGTGGTATGCCAAGCCGGTCCTTAACCTCGTTAAGTGATTATATTGATCAGTTACTTGAAGCTATTTGTGTGGTGGATGCGCAGGGCCGTTTTGTCTACCTGAGTTCAGGATGTGAGCGGATCTTTGGTTACAAAAGTGAAGAGATGATCGGCCGCCCCATGATTGAACTGGTGCACCCAGAAGACAGGGAGCGCACTTTGCTTGCAGCCAGTGAGATTATGGCTGGGGAGCATAAAATCGATTTTGAAAATCGTTATATCCGCAAAGATGGGCAAATTGCTCATATTCAGTGGTCTGCACGCTGGTCTGAAGATCAAAAAGTGCGGGTGGCAGTTGCCCGTGATATCACCAAGCATAAACAGTTATTACAGCAATTACAGCATATTGCCTTTTATGATCCGCTCACCCAACTTCCCAACAGGGCTTTATTCGAAGACAGGTTGCAGCAGTCGCTGGCACGGGCCAGAAGAGAGTTGAGTCAACTGGCGTTATGTTTTGTTGACCTGGATAAATTTAAAGAAATCAATGATCAGTACGGCCATGCTGCCGGGGATGCCTGCCTCCAGACCGTTGCTCAGCGTTTACTTGGGGCGATTCGTGAAACCGACACAGTGGCGCGATTAGGGGGGGATGAATTTGTCTTAGTCATGGATGCTATAACGGATGAAGTGGCGGTATTTTCTGCTTTGCATCAGTTGTTAGCGAAAATTCAGCAACCCTTTATGTTTAAGCAACAGGCGCTACAGATCTGTGCCAGTATTGGCATTGCTTTATTTCCTGCTGATGGTCAGGACCAGGCCAGCTTGCTAGCTGCAGCAGATATGGCCATGTATAAGGCAAAACAGGCAGGGGGCAACAGGCTTTGTATCGCTACAGAGCTACTGCAGGACGCAGGAAAAAATTACGGATAATTTTGCTCATTCGACTGCTAAACTATTGTTTTTTCGTTAGTTGAGCAACGTATTTTATGTCCTTGTCCCGTCGTATCCATCGCAGCATCGGCTGGTTTTTAATTGTGCCCTTTCTGGTCTGGGCTTTAACTGGTCTGGTGTTCTTTATTAAACCTGGTTATCAGGGTGCCTTTGCTTCCCTGAGCGTGAAAACTTATCCTGTCAGTCAGCCCATTCACATCAAGCCACAGGCGCAGTGGCAGGAAATTAAACTGCTGCAAACTGTGCTGGGGTTGCATTTATTAGTGAAAACCGCTGAAGGTTGGCAGCAACTGAACCCTGCTGATATGAGCGTGCGTGCTGAACCCTCCAATACCGAACTTGAGCTTTTGATCCTCGATGCGATGCCGCAGGATGCAGGGCGTTATGGTAAGCAGCTCCAAGCCACAGCACAAGGTTTTATCACCGAAACCGGAGTGCAGATCCAACTAGACTGGGCCAGTTTAACTTTGTCACAACAAGGCAAAGACACTGAATTAATTAACAATTTATACAAAGCTCATTACCTGCAATGGACAGGGCAAAAGACAGTGGACCAGCTATTGGGTGTAGTTGGATTAATAGCGCTGATGCTAACCACAGTAGTGGGCATGCGTTTGTTGCTGCGACGCCGTTAAGGGACTGGCTCCGGCTTTTCTAAAAGGAGATTAGAAAAAAGTTCCTTCTTTATGAAAATTGTTTGCAAATAAGAATGATTCTCGATAGCATGCGCAGCAGGATCTGCGCCGATGCCGAAAAACTACTTGTTAACACTCTATTTTCATAGAAGGACTTTATTCAATGGCTTTTATCACCGCTAAAAAACATCAGCAGGTGGCCCGTTTTAATACCACTTTGTTAGCTTCAGCTTTCGCTTTGGCGTTACCGGCAACAGCAACTGCTGATCAGCAGGATGCTGCATCAAAAAATGACACTCAACTGGATGCTGTAGTTGTAACCGCTGATGCAGTGGAAGCAAAATACAAAGCTGAAAAAGCCAGTTCAACCAAGCTGACCCAGCCTTTAGTCAACACACCACAAACTCTGGTTGTAGTGAAAAAGGAATTGTTCCAACAGCAGGCAGCAACCACCTTGTCTGACACTTTACGCAACACACCAGGCATTACGATGCTGATGGGTGAAAACGGCAACACAGCCACAGGTGATTCCATTTTTATGCGTGGTTTTGATACCCAGGGCAGCATTTTTGTCGATGGGATCCGTGATTTAGGCACCATCAGCCGCGATACCTTTAATACCGAACAAGTGGAAATCGCCAAAGGCCCCGCCGGTGCTGACAATGGCCGTGGTTCCTCTTCCGGTTATATCAACTTATCCAGTAAACAAGCCACACAAGAAGAATTCACAACAGGCAATCTGACTTTAGGTTCTGGTTCGCACAAAAGAGCCACTGTCGATTTAAACCGTCAGTTGTCTGATACCTCTGCCATTCGGGTGAACCTGTTAAAACAGGATTCAGGCGTGGTCGACCGTGATGAAGTGGAAGACAATAAAACTGGTATAGCCACTTCTTTCGCTTTAGGTTTAGGGACCGCCACCCGTACTTATTTAAATCTGTTTTATGTTGATCAAACTAATCTGCCGGATGGTGGTATTCCCACTGTGGGTCTGGAAGGTTATTACAACGCAGCTTTTGATGCCGACCCAAGTGGCACTTTTCCTAATGGTGGTCCTAACGCTGGTAAAACGCTGGCGCCAGTGGATAGCAGCAATTTTTATGGTTCAAAAAATGACTTTGACGATGTTAAAGCCACTATGGTGACCGCCAAAATTGAACATGACCTGAGTGACAAAACCACTATCCGCAACACTTCACGTTTTGGTCAATCCAGCCAGGATTATGTATTGACAGGGGTCAATGCTATTACGACAACAACAGGTACTGGCGCTGATGCGGTAGCTATTGCCGATCCGGCCAACTGGACTATTGCCCGCAGCCGTCAGGGTAAAGATCAGCAAAACCAGATCTTAACTAACCAGACTCAGTTAAATAGCTCTGTTGAAGTAGCGGGTCTGACCCACGATATCAGCTCTGGGATCGAGTTTATTTATGAAAGTCAGCGTAACAATACTTTAGCTTTACCAACTGGCAGCACCCAGGTGGCGGCTAACTTATATAACCCCAGCACAGACGATATTTTTGTTAATCCGGTTCACACCGGAGCCAGCACTGATGGCAGCACTTTAACTTCGGGTATCTACTTACTTGACACTATTCATTTAAACGAGCAGTGGCAATTCAACGCCAGTGCCCGTTTTGAACACTATAAAACCGAAACCGATATAGTGACTATTCAGGGCACCGCCACACCACAAATAATTCCGGTAGGCACTAAGCTCGGATCTTCAGTGGAAGCCTCAGACAATCTGGCCAGTTACAAGCTGGGTGCTTTGTATAAACCAGCCAGCAACGGCAGTGTATATTTGTCCTATGCCACCAGCCAGTTACCACCAGGTGGTTCTAACTTCACCTTAAGCGAAACTGCAGGCAACATTAACAATCCAAATCTTGATCCACAAAAAGGCACCAACTTAGAGTTAGGTACCAAATGGGATCTGCTGAATGAAAAACTGGCACTGACAGCTGCGGTGTTTAAAAGCACCAACGAAAATGAAATTGCCACAGACCCGGACGGCACTGCAGTGCAAGTGGGAGAGCGCGAAGTGCAGGGCGTCGAGTTAGGTCTGGTCGGAGCTATCACCTCTGCCTGGCAGATTAGTGCTGGTGCGGCTTACATGGACTCAGAAATCACCAGAGGCAATCGCTCTGGCACTAACCTGACAGATGGTGGGGTGATCCAGTGGACTCCGGAAGTCACCTTCACCTTGTGGAATAGCTATGAATTGCCGGTGGGGCTGACTTTAGGTGGCGGTGTGCGTTATGTCGATACGGTGTCCCGTTCCAGCAGCACTATCTTAAATCTGGCCAAAACCTCAGTGGTGGAAGTGCCGGAATACTGGGTGGTGGATGCTATGGCTTCATATCCTGTCACTCCTTATGTTGATGTGCAGCTAAACGTCTATAACCTGCTGGATGAAGACTATATGTCGGCTCTGAACAACGGTGGTTCAAGGTATTACCTGGGCACACCCCGTTCGTTCCGTTTGGGTGTGAATGTTCAATTCTGAGGTTCTGACTGCTACAAGGCCTCAGCAATGAGGCCTTTGATACAGGATTTTTTATGTTAATCCATGTTCCGGAAGTTTTAACTAAGGCCCAGGTGGCACACTTCAGGCAGTTGCTGGACGCTGCCGACTGGACTGATGGCCGGGCGACCGTGGGGCCACAAGGTGCTTTGGTAAAACAAAACAAGCAGTTACCCATTGAATCCCCACTGGCGAAACAGTTGGGTGCTGTCATTTTACAAGCCTTGTATCAGCATCCGCTTTTTATGGCCGCTGCTATTCCGCTGCGCACAGTTCCACCTTTATTTAACAGCTATCAGGGCGGCGAACATTATGGTTTGCATGTGGATGGTGCTATCCGTGGTTTACCTGGTTCTGGTTTGAGTTTAAGAACCGATTTGTCTTCGACCTTATTTTTATCTGAGCCTGAGGACTATCAAGGCGGCGAGCTACAAATCATGGATACCTTTGGTTTGCATGAAATAAAACTGCCTGCCGGAGATTTGATTTTATACCCGTCCAGCAGTTTGCATCAGGTCTTGCCTGTGACCAGTGGCGAGCGGGTCTGCAGCTTTTTCTGGACCCAGAGTATGGTGCGTAACGATCAGCAGCGTTCTATGTTATTTGAACTGGATCAAACCATACAACAGCTACGCTCACAGCATGGCGACACGGCAGAAGTGCTGGCGCTGACCGGGCATTACCATAACTTAGTGCGTTTATGGGCTGAGCTGTGAACCGATCTGCCCCGCTGTTTGTGCTGGTACTGATGCTGCATTTAAGTTTAATTGCGGCTGTGGTCAGTCAGACCAGTGAACCTCAAGCCAAAGCGGTCGAAAAAGCTATTGAAGGGGTCATTATTCCGGTTCCGGTCGCCCCTCAGCCAGAAAAACCTAAACCAAAAGCTGTTCAGCCTGACGTGGTGAAAAAGCCAAAGCCTAAACCGCAGACACAAAAAGCTGAAGCCAAAAAAGCCGTGGCTAAGCCAGAACCCGCTCCGGTAAAACTTGCTCCCGTGGCAGAAGAATCTCCTAAAGCCGTCAGTGCACCAGAAGCTGTCGCCGAAACCGCAAAAACCAAAGCCGCAGCCAAAGCTGTAGAGCCAGAACCTGCGGCAACTCCGCCTGTGGCCTCAGCCAATAAAGCTCTGAATAAAGCGCCTTTGTATCCGATGTTATCGCGCCGGTTAAAAGAGCAGGGCACAGTGTATGTAGAAGTGCTGGTGTTAAAAAACGGCAAAGTAGGGCAGTTAAAACTAAAACAAAGTTCGGGTTTTGCCCGGCTGGATCAAGCGGCCCTGAATGCTGTGCGCGGCTGGACCTATCAGCCTGCGCTCAAGCTTGGCCAGCCGATAGATTTCTGGTTTGTGCAGCCTGTGGTTTTTAATTTAAATTCAATTCATTAGCGAGTAAATCATGCAAGAAAATCCCTATGGTATTGCCGCCCTCTGGGCACAAGGTGACTTTGTGATCAAAGCGGTGGCCCTGATGCTGCTGTTGATGTCTGTCGCGAGCTGGTCTGTGATCCTGATCCGTGCTGTCAGTTTGTGGCGTTTAAAACGGATCAGCAGAGCCAGTAATGATTTCTGGCATGCCCACAGTTTTACTGAAGGGTTGCGGATTTTAAGTTCGGCCGATTCAGCTAGCGGGCCTATGAATCCGTTCCGTTATATGGCCGATGAAGGTCAGGCGGCTTTGGATCATCACCAAAGTCACCAGCAGGATTTACACGGCAATTTACCTTTAGCTGAGTGGCTGACCTCTTGTTTACGGGGGGCTATAGATGAAAGTGCGGAGCAGATGCAAAAGGGCCTGGCTGTTCTGGCCTCTGTTGGCTCCACCGCGCCTTTTGTTGGCTTATTTGGCACCGTCTGGGGCATTTATCACGCATTGGTGGGGATAGGCGTCTCAGGGCAAGCAAGTATCGACAAAGTGGCAGGTCCTGTTGGCGAAGCCCTGATCATGACAGCTTTTGGTTTGGCTGTGGCTATTCCGGCCGTGCTTGGTTACAACGCTTTGCAACGGGGCAATAAAAATGTTTTGAACAAGATGCACCGTTTTGCGCATCAGTTGCACGCCTATTTTTTGACCGGTGCTGCGCCGAAAAGCAGCAAAGTGGTCGTGCCTTTGAAGGAGGCAAAATAAATGGCTTTTGGTGGCGGACTCGATTCAGACAATGAAGTAATGAGCGAAATTAACATGACACCGCTGGTCGATGTGATGCTGGTGCTGCTGATTATTTTTATTATCACAGTGCCGGTGCTGACGCATAGTGTGAAGGTGGATTTACCCCGGGTCAGCAATGAAAAGCAGGACATTAAGCCGCAAACTATCACTTTGACAGTCAAAGCCGATGGTGCTGTATTTTGGGATGATCTGGCTATTGACGCTACTGCACTTGAGCTCAAACTGGCTGGACAGGCACAAAAACAGCCACAGCCTGAAGTGCATATCCGTGGTGACAAAGCAGCGCCTTATCAGCATGTATTAAAAACTATGGCGGCTGTGCAGCAAGCCGGTTTGCTGAAATTAGGCTTTATCAGCGAGCCTGCCGCTTAGGCCGTTTAGATAGTGTTGTTCGTTTTTTTGCATCAGCTTTATCGATAAATTTAAATTGCGTGCAATTTAATTGTTGGGCATTATGTTTGCACTTTCAGTTTATTACTGCAGCCCCATTAGCAGAGCGCAACAGAGGAACTCTTTATGTCAAACCCAATTTTTGATTTAGCAGTGACCAACATTAAAGGCCAGCAAGTGGATTTAAAAGACTATCAGGGCAAAGTGCTGTTGATTGTCAACACTGCCAGCAAATGTGGTTTTACGCCGCAATACAAAGGTTTAGAAGAGCTGTACCAGAAATACAAAGATCAGGGCCTGGAGATTTTAGGTTTTCCCTGCAACCAGTTTGGTAAGCAGGAGCAGGGCAATGAAAGCGAAATCAGCGAGTTTTGCGAACTGAACTATGGGGTGTCTTTCCCGATGTTTGCCAAAGTTGATGTCAATGGCCCGGACGCGTCACCATTATTTAAAAGCCTGAAACAACAAAAACCAGGTTTATTAGGCTCAGAATCTATTAAATGGAACTTCACAAAGTTTCTGGTTGGACGCGACGGTAAAGTGATTTTACGTGCAGCGCCACTGACCAAACCTGAAGCTTTAGAAGCTGAAATCCAACAGGCTTTAGCGGCAAAATAAGTGCTGTGGATGAACGTAAAATTGTGGGGCGACCTCTATGGTCGCCCGTTTTCGCACACAAACCCATTTAGCGTTCAAAAAAAACGCCAGCAGATATAGAGTCGGCAGGCGCAAAGTACACAAGGCTGGGATCGGTTGCGCAAAGACCTGTCTTTTTTGCAACCTGTTCGTCGTACTGTGAGAACAAAACCGAGTGTGCGCTTGTTCTGTTGCCTGCGTCTTGATTTAAAACAATAAAAAGCTTTGCTACCGCTGTTTTGAATTGCATCGCCTGTGCTTGTTAAAGAAATAGCGGGCAAAAGCCAGCTGTATTTTTTTTCGCAGTGAAAAATACGGTAACCACCAGCATTGGCTGACAAGAACTCTGAATTGCCGCGCCAGTTGGGATGGGAAGTTGTGTTGGTTTTTATTGTCCAGTTGCAACTTATAAAGCAGATAAGCTAAATGCAATAACAGGAGCTGACGCCACTTAGGATGCAAAGCAGGATAAGCCTGATGTTGCTGTAACTTTGCAAAAAAGTTTTGCAACTGCTGCTGATGCTCAGCTTTAACGTTAAAAGATGCGCTGGCCTGATGTTCGCGGTAGCCATACAGAGGCAAGCGCAGATGATACAAACGCTCTGCCGCCATATATAAAGCCGGCATCGCCATCACATCTTCACAGAAGCCGATACCCTCTGGAAACTGAAAATCCATCGCGATTTCTTTGCGATAAAGCCTCAACCAGGGAAACCATTGATTCAACTGAAATACCTCTGTAACAGCTTTGTTTTTAGTCAGCCAGCCTGCACTGCGATGCAGGTAACGGGCTTTGGCCTGTGTTAAAGCCTTTGCATCGGTAAATCGTTTATACCCCAGTTCAATCAGATCCGGCTGATGCCGTTGAATAACGTCCAGTAAAGCTTGTATATAACCAGGTAGCAGTAAGTCGTCCGCGTCAATAAAACCAATATAATCCCCAATGGCATGTCGGATACCGTTGTTTCTGGCTGCGCTGACCCCGGCGTTTTGCTGGCAAAGCAGCAGGTAAGCGTCAGGCCGTGCAGAGGCAGCTATATGCTGTGTTGCCAGTTCAAGGCTGCCGTCAGACGCCCCGTCACATACCAGAATAACTTGCACTTGCTCTGTAAGCTGTGTTTCGATGGATACCAGTAACTGGCGAAAATAAGCTGCAACATTGTAAAAAGGCACCACAAGTGAGAGCAACATACCAGATTGCATAAAACGGAAGACCGATAGAGCTGAATAAAATTGACCTGCAGTGTAGCAGCGTCGATACATTATTCGGCAGTAGTTTTACATCCAATGACAAAAAGTCTGGTGGGAATCATTGTGTTGCCTTTTCTGTATCAATAAAGCCTTCATTTTCCTTGTTTCCGGCTTGCTTTCATTCAGGAATTTCTCAACACTGACGCCAGTTGTTTTTGTTGTTCAGGTTGTTATCAAAGGTTATGAAAAGTCTGGCCCATTCTGCCTCCGATTATCCCGCTAAGGGGATCCTCTGTATGTTGCTCGCCGTAGGCATGTTTTGCGCTATGGACGCCTGCATGAAACAACTGACGCAGCATTATGGCCCTATGCAAATTACCAGTTTACGGGCTTTATTCGCCTGGCCTTTAATAGTGGTTTGGTTGATCAGTACCAACAGAGTGCAGCATTTGCTCAATTCTCGCTGGTCTTTGCATTTGCTGCGTGCTGTGCTTGGCATCATCATGTTGTCCGCTTTTGTCTATGCCATTCAAAGCCTGTCGCTGGCCGACGCTTACGCTATCTTTTTTGCTGCGCCCCTGCTGATCACCGCTATGTCGGTCTGGTTTTTAGGTGAACATGTACAGCCGCGCCAGTGGGTGGCTATAGGGATTGGTATGCTGGCGGTTATTTTTATGCTCAAACCTGAAGGCGATCAACTGCTGAGTTTAGGTGCGCTGGCGGCTTTGGTGTCGGCGCTTTGTTATGCCATATCTGCTATTACGGTTCGGGTGTTATCCCGCACCGACAACAGCGGCAATATGGTGTTTTGGCTGATGACCATGATAGGGCTGGGCGCCGGTGCTTTGGCTTATCCGGATTGGGTGGCTTTGTCGTCCGATCATCTGTGGTTATTTGCACTGATGGGATTAAGTGGTGCCATAGGTCAGGTGTTTATTACCGAAGCCTTTCGTTTGGCTCCGGCTTCTGTGATTGCGCCTTTTGAGTACACGGCGCTGGTCTGGGGTTTAGGTTTTGATATTTTGTTGTGGCAGTTGTATCCGGATTTGTCTTTGTTGCTTGGCGCCGGGGTGATTATGGCCAGTGGCCTTTACTTATGGGCGCAGGAAAGGCGCTGGTAAAAGCAGTACCGTCAGTTGTCATACCTATGTCATTCTGGCAGCTTAGGATAAGATTTTTGCAAAAGGTGTACATATTATGCTGATCCAAAAAGGCTTTTTCCTGCTGCCTCTGAGCTTGCTGGCTGCAACTTTAGTCCCTGAACCTGCGGTGGCTGCAGATAACTGTGCTACTCCTCCTTTGGTGATAGCACATCGGGGCGCCAGTGGTCATTTACCTGAGCATACGCTGGAGGCTTATCAGCTTGCGATGCGGATGGGGGCTGATTTTATTGAACCGGATTTAGTGCCGACCAAAGACGGTGTGCTTATTAGCCGACATGAAAACGACTTAACTCACACCACCAATGTGGCCGACTTAGCGCAGTTTGCTGACCGTAAAACCACCAAACGTATTGACGGTATTCCCATCACCGGCTGGTTTAGTGAAGATTTTACGCTCTCTGAAATTAAGCAACTGAAAGCCCGTGAACCTTTGCCTGCACTTCGGCCACAAGGTGCTGAACATAACGACCAGTACTCTATTGCCACTTTGGCGGAAATAGTGGCGCTGGTAAACCAGTTTGAGGCCAATACAGGCCGTAAGGTTGGGCTTTATATTGAAACCAAACACCCAACCTATTTTCGTTATGAAGGCCAGACGCTTGAGGGCAAGAGCATAAAGCTGGATATCAGCAAAACGCTGGTGCACGAGTTAAAACAACTGCGGTTTACTGATCCAAACCGACTGTTTATCCAGTCGTTTGAACTACAAAACCTGTTGGAGTTAAAACAGCAGTGGATGCCAAAGCTCAAGCTACAACTGCCGCTCATTCAGTTGATTGGTGATACCGATAAAGCCTATTTACCACCCAAAGACAGTTTTTCTGTGCCTTATGATGTGTTTTATCACCAGCAACAAGGCGCTGATTTAACAGCTATTTATCCGCAAGCAACCGGCTTTTTATGGTCAGCCACCAAACCGCTGGATTATTCCGCTTTACTGACTGATCAAGGCCTTCGTTTTGTACACAGCTATGCCGCTGGTATAGGGCCATGGCGCAGCAGTTTGTATCAAAAATACAGCCTGAACTTAAAGCCTTTTGTTCAAGCCGCTCAGCAGCAGGGCTTAAAAGTACATCCTTATACGTTCAGGGCCGAAGCGAATTATTTAATGGCGAAAGACGCTAAAACTACCTTTAGTTTTGATGAAGAGCTGCAGGCGTTGTTTAAGCAAGGCATAGACGGCGTATTTTCCGATCAGCCGGATTTGGCCTTAAAAAACCGCACTTTATTTCAACAAAGCTGTGGGAAATAACGCATCCTGCCTTGATGGCTGGCTAAGTCAGCCATTTTGTTATCCAGCGAAAGCCCACCAGACTGCGCAGCGTTTTGACTGTGTTGCTGTGGCGCAACTGAAACAAGCAACCTAAGGTAAAACTTAACATCAGACCGGGGGGAGTTCCGATAAAAGTCTGGGTACGCTCCAGCAGTTGCAGCTTGCTCAGTTGCAGCTCACGCTGCTGCAACTGGCTTTGTTCGACCAAAGTGGCTAGTTGTAGTTGCTGCTTTTTAACGAGTTTTTGTATCAGCATGCTGTTCCTCCGGTTTGGCTGCAAAAAATAACAGACCTAATTGCGCCAATGTTTTTGAAAAGCCCACTTGCGACAACAGATAACCCAGACTGCGCCAGCACCAAAGCAGCAGGCCAGACTGTAACAGCACTAAAGCCAGAGCTGTGACAAGAATTGAGCTGCTTAGCTGAAACAGCAGATAACCGAGCAGCATTAAACTACTGCCCCACAATAAAATTAAACCCGCACCAAAACACACCACCAGAGCAGCAGCTAAGGTGAGGCTACGTCCACTCAGTTGCCACTCTGCTGTGGCTATTTGTTGTGTCAGCTTAAGCTGAGTGCGCCAGGCCTGCTTGACTGACTGACCAATAGCTGCAAGGTGCGTCAGTTGAGCCAGGATTTGTTCCGGATCCTGAGTCAGAGCAGCCGATGCAGGCTGCTCCGGGTGTTGTGCCGGAGCTTCTGAGCGTTCGCGATAGTGCATAAGACCGCCTTAGCCAGATAGCGCTTAATTGCGGCGCAGTAACGCGGTCAGCACTACCCCGGCCGCAAAAGCTATACCTGCGGTGGCCAGCGGGTTTTGTGCTGCTAATTCACGGGTTTTGCTGTACGACAGTTGCAACTGCTGCTTAATTTCTTCCTGTTTATGCGCCAGGTTTTCCTGTGAACTGGCGGCAGTTTTGCGTAATGCATCTTCAGCAACAGCAGCTTTTAGCGCCACTGCATCGACGGCATGATGCGCAGCTTCAACAGCTTTTTCTGTTACCGGTGAATTTAAGGTGCTGTTGCTTTTTGCTTGTTCAGTTGTACTTTGTGAGGTCGCCATAAAAAAACACTCCTAACAATAGATGTTGAAATGCAGCAGGGTGCTGCATTTTGCATCTTAGAAAAAGCAACGGCTGTGCCAGATAAAATAGCTGAATAAAAACATTGGTTTAGCTTGTTTTTCTTTAGGCGGCGTTCTAGAGATGGCGGTAGAAGTTACCCGCTGCTGGTAATTTTTACATAGAGTATGGCGGCAGTTCTGCAGCAGAAAATAAAAAGCCGCAGCATTTGAAGGCTCCGGCTTTTGTCACTCGGGATTAACTTAGAAATCCAGTTTCAACGTCACAGTCGCTGTGCGCTCTGCACCTAAGTAGTACGCGCCTTCCTGGCCGCCCGCTAAGTAGTCTTCGTCGTTTAAGTTATTCAGCACCAACGACAGATCTATGCCTTTAAACATATCGTTTGAGGATAAATCTTTGCTGTAGCCGACATAGAAATCCATCACAGTCGAAGCCGGAATTTCATCTTTATTGCCACCTAAAGCAGCGCCAAAGTAAGTGTCAGTGCGCTTGGCAGTTAAACCAGCACGGTACGCTTCACCCTGATAACGTAGTGACAAGCTCAGCATAGTTTCTGGTGATCCTGCGACTTTATCCCCTGCAAAAATAGCGGCAGGGTTAATGGCTGGCTGACCATCCGGGTCAAGCACCACATTGCCGTCTTGATCCAAAACTAAGGTATTGATACTTTGACTGTACTCAGCGTTATTGCTGGTCAAGGCACTGTAAAGGCTCCAGCCCGGAGTAAATTCCCAGTTCAAGCTGGCTTCCAAACCATTGGACTCAATACCACCGACGTTGACATAAGTGCCGTCTAACTCGTTCAGGTAATCCGGGCCAGCACCATTCGCGCCGGGTTGCAGGAAGGTAATACGGTTATCAAACTGCACATCGTAATAAGTCAACGACAGGCTTAAGTCATCGCCGAAATAACGTAAACCCAAGTCGATGTTTTCTGCAGTTTCTGCTTCCAGATTGGCGAAATCCTGATCGGTTTCTAAAATCGCATCGCTGATGGCTTTGAAGTTTTCTGCGTAACCAGCAAAGACTTCATAGCTTTCATTTAAGCGATAAACAAAACCCAGGCTGGGTAATAAATCTGAACCACTGTCCAGTTTGCCTTCGTTGCCCGCCACTATATTGTCTTTGCGGCTGACATCAACATAAAACTGCTTCACGCCCAAAGTGACTGTTAAGTCATTCCAACTGATTTGATCCTGCAGATAAATCTTTTGAGTGTCCGTTTCATAAGTCCGGTCGTAATGCACCCAGTACGGCTGATTGTCGAAATAGTGGTACTGTTTCGGGTCAATCACATTGTGCCAGTCGCGGCTTTCGTCGCGGTCCTGTTGTTCCAGCCAGGCACCTAACCGCAGCTCATGGTTATCCATCGCCCATTTAAGCTCTGAGGTTAAACCGTAACGGTCTTTTTCATAGTGGGTATGACGGTAGGAGGAGACGCGGGTCGCCCCTGTTAAATCTGCATTCGGGTCCAGAATAGGCTGACCAGCCGCATTGACGTATTGATAAGGCGTTAAAGTACCGTTACCTGTACCACGGCTAACCCGGTTGCCAGCAGCATCTTCGACATAGACCTGATACGGCGGCATCCAGTCACCACGGCCGGATTGCATATGCACATAAGGGGTGACGGTCAGGTTCAGGCTGTCGGTTAAATCTGTATCCACTTTGACATAACTAAAGCTGTTTTCGCGCAAAGTAGACCAGACCTCAGCAAAGTTTTGATCGATATCCGGGTTGCCTGTCCAGACGTTAGTCAGGCGATCCCACTCCGGGTTTTCGAAAAACTGCGCTAAAGACACAGTGTTGTAGTTGTCTTCTTCGGTGTCGTCGTAAGAAAAACGTACCGTGATAGTGGTGTTATCCAGTTCAGTCACAGTTTTTACTTCGCCGTGCAGACGGTCAGTAAACCCATTGCTGCCTGAACCTATCCATCTGTTGTTAAAGCTGTCGGATAAGCTGACATAAGCTGTGGTGTTACCAGCAATCTGGCCTGTGTCAAAGCGGGTGTAATAACGGCGGGCATTATGATCGCCACCTGTGATACCGACCGACAGGTTTTCTTCAGCCAGTGGGTTGTTAGACACAAAGTTTAACGTTCCGCCCAGTGCATCCAAAGAGGCTGATGCAATGTCTGAGGTACCTTGTCCTACTTCTACATAAGCTGTGTTTTCGGTATCGAGGTAACGGTTGGCTTTACTGCCACCGCCATAACCTGAACCACCATTGGGTAAACCATCAATGGTAATACCCAGTTGCTGCTCGTTCAGGTTGACGTTAAAACCGCGCATGGAGATGGTGGTAGACCAGTCATCGCCACCAAAAGCGTCACCCTGGCCTATGCTGATACCGGGCAACTGGCTGACTAAATCCAGTACGTTGCCTATGGGAGCCTTGGTATTTTTAATGGCTTCGTCTGTGCTGTTATTGGCATAGCTGATACGTTTGCCGGTAATGGCCAACACTTCGACTTCCTGCTCTGCAGCAGCCGCTGCTACCTCTTCTGCGACTACAGGCGCCGATAAACCCAGGGCTGAACTCACTGCCAAAGCGAGCAGATGTTTGTGATGTAATGCCACGTGAAACTCCATTTTGTTGTTTGAATTGAAGAAAACGCCATTATTCTGGAGAGCTCTGATGACAGCGCAGTGAAAGGCTGGTGACAAAATGAAGTAATTCAGATGTAATTTTTATGAAAATAAAGTGAGGGAATTCATAGCCTGAACAGAGAAAAAACTGGAGTTTAAACAACAGTCTGGCCTATGCTGGAAGCTGGCTTTTGAAGGTGAGTTTGATGCAATATTTGCTGTACATCGCAATGCTATGGATTGCCTTAGTGGCTGTTCCTTTGAAGGCACAGCAGCTACAGCTTTTAGTTGGAGTGGAAAAACCTCCTTATATAAAAAGGGCAACTCAGACTGGCTATGAACTGGAACTACTGAGGACAGTAGTGAAACGAATGGGCTTTGACAGCCAGTTTATTCATGTCCCCAATGGCAGGTTGCTGGATTTGTTCAGCGAGGGGCAGGCTGACATGGTGTCTTTACAACGCGGCTTCCCGCCGGGTTTTTATGCCACTCTGCCTTATATCAGTTACCAAAATATTTTGATCGTACGTCAGGATTTAGTGAAAGAGCTGGTCAAACTGAATGATTTAGCAGGGCTTAGGGTAATGGCTTTTCAAAATGCCCGCCAGTTTTTACCGCCTGAATATGCCGAGGCTATCAGGAACACCAGTAGTTACCTGGAAGTGGTGGAACAACATCAGCTACCAGCGTTATTACTGAAAAATCGGGTGGACGTGTTGGTGATGGACCGCAATATTTTCTGGCACTACTACCGCCAAACTGCCCCCAAGGACCATAGCTTGAAAGTGCTGAGTTTTTTCCAGCCCAATCACTACCATATGCTGGCCCGTACTCCGGAAGTGGCAGAGCGTTTTAATAAGGCGCTGATGGAGGTGAAACAGTCGGAGTTATTCAGCCAGTTACAGCTAAAGTATTTTGCCGAGTTAAATCAGTAGCCAGATATGCCGAAGCGGTGTTGATTTGTAGGAGTCTTAAGATGGGACGAAGATGTAAAACCTGTCGTTGTGTTGTGCATCCCATTGAAGTTAAGGTTCCAGGAACTCTTTACCCTGGCTATAAATGCCCGGTATGCGGAGCAGAAATTTCCATGGGCAGAACCAAATTTGTTGCGCTTCTAATCGGGATCCTGGTTGTGATTTGGGCCATAGCCTTTGTATTCTGAATCGGATTGGGGAGAGTGTAGGTAAAAGGAGGCGTCGAATACTATGAAAATCATGATGCGTTTCATCGCGTTGGCATTAGTAATGATCCTAAGTGGTTCCTTGTATGCTGAGCCCACTGCAACATTGTCCAGCTTGACGAGTTTACAATGGTACAACCGCATTATTCTGGTGAATGAGTTACCAGAGTCACAGAATGTAAAAGCAGTGTTTGAGCAACATAAAACTCAGTTGCAGCAGCGGGACATAGTGTGGTTTATCTTCGACGAGCAACAGCTATTGACGAACTACAGCGGTACTTTATCGGCAGATTTTGTTGCCAGAACCAAAGAGCAGTACCAACTGATACCGGGCAAGATTATGCTGATTGGTAAAGATGGTGGCGTGAAGTTTTTGCTCGACCGGATGGATTTAGAGGCGATATTTACAGAGATTGACGCTATGCCGATGCGACAACATGAGATGCTACATTAAATGGGGTGAATTGTGGTTCACTACGTTGCGTCTGGCATAAAAAAGGACCCGAAGGTCCTTTTTACCCCAAGTCAAATCAATACTTAGCCGGCTGATCCGGCTTAGGTAAAGTGGCTTTGATAAAGTCACGTAAGTCCTGATTCGACTGGCGTAAGTCGTCGTAACGCAGGTACATCATATGACCGCTACGGTAGCCTTTGAAGCTTAATCTGTGTTTCATTTTGCCACTTGGGTCCAACTGCCACATATTATATTTGGCATCAAAATAGTTGGTGGCGCCGTCATAGTAACCGGACTGAGTTAACACATGCAGGTAAGGGTTTTGTGCCATAGCCTGACGCAGGTTTTCGCCCGTATTGTCATTGCTTCTGTCCCAGGGGTGCACATTACCAAACATATTGTATTTCACGTCGGTTTTGTAATTCAGCTCGTTTTTCAGGTAGTGATTAATGGCTGGGGTAAAAGAGTGCAGCCAGGAGGTCAGTTCAGCGTTGTAATCTGGCTCTGCACCTGCATCTTTTTTGTCGATACCTAAATAACGTGAATCTAAACGGCCAACGGTCTGACCGCGCTCACGCAGCAATTCTTTCCAGAAAAAGTCGGTATTGATATCCAGATTGTTTTGCAGCACAGCTTTGACGGATAAACCTGAATATCTGGCTACTTGTTCAGCCACCTGTTGTTTTTCAGCATCAGGCAAGGAATTGCCTTTGGCTAAAGCAGGCAGGTAGGTGTTGAGGGTAAAAGCTTCGACCTCCGGCAGATAATCCGTTAAGTCTTTTTGCTGTAAATCGCTGGAGAGTGCCTTGTGATACCAGGCTGTGGCGGCAAAGTAGGGCAGACGGTTCGCCGCATCGACAGGACCGTCCCGTTTAATGCCTATTTCCGTCGGCGACACCAGCACCACACCGTTTAAGTACATCCACTGCTGATTTTGCAGTGCTAAAGCTAAACCTGACACACGGGTAGTACCATAGCTCTCTCCAATCAGATACTTAGGCGATTCCCATCTGTTGTAGCGACTGACAAAGGTATTGATCCATTCAGCAAGGTATTTGATGTCGGCGTTGACACCAAAAAACATTTTTTGCTGCTGCTCCGGGCTTGGCATTTTGCCATCTTTACCCGGTAAAACGCGGGAATAGGCTGTGTTGACTGGGTTTACAAACACGATGTCGGCGGTATCCAACACTGAATAAGGGTTTTGTTTTACCCCATAAGGTTGCAGCGGGTAGCCTTCGCTATCGACATTCAGTGCTTTAGGGCCTGTGTAGGCAATTTGCATCCAAACTGAAGCTGAGCCCGGACCGCCATTAAAGGAGATCAACAGCGGACGGCTTTTGCGGTCTTTGATATCCTGACGCTCGTAATAAGTATAAAAAATAGCGGCGGTTGGGTTGCCTTGCTCATCCCACACCGGCTGAGTGCCTGTGTAGGCTTTGTAGCTAAAATCTTCATCCAGCACTGTGGTGTCATGTTCGGTTACGACCACGGAGTCGGCGTCTATCTGTACCGTGGCATTGCTGGTTGTTTTGCTGTCTTGCGCCTGCACTGCAAGGCTGATACTGGTTGCGCTCAGGCAGAGGCTGAGCAAAAGAAGCGGAATGATTTTCATAAGTTCCCTGATCATAGTTATTTTAGTTCAGCTTATTGTTTACCCCAGCAGCATGAAAATAACCACCAGGCTTGAGACTAATAACAAAGATTCAGGTTAAAAGGGTCAGAACACTAAAAGCTGCCGCTCAAGTTGCCAGCTTGCTTTGTCTGTTGCTCCGCACTTCTTGCCTAAAAGTCCATTTGGCTAGTGTGGCTGACGCTGCTGTTGTACTCTGATTTCAGTCAGGGCTTTGAGGTTTATAGAGGAGTCACAGTATGAGCAATTTAATAGAGCAACAACTTGAACAGCTAAAAGCTCAGCTTATGCCTCATCTGCCAGAATATGGCATGATACAAAGCACTATCGCTGATTTGGTGTTGTATCGCACAGAAGTGACTACTGAGATCACTCCTGTTATCTATGAACCTTCTTTATGCATCATGCTGCAGGGCGAAAAAGAGGTTTACCTGAATAATGACCGTATTGTGTATGACCCGTTAAGTTACCTCCTTGTGCCAGTGACAGTGCCGGCCAGCGGTAAAGTAACCAAAGCCAGTCCTGAAACACCTTATCTTGCGCTTCGATTGACGATAGATTTAAAAGAACTGGCAGATTTAGTGATTGATTTAGGGGGCAGAGTCGAGCGTAGTAAGGAGCAAGTGAAAGCTATATCTGTGGGGCGGGTGGATGAGGCGCTCTTATCCGCCATTGGTCGTCTGGTGCAGTTATTGGATAAACCTTCCGATATCCCAGTGCTTTACCCTCTGCTCAAACGTGAAATTTTATACCGCTTGTTATTGGGCGATTTAGGCAGTCAGTTACGTGATTTTATGCTGCTGGACAGTCAGGGGCATCGTATTAGTAAAGTGATTGAAATACTTCGCAAAAAATTTAATGAGCCGCTACGGATTAAAGATTTGGCTGATGAAGTGCACTTGAGCGAATCAGCGTTGTTTCAGGCCTTTAAAGCTGTGACTGCAATGTCACCTTTGCAATATCAGAAAAAATTACGTCTGAATGAGGCGCGTCGTATCATGCTGCATGAAGGGTTAGAAGCCGCGACGGCCAGCTATAAAGTAGGTTACGAGAGTCCATCGCAATTTAGTCGCGAATACAGTCGGTTATTTGGTGCCCCACCTAAAGCTGATATCGAGAGAGTGCGTTCGCAAGGCGGTTGATTGACGCGGGTCAGAGCTGAGGCTCTGACCCAGCATCGCTTATTGCTGTAACCACATTCGGGCACTGCGTGCCGGAATCGTCACTTTTAACCATTGCGTGTTGACCTGAAACGTATGACCACTGAGCACGTCGGTGTAGTTAACATACCAGTTCAACTCGTTGGCGTAGGTATCAACCCAGTACTCTTGTGGACTGTCACATTTGTTAATGCCTACTATGCCCTTTTTATCACGTTTAAACAGCAAGAAACACTGGCCGTGTCCCAGCACCTGCATGCCACTGCCTTGAGTGCTGTTGTGAAACCGGATCATGTTTTTAATGTCCGCTCTTTTATAAAAGTCTTGCCAGCGGTAACCGTCTAAATTAGCGGTTTCGCCGTGATCCGAATAAATCATCGGGGTGCCACCGTTTCGACCCAGAATGTAAGCGTGAGCCAGTGTTTCATCGGTAGCGTTCATGATCTGATAGCGAAAACCATCGTTGGTTGGAATGTCATGGGTGATGGCAAAAGTCACAGCTTTGTTCCAGGCCAGCGCCTGACCATAAGCACCGGGATCGACCAGCACGCTCATCGAACCACCAAAACTAAAAGCATTTCGCATAGAAGCAAACAGCGGGAAGTCGTAAGCACTGTGACTGGTGTTGTCCAGATAAGGCTTTAAAAACAGCTCGTACTCTTGGTTGCCCGAGCCACCAGAGGTAATGACTTCACCAAACACATGCATGCCACTGATTAAAGCCGGAGTAAACACCGCATTAATATGAGCATTGGTCATATGTTTTACTGCATCAACCCGAAAGCCTTTAATGCCCATATTTTTCAGCGCCTGTAAATAGGCTTGCTGCTGACCTATTACCCAGTTGTTATTATCCAGATCCGGCAGGCCGGCATCGCCGCCGCCACCGCACAGTCGATAGTACTGTACTTGCCAGACGTCCAGATAATTACTGATACAACCCGGGGCATGAAAATCAGAGCCTGACAAAAAGTTCTGTGTTAAATCGCCGTACAGTTTCTGATTGTTGACGTAGGTCCAGTTCGCCTGATAGCTGTTAAGTACAGCAGAGCCCGGATAGTTCAGATCACTGCGCTGTGCGCTTTCATTCGCCATATGATTGAGTACGACGTCAGCATAAACTTGAATGCCTTTGCTGGTCATGGTCTGGATCAGCGTTTGTAGCTGTTGTTTGTTGCCGCGTGGATGGTCAATTAAGCGTAAATCCTGTGGCTGATAACGAGCCCACCATTGTTCTCCACTGGACTTCATCGGAGGGGCTATCAACACTTTTTTATAACCAGCCTGCTGAATTTCAGTGGCCTTGGCGGTGATTTCACTGTAATTCCAGTTAAAGGCATGCAGAATAACGTCGGCATAAGCCGGGCTTGCACAAAGCAGGCTCGCGCCCAGCACTGTGTTGAGTGATAATTTCATTCGTTTTACCCTGTCATTGTCGTCATTTTTTTAGTCATGCGCATTTGCATCAAAGCTGAACTGCTGTTGAGTCAAATGGCTGCTTGGTTTTGTGCACCGGTGACTGATAAAACTTATGAGTACTTTGCTATTTTGTAAATAAAATAGCGTTATTGTTTAAAAAATGCATACGTATTCACAGCGTACCGGTAAAAACCAGACGAATTCGCAAGGTAAAACAGCGGCTTTAGGCTGGTGGATCGTAAAGAGTGCTTTGCGCAGACAGTTTTGTTATGCTCGCTGACGAATTTTTTAACACTTACCCAGGCTCCATTGGAACATTTTTGCTCAAAAGAAAAATTTCAAAGGAAAATGGGTACAAATCCGGGGAACAGGATCGATGAAATACGCATTAAGCGCTGTGGCTTTGGCTTTATTAACTGCCTGTGGCCAACCAGGTGATACCTCAAAAACACAAGAAACTGCTATGACCGAAACTCAGGCTGCTCATCCTTTTACCTACCCAGTCACGGTCAAAGGTGATGTGGTGGATAGTTATTTTGATACGAAAGTGGCGGACCCATACCGCTGGCTGGAAGATGACCGTAGTGAACAAACCGGCAACTGGGTGAAAGAGCAAAATAAAGTCACTTTTGCCTACCTGGACCAAATCGGCTACCGCGACCAAATTAAACAACGATTAGAAGCGCTGTGGAACTATGAAAAAGTAGGCGCACCTTTTATTGAAGGTGACTACACCTACTTCTTTAAAAACGACGGTTTACAGAATCAGTCCGTGCTGTACCGCAAAAAAGGCGATGCTGAAGCTGAAGTCTTTTTAGACCCCAATACCTTCAGCAGCGATGCCACCACCTCTTTAGCCGATGTATCTTTTTCTGAAGACGGTAAAATTCTGGCCTACTCCATCTCTGAAGGTGGCAGTGACTGGCGCAAAATCATTATTATCGATGTAGAAACCAAAAAGCCAATTGAAGAAACACTGGTGGATGTGAAGTTCAGCGGCGTGTCCTGGAAAGGCAATGAAGGTTTTTATTACTCCAGCTACGACAAACCTGAAGGCAGCGAACTGTCAGCCAAAACCGACCAGCACAAGCTGTATTACCATAAGTTAGGCACAGCGCAAAAAGACGATCCGGTTGTCTTTGGTGGTGTGGATGCGGAAAAACACCGTTATGTCGGTGGTGTGGTGACGGATGATGGTAAATACCTGATTGTCTCTGCCGCCAACGCCACCTCTGGTAATAAAGTCTTCTTAAAAGATTTAACCAAAGCCGACAGCGCTTTTGTCACTTTATACGCCGAAGGCACTGCCGATTTTGAGTTTGTCGACAGTCGTGACAACGCTTTGTATTTTGTCACTAACTTAAATGCAGCCAATAAAAAGCTGATCAAAATTGACGCCACAGCTCCTGCTGCGGATAAGTGGACTGATGTGATCCCGGAAACGGCTAATGTGCTGGATGTCAGCAAAGGCGCAGGTTTCTTCTTCGCCAATTACATGGTGGATGCGATTTCTCAAATCAAACAATACGACTACGACGGCAAGCTGGTGCGTGATGTAGCGCTGCCGGGTTTAGGTACTGTGTCTGGTTTTGCTGGCAAAACTAAAGACAGCACCTTGTATTACAGCTTCACCAACTACAACACTGCGCCCAGCACTTTTGCTTTTGAGCCAAAATCTGGCGAAACCAGCACGTACTACAAAGCGGCTGTGAAGTTTAACAGTGACGATTACGAGTCGAAGCAGGTGTTTTACACCAGCAAAGACGGTACTAAAGTGCCGATGATCATCACCCACAAAAAAGGTATTCAACTGGATGGCAACAACCCAACCATGTTGTACGGCTATGGTGGTTTTAACGTCAGCCTGACGCCAGCGTTCAGCGTGGCTAATTTAGTCTGGATGGAAATGGGCGGCGTGTATGCGGTGCCGAACCTGCGTGGTGGTGGTGAATACGGCAAAGCCTGGCACGACGCAGGTATTCAGCTGAAAAAACAAAATGTGTTTGATGACTTTATTGCGGCTGGTGAATACCTGATCGCGCAAAAATACACCTCAAGCGGCAAACTGGCTATTCGTGGTGGTTCGAACGGCGGTTTGTTAGTCGGTGCTGTGATGACGCAGCGTCCTGACTTAATGAAAGTAGCTATTCCACAAGTCGGTGTATTGGATATGCTGCGTTACCACACCTTCACTGCAGGTGCGGGCTGGGCTTATGACTATGGCACGTCCGAGCAAAGCAAAGAGATGTTTGATTATCTCAAAGGCTACTCACCAGTGCATAACGTCAAAGAAGGCGTGGCTTACCCTGCAACTCTTGTGACTACCGGTGATCACGACGACCGGGTTGTACCGGCACATTCCTTTAAGTTTGCCGCTGAGTTGCAAGCCAAAGCCACTGGCCCTAACCCGCAAATGATCCGGATTGAAACCAATGCAGGCCATGGTGCTGGTGTGCCTGTGTCCAAGCAAATTGAATTAGCAGCGGATATCTTTGGTTTCACCCTGTTTAATATGGGCGTAAAAGAGTTACCTAAGCAGTAAATAGAGGTGACCCAATGATGTTGGGTCCTCTATCCATTGAGACAAGCCAGAGTCCGAGGACTCTGGCTTTTTTACACCTCTGGCTCTGTGCAAAGCGCTAGTGCTGCATTACTATGTCGCCGTTTTAGCGGGGTTGTTGTGTGAGTTCAGTCGCCGTTTGCAAGACGGACTCCTTGAGAGTCACAGATACAGGAGATGTCGTATGAAGAAGTGGTTAGCAGTGGCTGTGTTGGGTATTGCACTGGCAGGTTGTAGCTCTGTGCCGGATGACTGGAGCAATATGACACAAACCGAAATACAAAGCTGGCAAGCCAGTGGTTTTACTGCAGAAGTCGCTCAGCAGTGGAAAGCCAGTGGTTTTAATTCCGAAGCTGCAGGCCTGTGGAAAACTATGGGCTTTAATCTGGAGTCTGCCACAGAGTGGTCGGCGCAAAAGTTTAGCGCCGAAGAAGCGAAAAACTGGGTTGCTACAGGCTTTGAACTGGATGACGCTGTCGATTATCGCGCCAGAGGTTTATCGCCTATTCACCGTGAACAGGCGGTTGAATAACCTCAGCGTCTGACCCCCTTTGTGGATACAGAGCCCGGTTTTTACTGGGCTTTTTGTTGCGGCTGTATCAGTGGTCGTAGTCGCTCTGTATCCCGCAGTTCTTATTCCACTTGTCGTTTTGTACTTGAATAGAATGAGTTTCTGCGCTCTGATGAGGTTCATTTCAACGGAGGTTATCGATGGCAGATTTTCGCAGTGACACCGTCACTCAACCTACAGCGGCGATGAAAGCCGCTATGCTCTCTGCGCCTTTAGGCGATGATGTGTTTCAGGACGACCCGACGGTGAATAAGTTGCAGCGTTATGCCGCTGAGCTTTTGGGGTTTGAAGCCGCCTTGTTTGCCCCCAGTGGTACCCAAACCAATTTAATAGCATTGATGGCGCACTGCCAGCGTGGTGATGAAGCCATAGTAGGCCAGCAGTGGCACACCTATCGCTGGGAAGGTGGGGGCATGGCGGTGTTAGGTTCGATTCAGCCCCAGCCGATTGAACATCAGCCCGACGGCACGCTCGCGCTTGAGCAGATCCGTGCTGCGGTAAAACCAGACGATCCACATTTTGCCCGTACTAAATTAATAGTGATGGAAAACACCACAGGCGGTAAAGTGTTGCCTTTGTCTTATATGAATTCAGTGGCGGCTTTAGCCAAAGAGCTGGGGCTGAATTGCCATATTGATGGCGCAAGGCTGATGAATGCGGCTGTGGCTTTAGCCACAGCGGATGGTTCTCATCCACTACAAAAAGCCAGAGCGCTTTGCGCTGGTTTTGATTCAGTGTCTTTGTGTTTATCCAAGGGCTTGGGTGCCCCTGTTGGTTCGTTATTGTTGGGGAATCAGGCATTTATTCAACAGGCCAGACGGCTGCGTAAGATGCTCGGCGGTGGCATGCGCCAGGCGGGCATGCTGGCGGCAGCGGGTTTGTATGCACTGCAGAACAATGTTGAGCGTCTGGCAGAGGATCATCAGCATGCACAGCAACTGGCCGAAGGTTTACAACGCATCGCGGCCGAACATCCGCTTCTGAAAGGCAAACTGGCGCTGGTATCGGTCAATACCAATATTTTATTTACCGATATAGCCTTGGATCTGGCCGAACCTTTGCTGGCACATTTGGCAAAGCAGGGCATCCAATTAACCAGCAGTAATTACAACAAGGCGGATCAACACTTCAAACGAGTGCGTTGGGTGACCCATTTAGATATCAGTGCTGCAGATATTCAGCATGCACTGTCGGCGGTGCAAGGTTTTAGTGGCTAAGACTAAGCTGCTGATTTCTGAGATGGCCTGCTCTGTTTTTCTTTGCGGAAGCTGTTAAGGTAAAACCAACAACCCACAAGTAAAAACAGAAAATCCGGGGCCATCTATGAAACTCACTTTCGTCGCTTGTCTGACGGCTGCTTTTTTTGCCAGCAGTTATGCCAATGCAGCTTATTACCGCTCGCCTTCACTGCAGCAAAACCAACTGGTGTTCACCGCCGAAGGTGATTTATGGCTAAGCGCCGTCAATAGCAGCGAAGCCAAACGCCTGACTACGCATGCTGCTGAAGAATCTCAGGCACTTTTTACCCCGGACGGCAAAGCTGTGGTCTATGTGGCCGCTTACGATGAGACGCCGGATATTTATTATTTAGCGTTGGCGGGCGGTGCGCCCAAACGTCTGACAGCGCTCAATGCCAAGGTGAAATTACAGGGCTGGAGTCTGGACGGCAAATTGTTGTACAGCACAGATGCGATGACAGGACCTGTCAATAGCTGGGTACTGAAATTGCTGGATTTGGAAACGCAGCAGACTGAAACCTTGCCTTTACTGGATGCAGTCGAAGCTGTGCTGGATGAGCAAAATGGTTATCTCTACTTTATCCGTTATGGCTTGCAACTCACGGGGGATAACGCTCGTCAGTATCAGGGCGGTGCCAAAGGTCAGCTCTGGCGCTGGAAACTGGGCTCACAACTTGAAGCTGAACGCTTATTAGCTGACCATCCAGGCTCGATACGTCACCCTATGATTTGGCAAGGCCAATTGGTGCTGGTGAGCGATGCGGGCGGCAATGCCAATTTATGGTCGTACGATCCTGTCTCCACTCAATTGAAAGAGCTGACGACACATCAGGATTTTGCTGTGCGCTCTGCCCGGATGGATCAGGGTAAAGTTGTGTATCAACTGGGCGCTGATATCAAACTGCTGGATTTAGCCTCAGGCCAAAGCAGCACTCAGGCGCCGCTGTTGGTCACAGACTCACCACAGCAACGTCAGCGTCTGTTAAGCGAGCCTTTAAACTATCTCACATCCGATTCAGTCGGTTTTGCTAAACAAAAGTTGGTATTAACCCTGCGTGGCAAAGTGCAGGTGCTATCCAGGGCGCCACAGCGTATAGTCGAATTGGCCGTACCTGAAACCGCCCGGGCCCGCAGTGCCGTTGTCAGTCAGGATGGTCTGTGGGTGTATTTAATTTCCGATCAGTCCGGTGAACCGGAGATCTGGCGATATGCTGCCGATGGTTCGGATCAGGGCAAGCAGTTGACCAAAGATGGCCGGGGTTTTCGCTGGCATTTAAGCTTATCGCCAGATGGCCGTTACTTAGCGCATGATGATAAACAAGGTCAGTTGTGGGTATTGGATACCAGAAGCGGCACTAATCAGCTTGTCTATAAAAGTGGTTCAGGTTTAAGCCCCTACGCTGATTTAAGCTGGAATAAAAACAGCACCTTGCTGGCGTTTACCACAGAAAAAGATGGGGTAGGCCGTCAGCAAATTGGTCTCTATGCCGTCAAAGAGCAACAGGCGAAGTTACTGACCACTGATAAATACAACTCCTTTAGCCCTGCTTTTCACCCTGACGGAGACTGGTTGTATTTTTTATCCGAACGTGAATTAAAACCTACTCCGGGCAGTCCATGGGGCGATCGCAATATGGGGCCTGCTTTTGAGCAAAGGGCGCAGGTGTTTGCTTATGCGCTCAATAGCACAGCAGTATTCCCATTTGCTGCTGAAACTGAGCTGACGGCGGGCCTGGAAGGGCAAGCCAAAGCCATCGCATTAGAAGATTTACCAGGCCAGCTCTGGCAAGTGCCAGTGGCCGCGGGCAATTATCAAAAGCTGCAAGCCGGGGCTGATTATTTGTATCTGCAGGAGTTTGAATACAGCGGCGATGCCGGGGCTGTCAGAGCAGTAAAAATTGAACCTGACAATAAAAAACTGCTGAGCTTTGCCGGTAAAGTGAGGGATATACAAAGCAGTGCTGATGGTAAGTCCTTGTATTTGCGCTATGAAACCGAACCTGGTCAGTATAGATTTTTCTTGGGTTCAGCCACAGCCAAAGCGCCGGAGGGCGAAGATGCTGAGCCATGGGCTGTGGATAACATCAGTCTGACCCTCACGCCTAAAGCGGAATGGCAACAAATGTTTCATGATGCCTGGCTGATGCACCGGGAGTTTTTATTTGACCCGTCGATGCGGGGTGTCGATTGGGGCAGTATCAAAAGGCGTTATCAGCCCTTAGTCGACAGAGTGACAGACAGATTTGAGCTCGATGATGTGCTGGCGCAACTGATTGGTGAATTGTCGGTATTGCACTCGCAAGTGCGGGGTGGTGACTATGCCAAAGCCAGTGAAAGCAGCAAAGCCGCCAGCCTCGGCGCTGAATTTATCAGCCGTGACGGCAAACTGGTGCTGCAGACCATTTACCAGACTGATCCGGATTTACCTGCTGTAGCCAGTCCACTCAATAGCGCTGGAGTAAAACTCAAAGCAGGCGATAGTGTAGTGGCTGTGAACGGCAAGGCAGTCGCTACGGTGTTGGATCTGCATCAGGCCTTACAGCAGCAACAAGGTCAACAAGTACTGCTGCAAATAGAGCGCGACGGCAAAAGCTTTAAAAAAGTGGTGGTCCCCGTCAGCCCACAGCAAGAACAAACATTAAGGTATCAGCACTGGGTACAGCAGAAAAAACAGCAGGTAGAGCAGCAAGGCAAACAACAGCTGGGCTATCTGCATCTGTATGCCATGACCGCCAGCGATATCAGCAACTTTGCCCGCGAGTTTTATGCCAATGTCGACAAGCAGGGGTTGATTATTGATGTGCGCCGTAACAGAGGTGGCAATATCGACAGTTGGGTGATTGAAAAACTGTTACGTAGGGTCTGGGCCTTCTGGCAACCCACCCAGGGCAAAGCCTATGGCAATATGCAACAGACCTTCCGTGGTCAGTTGGTGGTGTTAACCGACCCTCTGACCTATTCAGATGGCGAAACTTTTGCCGCTGGGGTGAAAAGTTTAGGCTTAGGCCCTGTCGTGGGGCAACAAACTGCGGGGGCCGGTGTCTGGTTATCGGGCCGCAATTTGTTAGCTGATATGGGTGTGGCAAGGGTTGCAGAGACAGCACAGTTTGATAAAGACGGCCGCTGGATCATCGAAGGCCGCGGTGTCAGTCCGGATCTGTGGGTCGACAACCTGCCTTATGCCAGTTTTAACGGCCAGGATGCACAATTATCTTATGCCATCAGTCTGTTGCAAAAACAGTTGCAGGAACAGGCCGTGCCAGAGCTGAAAGCCGAACCATTAAAACCCGGGATAGCCAAAGATGCACAAAAGCTGAGCTGGTAATAGACCTGTGGTACTTGAAGCCGCAGCTTTGTTGACTGCATGTTCTCGCCCCAGTTACATAGTTAAGCTATGTGACTGGGATCTCATGCTGTTGTCGCCTCCCTGCAATTCCAGGTTACCTGGCTATACACTCAAAATAGCGCAGAGAGCAGGTTACGAAAAAACGTAATGGGTTTTTGTCCTGTTGCTGGATGTAAGCGCTTTACATTTTTCGGTTTAACTGTTATCCAATTGAAAACATTCATTATTGGATAACACTATGAAATTTAAACTGCTGTGTTTTTCTGTCGCCTTTTGTAGTTATTCCGTGCTCGCAGCCGACTGGCGGCCTTTGCTGGATAAAAATTTGAGTCAGTGGGATACCTACTTAAGTTATAAACACAAAGAGTCGTACGATGGTTCAGTGCCCAAAGACGAGCAGGGCAGGCCGATAGCGCCCATAGGTTTAAATACAGGCAACGATTTATATAAAGTCTTCACCATGCTTGAAGAAAATAATCAGCCTGTGCTTCGAGTCAGCGGTGAAATTTATGGTGCTGTCACCAGTAAAAACTCTTACAAAAACTACCACTTTAAACTGCAGTTTCGTTGGGGCGATAAAAAATGGCCACCTCGCCTGAATAAACTCAAAGACAGCGGCATTTTGTATCACGCTGTAGGCGAACATGGGCAGGAGTATTTTCGCTCCTGGATGATGTCTCAGGAATTTCAGATCATGGAAGGTCATAATGGCGATTATTGGCAACAGGCCAATTCAGCTATTGATGTGCGCGCTTTTATGCCTGAGTCCATTATGAATGCGGTAGCTGATGAAACTCAGCCTTTTCTGAAAGTCGGTAAAGGCGAAGAGTTGCAGGGGTTTGTGTTACGTAAAGACAACCATGAAAAACCAGCAGGGCAGTGGAATACGCTGGAGCTGATTAGCTTTGAAGGTCAGAGCCTACATATCGTCAATGGTCATGTGGTGATGGTGTTGCGCAATTCGCGGTATGTTACACCGGGCGGTAAAACCAAACCTTTAGTCGAAGGTAAAATTCAGTTGCAAAGTGAAGCGGCAGAAATTTTTTACAAAGACGTGCAAATCAAAGCGCTTGATCAGATGCCTGCTGAGTATGCCCGGTTGTTTTTGTAAGGTTTTAGCAAAAAGAGGCCGCTTCGGGCAGCCTCTTTGACTTGAGAAAAGTTGCGGCCGACCTAAGGGTCAGAATTTGTATCCGATGTTCAATACTGCCACGGTTTTGTTATCGCCTTCACGACGACCATTCTGATGCTCTGCAGTGCCTAGGCCGCCCCCCACAGTCCAGCCACGACCACTAAAGCCGCTGATGTGGTAGTCATAAGTCGCCAGCAGCAAGCTATCGGCATTAAACACATCGGACTCTGACGCATACTGCGCACCAAATACATGCGAGCTAGCCGCTGATGGCGCCAAATGAACGCCGACAGCGGCAGCATTGACGCCGACACCGACATACAAAGCCATATTGTTTTCGCGATAGATAAATTTACCGCCCAAATCGCCATACTGTGAACCAAAACCTGCTGCCGGGATAAATTCGCCCGCTGGCACTGTGGCTGTGAACGCCGCAGTCAGTGCCAGCGTAGTCAGCGCTACTTTCATTTTCATTGGGAGTCAACCTCTGTTGGATTCTGTATCTGATGTCATGGAGTGACAAAACAGCGGCAGTCTATCTTTGCGACATGAATGGCAGCTTACTGGTATGGAAAAACGATCTTAAGACCGATCTGGAACAATACCTTAAGTCAATAAGTACAGACTCAGTTCAGCCAGCGCTCATGTTTCATCGGTTAGGCTTGCAATCCGCCTGCTGTTGGGAAGTCCGAACCTTACCCGGCAGTGTCAACCCAAAGAAGACAGGAGTGCATCTGATGAGTGCAATCAAACAACAGCAAAGTGCGCAACCCTTTGGCTATAGTGCCCGAACCATCAACGAAGCATTAACCCAACAGGAACGCAGAGCATTAAGCCTGATTTGGCGCGATGACGATAGCGAGGCTGTAAACACAAAGCGTCGTGAAACTGCGCTGGAGCATTGCGCTGAGCTCGGCTACAACTGATTTTTGTAGCGCTGCAGTACCTCTGCCCGCGCTCAAATACAGCAGGGGACAGCGAAAGCATAACCCTGCTGCTGCCACTGTTTTCTCTGTGTCATGCCGCTGAACACTACACATATCTGGTGTTTGCCTACTGAGTATCACTGCAACTGATCACGGATGTGTTCCATCAGCTTGGTACAACTTCAGTTGCTGCATCAGTTGCCAGACACTTTGGGGCTGCTCTGTGGCCTGCAGATAATCACCAACTTTTTGCCGCTGAGCGGCAGATTTATTCTGCGATAGCTTCATTTTTCCCAGCCAACTGCTGACATCGATCCGCACGCCACAGATAGCATGCACCAGCTTTTGTTGATACTCAGTGGCTTGCTGTAGAGCTGGCGCAGAAAAACCTTCTTGTCTGCGCACTAACTCCAGGGTTTGCTCCGTATTCAAGGTAAAGGCGGTGCCTTTGAGTTCAACCAGACTGTAGTTCCAGGTAGACACCGCATGGTCTTCGCCGTAACAGTCAGCGGCGACAAACGCATGTGGGCCCATAATCACAACCTGCACTTGCTGTTGGTCAAGCTGCTTTAACTGTGGATTGTTGCGGGCTAGGTGACAATAAGCCGTGAGTCGTTGCTCTTGCCAGTCGAATAAAAAAGGCAGAGGGCTGTACCGCAGTTCCGGCTCGCTGCTGAGCAGTAAACCAAAATAGTTTTGCTTGAGAAAAGTCTGGATCTGCGGCTGATCGTCAGTGTGAAAATGTTTAGGTAAATACATGATTTTTAACGTTCCCTTTTGATCACAAAGGCATTGTGACATAACTGATAGCCGACTTTGGGGTAGTACAGCATTGCACTTTGCGCACTATGCAACAATTGCTGCACTTCAGGTCCTGTGACGTGCTGTACCTGGCGTAATAATTCTGTACCAATGCCCTGATGTTGCACGCTTTTGTCCACCAGCAAATCACAGATATAAACCACCCAGGCTTTGTCTGTCAGGCAGCGGGCTAAGCCCATCAGCTTGCCCTCTTGCCGCGCTGTCACCAGCAAATTGGCGCTGGCCAGCAGAGTCGCCATCCGGCTGGTGTTGTCTATGGGTCTGTTAATGCCAGAGGCTTTATACAAAGCCAACATTTCTTCCAGATCAAAACTGGACTCTACTTGATAACTCAGCATGCAAACTTCTCCTGTGCTTGTGTTGGTTGCTGTTTTATCGTTAAGCTGGTCCTATTAAAAGTACCAGTTTTGTTAAAGTGAGAGATCCAGTTTGCGAGTTGAGCTTGGAAGTTTTTTCTTGTCCGGTCAGGGGACTTTGCAACAACAGTTGTATCAGGCACTGCGCGAAAAGCTATTAACAGCGCAGTGGTCAAGCGGTGCTTTTTTGCCATCCAGCCGGCAATTAGCTAATGAACTTAATCTAAGCCGCAATACTATTAATCAGGTGCTACAGCAGTTGGTTGCAGAAGGTTATCTGCAAGGACAACCCGGGCGAGGTTACCTGATTGTATCTACAGCTCCTGATCAGTTTTTTCAGGCCAGCAGTGGGCCTTTCAAAGTTGCCGAAACCGAGATGGAGCTGGTGGATTATAGCATCAGCCTGAAGTCCGGACCTGCATCTGGTTTGTTGCAACCCGGAGTGCCGGACTTGGCTGCTTTTCCTTTTGCGTTGTGGCAAAAGTTGACTCAACGCCACAGTGGCAGAGCCGCCTTGGCAGGTATGGCTGATGTGATGGGGTATTTGCCGCTGCGTCTGGCATTGAAAGATTATTTACGCCAGTCACGTCAGGTGTTGTGTGACGAGGACAGTATCTTGATCACACCCGGTGCTCAGGCCGCTTTGTTTGTCGCAGCTAAATTAGTCAGCAAAGCCGGAGACAAAGTGGCAATGGAGTCACCCGGTTATCCGCGTCTGCGTCAGGCGTTGCAGTTATCCGAAGCTGATATTCACTACATTGATGCCAGTTCAGAGCAGGGGATTGCAACCGCTGAACTCGAACAGCTTGAGGGCTGCAAAGCTTTGTTTGTCACCCCAGCCCATCAATACCCTCTGGGTGGTATTATGCCGCTAACAGAGCGGTTACAGCTATTGGAGTGGTCGAGACGCCAACATTGTGTATTGGTCGAAGATGATTACGACAGTGAGTTTCAGTTTAAACACCGACCTATTGCCAGTTTACAGGGCTTAGCTCAGGGGCAGGGGGTGATTTATGTCGGCTCCTTTAGTAAAACCTTATTCCCGGCACTGAGGTTGGGCTATCTGGTGCTGCCTAAACAATGGATGCCTAAAGCGGCGGCTTTACTGCAGGCTCTGTATGGTGATGTGGCTTTAGTGCCTCAGGCCGTGACTGCAGATTTTATACTGGAAGGGCATTTTGGCCGGCATTTACGGAAAATGCGACAACTGTATCAACACAAACAACAGTATTGCCTCAACCTGATCAGAGAGTTTTTACCCGACGCCATCTTGCATGCCCGTTACGCAGGTTTGCATTTGTGCATGGAGTTTCCTTACAGCATAGCGGATCAACAATTAACGGCAGAACTGGTACAGCGCGGTTACAGAATACAGCCCTTAAGTCGGTATGTATTTTCGGGTATCAAGCGAACAGGTTTAGTCATAGGACTGGCTCACACCACGGAGCAGCAGTTAATGGCCGCTGTCCGGTTGCTTGTCGTGCTATTGCCGTCGTACAAAGCTGCCGCTGCAGTGGAATAGCTTGAATAATTTGCAAATGGGAATTATTATCATCTAGGTTGTTTGTTTACGCTGTAACATCTGATGATAAAACCTGAGCAAAAAAACGCAGCCGCCAAATTGAGTAAAACCATCCGACAATGGCTTGGGCTTGCTATTGTCATCACCGGAGCTGTACTACTAGTGTTGGAGGGGGTTGCGATGTTACCGCTTTAATGCTTCAGCCAGCTCCGAATTGAGCAAAAGCATCAGACGAAACCAGCAGCTTACCTCGCTCTCTTGTCCTTCCTCTGTACACTGATTACAATCGCCGCCATTCAATGAATGAGTTGGAGTTGTGATGAATAAAAGTCTTATGACCAATCTATTGTCGTTGATAGTGATGGCCTGTGGCTGGTTTTTCGCGCTGCCCTGGTTATGGGCTATGGGATTGTTTGCATTTTCAGGGGCTGTAACCAACTGGTTGGCGATTCATATGTTGTTTGAAAAAGTGCCACTGCTGTATGGCTCAGGTGTCATTCCGGCACGTTTTACTGAATTTAAACAAGGCATTTATCAGTTGATCATGGGGCAGTTCTTTAGCAAAGAAAATCTGCAACGTTTGCTTGCAGAGCAGCATGAACAGGACGCAGTGAGCTTAAAACTTGCTCCGGTGATTGAAGCTATCGACTTATCTCCAGCCTTTGATGCCCTGCTGGACACTGTGCAGAAGTCGTCTTTAGGGGGGATGCTGGCCATGTTTGGTGGTGCTCAGATGTTAGTGCCGTTAAAACAACCTTTTATTGAAAACCTGAGCCGCTCTTTAGTTGAGTTGGCAGACAGCCCGGACGTACAACAGCAGATTAAAAATCAGTTGCATCAGGGCGATACTATTGATCTGCTGCAACCTAAAATTGCTGCTGTAGTCGAAGCCCGTTTAGCTGAGCTGACGCCTGCGCTGGTCAAAGACATAGTGCAACAGATGATCCGTCAGCATTTAGGCTGGCTGGTGGTATGGGGCGGTGTGTTTGGGGCCTTGATTGGCCTGTTCAGTAGTATTGTCTCGGCGATTTAACGGCTGAAACAGCAGGGGAAGCCTGAACTTTGCCCTGCTGTTCTTTTCTCCCTGCAATTGCAGCTTGTCAAGGCAGATAAATTTCGCCTTGTAAGTACAGCCTGGCCTGACCGGATACCAGCACCCGGTCTGACATGAGTTCACAGCGTAATACCCCACCCCGAGCTGAGGCCTGATAGGCCATCAGTTGGCTTTTCCCTAATCTGTCTGCCCAATAAGGCACCAGACCGGCGTGAATAGATCCTGTGACGGGGTCTTCATCGCCACCATTGGCGGGCCAGAAATAACGGGAGACAACATCGTAGTCTGTGCCTGCTGCTGTTGCGACTACATCATAAGGGGCGAGCTTTTTGAGCTCTGCACTATTGGTGCTGAGTTGTTTTACCTGTTGCTCGTTATCATAAATGGCAAAATAGGCCTGAGCACTGCGCAACACTAAAGACGGAGTGATGGATAAACCCTGAAGCAATGCTTCTGGTGCAGCAACAACGCTAGCAGGACGTTTAGGAAAATCCATTTGGATCCAATCCTCTGTTTGCTTGCTTACCCTTAAGTCACCTACAGCTAAAGTGCTAAATCTAAGCTCAGTACTGTCAGTTTGACCAAACAACACAAAGGCAGCCGCTAAAGTGGCGTGACCACAAAAATCAATTTCAGTGACTGGAGAAAACCAGCGGATCTGATAATGATCGTCAGCAAGCTTGAGTAAAAAAGCCGTTTCTGACAAGTTGTTTTCAGTGGCAATCTGTTGCATCAGTTCAGGACTGATGGCGTGTGGTACAGGCACGACCGCCGCATAGTTCCCCTTGAATAACTGATCGGTAAACGCATCGACTTGATAAATAGGCAGTTTCATCTGTGTTTTTCCTCGTTTGAGCTGAAGTTGCAGCATCATAACTCAGAAAAATGCCGCCTGATGGCTGAACTTGCTTATAATAAGGTCGTTGTTTTAGGAGAAGTTCGATGAAAGTTGTCATGTCAGTGTTGTTGTCCGGTCTGCTTGTTTGTGGCTCCGTCTCTGCCAATGAGGTGGACATGGAAAAAACCATGAAACAAATGGCGCTGAGCTTTAAACAAGCAAAAGAAGCTCAATCTGTTGCAGAAATGACAGTCGCGATAGCAAGTTTTGAAGCGCAGGTCCAACTGGCACAGCAAGCCAAATTCGCACCTGAAAAAGCTCAATTGTATCAACAGGGACTTAAAGAGCTGGCACTTGAGGTCGAGCAAACCCAATTATTACTGGAAAAACATGACTTCGCAGCGGCACAGCAGCAATTGCAGAAACTGGACGAACTGCGCAAACAGTATCATAAGCACCGCAAGCCGAGTTTCTGGCAGCTGATTTTTGGCTAATGCACTACAGCAGAGACTAACTACAGACAATTAATCACAGATTGTTATGGTCACTTACAGCAGACTGGCACTTTTCAGGAGCTATCACCATGCGTTTATTGTCTATCGCGATTTTATGTTGTTCCTATGGTAGTTGGGCTGCTTGTCCTGGCCAGTTTGACCGCAGCACCGACCAGCAATGGAATCAGTTTCGTTTGCAGTCAGACGTGAAACGTCTGGGCCCCTTGCTGGCGGATGAGTTTGTCTTGACGCATTCGGATGGCCGGGTAGAAAACAAGCACAGTTATTTACAGGATTTGGCCAGCAGCAACAGGGTGAACACCCAGATTGAAAACTTTGACGTGCAGATCCGTTGTTTTGAAAACACAGCAATAGTCACAGGAAGAACTCTGCAGCAAGGGATCTCCGCTGGCAAAACATGGCAGGGGGAATTCCGCTTCACCCGCGTTTGGTTTTATCAGCATAATCAATGGCTGCTGCAGGCTTCGCACTCCTCTCGCTTACGTTAACTGGTTTTTCCAACCCTATCTGAAGTATATTGCACACAATTCAATTGAGTCAGGTGGGATCATGAAGGCAGAAAACGAAGATCTTTTAGTACTGGAAAAACAGCTATGTTTTTCGTTGTACAGCGCAAGCCACAGACTGGTGCGTAGCTACAGGCAGTTACTTGAACCTCTGGATTTAACTTATCCACAGTATCTGGCCATGCTGGTGCTATGGCAGCAGTCTGAACTTAATGTCAAAGAGTTAGGTGAACAATTGCATCTGGATTCAGGTACTTTGACACCGCTGTTGAAACGGCTGGAGGCGAAGGGGCTGGTCTGCCGCAGCCGCAGTCAGCTTGATGAACGTGTGGTACAGATCCGCCTGACTGACCAGGGGAGAGCGTTAAAAGCTCAGGCCAGCCACATTCCAATGACTATTTTTCAGCAGTCTGGTATGCCTGTAGAACAGTTGATTGCTTTAAAACAAAGTTGTGATCAGTTGTTTCAACAGCTCGACACCTTGTAATCCATGTTGGCATCCCCATTTCAATGCTCAGATCCATGCAAAGGGCAGGATGATTTCAATGAGGCCAAGACGATGAGTTTATCTTTTTACAGTGCGTCAGTTCCGGTGTTTAAACAGTTTCTCACCAGCTTAAAAGATCTATTAGCGAAAGCCGAAAAATTTAGTCAGCACAAAGAATTAGACGATGCAGTACTGCTGCAGTCGCGTTTATACCCTGATATGTTTCCACTGGTGCGTCAGGTGCAAATTGCTGCTGATTTTGCCAAAAGTGTCTCAGCCCGATTAGCTGGTGTCGATGTGCCCGCGTATGAAGATAATGAGCAAACTTTTGCACAGCTACAGCAACGTCTGGATAAAACTCTGGCTTTTCTGGATACTTTGACTGCAGAACAATTTGCCAATGCTGCTGATAAAGAAATTGTGTTACGTCCGGGCACGGCCAAGGAAAAACGTTTTACTGGCACTCAGTACTTAGCTCAGTATGGTTTGCCACAGTTTTATTTTCACGTCACCACCAGTTATGCCTTGTTACGTCATAACGGGGTTGAGATAGGTAAAAAAGATTACATGGGGCAGATTTAGTTCTGAGTCCGAGCGGAGGGGAACAGCGGTTATCGTCGATTCCGCTGTTTATTCAAAATACAACACGCCTTCTGCAGCTTCTGTATGGATATTGTGATAATGCTTTAAAATCATTTGCCACTTTTCAGCGATAAACTGCTGTTGACCACTGCGACGAAGTTTTTCTGCTGCTGTTTTCCAGCGCTGCATTAGTTTCGGGTCCGTGCCAGGTTTAGACATCAACAGATAGACGTTAGAGCTTTTTAGTGTGTAGACGGATTTTATGTCTGTGCTCTCCAACCCCTCTTCCCATAACAAATGCTGAATGCCCTGGCTTTCGTAGGCGATTAAATCTAACCGGCCTGAGCGTAATCTGTGAATATTTTGTTGATGATTCACCGAAGGGTGCAAATTGCTAAAGCCCTGCTCAGTCAACCATTCTTCTCTGATATCACCCCGCACCACACCTATAGCGTTCACATTACGCAACTGGTCCAGCGACTCAATTTGAATTGGATTTGAACTCAAGGCATACACCGACCAGGCTTTGACACTTAGCTGGCCCAGCCAATAAAACTCATTTTCTCTTTTGGGTGTTCTGGAAAAACTGAATACAATCACATTAGGTTCGGTGCGGGCATAATGAATGGCCCTGGCTTCGGGCATGACTTCTATCACTGTTTTGTCATCCAGGCTACGCTGGATAGCTTGCACCACCTCGACAGAAAAACCAGTCAGTTGGCCATGACTATCGAGGTAGCTGGCTGGCGGCTCTACTACAGTGATGATGCGAAGAGGCTTGCCATGCAGCGAAAAACTCAGGACCAAAAAGAAAATAACGCCAACAATCCATCGCATGTTTTGCGTTCTCTTAATCAAATACTTTGTTAGGTATAGCCAGATTTCATCACTCTGACAACCACTTTGTGGCCCTCACGGATTAACCTCCTAGCAGGCGTTTCAGTTGTACCGTTGGCACTAAGATAATCAAATTGCCCAAAGCCACTATACAAACACCAATCAATGCAAACCAGCTCCAGTGATAGTTTTCAAAAATCGTAGAAATGCCTAAAGCCACTAGCGGGAACAACACCATAGTGTAAGCCGCTTTGGCCGGGCCAATGCGGCCTACCAGCGTCAGATAGGCACCAAAGGCTAACACCGAGCCAAACAATGACAAATACAACAGCGACACATTAAAACTAAGGCGGGTATCAAATACCGGCATAACACCTTGTGCTAAAGCCAAAATCGCCATCATGGCTGCACCATAGCTCATTCCAAACACATTACTTTGCACTACAGGCAGTTGCTGTTGCTGATTTTTGGAGGAAAGCATATTGCCAAGTGAGGCGATGTACGTACCTGCTATACTCAGCACTAATCCCCAAAAGGCTGAGCCGTTACTCTCCAGCCCTGCCAATTCAGGCCAGAACACAAAGGCTATACCGAGAATGCCCAATAAAGCACCCAACAGTGTTTTTATTTCGATAGGACGACCAAAAAACACAGCGCCATTAAGAATATTCATCAGCACTATGCTGGAAAAAACCACGGCAATCAGGCCGCTGGTTAAATCTGAAGTGGCCAGGTAAATCAGCAGGTAATTTAAACAGAATAAAAACAAGCCCTGCAGCGCCATCCAGCCATGCTGGCGGCGACTGAAACGTAGCGGCAGTTTACGCCACAGACACCATAGCCAGAGTAATAACGCTGCCAGACCAAAACGATAGACAATGGACCACATTTCCGGCACATCGCCAAGTTGAAACTTAATGGCAAAAAAGGTCGAGCCCCAGATCAAGACAGTGGCCAGATACAAGGTGATGGAGTGGGTCAGCATAAGGCCTCAGAAAACATCAGAATTTAGTCAGTTGGACGAACAGGTTTTGTAAGTTTCTTGCAGAAATCCTGTTGCACTATGCTCAGGGCCGACAGCACTGTTTCCGCTGGTAAATCCTGTTGCTCCAGCAACAGGATCAGTTCTACTGCCAGTTGTACTTCAAGAGGTGCATCAGATAAAGCCGGAGCTTTAGTTTTTGTCACGTTGAGTATCTAAGAAGGCTTTGGCTTTGCTTACGGCTTCACGCACTTTCATTACCATTTCAAAACGTTCGGTCTGAGGCAGGTAAAACGCCATATCCACTTCATAACGAATATATTTAGGCGGTAACTGATTCAGCACTATGCAGCATAAATCGGCCAGATACTCAGTGTCATATTCATCTTCCAGACGTAACTCAACTAAATGATCAAGCAGAAGTTTTTCGTAATAGTTATGGATATCATCATCTAACTTCATCTGTTGCTCCTTGTGTGCCTGAACCTTATGCTCAGGCCTATATTTTCTGCATTAAGCATAATCAGTTCAGCTATAAAACGCTACCAGCAGATGTGAACTTCGGGTTCGCCTGTTAGAATGGCGCGGTCAAAACAACAGGCCTTTGCCTAAGATTAGAAAAATGCAAAAAAATACCACCCCTTGCTACTACGGTGACTATCTGCAACTGGATAAAATTTTAACTGCCCAGGCGCCTGAAAGTGCGAAGTATGCCAATGAGGCCCATGATGAAACTCTGTTTATTGTGGTGCATCAGGTCTATGAACTCTGGTTTAAACAAGTGCTGCATGAATTAAAAGCTGTGCTTGGGGTCTTTGCCGGCGATGAAGTCAAAGATCAGCAATTAACTGGGGTAGTACACAAGCTCAAACGGGTAATT
>NZ_LAVS01000003.1 GCF_000986865.1 Rheinheimera mesophila
CCAGTCGTTAGTGCATTCGTTGTTGCGTGCTGTTGGGTTAGTCGTGTTTGGCTTGCTGTTGTTATCTCCTGTGCTGGTGCAATGGCCTGCGCAGGATCTGGTGCCCTATCTGCAGTGGAAGCTGATCGCGGCAGTCTGGTTTTACATGTTGGTGTTATCTTTATTCCGCTCTTTCTGGCCGGGTCTACTGTTGTTATTGCCTGCCGCATTACTGGTGCCGCAGGAGGTGTTTTATCTACTGACCTATCAAAAAAGCACCGATGCTCATGCCATGGCGATAGTGGCCGAAACCGATCTGAATGAAGCTTTGGGTTATCTAACGGGGATAGGCCTGTTTTTAGCTTTGGCTGTAGTGGCTATTGTACTTTTGTGGTGGTATCTGCTGCGCAGTGCCTGGCAAGGTCGCTGGCAGTGGGAGAAGGGATTAAGGCCGGTGATTTGGCTGATCTGTATTGGGGTAGCGGCCAGCCTGAGCTGGAATGAATGGCAATATCAGCAAATCAATAAAGCAAAACAGCGCAGCAATCCGGAAGAAAATGTCTTTGTGCAGCGTCCCTTGCCCTACAGTTACGAGAAGTTTCATGCCACTTATCCGTTAAATATGCTGATCGCGCTGAACGAATTTGTAAAGCAAAAACAAGCTGTGGCTGATGTTGCTGAATCGACTGCTTTATTTAAGTTTTCTGCCCGCCAGACCGATGCTCCGGCCCAACGACAAATTTACGTGTTAGTGATAGGGGAAACCCTGCGCCCCGACAGATTGCAGCTCAATGGTTACAACAGAGCCACAACTCCGCGGTTATCCGGCACTAAAAATCTGATCAGTTACACCAATATGGTCAGCCCTTGGGCCTGGACCCGGATGTCTGTGCCTGTGATCCTGTCGCGCAAAAGTGCCACGGATCAGCGTTATTTTCCCACCGAGACCTCGGTGGTGGCCGCCTTTAAAGAAGCTGGTTTTAGCACCGCCTGGTTGTCGACTCAAAGTCCGTTGGGAGTGCATGATTCTTCCATTGCTCTGCATGCCAGTGAGGCCGATCAGGTGCAGTATTTAAATCCTGTGGGTTATAAAAAAGAAGGATTTTACGACGATATTCTGTTACCTGCTTTTGAACGGGTGTTACAGCAAAACCAGCAAAAACAATTGATCGTAGTACACACACTGGGCAGTCACTTTAGTTATGCCGACCGATACCCACCAGCTTTTGACTTATTCACGCCATCGGGCAAAGGCCAGTCGATCAGTATGCATGACCAAAGCTCTAGCCTGTTGCTGAATAATGCCTATGACAATAGTGTTGCCTACACCGATTTTATTCTGTTTAACCTGATCAAGCAGCTAGAACAGACCGACAGTATCAGCAGCTTATTTTATGTCTCAGACCATGGCGAAAATATTTTTGATGGCCAGTGTAATAAAAGTGGTCATGGTCATAACACAGAGCGGGATTACAGAGTGGCGGCTCTTCTGTGGACCTCTGAGCTCTACAACCTGCAGTATCCCCAGAAAAAATCTTATGCGGAACAACGCCGTGAGCAACCTTTGATGACAAGTAATGTGTTTCACTCCTTGCTGGACCTGGCCGGTATTGAGTATCCGGATCAAAAGTTGACTAAAAGTTGGGTAAGCCCGCAGTGGCGCCCTTCTTCCCGTATCCTGCAACAGGGGCTGGATTTTGATCTTGCGAAACGGGATCCTGTATGCGCTGAACTAACGCCATGAAATTGTCATATTTTTGTCATGAATTTTTCATACTATGGCGCCCTATCTGAACCGAGCCATTGTTATAGGCCTCTTTGGGGCATAACAACACTCTCATAGATGAATGGGTGGTGCAGTACTGAGTCAATTTCCATTCTTAAGGCAAATTGACTATGCTCAAAACTAGAAGTACCGATTAATCAAAGACAAAGGTAGCAGCATGAAAAAACGTATCGTGATGACCGCACTGGGTGCAGCCCTGTGTTCTGCAGCAGTTTCAGCCGCAGATATTGAAATTAAACCCAGAGGTCGATTCCAGTTAGATGGTGGCGTTCATAATGAAGACCAAACTGAATTTGGTGATGGTTTTAATGTTCGTCGCGCTCGGATCGGTGTCGAAGGTAAATTGGATCAGGATTGGTCCTTTGTTATCGAGTATGATTTTGGAGACGATGGTGATGCAGAAGCTGCAGATGCGTTATTCAGACGTAATTTAGGTCCAGGTACTGTTACTATTGGACATCAGCGTGTCCCTTTTAGCTTGAATCTGTTAACTAGCGCTAACTCTATAACCTTTATGGAACGCGCCTCCCCAACGGCAGCCCTGACATTAGATCGTAAATTGGGCGTACGTTACGATGTCACTAATGGTGATCTGACCTCGCAATCTATGTTGTTTGGTCGCACTATGGGTGACAGTGACGGAGATGAGAAAGATCAATCTGCCGGTGGTGCTCAGCGTTTAGTCTTTCACCCAACTGTAAATGACACTTTGTATCACATAGGTGGCGCTGTAGCCTTACAAACTATGGGTGACTACAACTCGCTTCGTATCAGAGAGCGTCCTGAGGTACGAATTGCTGATAGTATTCGGCTGATTGATACCGGTAGCTTAGACGATGTCGATTCAACAGCGCGTTACGGCTTAGAGCTTGCGATGCGTCAGGGCCCATTCTCTGCAGAAGCTGAATACATTAAATTGGATCTTAATTCCGATCTGACTGGAGATTTGAGCTTCGATGGTATGCATTTGCAAGCGAGTTACTTTTTAACTGGTGAGAGTCGTGCATACAAAAATGCTATTTTAGGTGGAGTAAAACCGAACAGCACAGCGGGTGCCTGGGAGCTGGCTGTTCGCTACAGCGATACTAACCTGACGGACCGGATGGTGATTGGCGGTGAGCAACAAAATATCACGTTGGGCGTGAACTACTATCTGACGGAAAGGATACGTTTCATGGGTAACCTGATTTTTGTCGATGCCACCTTACCGGATCAAACCAAAGACAAGCCTGAAGTGTTAGCGTTTCGTGCTCAGTTCCATTTCTAAAGTAGGATTGGTGCGATAAAAAAGCCCTGCGCGAATACGCAGGGCAAAACAGGGAACTACGTCAAAGGGGGGATGTTTAGTTTGAGCTGTAAGGCAGAGATGAATGGTGCAATACTATCCGTAGCTTGCCTTCATCGTCTTTCTTAAAACCCCAAGTTTTATCAACAGTAGTCACTTTGCCGTCTTTGCCTGTCAGGTGAACTTTTCCTGTTGTTAATACCAAGTCTCCATTCATGTAAACAGCAGCGTTTTCATACTTGTAATCTGTCCAGCCTTTGAGAGCGAAACCACTGTCATTTGGAAACTTGCTGTTGCCGCCAACGAAATAGGCCAAGGCTCCGTCGTAGGTTGTTCTGAAGGTCTGCTCACCAGAGGTTAAAGTGGGCTTGAACAAAACAGCACCATGCTTGTAGCCATAAGCTTGATCCAGAACTTGTTTTGCTGTTTCAGTGGCTTGTTTCTGACCACCTTTGTCATTCGCTGAGCTAATTTGAATCAATGCTTTACCCCATGCATCCTGAGCAGCTTTAAGCTCCTCTGCACTTATTGATGTATTAACAACAGTCGATGCGATAGTCAGCGGGCTGACTACCAATGCTACAATCATCATGCTTGCAGTTGATAGCTTCATACAAATCTCCTCGGTTAGTTAGCGAGACAGAGTATGGAACAGACAAATGAACCCGATCCAAGCGTGCCAATGAACACAATCCGACAGTTGGATTAAAATCAGATGAACAATTCAAGTTGCTGATATGATGTTGATTGGGTTGTATAGGTGAGGGTCATATCATGTTTCGTAGCAAACTTTATCAGGCGTTTGCCTTGCTCCTGGTGATCACTTTGGTACAGGCCGCTTTGGCAATTTGGGCCTCGGGACTGGCGCGTTATCATGTTGAACGCAGCAGAGTTGCTAACGAAATGCTGGCAGAATTTATTGCTTTGGGAGCAGATAAACAACGTTTGAAAGTCTGGTTGGCGCAGTATCTGCTAGTAAAGGAAGCGCCTCTCGCTGAGCGTGATCGTTACCTGTTGCAAATGCAACAAAATCTGACAAATCTGAACGAGTTGCTGGTACGGGATCAACAACTGGCTGAGCAGGAGCAGGATTATGCCGAGATCAGTCAGCAACTTAAATCACTATCCATCCTTGAAACGAACGTGGCTGCGTTAGAGCGTAGTCTGAAAAATAAAGAGGTGTTGCCCAAAGAGGAGGGAGATGTTTGGCGTATTTTGATCCAAACCTTCGATAATCTGGAGGGTCTTGATCTTAAGCGTTTGATAGCGGCATCTATTGATTTGCAGCGAACCCGTTCTGCTTTGGCTGAATCTAAGGCTGAAGATGCATTGAATCGAGTACAGCTTCTGACAGCTTTGGTCGCAGGAGTTGGAGTTATTTGTGCTGTCCTCTTGGCATTGTTGTTATCCCGTGCTTTATACCGGCCTATTCAACAACTACTGCATGGTACTTCCGCAATCGCCTATGGTCAGCTTGATCACAGGTTGCCTGAGGGAGGGCATTCTGAGTTTAGTACCCTGGCTCGAAGTTTTAATCAGATGGCGATGGAACTGCAACGTGGTAAACAGCAAGAGGAGGATCATACTCGAAGGGTTGAGCAAGAGGTGGCTGAGCGTACTAAGCAGTTACAACATGCTATCGAGCAATTACAACAAGCTGAGCAAATGCAGCAACGTTTCCTTGCTGATGTGAGTCATGAGCTGCGTACTCCAGCGACTGCAATTCGTGGGGAAGCAGAAATTGGCTTGAGGGGCTTAGATAAAAATGCTGAGTTTTATAAAGAGACCTTAGCACGTATCGTTGAAACCAGTGTATTTTTATCTAAGCGAATTGACGATTTGTTGATGCTGGTGCGGGGGCCTGCTCAGTTGCAACTACGTCAACGAGTCTTTGCGGTGTCTGAAATCTGGAGTCAGTTTGCTGAGGTTGCCAGACGGATAGCTGCCAGCCAGAACCGTGAATTACAGTTACATCCGCCGGTCTTAACGGACTGCGACGCTCAGTTATTTATTGACCACGATAAGTTAACCCAGGTGCTGCAAATCGTACTCGATAATGCCTTTCGATACAGTGACATCAGCCAGTTGGTCAGCCTTGAGCTAGAACTTACTGAGCAATGCTGCATTCGGGTCCGTGATCATGGTATAGGCATTCCTGAGCAGGATCTTAGCAGGGTTGGACATCGTTATTTCCGTGCTGCTAATGCCCGCAAAGTCAGACCTGATGGCTTAGGGATTGGCTTGTCACTCTGCCATACCTTACTGCAGGCACAGCATGGAGAGTTCAATCTGAAAAGTCGTGAAGGGCAGGGTACTGTGGCAGAAATTCTATTACCTTTGGTGGAGCACGAATAAGGATGCGGATTTTAATAGTTGAAGATGAGCAACGGGTCGCTACCTTTTTGCAACGTGGGCTGAAAGCTGAAGGACATTTTGCTGAAGTTGTGGCGGATGGACATAGTGCTATGCAGTATATTACGACGCAGAATCCGGACCTTGTAATCCTCGACCGAATGCTACCGAATATGGATGGTCTGCAATTATGTCGCTTACTCAGAGCGCAGAAGATGAGTACCAGAATATTGATGCTATCTGCTATGGCTGAGGTGCAGGATAGAGTCGATGGATTAAAGGCTGGAGCTGATGATTATCTGGTCAAGCCTTTCGCCTTTGAGGAGCTACTGGCCCGGATTGAGGTCTTGAGTAAACGTGAGGGTGATTACAAAATCATCAGAATTCTAAAAGTTGGTGAATTAGAGCTTGATTTGGAACAAATGCAGGCGCGACGCGACGGTCAGGCACTCCAGCTAACGGCAAAAGAATTAGCCTTGCTGGAGTTGATGATGAGTGCGCCACAAAAGGTATTTAGTCGTGAACGAATCCTGACCAATGTGTGGGGAATTAACGAAGACCCTCTTACCAATGTGGTTGATGTATATATTCGTCGTTTACGCAGAAAAGTAGATGATCCTTTTGCAACAAAATACATTCATACCTTGCGTGGAATAGGCTATTACCTTGCTATCCATGAGGCTTAGGGTAAGGTTGAACAGTGCTGAACTTGCCTTTGCGGTCAGCTCACTCTTCACGCCTCTTGTCTCTTCTTGTGAACTTTGAACCTGTAGCACTTCAGCAGAAGTGCTAGTTCTTTACGTCTCTCCTGAAAAGTCGGAATCGAAACTGCCGAGTGTTCCCTGTCATCTTGTTGTCATCTGTGTGCATGGTCTTTTTAATTTATCTGGGTGGGAGCTGTTCATCTGTTGGGCTCAGACTGCATGGCATGCTAAAGCTCAGGGCAAACGCAGGTCAGTCCGGCTTTACGCAAGGAGAAACAAAAGTCGATTGCGTTTTGCTGATCGTCAGAACTTGGCCAGCAGGCGTATCGTCACTTAAATCACAACTGAAGAGGTGAAAGATGAAAGCAATTTGCCTGAGTTTATCTCTGGCCGCTTTTAGTGCGTCCGCATCACAGGTAGGCAGCTGGTCAATTAATGCGGGTTTGCTAGGGGTGTCGACTAAAGAATCAAGTAGTTACCTTAATGTTGTGGAGTCCGTTGCTGATTTACCAGCTAACTCCGCTGGGGTTACAGTCAACAGTAACACCCAATTAGGATTAATTGTGGACTATCAGTACAGTAAGGACTGGAGCTTTAGTTTGGTAGCGGCCACACCTTTTAGCCATGATATAAAAGTTAGTGGTTCGGCGATTGATGGCCTGGCCATCGGTAATACAAAACATTTGCCGCCGACTTTATTTGCTAACTACCATTTGCCCGAACTGGCTGGTTTTATTCAGCCTTTTATTGGTGCAGGTCTGAACTATACAATCTTTTTTAGTGAGGACGTGGACTCTGAATTACGACAAGCCCTGACTGAGCTTGAGGTGATAACCAACTCAAATCAAGATCTGAGTCTGAAGCTGGATAATTCTTTTGGTCTGGCATGGCGCGCAGGCATGAATCTGAAGTTAACAGATTCTTGGGGCGCTCACCTTATGCTCAGTCAGATCGATATTGATACCACAGGACAGGTACAATTGGATGGATCGACTATTCAGTCAGTTGATGTGGCAATCGATCCTCTAGTCTGGATGGCTGGCGTGCGTTATAGCTTCTGAACCTATCTTTCTCATTTGGATAAAGCCAGCTCTTCGCTGGCTTTATGGTTTTCGTTATCACGCTCATACTTTCCTGAGGTACGTCTTACCTGCTAACTCTGGTAATTTATAATGACTTGGTTATGATAATTAATGTCTCTTAGAAAGCTGAGTGGGCACCTATGCTGAAGTTTGTCTGTACCTTGCTATTGATGCCCACTCTGCTTTTTGCAGCAGAGCCGTTACGTGCTGTGGTCAGTCAAACCAACACCGCACCTTATGCTATTTTTGATCAGCAGCAGCGTTTAGTTGATGGCATCGCCAAAGATTTGCTGGATGCAGTCGCCGCCAGATTAAACAGGCCGGTGCAATATCTGGATTTGCCCAGAGGGCGGGTCGTGGAATGGCTGATCACAGATAAAGCGGATATCAGTTGTTTTCTTAATCCAGAATGGATCCCCGTGACCTACAAACTAAGCTGGACTCCGGTGCTTTTTCATACCCGTCAATACATAGTGCGGCGGATAGCAGATAATCCGGTGCGCTCCAATCAAGATCTATTGCATAAACGTATAGGCACCACCCGGGGGTTTTCTTATCCCGAACTACAACCCTTGTTTGAAACCAATGCCGCAGTGCGTGATGACGCCGAGTCATTGGAAAAGAACATTCAACGATTGCAACAAGGCAGAGTCGATTTGGTGATGACGGTTGATTTAAGCTTTGGCCATTACCAGCGGCATTTTGATAGCTCAAAACTTGCTGTTGATCCACTTTGGGCTGAACCAGCCCAGGTCTATTGCGCCTTGAATCCGCATCACCGCCTGCAGGTTGAACAGATCCAAAAAAGTTTTGTGTTGATGCAACAGCAAGGTGTGATAGATAAAGCCTTGCAACGCTGGGCCCACAGGTCGATTTAAAGCATATTGCCCGCACAGATCTGCCATTGGTTGCCCCGGCGTTTCACCACATAAAGCGGAGTGCTGCACAGTCCAACCTTATGCTGGCTTTCTCTGTGCAACCAGCGCTGCTCGGCGTTGATTAAAAACGTATCCAAATCCAGTTGTTGCCAATGCAGCAGTTGATACACCCAAACTCTGTCCTGATGCAATTCCATCAGTTGCTGCAGATAAGTTTTGAGTTCAGCCCGTCCTGACAGACGTTGCCCCAGTAAATTGATCAACAGCACGTCATGGGTAAAACACTCGCCGAATAAAGCCCAGTTGCGTTGGTTAATAGCGCGCTGTAAGCGATTTAATAATTGCTGCGCGCAGTCTTGTTCTGAACGGCATGCCGTTCCTATCGCATATACCGCTTGTTCCAGCATAAAAACTTCTCCGGTGATGAAATTGCGGTTATGCTAGAACCTCAAGTAAGGTTAAGGTCAAGTGTTTTTTTATGTCTTTAAAATGTGATGCAAAAAAAGTGATGTTGTCGGTAGGAGAGGTGGCAAAACGTAGTGGAGTCTCAGTGGCGACCTTACATTTTTATGAGCAAAAAGGCTTAATTCAGAGCCAGCGTAATGCTGGTAACCAACGGCGTTATAGTCGGGACGTCTTAAGGCGGGTGGCCATTATTAAAGTGGCGCAGCGCACCGGTATTCCACTGGAACAAATAGGCAAGGCTTTGTCGGTGCTGCCGCCGGGGCAAAATGCCGATCAGCAGCATTGGCAACAGATGTCGGAGCAATGGAAAGTGGATCTGGATCTACGCATCGCTCAACTGACCGATTTACGCGATCAATTGAGCATGTGTATAGGTTGTGGTTGTTTATCTATGACACATTGCCCCTTACGTAATCCACAGGACAGGCTGGCGGCACACGGGGCTGGTGCGCATTTTTATCCTGTGGCTGATGAGTTAACAGACAGCAGTCTGTGATCAGACCAAGGACTCCATAGTTGGGTATACGTCGTAACCGCAGTCCACTGCAGGATCGGGTTCAGTAACTATGCATGTGGTGGGAACTGGGAATTTGTATTTTGATGGTAATAAAAAAGCAGAGTAAGTGACCTGAGGAACTTACTCTGCCTTTCAGGCGGGATCAGTATTTATAACTAAAGCTTAAACCATAGCTTTGGCCTTCAACGCGGCGCTGTAACAACTCGCCTTGCTGCATAATCTCAACGTCTTCGTCCAACAGGTTTTTCATCGACAGTTTGACGGAGGTGGATTCAAACGGGGTGTACGAATAGACAAAATCCAACGAGTTAAACGGCTGCTCGTAGGCGTCGTCTTTGTCGTTAACACCGGCAAAAGCGATACGTTTTCCGAACACGTTATAGGTCAGCGTGGCGTTATGTTCGTCGTTGTCTGAATCAAAACCCAACTGGAAGTTCACTACATGCTTAGAGTGGCCATTGAGTGGACGTTTCAGATTGGTCAGGTTGGTTCCGGCGAACTGCTGGATGGTAATTTCTGATTCGCTGTAGGTGAAGTTACCGGCGACAAAGAAGTTATCCAGCCAGTTGTAGCTTTCGCCTTCAAACATATTCAGTTGTTGCAGGAATTCAGCTTCTACACCATAAACTTCACCTGAATCGGCGTTTCGGAACGACATCAGCAAGTTACCGTCCGAACCTGACAGCTCGATGGATTCAATCGGATTTTCTAAATCTTTATAGAACACACCAACGCTGTAGTTACTTTCATCGTAATACCACTCTAAACGGGCGTCGTAGCTGCTGACATCGGTACTTTGCAGACCAGAAAAACCTGTCACTTTAAAGTCGGTCAGAGGGTCGATAAACAGCACTGGCGTCACTTCACGTAAGTCTGGACGCACCACAGTGCTGCTGTAGCCAAAGCGCGCTTGTAACTCTTCGCTGACAAACCAGGTGAAAGACATAGACGGATAAAAACCATCTTCCTGCAATGGGAACTCTTCAATATTGCCGCTGACTTCACCATCTGCATTGAGTGGCACAGAAATCTGACGGAAATCTTCATAGCGGACACCAAAGTTCAGGCGATACAGATAGTCGTAGTTCATTTCCATGCCGACATAAGCCGCATCGATCATCTGTGCTGCGATGTAATCGTCGGCCTGAGTGGTGACGTTGGAAATCTGGAAACCATTGGCGGTATTGAGAATGCTCTCGTCCGAGAAGATTTCTGAGAACTTCTGACTCAGTTGTTCCAGGCTATAGCCGACTGTACTGAAGTTAAACAGGTTGGTCTCAGACTCACGCTGACGTTCAAAGTAAGAATACCCGCCGTTGAGCACCATTTCCGCTTTACCTAAAGTGAACGGCAGTTTAGCGTTCCAGCTACCGTTTTCTGTATCGTCTTCCATTTTGCCAAAACTGTAGTTCACCGCATTTTGGTTACGGCGCAGGAAAGATGTATAAGCACCATCCGCCTGTAACTCGTTGACGTAACGGTATTCGATCTCACCCGGAGCATCACGTTCTGCTTTAGCATCGGTGTATTGCCAGTCGACGCTGATGTCATACAACCAGGGCAAATTGTGGCGGCCACGAATTTGGTTACTGAACATGGAGCGTTCTTCGTAGCGGATGGAGGTGTCTGTATTAAAGCGGTCCGTTTCGTTCACCGTCTCTATACTGTCACCGTTTTTCACTTTGACTTCATCTTTGGTATCCCGCAGATAAATAGAAGCGGTTTCGAATCTGTGGTTTTCATCCAGTTCTAAACCAAAGTTCAGCATACCGGACAGTTTGACCTGATGTTCTGTGCCTTTGATATCGTCATAGATATTCAAAGGTACTAAATCGTCGCCTGAGACAGAGAAATAACGCTCCTGCTCTTCAATATTCTGCGTTGATCTGTCGTAGCTTACGCCCGCCATTACACCAAATACGGAGGAGCCGACATCAAACTTGTCACCAAAAGACACACTGCCATCAAAGTCAGGTTTGATATTTTCACGCTGTACGTCTACATCGCGGTTAAAGTTTAAGCCCAGCTCACGCACTATCGTAGCGGCCTGGGCCAGATTGCCCTGATTAATGCCACCCAGAGCTTCGGCAATGTTGATCTGGCTGATGGTGCCGTATTGATCCAAAGCTGCGCGTAATTCCGGCGACAGGGCGCGGGTGCCATCGTCACTGCCTTTCCAGTCATCGCCACCACCGTTGTAAGTGTAAGCATCATCACTGTTCAGACTGCTGTAACCTGTGCCTACAGAGACATTAAAGCTAGGTTGTAATGGAATAGATGAGGTCCGGATATTCACACTACCGCCACCAAAAGCAGCGGGTAATTCAGGTGAATAAGCTTTTTGCACCACTAAACTTTCAATAATACCGGCAGGGAACATATCCAAAGGGATCACGTTCCGGGTTGGATCCGGGCTTGGTACCATAGCGCCGTTTAACAAGGTACTTGAATAACGTTCCCCTAAACCACGCACATAAATAAACTTGTCTTTGACTAAAGTTAAACCCGTCACCCGGCGAAGTGCTGTGGCTGCGTTGCTGTCGCCTGCTCTGGAGATTTGCTCCATGCCTAATAATTCTGCGACATAAGGTTGTTCACGACGTTCCGCAGCAGCGGAAGCGGCAGAACTCATCAGACGGCCAGAGACTTCAATACGCTCTACGCTCTGCTCTTGTTCCGCAGACTCTGCGGGTGCTTCCTGGGCTAGTGCAGGCATCATGCTGGCTGATGCGGTTAAAGCCAGCAACACACTGCGGCCAACCTGACTGATTTTAAAACGTTGCTTGCTGCTCATTTGAACTTGGTCCTATCAGCTAATTCGTACATCAATGTGCCGGGCTTATCCAAAGGAGGCCCGGCACTAAGTGAATAGAAAACTGCCGGCAAGCCAGCAGTTTCAGTGGCTTAGTCGTCCAGACCTACAGCCCAACCAGCAGTCCAGTTGTTGCTTTGTGAGACGGCTCCAACAAAGGTGGTGGTATCGAAGAAGGCATCCACGGTTTTCATATCTTTTGCTGGGTTCGTATCGATAGTGAAGATACCGTTGACCACAGTGCTGCTGTCAGCAACCAGCTTGTTCGCAGTTTGGCCTAAGAACCAGGCTTCGGTAGTTACGTCAGTTGCTACTGTACCTTTCACTGCCTCAGGGCAAGAAATGACAGAGTTCGTCATGGTTAAAGTACCTGCTGCAGCGAAAGCCTGAGATTCAGCAGATTCAATTTCCAGACATTCGCCCATACCAGTAGGACCGGTAATAACGAAGTTAGCTAATTGAGCGTTAGTACCAGCACGCAGCAAAACGCCTTCTGAATCGTCATCACCATCAAAGCTGTTACCTATGATGGTCATGTTGGCGATAGTTGGGTTAGATATTGGCAGTGCAGTGAAATTACCTGACTGGTTGTCACCTTCAATACCGCGGTTCGCTTTGGCGTTGTCTGCTGCATGTTTTACTAACACAAACTGCATTTTGCCGTTCCAGCCATCTGCCCAGTCGACTGAATCGTCGCCGTTTGCAGTCAGCACAACGTTTTTACAACTGACGCTACCACCGAAGAACTCCACACCGTCATCGACGTTCTGGTGCACCTGAATATTGGAGCATTTAGTACCTGAACCTACACCGGCAAAAGTGATACCGTTTAATTCGTTATCCGGAATAACTTCGTAACCTGCATGTTTTACCACAACATAATTCAGTGAACCGCTGCTATCTGCTGCGTTTGGACCACCGTATGGGCCTGCATCGCCTTCAGCTTGAATACCGCAGTTATTCAGGTCCGCACATTTGTTGGTTGGTGCATTGCCCAGTAAGACTAAACCGCCCCATTGACCAGCGGCTGTCGGTGAACCAATCACGTCCTGTACTGAAGTCATCGTAATAGGGTTAGCCGCAGTACCTTCGGCCATAATTTTCGAACCACGGGTAATAACCAGGAAATCAGCACCTGATTTACCGTAGATAGTCACGCCTGGCGCTACTGTCAAAGTCGCGCTGGTGGTATTGTCCACACCCACACGAACACGGCCACTTAATACATAGTCAGCACCGGCAGCTAAAGTCACGTTAGTGGTGATATCGCCTGTTAACTGGCAGTTTAAGTTGCCTGTTAAGCTGGCAACTTCAGTAGTACCAGTTGGGCATGAGTCTAAACCTGTGCCTGTTTCAGGATGCAGGCTGACAGTCCAGCCCTTGGTCCAGTCGGTGGTACCATCAAAAGCACCTATGTAGTCCACATCGTCAAACCAGCCGTTTACTTCGTTAGCTACGTTGTAACCATTAGCCAAAGCCGGAGAGTTAGGGGCAGGAATATAACCACCTAATAACGCATCACCCACCAGGTTGTTTGGTTGAGCTGAGAACCAGGCTGCAGTGTCCAGTATTTCGTTACCTGCATCGTCTTCTGCATTCTTCACCGGCTCTGCACAATCAAGGATAGAATTGCGGAATACGATTTCGCCTGAGTTTGCGTTATCTACAGATTCTTGTGAGTTGATGTCAAAACACTCTCCCATATTAGCTGGGCCTGTAACTACTACGTTGTATAACTCAGCAGCAGTACCGGCACGCAATAAAATACCCTCTGAATCGTCTTCACCATCAAAGTTGTTACCAATGATAGTCATGTTAGAAATCTGAGGCTTGCTGATAGGTTCAGCAGTGAAGTTACCTGACTGGTTGTCACCTTCGATAGCACGGTTTGCTTTGGTATCATTTGGATTGTGACGGATTAAAACGTGCTGCATACGGCCAGTCCAGCCATCAGCCCAGTCTAAAGAGTCATCGCGGTTGCCTGTTAACACCACGTATTTAGCATCAACAGTACCGCCAAAAAACTCCACACCGTCATCCAGATTGTTGTGCACCTGAATGTATTCCACTGTAGTGCCGCGACCGACACCGGCAAACGTAATACCGTTTAATTCGTTGTCCGGGATCACTTCAAAACCGGCGTACCGTACTTGTACGTACTTTAACGCACCGCTGTTGTCGTCTGGGTTTGCGCCACCGTATGGACCTGCTTCACCTTCAGCTTCCACCTGGCAATTGGCCAGGTCCGCTGCATTACATTTGTTGGTTGGTGCTTTACCTAATAAAACTAAGCCACCCCATTCAGCGGCAGATTCATCATCAGATAAACCCAGCATGTCATTGACTGACGTCATAATAATAGGGTTCGTTGCCGTACCTACAGCCTGAATTTTTGAACCCCGGGCTACCACTAAATAATCAGCACCACTTTTACCAAAGACTTTGGTACCTGGCTGGATAGTTAAGGTTGCGCTGTTGGCATTATCGTTACCTACAGTCACTTTGCCTGACAAAGCCCAGGCGATATTTGCTGTTAACGTTACATCACTGGTGATGACACCTTTTATTTCACATACCGGAGTCGTTACGCCAGCTAAGGCTGCGGCTTCAGTCGCAAAAGCCGGGCAAGCGCTGACCGGAGGATTGCCGCCGCCATTACCACCGTCGTTGCCACCAGAGCCAGTGTCGATATTAATATCGCCACCGCCGCAACCAGCCAGAACTAAAGCTGAGGCAATTGCGCTCAATTTTAAAAAGTTACGTAAAGCCATCACTTAATCTCCAATAATCACATGAATGCTGTTGTTATAAAAAGCTGGGGCCAACCATACTCAGGCTTAATGACTGTTTTATTACAGTGACTGCGGATGTAACGGAACTTAAACAGCAGACCACGGCTGGCGTGGCATAGCGGCGATGTTGTCAAAAAAGGTTCATTAAAGTGTCATCTGAAAGACGTTTTGGTTTATTAGAAAAATGTAAGCAAATTGCAAGTGGTTCGCTTTGTGAAGGCAACAGAGTCATAGGCACTGCATGCGGTGTCGCTCAACCCGGGCATGGGTCAGTTGGCGGCAGAATGGTTGTTTTGCTTTCATAAAACTGTCATAAATTAACGCCATACTGGTCACAATCAATAAATTAGCTTGAATTGGTAGAGGGTTATGTCTAGAAAAATCCTGGTCGTAGAAGACGAAGCACCGATCCGTGACATGTTATGTTTTGTACTGGAACAAAATGGGTATCAGGCCAGCACGGCTGAAGATTTTGATTCCGCTGTGAATATGCTGGTAGAACCTTACCCGGATTTAGTGTTATTGGACTGGATGTTGCCCGGTGGCAGCGGTATTCAGTTTGCTAAAAAAATGAAAGGGCATGAGCTGACCCGTAGCATCCCTATCATCATGATTACGGCTCGTGGTGAAGAAGAAGATAAAGTTCGGGGCCTTGAAGTAGGGGCGGATGACTATGTCACTAAACCTTTTTCACCCAAAGAGCTGATGGCCCGTATCAAAGCGGTGATCCGCCGTGTGGCCCCGACCAGCTTAGATGACGTGATCGAGGTGCAGGGCTTAAAACTGGATCCTGTGTCGCACCGTGTGACGGCCTCTGAGCAAGCCGTGGATATGGGACCGACAGAGTTTCGTTTATTGCACTTTTTTATGACCCATCCAGAGCGGGTTTACAGCCGCGAACAGTTGTTGGATCATGTCTGGGGTACCAATGTCTATGTCGAGGACAGAACGGTAGACGTACATATCCGCCGTTTACGCAAAGCCATTTCACTGGCCGGACATGACCGTTTAGTGCAAACTGTACGCGGCTCGGGTTACAGGTTTTCAGCGAAATAACTTCTCCGCAATTACTTTGGTGATTTACCCTTAGTAAAATGAAATCGCAGAGCCGCAAACAACCTGGCTTTCGCAGCAAAGGGGGAACCCTGAGATAGCGGGGTGATAAAGCGGCAGTTTCAGCAATGACGGGTAATAAGTAGGTGCTATGCGTTTGTTACTGTCGAAGAGGAAGATTTTCAGTAAAATCTTCCTTTTGTTTTTTATCGTTGCATTCATCGGCTGGTTACTTGACCTGCTGTTTCCTGCTTTATTGGCGACCTCTTTAGTGTTGCTGGGGTGGAATTACCGGCATATTTTCATCTTAGATAAATGGTTATGGCGGGATAAAAAGCTGACGCCTCCGGCAGGGGATGGTAGCTGGCAACAAGTCTTTGATGGCATTTACTACCGTCAGCGCAAAGCCCGCAAAAAAAATAAAGAATTACGTGCTCTGATCCGGCGATTTCGCGACGGTGCCGAAGCCTTGCCGGATGCCATAGTGGTACTGAATCACGACTGGACCATTATTTGGTGCAATAAACTGGCCCAGCAACTGGTTGGGTTGCGCTGGCCACAGGATGAACGCCAGCGTATTGATAACCTGATCCGTAACCCCGAATTTCAAACTTATATTCAGCAGAAGCAATTTGACCAACCGCTGGAACTTTCATCTCCGGTCAATGAAGATCTGGTGTTGGAGTACCGTATGCTGCAATACGGTGAGGATCAGCATTTGCTGATCGTGCGCGACATCACTCAGTTAAAATTGCTGGAGCAGGTGCGCAAAGACTTTGTCGCGAATGTGTCTCATGAGCTGCGCACTCCTTTGACTGTGCTGCAGGGCTATCTGGAGGTGATGGACGCCGACAATTTGCCTCAAGCCGGCATTTGGCAAAAAGCTCATACCGTGATGCTGGAGCAAACCAAGCGTATGGATGCGCTGGTGCAACAGTTATTAACGCTGTCTCGCATTGAAGCCGCGGCTAAAGTGCAGTTTGAAGAGCATATTGACGTGCCCGCTATGCTGGCGATGCTGGAGCAGGAATCCCATACCTTAAATCGCGATAAGCAACACCAGATCCAGTTTACTGTAGACCCGGCTTTAGTGGTGTCCGGTATTCGCGAAGAGCTACGCAGTGCCTTCTCGAACCTGATCACCAACGCGATTAAATACACGCCCAATGGGGGCGAAATTCAGGTGAGCTGGGTTCGGCAACATCAAAAAGCGGTGTTTAGTGTCACAGACAATGGTGAAGGCATAGCGCCTCAGCATGTCAAGCGACTGACTGAGCGGTTTTACCGTGTTGATCAGGCCAGAGCCCGTGCCACAGGCGGCACAGGCTTAGGTTTAGCCATAGTCAAACATGTGCTGCAACGCCATAACAGCAAACTGATGATTTTTAGTGAGCCGAAAAAAGGCAGCAGCTTCTCTTTTAGTTTGCCAGCCGAATCGGTACCAAAATCTAAAGCGGCAAAAATCAGCTAACCAAGTCAGTCGCCGTGGTGCAAAAAATGCAAAAACTTTTGCAGCAAAGGCGGCTGATAATTTTTATGTTGTACCAGCCGGAAGTGTCGCTGCAGTTGCAAAGGGCTGTCCAGCACTATTAACTGACCTGAATTCACCTCATCCTGCACCGCCAGTAAAGGTAAACACCCAATACCTAATCCTTGTTTCACAGCCTGCTTAATAGCTTCAGGCCGCTCCAGTTCCAGCAGATGCTGGGGTGTCCAGTGCAAGCGCGCCAATTCATGTTCCAGCACAGCCCTGGTACCTGAGCCAGGTTCCCGTACTATCCAGCGCTGTGCCAATAACTGCCCGGTCGATAAATGCTGATGCAGTCTGGGGTGACCAAACAATACTGTCAGATCCTGTCGCCAGTGCTGGATATGGAATTCGGCGCTCAAAACCGGCCCCTCAATAAAACCCAGTTGAGCTTGTTGCTGGTGCATCAGATGCAGCACCTCGCTGCTGTTACACAGCCTCAATTTAAACTCAACCTGTGGGTAAAGCGCAGTAAATTGCGCCAATAACCCAGGCAATAAATAACAGCCTACAGTCTCACTGGCCACCAGCCTGAGCTCACCTTTGTCGGGATCTGAATTCACTAGTTCCTGCTGTAAATCAAGAAATAGCTGCAGCCTAGGTAGCAGGTCCAGGGTATGTTGGGTTGGAATAAGTTGGCGGCCTTGCCTTAAAAACAGCGGCTGACCTACACGTTGTTCCAGTTCTTTCAGCGCCTGACTGGCAGCCGGTTGACTTAACGCCAGCAGATCTGCCGCTTTGGTCAGGCTGTGCTGGCGACAAATGGCGTCCAACAACAACCAGTGGCGCGGGCTGGGATAATTCATAGGTTTATCTGATGTGACGAATAAGATAAATCCATTATTCTTATTTTTGTTGGTCAGTACAATAGCGCTGTTTCCCGATCAAAGATGACATTCTTATGTTGGTATTGCTTCTGCTTAGTTTGCTGTTACAGCTCTGTTATCTGGCGGTTCCTGTGTTGCACCAATGGATCAGCCCTGTGTTTGTGGCTTTAGTTTTGGGACTGTCAGCCGCCTTTGTCTTGCCTTTATGTTCTATTCGGCCTTCTGAGCTGCTGGCGTCCCAACTGGGAAAACTGGCAATGCTGCAGCAAAAAGCTTTGCGGTTTGGCATAGTGTGCTTTGCTTTTAGTGTAGATGCAGAACTGGTGCTGCAAACCAGCCCGCTGGCTTTATTCAAGCTGGCAGCCTTGGTGGTGCTGCTGCTGGCTGCGGCACTATGGCTTGGGATTAAACTGTTCAAATTGCCGAAAGAATTGGTGCTTTTAGTCAGTTGCGGTTTAAGTTTTTGCGGTACTTCAGCTATTTTTGCCACCTGGTCTGTGCGCAAAAGTGACGAAGCGACTTTAACTCAAAGTCTGGCTGTGGTGCTGTTGATGGGCTTGCTGGCGTTGCTGAGTTATTCAGTAGTGATGCACACTGCTGTATTGCCTGAAGCTCAACTGGCCTGGCTGATTGGTAGCACAGCACCCGAAGTCTCCCAAGCCGTAGCGGCCGGTAGTCAATTGGGAGATGCCGCGCCTCAAGCTGTGATTGCTAAACTATTCCGGGTTTGTTTATTTGTGCCTTTTTTAGTTCTGCTCAGTTTTAACGGCAAAGATAAACAGGACTTTGTTTTTCCGTGGTTTATACTGGGGTTTATTGCGGTATTGCTGATCCAGATAGCTTTTGCTCTGCCTGTCTGGTTTAGTCAGGCTGCTGCAGTGGTATCACAATGCTGTCTGATCTTCGCGATGTTAGTCACAGGGCTGTTAACCCGCTGGCAGGATGTAAAGCAATGCAGCGGCAAAGTGTTTAGTTTTGCCGTTGTGGTGATGATTTTTCTTTTTAGTCTTGCGTTGCTGTTTTTGCCGGGTTAGCTAAATAATCCAGCGCTAGGCCAGTGAAAGCCCGCACTCCATTTTCCAATGCTTTTTCATTGATCTGAAAATAGGGCGAATGGTTAGGTGCTGTCTTGTCGACTGGGGTGTTGTCCGGTGCTATACCCAAAAAGAAAAATACCCCCGGTACTTGCTGCTGAAAAAACGAGAAATCCTCAGAAGCGGTAATAGGTTTGATCGGAGCTACACCGGCTTTACCAGCGGCCCACCGCAAGGTTGGCATAGCCCATTCGGTTAGTTGGGCGTCATTCCAGGTGACAGCGGCAAAACCATGGTGATGAAATTCGGCGCTGGCGCCACTGGCTGCGGCTATATGCTCTGAGGTGTGCTGCATTTTTTGCAATAACTGCTCACGCATCTGTGGATCAAAAGTGCGGATTGTGCCCTCTAGTTTTACTTCATCCGGAATAATGTTCCAACGCACACCACCATGCACCTGACCGACAGAGAGCACGGCAGGCGCTTGGGTGACATCCAATTGACGGGCTGGGATCTGATGTAAAGCGCTAATGAGTTGGCCGGTCACCGCTATAGGGTCGACCCCACGCCATGGGCTGGAACCATGCACCTGTGTGCCTTTCACTGTGATATTAAAACTGTCAGCGGCAGCCATAATGCCTTCACTCTTGACCTGTAACTGACCTGCAGGACCGGGCCAGACATGCAGACCAAAAATGGCATCAGGTTTATATTTGGCAAATACGCCTTCTTTGAGCATCAGCTTGGCCCCCCCTTCCTCACCTGCTGGTGGGCCTTCTTCGGCAGGCTGGAATACAAATAACACTGTACCGGTAAGTTCTGATTTTAGCTGCGTCAGCACGGAGGCTGTGGCCATCAACATAGCGGTGTGGGCGTCATGACCACAGGCATGCATCACGCCAACCTCCTGATCGTTAAAGGTGCTGCGTACTTTAGAGGCAAAAGGTAAATCCACTTGTTCAGTCACTGGCAGGGCGTCCATATCGGCCCGCAGTGCCACCGTGGGACCGGGTTTAGCCCCTTTTAACACACCAAGCACACCATGATGAGCTATACCTGTCTGCACCTCTAAACCCAGTGATTTTAAATGCGCTGCGACTTTTTTCGCTGTATTGACTTCGCGGTTTGACAGTTCAGGGTACTGATGAAAATGGCGACGCCATTGCAGCAACTGGGGCTGAATGTCTCGAATGGCCGATTCGGTTTGAGGTTTTAAATCTGTGCTGGCCTGAGCGGAAAAAACACCGGCCACCAATAGTGAAATGAGAGTTCTGATCATGCTGCCATCCTGAAAGCTTTTGCGCACTACCATACTGAGTCTTGACTCAAAAGCAAAGAGGCTATGATCTTTTGTCCGACCAACAGAGCCTTAATCGGGATCAGTGCGGCCCTGTAGCAGTTCGCCTTGTGGGCTATTTGCTGTAGGTTCCCTGAGCCATTCGCGCCAAATTGCGACCAACAGTGCCATCAGCACAGGACCAACAAACAAACCGACCATGCCCATGGTTTGCACTCCCCCTATTAATCCAAAAAAGGTGGGTAAAAACGGCAATTTGACTGGCCCACCTACCAGCGTCGGTCTGATGGTTTTATCAACAATAAACAGCTCAATGCTGCCCCATAAGAACAGCCCAACGCCTGCAGTCAGATCACCAGTACCGACCAGATAAATAGAGATCAGGGTAAAAGATAACGGGGCTCCACCCGGGATCAGCGCCATAAAACCTGTTAATACGCCAAAAGCCACAGGGGAGGGCACACCTGCTATCCAGTAGGCTATACCAAGCACCACGCCTTCACCTATGGCGATAATGGTCATTCCTATCACGGTAGAGCTAACGGTAGCAGGCACTACGCGGGAGAAACGGTTCCAGCGGTCCGGTAAAATACGCTCGCCTACTGTGTCCAGTTGCCATGCCAGGCGTTCGCCGTCTTTATAGAGAAAAAATAAGGTGATCAGCATAAACAGCAGGGTCAGCATAAAACCTGCGGTGGTCCAGCCAAAATTCAGTACCCATTTGGAGATACCGCCAATTTGTTCGCCGCTGACTAAACTCACCACCTGCCCCAACTGATGAGGCTCGCCTAAGTAAATTTGCCAGTAGCCGGCCAGGGTGTCACCAACACCGGGCAGAGCCTTAAGCCATTCAGGTACTGCGGCGCCATGTTCATTGGCATATTTCAGCCATTCTATCCAGGCTTTGAGCTCTTCCATGGCATAGCTGAATACCATAGCCAGCGGGATCACCAGACCCAAGACGATAGCCACAATAGCGACGCTAGCAGCTAAGGTGGAGTTGTGACGGCAATAACTCAGTAAGTGGCGATACAGAGGCCAACTGGCAAAGCAGATAATCAGAGCGGCCAGTACAGGTACCAGAAAACCGATAAAAAAGAATACTCCTGCACCGAGTATCACCAGCAATAGAGCTCTGCTAATGGCGTCGTTACTAAAAATTTGTGGCATCTGTAACTTTTCCTTTTGCCTGTGATGGCATTTTACGGCTAGTCGTCTTCTGCGCTGGCGGGGTCGAACCCCGGACTTTGCAGACTGCACTCTACTAAATAGGGGCAGTCGAGCACAAAGGCAATCTTTTTCAGATGCAATTGCTCCTGCTGGAGATCAGCGACTAATAACGGCTGTTGCTCCAGCCAGACTTTTGGCAAGTGCAGGCTCAATTGTTGATTCTGGCCCTGCGCTTTGAGTTCAGGTAAAAAATCGTCACGACGCTTTTGATTCAGTAATACGGCCAGACGCAGTAGCACCAGTAAGGAGACGACTGTGCTGGCACTGTACAGATAAAACTGCGACAGGTCTTCAGTTTTGATTTTACGGCGGTGGGACCGCACCAGGGTAGCGATCAGTTGCTGCTGTTCCTGGTTAAAGCCGGGCAAATTGGCATTTTTTAATATATAAGACGAATGCCGCTGCACACTGGAGGAATTGATATGCAGGCCAATTTCATACACAGTGGCGGCCCAGCTTAACAAATCGGCCATTTCATCGGTTAAGTCCCAACTGCCGCGCAACTGAGCGAACAACTCCAGCGCGGTACGGCGCACTCTGTTGGCCTGAGCTATGTCTATGCTGTATCTTTTGATCAGACTCTCAATGGTATGCTCGCGAATATCATGATGATGCAAACGGTCGCTCATTTCATACAGCACCCCCTCACGCAAAGCGGCATCGACATAATACATTTGTGTGATGCCAAGCATAGTAAAGGCGGCGATCAGAATAGCTAAACCTGAACAAATCAGTAGCTTACGATCATCTGCTAAACCGGGTAAATCCAGTTGCAGGCTGTTTTCCTGTGCGATCAAAAGCTGTTTTAATTGCAGCAGATGCTCCAGTTCAATACACACCGGATGCCAGCCTAAACCGACAATAATATCGCGGATGGTTTTGATGGTGCCTGAAGTACCCACCGCCTGTTGCCAGCCGGTTTCACGGTAGGCCGAGACTATAGGCTCCAGTTCCTGCTCCGCCTGTAAAATAGCCCGTTCAAACCTCTTTGTGCTGATCCGGCCATTTGGGAAGTGCAGTTTGGCATAGCTGACGCAGCCCATATTGCGGCTAGCCAGCTTCAATGGCTGGAAGCCCTCACCTATCGCAAACTCCGTGCTGCCGCCGCCTATATCCATCACCAGTCGCCGACCCTGATAATGCTCAAAATGCGCCACGCCCTGATAAATAAACCGGGCTTCTTCCTGGCCTGAAATGACTTCAATCGGGTAGGGGAATACCGCCTGAGCCCGACGTAAAAACATCGCACTGTTTTTGGCGCGTCTTAAGGTATAGGTGGCAATAACCCGCACTGATTGAGTTGGCACAGGTTTTAAGGTATCGGCAAATTGAGCTAACACAGCCAGACCACGCAGCATAGCCTCTTCGCTGAGCAGCAAATCTTCTGTCAGACCTTCGGCCAGTTGCACCTTTTGTTTTTCACGGTGTAACAGTTGTAAAGCACCGTCAACAACCCGCGCTATCACCATATGAAAGCTATTGGAACCTAAGTCAACAGCCGCCATGTAGCTGGCATTGCGGGCTTCTGTGGTCGCATCTGCGCTGGTCCAGTGGGTCATGATCCGGCCTGAGTGGATTGCTGTAACACAGCAAAATAATCGTAGATTTCCTGTTGGGAGCGAATGCTACGCTTATTGCCTCTTTTTACATAGTGGTTGCTTTGATCTTTATCAATAATCCGCGCCTTGACGTTGTCATGCCACTGAATATCCAGAGTCGTCAGAATTTGCTGTTTGATCGCTGCATCATAAATAGGCACGCCTACTTCGACCCGCTGATCCAGGTTGCGGGTCATCCAGTCGGCCGACGAGATATACAAATCCGTTTCGCCACCATTGTTAAAAACATACACCCGGGCGTGTTCAAGGAATCGGTCCAGCACGCTGGTGACATGAATGTTATCGCTCAAGCCTTTAACGCCCGGAATAAGTGAACACATGCCGCGTACCATAATGCGGATTTTCACCCCGGCCATACTGGCCTTGTACAATAAATCGATGATTTGATTGTCGACCAGGTTATTCACTTTCAGGATGATCTCCGCTTTACGGCCTGAAGTAGCAAAACGGGTTTCCCGTTCAATCAAAGCGCTCAGCTTAGGCCGGCTCCAGGTTGGAGACACAATTAAATGATTAAACTGGAAGGGTTTGTAGCTGTATTGAATAAACTCAAATACCTGATCCACTTCATCACAAATTTCACTGTGGCAGGTGAACAAGCTCATATCTGTGTATACACGGGCGGTTTTCTCGTTAAAGTTACCTGTGCCGATATGAGCAAACTTTTGAATTTTGCCTTTTTCCTGCCGGGTGATTAAACACAGCTTGGAGTGAATTTTTAAGGTCTGCAGACCAAAGATCACTTCAATACCGGCCTCGGTCATACGCCGTGCCCAGTTGATATTATTTTCTTCATCAAAACGGGCTTTCAGCTCCACCACTACTGTCACTTGTTTGCCGTTACGCACTGCGTCGAGCAAAGAGTGGATCACCCGGGAGTTTTTCGCCACCCGGTACATGGTCATTTTAATGCTGGTAACTTTGGGGTCAAACGAGGCTTGACGCACCCATTCGGTGAAATAACTGAAGCTGTGATACGGGTAGTACAACAAAATATCTGAAGTACGGATCGCTTCAAAGCTGGTGGTATGGCGCTCAAATTCCGGGCTTTTTAACACCGGCATAGGCGGAAACTCCAAAGAGGGATGCCCGATGTTCGGGAAACCGATAAAGTCTTTGAAGTTGCGGTATTTACCGCCCGGAATTAACGAATCGTAAGAGCTGTAGCCGAGCAGCTTTTTCAACATTTTCAGCATATGCTCTGGCATATGGCTGTCATACACCATACGCACAGGCTCAGACTTTAAGCGTTGTTTAATGCCTTTGGACATCTTATCGATCAACGACTGATCCAGGGTGTCACTGATATTGTATTCGGCGTCACGGGTCAGTTTCAGGGAGAATGCCTGAATTTCACAGAAGTCAAAAAAGCCATTAAATAAATCTTTTAAGCAGTGCACTATGATGTCGTCGAGCAAAATGATTTGCCGACGGTAGCGGCCTTTCTTTTTACTTTTGTTTAAATGCAGCGGTAGCTCCACAAAACGTGACATCGCATCGGTAGGGACCTGCACTATGGCGTATTCGGCTTTGTTGGCACCCGTCATCTCAACCATCAGATAGGTTGCGTTATCTTCTAAATGCTTGGCGAGTTTGACCTCTTCCGCAGATAGAATAATAGGCGATAAATGCCGCTGTATTTCGCTGCGATAGAAACTTCTGACCCACTGTGCCTGAGCATCGGTCAGCTTAAAATTATCAATCAGCTCAATGTTATGTTTGCGCAGTTCCTGCTGTAAGTCGTCATAAATTTTGTTAAAACGATCCCCGAGCTTCAGCACTATATGCTGAATATCGTGCAGTAATTGCTCCGCATCTTCCTGCTCATCGGCATGATATTTTTTCAGCAGGATCCGGCGTTTGACATCCGCTACCCTGACCCGGAAAAACTCATCCATGTTGTTGGAGTAAATACCTAAAAAACGTAAACGTTCAATGAGCGGATTACGTTCGTCCGCTGCTTCCTGCAGCACACGGCCATTAAAGGACAGCCAGCTCAATTCACGGGGAAAATAATTCGTATCGCTCACAGTATGTATTAGCTCTGTAATGACCATAACGCGCTCCAGATCGGCAAGTGGAGCTACTCTATGGCAGTTTTATGACAGACTGATGAAAGGATCAAGGGCTTGATCCTTCATTTGCATCACTATTTGATTGTCAATGCTGTTTTAATGTTCAACATCCACCACGACGTCAGAGGCTATCGCTTCCAGTGCTTTGACGACTTCGTCTTTATTCAGCCCGGCAGGTAGTTCGACTGTCGCTATGGCGTGAAATAACGGGACACCCCAGTTCGGTGCGCTTTGTTTGGAGCTTTCAAAATGGGTGATATTGGCGCCTTTATGTTTGATCACGCTGGATAACTCGCGCACTATGCCTGGCCTGTCATTGCCCGTAATCACAAATTGCAGTTGTTTATCCGGATGCATTTGTGAATCCAGGCCTTGCTGAATTTTGATATCCAGATCAGACATACGCTCCAGCTCAGTGGTTAAGGCAAACAGATGCTCTTCAGGGACTTCCAGTTGCAATATACCCGCGAAGTATCCACCCAAATGACTTAAATTACTGGCCATCCAGTTGCCCTGATGGCTGGAGATCACTGTGGCGAGCTGTTCTACTAAACCTGCTTTATCTTGACCTATAACGGTTAAAATTAACTGCTTCATACAACCTTACTCCCGGAAACGGCGGAAAACTGATAAAAATGCAAAACATTTATGAAAAAACAGTGAGTTAGCCAGATTTGGCTTACCCCATTGTAGACCGCTGGCCGGTTTTTGACAGTCAAGTCGTCGCAATTCTCCGGACAATTTTAAAAAATTGTCGCAGTTCAAATCCTGATGTTGTTTTATTTCGTCATATTAGTGTCATATTTCTTTCTTATGATGAGTCGTAGAAAACAACCTGAACCACGAACAGACATGTCGTCTGTTGTGAGGAGAGCAACGTGAAAGTAGCAAAGTTATTAACTTCATTAAGTCTGATTGCAGCCACTTTAGGTCTGACAGCTCAGGCGGCCATTATCGAAGCCGACCCTAAATTACCAGCTTATGTAAAAGCCACCGGTGTTTCAGGCAATATTTCCAGTATAGGTTCTGATACCTTAAACAACCTGATGACCAAATGGGCTGAAGAGTTCCGTAAGCAATACCCGAACGTCAATATCCAAATTCAGGGTGCAGGTTCTTCCACAGCGCCTACAGCGTTGACGGAAGGCACATCAAACTTCGGTCCTATGAGCCGTGCGATGAAGCCATCCGAAGTACAGGATTTTGAAGCTAAATACGGCTACAAACCAATGGCTATTCCTGTGGCTATCGATTTATTGGCTGTCTATGTTAACAAAGACAACCCATTACAGGGGTTAACTATTGCTCAGGTCGATGCGATTTTTTCTGCGACCCGTAAATGTGGTTACAAAGAAGACGTGACCCGCTGGGGCCAGTTGGGTATGGAAGGTGCCTGGGCAAACCGCGATTTCACTATGTATAGCCGTAATGCAGTATCCGGTACTTACGGTTACTTCAAAGATGTGGCGCTGTGTGGCGGTGACTTTAAATCCAGTATCAACGAACAACCTGGCTCTGCGTCTGTAGTGCAGGGGATCAGTGAGTCTATTAACGGCATCGGCTACTCAGGCATTGGTTATATCACGTCAAGCGTCAAAGCCTTACCTTTAGCGAAAAAAGAAGGCGAGCCATTTTATGCGCCAAATGCGGATCACGCGTTAGATGGCAAGTACCCGTTATCACGTTTCCTGTACGTGTATGTGAACAAACACCCGAACAAAGATATGCTGCCGTTAGAGCGTGAATTTGTTCGCTTCGTGTTGTCCAAAAATGGTCAGGACGTGGTTGCTCATGACGGTTATGTGCCAGTACCTGCCTCAGTCGCAGCCAAAGCACTGGCAGACTTAGGTATCAAGTAACCCGGTCTGATCAACACAAGGCACCTTCAGGGTGCCTTGTTTGTTTTCTGACATGAAGCATTTGTTTTGGTCAGTGATTTTTATTTGAAATGTGTCATTAATATGACAAAAAACCACTCTGTAATATTTTCGTCATAAAACTCTACTATAGTTGCCAGCATCTAAAAGTAACTGGTGGTATCGCAACTATGCATTCAACCCATCCAAGTCAGCAGTCTGTCGGTGATTCTCCGCGTTCTTTGCTGCCAACTGGTGAACGTCGGGCCCGTTTACGGCGCTGGCGGGCTGTTAAAGATAAAATCTCCAAATATGGCATCAGCTTTGCCGGCATTAGTGTGGTGCTGGCTTTTGCCACTATATTTGTTTATCTGTTTTCTGAAGTCGGGCCTTTGTTTTCTTCCGCTTCAGTGGAACAGAAAACCAGCTACCAAAGTCCTGTCGCTCAGCCGCTGCACAGCAGTATTGAACGCTATGGCGAGGTGGGGTTAACGGTGAGCTCTGATGCGAAGCTGCAGTTTTTTAATGCCGAAACGGGTGAACTGAAGCAGCAGGTGCAACTGGCTTTACCAGCAGGGGCTAGCGTCACCTCGTTTGCTAAAGCCGATCCCCGTACCGGCACCTTGATTCTGGGGTTATCGAACGGTCAGGCGTTAATTGCGAAGCACGAGTACCTGCTGAGTTACCCGAATGACAAACGCCAGGTCAATCCAAAGGTCAGTTATCCGCTCGGTGAAGCGCCGCTGCAGGTGGATGCGCAAGGTCAGGCGCTGGTGGCTATTGCCATTCAGGAAAAAGACGAAAACCGTATGCTCAGTGCATACACGGCCGATGGTCGTTTAGTTTTATCCAATATGGTGGCAGAAACGGCCTTCCTGACTGGTGAAACTACAGTAGTCCGCACTGATTACACTTTGCCTGATGCGCCAAAGTCTGCCAGCAAAATTCTGATTGATAACACCTTCCAGAACTTGTTTGTCGCAGACAAGGCTGGTCATATTCATTATTACGCTATTAATAACCCACAAGAAGCGCGTTTAGTCCAAAGCGTGAATGCGGTTTCTTCTGGTGCTCAGATCACCGCCATGGAGTTTCTGGTGGGTACTGTGTCTTTGGTTGTGGGTTCATCTACAGGTGAATTAAGCCAATGGTTTTTAGTGCGTGATCAGCACAATAACTTCGACTTAAAACAAATCCGTGATTTTGAGCAGCACCCGGGTGCCATCACTCAGATTGATGCGGAGTACTCACGCAAAGGTTTTATGGCGATAGATGACAAAGGTCATTTAGGCATTCATTACGGAACCTCTGCCCGTACTTTGTTTCTGGAAGCTTTTGATCATGGGCTGACAGCCAGACAAATTGCCATTTCTCCTATCAACACTAATTTCCTGATGCTGGACGATCAAGGCCAGATGCATAAGTTTGAGCTGGAAAATGCGCATCCCGATGTGTCCTACACTGCACTTTGGAATGAAGTCTGGTACGAAGGCCGTGACGAAGGCAAATACATTTGGCAGGCCTCGGCGGGTTCTGATGAGTTTGAAGCCAAAATGAGTATGGTGCCGCTGGCGATTGGTACTCTAAAAGCTGCCTTTTTTGCCATGCTGTTCGCCACTCCTTTGGCCATTATGAGTGCGATTTATGTCGCCTACTTTATGACTCCAGTGCTGCGCGGCAAGGTGAAACCGACCATTGAAATCATGGCCGCTTTACCTACGGTTATCTTAGGTTTCCTCGCGGGCTTGTGGTTGGCCCCTTTTGTCGAAGAGTACTTAAGTGCAGTGTTTGCCATTTTGCTACTGATGCCATTTATGATGCTGGCGGCCGCTTATTTGTGGCGTTATATGCCGGAATCCATTCGTAACCGCTTTGGTTTAGGCTGGGAAGCGGCGTTTTTAGTGCCGGTGATTATTCTGTTTGGTTATTTGGCAGTCAGCGCCAGCCCGATGATCGACAACACCTTTTTTGATGGTAGCTTACGTCAGTGGTTTACCGACAATGGTATTAACTACGACCAGCGGAATGCGCTGATTGTCGGTATCGCTATGGGCTTTGCTGTGATTCCAAATATCTTCTCTATTGCCGAAGATGCGATTTTTAACGTGCCCCGTCATTTAACTCAGGGCTCATTGGCTTTGGGTGCCACACCGTGGCAAACCATGGTCGGTGTGGTTCTGCCAACGGCAAGTCCTGGTGTATTCGCCGCAGTGATGGTGGGTTTTGGCCGTGCTGTGGGTGAAACCATGATTGTGCTGATGGCCACAGGTAACAGCCCTGTGGTGAACTTTAATATCTTCGAAGGTATGCGGACTTTATCCGCCAATATAGCGGTTGAACTGCCTGAAACTGCAGTCGGCAGCACGCACTTTAGGGTCTTGTTCCTGGCCGCGCTGGTGCTCTTCGTCTTTACCTTTGTGTTTAATACCTTAGCCGAAGTGATACGGCAGCGTTTACGTCAACGCTTCAGCAATCTGTAATTAAGGGGCACTTTGATGAAATCTTTATTTGGCGTAAGAGCCTGGTTCAGATCAGGGACTCCCTGGATTTGGTTAAACGCCGGCGCTATCGCACTTTGTCTGGTGATGGTGGTCGGTGTATTAGGATTAATAGTGGTACGCGGCGGCAGTCACTTCTGGCCAGCAGATTTGCAGCAGACCGAGTGGTCACCTGAATCGGGTCAGAAAAAAACCATTATGGGCGAGTTGGTGCGCTCAGAAACTGTCTCTGCTGTGATGTTGCGTGAATCCGGAGCTACTGTGCCGGCCGAGCTCGAGTCTGTCACCCGTTATCTGGTGAAAGTAGGTAACCGTGATGTGTATGGTCGCGACTTCTCCTGGTATATGGATTATGAGATCACTGGCTGGGTTGTGCCTGAAGGCGCCATTGCTTTGGAGCGCCGCGAGCGGGGTAACTTTTATGGGTTTCCATTAAAGCTGACCGAAGGCGATAAGCTGGTTGCAGAAGGTGTGGCCATGTGGCCAGAGCTGCTGCAACGGGTGGAGCGCGCCAATACTATCTTCCAGCAAATGAAAGATATTGAAAAAAATGACATCAGTCGCATCAACAATCAGATTGAAAAGTTGCGTTTAACTGAACGTCGTTTGGTGCTGGAGCAAGTGTCAGAAGCCGAACTGGCTGAGTTTAAAGCTCAGGCTGCGGCAGAAAACAAAGTATTGAGCGATGAGTACGAAGTGATCCAGCAAAAACTGGATCAACTGCGTGCAGAGTCCAACCGCGATACCCTGATTGCCCGCACGGCTGAGGGACGTGAAGTCAGTATTTCGCTGGCCAATATAGTCAACGCTTATGCGCCAAACGACATGTCAGTCTGGCAAAAGACCCGCCACTATTTCAGTGGCATAGCAGGTTTCCTGAGCGAGGAACCGCGTGAAGCCAATACCGAAGGCGGTATTTTCCCGGCTATTTTTGGTACTGTCACCATGGTGATCCTGATGGCCATCATCGTTACCCCTTTTGGCGTGCTGGCGGCTATTTACCTGCGTGAATATGCTAAACAGGGACCTTTGCTAAAGATTATCCGGATTTCGGTCTACAACCTGGCTGGTGTACCTTCCATTGTCTACGGTGTGTTTGGTTTAGGATTTTTTGTCTACATTATGGGCGGCAGTATAGACCAGCTATTTTATCCTGAAGCCCTGCCGAGTCCGACTTTTGGTACTCCGGGTTTATTCTGGGCTTCATTAACCCTGGCCTTGTTAACCCTGCCTGTAGTGATTGTCTCGACCGAAGAAGGCTTATCCCGTATTCCTAGTACCATCCGGATGGGCAGTCTGGCGCTGGGCGCGACTAAATCTGAGACCTTATGGAAAGTGGTTGTGCCACTGGCAACTCCGGCTATGATGACGGGCTTAATTTTAGCTGTGGCCCGTGCTGCCGGTGAAGTCGCACCTTTGATGCTGGTAGGGGTCGTGAAATTAGCTCCGACTTTACCTATAGATGGCAACTTCCCCTTTATTCACTTAGATCAGAAGATCATGCACTTAGGTTTCCATGTGTTCGATGTGGGTTTCCAGAGTCCAAATGTCGAAGCCTCGCGTCCTTTGCTCTACGCCACGGCGCTGGTGCTGGTGTTATTGATTGTGGTGCTGAATATGGCAGCAATTTATATGCGTAACAGATTACGTGAAAAATACCGCAGCGATGCTGACTAGACCTCGCCTGATATGCAGGTAGTTGATAACAGAATTTCACAGAATGGTAACGAAGATGAATCAAGATAAATTAACAGCTCCACCGGTAGAGACCGAATTAAAATTATCGGATGAAAAAATCAAGCTGCAGGTCAATGATCTGAAGCTGTATTACGGTGATGCACTGGCACTCAAAAGCATCAATATGACAATACCGGAGAAACGTGTCACAGCCTTTATCGGTCCTTCAGGCTGCGGTAAGTCGACTTTGTTACGCTGTTTTAACCGGATGAACGACTTAGTCGATATTTGTCGTATTGAAGGCGAGATTTTAATGGACAGCCAGAATATCTATGACCCGAAAGTGGACGTGGCTGAACTGCGCCGTCAGGTCGGTATGGTGTTCCAGAAGCCGAATCCGTTTCCAAAAAGTATTTATGAAAACGTCGCTTACGGTTTGCGCCTGCAAGGTGTAAAAGACAAACGTATTCTGGATGAAGTGGTAGAAACGTCGCTCAAAGGTGCGGCTTTATGGAATGAAGTCAAAGACCGTTTGCATGACAATGCCTTTGGTTTGTCTGGTGGTCAGCAGCAACGTCTGGTGATTGCCCGTGCTATCGCGATTGAACCAGAGGTGTTGTTGCTGGATGAACCAGCATCGGCTTTGGATCCGATTTCCACGCTAAAAATTGAAGAGCTGATTTATGAGCTTAAAGATAAATACACTATTGTGATCGTGACCCACAATATGCAGCAGGCAGCCCGGGTATCCGACTATACTGCCTTTATGTATATGGGTGATTTAATTGAGTTTGATGCCACCAATAAGATGTTTACCAATCCATCGCAGCAACAAACTGAAGATTACATCACAGGTCGTTTTGGTTAATTAATGAAAGTGAATACCCAAAGTAATTGCAGTTGCAGCAAGGCGACAAACGAGTGAGGGCCCTGAGCATAGAAAACGATGTGATTGGGGCGAAAGAGAGCAGTGAACACGGCTGTAACTGCAAGAATCAAGGGTATTGGAGGAGAGCGCGATGGATAAAATGAATTTAACGAAGCACATTTCCAGTCAGTTCAATGAAGAAATTGAACAGGTTCGTAATCATGTGATGGCGATGGGTGGCTTAATTGAACAGCAATTGGCGGATGCATTAAATGCAATTGCCAGCAGTGATGCGGAATTAGCCCGTCAGGTGATTGCCAATGACTTAAAGGTCAACGACTGGGAAATTAAAATTGACCACGAGTGCACCCGTATTATTGCCAAACGTCAGCCAGCGGCCAGCGATTTACGGCTGATTATGGCCATTATTAAAACCATTTCTGACCTAGAACGCATTGGTGATGAAGCCGAACGTATTGCGAAGGTGGCGTTGGAGTCCTTTAATAGTGCGCAGCAGGACTTGCTGGTGAATCTGGATAATATGGGCCGCCATGTTGCGCAAATGCTGCACGACGTATTAGACGCTTTTGCCCGTATGGATGTGGAAGCGGCTTTAGCTGTACACCGTGAAGACAGAAAAGTGGACCGTGAATACGAGGCCATCACTCGTCAACTGATGACCTACATGATGGAAGACCCGCGCTCTATTCCTAAGATCATGAATGTGTTATGGTCAGCCCGCTCGATGGAACGTATCGGTGATCGTTGTAAAAACGTGGCGGAGTACATAGTGTTTCTGGTCAAAGGCAAAGATGTGCGCCATGCGGACGATGAAAAGTTAGAGCAAGACGCCCGCAGTTAAAAAACTCAGCGTTAAAGTTGTCATAAAAGCCTGATAAAACCTATGTTTTATCAGGCTTTTTGCATTACTGCTTTTAAGAAGTTTTTATTACACTTTGATTGCAGTACAATGCGCGCCGGTTTTCATTAACTCAACAGCAAGAGGCACACTTATGCCAAATCACTTTTTGGCGGTTTTTGCGAAATCACCAATCAAGCCTTTAGAAGAACATATTAAAAAGGTGTTTGACGCCAGCCTGTTATTACTGCCGTTTTTCGATGCAGTGTTTTTAACAGATTGGGAGAAGGCGGCTGAAGTTCGCAAAGCACTCGTAGCGTTAGAAAAGGATGCTGACAAATTAAAGCGTGATATCCGTGTGCATTTGCCACGTGGATTGTTTTTACCTGTCGACAGAACGGACTTGTTAGAGCTGGTATCGCAACAAGATAAAATCGCGAACAAAGCTAAAGATATCACAGGTCGTGTTTTAGGCCGTGAGTTAGAAATTCCGGCGCCTATTCAGGTGGAATTTAAAGCCTATTTACAGCGTTGTATCGACGCTGTTGAATTAGCCTGTGAAGCGATCAATGAATTGGATGAACTGCTGGAAACCGGTTTCCGCGGTCGCGAAGTCGATTTAGTGATCAAAATGGTTGAACGTATCGATGAAATCGAGCACGACACCGATCAACTACAAATCAGTCTGCGCAAATTTGTTCGTAAAGCAGAAGCCGAAATGAATCCGGTTGATGTGATGTTCCTGTACCGCACTTTGGAGTGGGTTGGTGATTTAGCCGATTCAGCCTTAAAAGTAGGTTCACGACTCGAAATCATGTTAGCCCGTTAATTCTTAAGGTAATTCAATAATGGAAATTCTCTCTCAGTACGGCTTATTGCTGATTATTACTGCCGCTGTATTTGGCTTTATTATGGCCTACGGCGTGGGTGCCAATGATGTTGCCAACGCTATGGGCACTTCGGTCGGCTCTAAAGCGTTAACTTTGAAGCAAGCACTGATTATCGCCGCTATTTTTGAAGCAGCCGGCGCCTGGTTAGCGGGTGGTGAAGTCACCTCGACCATCCGCAGCGGTATAGTGGATGCTGAAGCTTTTAAAGCAGTACCGGAACTTTTAGTGTTCGGTATGATCGCCTCCTTGCTCGCAGCCGGAACCTGGTTGTTAGTCGCTACTCACTTCGGTTGGCCCGTGTCTACAACGCACTCTATCGTTGGCGCTATTATCGGCTTTGCTTCGGTTGGCGTAGGTATGGAATATGTGCGCTGGGGCGAGGTGACGGGCATAGTTGGTAGTTGGGTTGTGACGCCCGTGCTGTCCGGTATTCTGGCTTACCTGATCTTTATGAGCGCTCAGCGTCTGATCTTTGATACTGAGAATCCGCTGGAAGCTGCTAAAAAATATGTGCCTTTCTACATGGTGTTTGCGGCTTTTATGATGGCTTTTGTCACCGTCAGCAAAGGGTTAAAACACGTAGGTCTGACTCTGACGCCCAATGAAGGTTTTATGCTGTGTGTCGCGATCGCACTGGTTGTGGGTGTTATAGGTAAAATTGCCATCAGCCGTCTGAAGATTGATCCGGAAGCTGACAAAGAAATGCATTTTAATAACGTAGAGCGGATCTTCGGTATTCTGATGATTTTCACTGCCTGCTGTATGGCTTTTGCTCATGGCTCGAATGACGTGGCGAATGCCATTGGGCCATTAGCTGCTGTGGTCGGTATTATCCAATCTGGTGGTCAAATTCTGGATAAAGTGGCATTAGACTGGTGGATCCTGCCTTTAGGTGCTGTGGGTATAGTGATAGGTCTGGCGACATTAGGCGCCCGGGTGATTCGCACCATAGGTGAAAACATCACTCACCTGACGCCAAGTCGTGGTTTTGCCGCTGAAATTGCTGCAGCCAGTACAGTGGTGATCGCTTCAGGTATAGGTTTACCTATTTCTACCACGCAAACTCTGGTGGGTGCGGTATTGGGTGTAGGTATGGCTCGGGGTATAGCAGCGCTGAACCTGGGGGTGATCCGGAACATTTTTGTGTCATGGGTTGTCACTTTGCCTGTGGGCGCTGGTTTAGCTATCGTATTTTTCTACATCATCAAGGCGATATTTGGCGCTTAATGCCTTTTGTTGCTTATGAAGAAATCCCGGTTTGATACCGGGATTTTTTTTATTCAGATGAACTGTTATTGAGCTTTTCTTTTTTCTTTTATTCAATTAAATTGGTTTGAAATTAGTTTAATCATCGGAATAAGAGATGAAACGTGTTCCTAGTATCAAACAGTTGCAGTACTTGTTGGCTTTGCATGAACATCAACATTTTGGCCGCGCTGCTGAAGCTTGTTATATAGGTCAGTCTACCTTAAGTGCTGCTATTGCCAACTTAGAAGAAACTATGAACGCGCAGTTGCTGGAGCGTGATCACAAGACCTTTATTTTTACCCCGCTGGGGGAAGACGTGGTGCGTCAGGCCCGCTATATAGTGGAGCAATGTGAAGAGCTGACCGAATTTGCCAAATGCCAGGGCAAGCCGATGGCGGGGCCGCTGCGTTTGGGTTGCATTCCAACTATAGCCCCCTTTGTACTGAGTGAAGTGATGGCTCTGGCCCGCGAGCGTTTTCCCGAACTGCAGTTATTACTGCGTGAAGATACGACGGAAAACTCCTTGCAGTCTTTAACGGAAGGCCGATTGGATTTAGTTTTGTTAGCCTTGCCTTACGACACCGGCACCTTACACACCGAAGTGCTGGCGCAGGACCCGTTCAAATTGGTGCTGCACAAAGACTGGCTGGAACGTGGTTTTCAGCACGACATCAGCCAATGGCCGGATGAAAGTATTTTCCTGCTGGAGCGGGAGCACTGCATGACAGGGCATGCCGTTAAAGCCTGTGAGCTGGATGATAACCGTAAAGTGAATCCATTTTTTGCCACCAGTCTGCATACCTTAAGTCAGATGGTAAACAACAAATTGGGGGTCACTTTTATGCCGCAGATGGCCATCAACAGTGGTTTACTGCGGGGCACTGAATTAGTAGCGCAGAAACCGGGCTCTGGTCAGGCGTACAGAGATATTGGTGTGGCCTGGCGTCCAACCTCCAGTAAGTTACGCAGCTACCGTCAGATGGCGCAGTTGATCACCGAAGTGCTGCAACAAAAATGCAGTGATGCAGTCAGTTAAGGTAATGCCGGTAAGGTCAGTTGGGGATAACGGCGGTAAAATGTTTTCAACTGACCTGTTTTTTGTAATTCACTAAAACGTTGATCCCAGATAGTTTTAAAGGCTTTGCCTGCTTCATTGTCTGCAAAGGCCAGATAAATGGCGTCACGCAGCAATTCCTGATAGCGCAGAGGTTGCAGTTTAATTGGCGTTTCTCCTTGTAAATACTGCAACAGCTCACTTTTTTCGGCCAGATAAATATCTACCCGGCCATTTTTGACCAGCTCCAGCCCCTGCTGCATGCTGACTACCTCATAACCCTTTTCCGGTAAACCCAGCAGCAGATGTAAATCGTAGGCCAGATCCCATGCCAGTCTATGTTGCCTCAGCGTCGATAAATCAGGCGCAGCCAGATGTTCCGGATTGTAAATAGCCACTATGAAATCAAAATCAAAAGGCTGAGCTGAAAGCAGCAGTGCGTGTCGCTGACTGGCTGAACTGTGGGCAGAAAGTCCCGGAACCAGATGATGTTTGCCCTGTTGCACCAGATTAATAGCACGACCAAAGTTACTGAAATGCCACACCAGCGTCACTTGCTGCTCAGCATAAATCCATTGGAATAACTCTGCGTAAGCACCAGAGCCATCCGCATTGGTGAATCCTGGCCACACTGGCGTACTGATGTGAAGCTGAGCCGGCACTTTTTGTGTCGCGTGCTCTGCCCAAAGGGGGGCTGTAACGAACAGGCAAAACAGCAGGTAAAAACGGTGCATGGTCGGGTGATATTTCAGAACTTTTCCAAAGCTTAGCTGAAATTCAGCATACTGCGATGCGCTGGAAAAATAGCTTGTGCTGAAAAACACTAGTTTGTAGACTGCCGCCGCGCAGTAAAAGCGTCAGTGGTGTCGACACGAGCGGTCGATGAAATGAAGTTTGTCGGTAAAGCGGACTAGAGAACATGCAAGTAAAAGATTTTTCCTTTGAGCTGCCAGAGCAACTGATCGCCCGGTTCCCCAAGGCTGAACGTTCCAGCAGCCGTTTATTGAAAATGCAGCGCCATACCGGTGAGTTGTCCCATTTGGTATTCACTGATTTAGTGGCACAACTCAACAGCGGCGATTTATTGGTATTTAATAACACCCGGGTGATCCCAGCCCGTTTATTTGGTCAAAAACAATCAGGCGGTAAAGTTGAAATTCTGGTTGAGCGGGTGCTGGATAGTCAGCGCTTTTTAGCCCATGTCCGTGCCAGTAAAGCTCCAAAGCCAGAAACTACTATTTTAGTGGATGACACCACAAAGCTGAAAATGCTGCAGCGGCACGATACTTTATTTGAACTGGAGCTGTTGGGTGACGAGCCTTTGCTGCAGATGTTGGAAAGACTGGGCCATATGCCATTGCCTCCCTACATAGACAGACCGGATAGCGACGAGGATAAACAGCGTTATCAGACCGTCTACAACCAAAAACCTGGTGCTGTCGCCGCGCCCACCGCAGGCTTGCATTTTGATGAGCCATTGCTGGCGGCTCTGAAAGCCAAAGGGGTAGAGTTTACTTATGTCACTTTGCATGTTGGGGCTGGTACCTTTCAGCCGGTGCGGGTAGATAATGTGCTGGATCATCAGATGCATGCCGAATACATCGAGGTGGAGCAGGCGGTGGTCGATGCAATTACAGCCTGTAAAGCCCGTGGCAACAGGGTAGTCGCCGTCGGCACAACTTCTGTGCGTTCACTGGAGTCTGCCGCTCAGATTGCGTTGCAACAAGGCAAAACACTGCAGCCTTACAGCGGCGATACTAAAATTTTTATTTACCCCGGTTATCAGTTCCAGGTGATCGATGGCTTAGTCACCAACTTCCATTTACCTGAATCCACTCTGATTATGCTGGTCAGTGCTTTCAGTCAAAAAGACTATGTGATGCACGCCTATCACACTGCAATAGCGCAACAATATCGCTTCTATTCCTACGGCGATGCGATGCTGATCCTCTAATTGTCCGCTAAGCCAGCCCCCGCTTTAGTTGTGGGGTTTGGCTTTTTGTTCTGCTACAATCAGGCGCGAAAAAGCCGGACTGTTTTTCTGGCAGAGACTGAGGTAGCACGTGAAATTTGAATTGTTAAAAACCGACGGTAAAGCCCGTCGTGGCCGTCTGGTATTTGAGCGCGGTATTGTTGAAACTCCGGCATTTATGCCAGTAGGTACCTATGGCACAGTCAAAGGCATGACGCCGGAGGAGCTCGAAGCCACAGGTGCACAAATCTGCTTAGGCAACACCTTCCACTTAATGCTACGTCCAGGCACAGAGATCATCAAAAAGCACGGTGATTTGCATGATTTTATGCATTGGCACAAGCCGATCCTCACCGACTCCGGTGGTTTTCAGGTGTTCAGCTTGGGCGAACTGCGTAAAATCAAAGAAGAAGGTGTGACCTTCCGCTCACCACTGAATGGCGAAAAAATCATGTTAACACCGGAGCGTTCTATGCAGGTGCAGCGTGATTTAGGCTCTGACATTGTGATGATTTTTGATGAATGTACGCCTTATCCTGCAACTGAGCAGCAAGCGAAAAAGTCGATGGAAATGTCTCTGCGCTGGGCAAAACGCAGTAAAGAGGCGCATGGTGATAATCCGGCCGCACTGTTTGGTATTATTCAGGGCGGTATGTATCCGAATTTGCGTGATGTCTCGTTGCAAGGCTTGGAGGAGATCGGCTTTGACGGTTATGCCATAGGTGGTTTATCTGTCGGTGAGCCAAAGGAGGACATGATTAACATCCTCAATCACACCACAGGCCAAATGCCACAGCACAAACCGCGTTATTTAATGGGTGTCGGTAAGCCGGAAGACATAGTCGAAGCCGTGCGCCGTGGCATAGATATGTTTGATTGTGTGATGCCAACCCGCAACGCCCGCAATGGTCATTTGTTTGTCAGCACTGGTGTCATTAAGATCCGCAATGCCAAACACAAAGACGATACCTCAACTTTAGACCCAGAATGTGATTGCTACACTTGTAAAAATTATTCTCGGTCATATCTACATCACTTAGACAGATGCAATGAGATTTTAGGTGCGCGGTTAAATACTATCCATAACCTGCATCATTATCAAAAGCTGATGCAAGGCTTACGTGCGGCTATCGCTGAACAAAAGCTGGAAGATTTTGTGGCTGAGTTTTACCGGAAACGGGGCATGGATGTGCCGCCGCTGGAAGTCAGCCTGACAGAACAATAAGAGTTCATTTTTTATTTTTAACTTTTTAATTTAAAACTTTAGGGGACATGTAATGAGTTTATTTATTGCCAATGCATATGCGAATACTCCGGCTGCAGCACCACAAGGCGGTGGCTGGGATTTACTGATCATGCTGGTGGCCTTTGGTTTGATCTTTTATTTCCTGATCTACCGTCCACAAGCCAAACGTGTCAAAGAGCATAAAAATCTGATGGCTGCTTTGGGCAAAGGCGACGAAGTACTGACTCAGGGGGGTTTGGTTGGTCGTATCGCCAAAATCGCAGAAGATAAAGATTTTGTCGCTATTGCATTAAACGACAGCACTGAAGTCACAGTGCAGAAGTCAGCTATCGCTGCCGTACTGCCGAAAGGCACGATGAAATCACTGTAAAAGGATTTTAATGTGTTAAACCAGAACTCCATCTGGCGGTACTTATTGGTGATCATCGTGATGGGCGTCAGCATGCTGTACGCCCTGCCCAACTTGTATCCCAATGACCCGTCTTTACAAATCAATGCAACCCGCGGCGCTGATGTCACCCAGCAAACTGTGGATCAACTGCAAAAAGCGTTTACCGAACAAGGTTTAACTCCCAAGTCTGCTGTATTAGAAAAAGGCCAGTTGCTGGTACGTTTTTTAAATACCGAGGATCAGTTGGCAGCTCGTGAGCTGGCTAACAAAGTTCTGGGAGATAACTTTGTCACCGCATTAAATCTTGCCCCAGCAACACCAGCCTGGCTGGATGCTATAGGTGCAGCCCCAATGAAACTGGGTCTGGATTTACGGGGTGGTGTGCATTTCCTGATGGAAGTGGACATGAAAACCGCGATGGAAAAAAACGTTAACGATTTGGTACAGGCCTACCGCTCAGATTTACGCGAAGGTAAAGTACGTTACCGAGCTGTGACAGCAGATGTGGCCAATTTACGGGTGAATCTGAGTTTCCGCAGTGCTGAAGATTTAGCGGCCGCTAAAACTTTATTGAGCGGTAAAGACCGTGATATGACCTTTACTGAGGCTGATGATTTGACTCTGATCGCCGCGTTTAGCGAAGTGAAAATCAAAGCCTTACGTGAAGATGCCGTGGCGCAGAACATTACCATTATCCGCAACAGGGTAAACGCTATTGGGGTCGCAGAGCCTTTAGTGCAGCGTCAGGGCGCTGAACGTATTGTCGTTCAATTACCAGGGATACAGGATACAGCCCGCGCCAAAGAAATTTTAGGCGCAACAGCGACACTTGAATTCCGAATGGTAGATGAAGCAGGTGATTTACAGAGCGCTTTGGATGGTCGTGTACCACCGAATGCCCAGTTGTATACCGACCGTCAGGGTCGTCCGGTATTGCTGCAAAAACGTGTGATGCTGACAGGAAACCATATTATCGGTGCCAACAGCAGCTACGACGAGTACAGCCGTCCTCAGGTGAATATTGACCTGGATGCCAAAGGCGGTAACACCTTCTCGCAAGCGACTAAAGAAGCCATAGGCAAGTCGATGGCGACTGTATTTATCGAATACAAACCGACGGATAAAAAAGACGCCCAGGGCCGCACTATTCTTGAGAAAAAAGAAGAAGTGATCAACGTCGCCACTATTCAGGCGCGTTTAGGTCGCAGCTTCCGGATTACCGGGGTAGACAGTCCTGCTGAAGCGCAAAATCTGGCGCTGTTATTAAGAGCCGGTGCTTTAATTGCTCCTATTCAGATTGTAGAAGAACGTACCATAGGCCCAAGCCTGGGGCAGGAAAATATCGAGCTGGGTACCAACGCCATTATGTGGGGGATGATCCTGACTGTTGTGTTTATGGGCGTGTACTACAAAGGCGTAGGTATGGTGGGTAACCTGGCGCTGGCCAGTAACGTCGTGCTACTGATTGGCGTGTTGTCTATGGTGCCGGGTGCCACTCTGACTTTACCTGGGATGGCGGGTATCTTGTTAACTATAGGGATGGCGATAGATGCCAACGTATTGATTAACGAGCGTATTCGTGAAGAGCTTGAAGCAGGGCGTTCGGTGCAACAAGCCATCCATGAAGGCTATAACAGAGCCTTTGCCACTATTACCGACTCGAATATCACGACTTTCCTGGTCGCGTTAATACTGTTTGGTTTAGGCTCTGGTCCGGTCAAAGGTTTTGCTGTCACTTTGGCTTTGGGTATTATCACTTCGATCTTCACTGCTGTCACAGTCTCCAGATTGTTTGTCAATCTGATCTGGGGTGGCCGTAAAGTTGATAAGTTACCTATATAAGGAATTATGATGAGACTCCTTCATTTTAAAGAACCAATCAACTTTATGCGCTTTAAGTGGCCAGCTATTGTTTTTTCTACCCTGCTGGTATTAGGTTCATTATTCGCTGTATTCACTAAAGGTATTAACTTTGGTCTGGATTTTACCGGCGGTTTAGTTGTCGAGGCAGGTTTTGAACAGCAGGCTGACCTGAACAAAATTCGGGATGCGCTGGCAGATAATGGGTTTCCTGATGCGATAGTGCAGTATTTTGGTACCACCACTGAAGTCATGATCCGCATTGCTCCTCGTGAGGACATCGAGCAAGCGGGTAGCCAGATCATCGAAGTGATCCAGAAAGTGGAAGAGGGGACTGTCACCAAGCGTCGCGTTGAAAACGTCAGTGCCTCAGTAGGTGATGAGCTGAAAGAAGACGGTATGCTGGCGTTATTGGCATCCTTTATCGGTATCATGATGTATGTTGCCTTCCGCTTCGAATGGCGTTATTCAGTAGGCGCTGTAATGGCTTTGGTGCACGACGTAATTGTCACTATGGGGTTGTTTGCTATTACCGGGATGGAATTTGACCTGACGGTGCTGGCCGCTTTGCTGGCCTTAGTCGGATACTCCATTAACGACACCATAGTAGTCTTTGACCGTATCCGTGAAATGTTCCGTAAGTTACGGGATGCGACAGTGGAAGAAACGGTCAACGACGCTATTACCTCTACGTTAAGCCGTACTACTATCACCTCAGGTACTACCGCCTTATCACTGGTGGCCTTGTTTTATATGGGCGGACCTCTGTTACACGGTTTTGCCGCAGCGCTGTTATTTGGTATTGCTGTAGGTACTTATTCGTCTATTTTCGTTGCCAGTTCAATCGCAGTATTCCTGGGTGCAAGCCGTGAGGATTTATTGCCTGAAGTGATCGAAAAAGAGGGTGAAAATACGCCTTCGCTTTAATCCTGATCCAATTAAACAGGGAGTGCATTGCACTCCCTTTTTTTACCACTCAGGCGGAAGATTAATGACCAGGTGTTTTTGCTGCAGGGGCAAAATATGCCAGAGTAGCTTGAGTCATGCTTTGAGCCAGCTCATCCTCACCTAAAAAGACCTGCCCCAGTTGTTCCTGCTTTAGCGGTTCTACTTCATCTTCATTATGAGTGCGCAATATCACCTGTATACCAGGATTAACCAGGCGGGCACTTTGTACTGTTTTACGCACATCTATAGTTTCAGGGGTGGCAATCACCAGTACTGCGGCATGCAGAATATGCGCCTGGATCAATACATCGACTTCGGTGGCATCACCAAACACAGCCGGAATACCTTGATCCCTCAACTTTTCCACTCTGTCATGGTTTTTGTCTGCGACCACAAAAGGAATATTCTGTGCCGACAGACCTGCCGCTATCCTGCGGCCCACACGGCCATAACCGACCAGGACCACCTGATTTTCCAGATACTTTCTATCTGTATCCATAGGCAGCTCACTGAAAGGGTCTGTTCTGCTATCCAGTTTACGCGCCAAAGCTGAGCGTTTTAATACCCAGCTATTTAATGGCGACACTATAGCAAAGAGTAATGGATTCAGTGCGATAGACAACAGGGCTCCGGCCAGTATTAAACTCATGCCTTCCTGCGGCAATAAACCCAGTGTCATGCCAAGTCCTGCCAGAATAAAAGAGAATTCACCTATCTGTGCCAGACTGGCAGCCACTGTCAGTGCTGAATTCAGCGGGTAGCGGAACAGCAATACCAGCACAAAAGCCGCAAAAAACTTACCCACTACAATAATGGCCAGTACTACCAGTACATGCAGCGGTTGCTCCAGCAAAATCGCTGGTTCAAACAGCATACCTACAGCGGCAAAAAACAATACGGAAAAGGCGTCTCGCAGCGGCAAAGACTCTTCAGCTGCTCTGTGGCTGAACTCCGACTCCCGCATTACCATGCCGGCAAAAAATGCACCTAAAGCAAAAGACACATGAAAAAGTTCTGCCGCACCATAAGCGATACTGATAGCTCCGGCTATCACGGCCAAAGTAAATAGTTCACGTGAACCAGTGCTGGCAACCTGCCATAACAACCAGGGGAACACTTTGCGGCCTACCACCAGCATCAACACCACAAAGGCAGCAACTTGCAGCAAGGTCTGGCTGATAGTCCACCATAAAGGACCTGTTTCGGTCGCAACTGTTGCGGTGCCGCCCAGCAAAGTGGCTAAAGGTGGCAGTAATACCAGCACCAAGACTGTGGCTAAATCTTCCACCACCAGCCAGCCGACCGCAATCTGGCCGTTTCTGCTTTCCAGTACGCCTTTGGCTTCCAGTGCCTTTAACAGCACCACTGTACTGGCACAAGATAAACACAAACCAAACACCAAAGCTTCGCCAAAGCTCCAGCCCCAGGACTGAGCGACAAAAAAGCCAAGCAAAGTAGCTAAACCCATTTGCACTATGGCACCCGGCACTGCGATGTTTTTGACCGACATCAGATCTTTAACCGAAAAGTGCAAACCAACACCAAACATCAGCAGCATCACACCAATTTCAGACAGTTGGGACGCGATATGCAGATCCGCAACATAACCCGGAGTCGCCGGGCCTATGATGATACCAGCCAGCAAATAGCCAACCAAAGCGGGTAGTTTCAGGCGCGCAGCTATCACACCTAAAATTAAAGCCAGACCAAAAGCGGCGGCAATAGTGGTAATTAAGGAGACATTATGTTCCATGCAGAGCCCTCAAGTAATAAGCCTGTCGCAGGGACCTGAAACTATAAAACTGATAGTGTTTTCGTACACTAATTCACAGCGACTCAGGTGTGATAAGACTTGAGTTGGAAGAAATGCTTCTGTCACCACAGGGCGTGGTAAAAAGACAGAAATGACGTATAAATTTTATTCTGCCTGCTGAACTTTTAATCGTCAATAGTTATATGCATATTGGTTTTTATTCCATAAAGAGATTAGCCGCTGTTTGAACGAGGCTTAGTGACCCAGATATTTTTATTATCTGCATAGCTTGTTTGGTTGATATTTAAACAGACTGGTTCTATCTGATTGAAATTAATGAATTATTTATCTCATTGGCTGAGCTTTATGCATAAACAGCTGAAGAGCCTGCATCTTTATCTGCTTAAAAATGCCGAAAAACTGCATAGTTGTTAATTTCAGTCTGAAGAGGTCTGTCCAGTTTTAGGGGAGCTATTGGCGCTCTGAGTTAAACTTGTTATAACAGAGGTGCATAGCTCAATTGTCGAAGTTTTCGACAGCCAGCTTCGCGCAGGTATGTCTCATGCCTGACGGAGCAGAGAAAGCATCGGAATGAGTGCTGCAGTACTGTGGCTTTATACTGGTACGATCTGAAAATTAGTGGTTCTAAAGGGCAAACTTGCTCTTTAGAATGAGCCACCTTTTGGGTTGCACCACAACTCACAACAAATATAAGAAACTAGCCCACAGGGCATCCTACTTACCTACTCATGGAACCTCTACTTATGTCAGATTTTCGAGAACAGGCGCTGAAGTACCACGCCGAGCCTAAACCGGGCAAAATCAGTATTGAAATCAGTAAAGCCGCTGAAACCGTTAAAGATCTTGCGTTAGCCTACAGCCCTGGAGTGGCTGAGCCAGTGCGTGAAATCGCCAACAATATAGACGATGTTTATAAATATACCGGCAAAGGTAATTTGGTGGCGGTGATCAGCAACGGCACTGCTATTTTGGGTTTAGGTAACTTAGGCCCTATGGCGTCTAAGCCTGTGATGGAAGGCAAAGCTTTGTTGTTTAAACGTTTTGCTGGCCTCGATTCTATTGATATTGAAGTGACGCACCGCACCACAGAAGAGTTTATCGACACAGTGGCGAATATCGCGGATACCTTTGGTGGTATTAACCTCGAAGATATTAAATCACCTGAGTGTTTTGAGATTGAAAAAGAACTGATCAGGCGCTGCAATATTCCGGTGTTTCATGACGATCAGCACGGCACGGCCATAGTGACTGCCGCGGGCTTATTAAATGCGCTGGAAATTCAGGGCAAAGACATCGGCAACGCTGTGATTGTCTGCTTAGGCGCTGGTGCTGCCGCTATCGCCTGTATGGAGCTGCTGATTAAATGTGGCGCTAAACGCGAGCATATTTATATGCTTGATACCAAAGGTGTGATCCACACCCGCCGTAACGATTTGAACAAATACAAAGAGCTGTTTGCTAACAATACCGACAAACGTACGCTGGAAGAAGCCATGGAAGGTGCTGATGTATTCGTGGGCGTCTCAGGACCCGATGCTTTACCGGCCGAAACCTTAAAACTGATGGCGGATAAACCGGTGATTTTTGCCTGTTCGAACCCGGATCCGGAAATTAAACCTGAACTGGCGCATGCAGAGAGAAGTGATTTAATTATGGCGACAGGCCGTTCGGATTACCCGAATCAGGTCAACAACGTATTGTGTTTCCCTTTTATCTTCCGTGGTGCTTTGGACGTGCGTGCTAAAGTGATTAACGATGAGATGAAACTGGCGGCCGTGCAGGCAATTCGGGCTATTGCCAAAGAGCCGGTGCCTCAGGCGGTATTAACTGCGGCTCAAGTGGATAAACTGCAATTTGGTGCCGATTATATTATTCCAAAGCCAATGGACCCAAGGTTATTATCCCGTGTCGCCCGCGCTGTAGCCGAAGCTGCCGTGGCCTCAGGAGTGGCGCGTTTGCCCATGCCTGAAAATTATATGGGGTCAGAACTTTAGTTCTGACCCCAATGTAAGGTATTCGCTCCGGATTGAACAATCTGGTTTGAATTGACAAGCTGATCTGTGGGTCAGAGCCAAGGCTCTGACCCGGTGTTACTCTTCGTCTGATTCTGCTTCCTGGATCACAGGAATCGGCTTACCCATGCTGGTCAGAATATTACGCACTTCCAGCGGAATTTGATGTGGATTGTCTTTGCGTAAATCTTCATCTGCCGGCAACGGCTGACCCGTGAAGGCATGCAAAAAAGCTTCACATAATAATTCGCTATTGGTGGCATGACGCAGGTTGTTCACCTGGCGGCGGGTTCTTTCATCTGTTAATACTTTCAATACATTCAACGGGATAGAGACTGTGATCTTTTTCACCTGTTCGGACTTCTTTCCGTGTTCCGCATAAGGGTGAACATACTCACCATTCCACTTTGCCATAGGGATACCTTGATTAGATTTAGTTATAGGGTCTGCTGACCTTTGCTACGTTGTCGCGCACGTAAACGTAATTAAGCGAAATTTTACTTCTTTATACTCCTGAGTACAAACTCTGTGCAAGATTTAATAGTACAGACGTCTAAATGTTTTGACTTCTTATTTTTGCTGAGTATACTTTTAGACGTCTAAACATCTAAAATTGAGGTTTTTTATGAGCAAACCACATTCAGCCACAGTAGCGGCCCGTGCCGGAATAGCGCAGGACTCCGCCTATGGTGCTGTGACGCCGCCTTTGTATTTAACCTCAACTTATGAACTCAAAGCCTTTAAACAACCGGGCAAATACGATTATTCACGCTCAAATAACCCAACACGGGATTTGTTAGGTGATGCGTTGGCAGAGCTGGAAGGTGGGGCTAAGGGGTTAATTACCGGCACTGGCATGTCTGCCTGCCTGTTGGCGCTACAACTGATTGGCCCTGAAGACACCTTAGTGATCCCCCATGACTGTTACGGCGGTAGTTATCGTTTATTCCTGAATTTAGCGAATCGCAAAAAAGCCTTTAAGCTGGTGGTGGTGAATTTCCAGCAAACCGACTGGGCAGATCAAGTGAAAGCAGCGCAGCCTAAAATGATTTGGGTCGAAACCCCAAGTAATCCATTGCTGCAAATTACTGATATCAAAGCCACTGCAGAGCTAGCGAAAACACTGAATGCGATTTTGGTGGTGGATAACACCTTTTTATCGCCGGCTTTGCAAAATCCTATAGCTTTAGGGGCTGACATAGTCGTGCATTCCACCACTAAGTTTATTAACGGCCACAGCGACATCGTAGGTGGTGCTTTGATTGCCAAAGACGCCGCAGTGGGCGATGAGCTGAAATGGTGGGCCAATTGTTTAGGTGTGACAGGTGGTGCTTTTGACGCTTATCAGACCCTACGCGGCCTGCGTACTTTGTTACCCCGTATTAAACACCATCAGCACAATGCGGAGCTGGTAGTCGATTTCCTGCAAAAACAGCCATTGGTAGGCCGTGTTTATTACCCTGGCTTAAAAGATCATCCGGGTCATGCCATTGCCAAAGCACAGCAGCACGGTTTTGGTTCTATGTTAAGTTTTGATTTGGCTGCCGATGAAGCTTATTTAGCGGTATTTTTTGAAGCCCTACAGTGTTTTACTTTGGCTCAGTCTTTAGGTGGCATTGAAAGCTTAATTTGCCATCCGGGTTCTATGACGCATGCCTCTTTAGATGCTGCTACGCAAAAAGCCGCAGGCATAGGCCCGACTTTGATTCGTTTATCTGTAGGTATTGAAGACGCGCAGGATTTAATCGCTGATCTGGCGCAGGCTTTTGCTGCTGTTGAAGCTGCAGTACAGCAAAAGGCTAAAACACCAAGCGTACGGTCAGGATCTGCAACTGCTGCAGAGAAAAGCGCACAGCAGCAATTCAGATTAAACCCGGCACTGAGTGTGTTGTGGTAGGTGGTGAGTGATGAGTAGTTTTTTTAATCCAAAAAATACAGTGCATAAATTTGGCGGCAGCAGCTTAGCCAGTGCTGAGCGGTTTTCCGCCGTTGCCGCTATTCTGGCCAAAGAGCCAGAAGCCTGGGTGGTGGTGTCAGCACCCGGCGATACCACGGATGAATTATTAGCCTTAATTGACAGTCGTGAACAACCAGAGCTTTTTGCCACATTGTTACAGCAACTGAATGAAAAACTTGGCTTACTTATTCAGCGCACCTTAAATGAACAAAATGCGGCTGTGCTTCTCAGCCAAGTACAAGGCTGGCTGGCTGAAGCGCCGGGCTTTTTAGCTGCCAATCAATTCAACGATGTATTAGCGATAGGTGAGCGTTTATCCAGTCAATTATTGGCGGCTTTATTGAACCAACAAGGCCTGACTGCCACTGCTATTGATGCCCGTGATTTTTTGCGTCTGGATGGCAGTGAAGTGCAATACGAGGTGTCTTCGTCATGGCTGGCGCCTTTTGAAACCAGTGGCATTAAGGTAGTAACAGGCTATATAGCCCGTGATTTAAAAGGCAATAGCATCACTTTGGGCCGTAATGGCAGTGACTATTCTGCCACTATTCTGGGTCGTTTAGTCAAAGCTCAGGCGATTCATATCTGGACTGATGTGGATGCTATTTACAGCGCTGACCCACGCAAAGTGCCGTCTGCCCGGGCTTACCGTCAGGTACCATGGCAACAGGCTTTCACTTTGGCTCAACTGGGTAACCCGGTATTGCATGCCAAAACTTTAAGTCCTTTATTGGATGCACCTGCGGATCTCATAGTGCGTAGCAGTTTTGAGCCGAATCACCCTGGCTGCAAAGTTAGCCAAAAGGCCGCTATTGAAGTGCAGTTTCTAACAGACTTACCCCAGGCGGCATTAGTGACTGTGCCTGCAAGTTGCAAGTTAACTGCTGCAACTGTGGCTTCAGCTTTACACATTACCGTGTTTGCAGCGCCTAAAGCTGCGGATCAATGGATAGTCGCCAGCCATCAGGTCGACAGCTTATTAAGTTATCTGGCGGGACAGCAAGTGTTTGCCCGGGTCAATCCGCAGGCTTTTCATGCTGTAGTTTGGGTTAAGCCTGCAGCTCGTCAGCAGAAACAAGTCAATGCGGCAGCAGGGCGTTGGCTAGACCGTCAGCAAGCCGCTTTTCATTTTGAAGATGAGCAACTGGCTTTATGGTTATTTCAACCTGCCTTAACCTCATTAGAACTGACCGAGCTGCATCAGTTATTGCTGCCCACTCAAGTACAACTGAATCTGGTCGTCGCTGGTACAGGTAATGTAGGCGCTGAGTTTTTAGCTTTATTGGCAAAACAGCAACAGGCCTTTGCTGGCCAAATTGAGTTAAAACTGGCGGGGGTATTGAATTCCCGTCAAGCGCTGTTTGCTGAAAACATTGATATTCACCACTGGCAACAGGCGCTGGCTCTGGCTCCTGCTTATACAGAAGCTCAGTTGGAGCTGGCACTGCAGCAGTTACCTGAACCTAAAGTGTTGGTGGATTTAACGCCAAGCCGTGCTTTTGCTGAGCGTTATCCGCAGTTTATCAACGCAGGTTTAGACCTCATCAGCGCCAATAAGCAAGGGGTGACTTTGCCACTGGCGCAGTATCAACAGATTAAACTAGCGGCTGAACAGCAACAGGTGCAGTGGCTGAGTAATACCACTGTAGGTGCAGGTTTACCGGTACAACGTGTATTGCAGGAATTAAAAAGCAGTGGCGATACAGTACAGCGCATCAGCGGTATTTTCTCCGGTACTTTGTCTTGGTTACTGGCGAAATTTGACGGCAGCAAAGCCTTTTCCGATTTTGTGTTGGAAGCGCAGCAATTAGGCCTGACTGAACCAGACCCTCGCGATGATTTATCAGGCAAAGATGTACAACGTAAATTACTGGTACTGGCCCGTGAGCTGGATTTAGCTTTGGATATTGACCAGATTGAACTTGAGCCTTTATTACCAGCGTCGTTAAGCACTGGCAGCATAGAAGAATTTTGGGCTGGACGCGAGGTGCTGGATCAGCAACTGGCCGCGCTGCAACAACAAGCCAAGGCGGCGGGTAAAGTGTTACGTTATGTCGCCGATTTAAAGATTGAAGCAGGCAAGGCTAAGGCCAGGGTGTCTTTAGTGGCGGTAGAACAGACGGATGCGCTGGCGGCCATTTTGCCTTGTGACAATATTTTTGTCATTGAGTCCGACTGGTATCAACAGAATCCTTTGGTATTAAAAGGCCCGGGCGCTGGTCGTCAGGTCACGGCTGGCGGTGTGCATGCCGACTTAGCCATTTTAGCCAAACAAAAAATTGCCGCTGCCAAAGCAGCTAAACATAGTCAGGCTCAGGCCGCAGCCTGGGTAAAGTGAGAAATAATATGTCTTTTGTCAGCGCACAGTATTTAGAGTCCATCAATCGCAACCTGCAGGATGTAGCAGGTAAGGTCAACGTCAGTTTTGAGTTTTTCCCGCCAAAAACCGAGCAAATGGAAAACACCTTATGGCAGTCGATTGAACGCTTAGCCCCTTTGGCACCGTCTTTTGTTTCTGTAACTTATGGCGCCAATTCAGGTGAACGCGACCGTACCCACGACATTATTAAGTCGATTAAACAACGCACCGGCTTAATAGCTGCACCACATTTAACTTGTGTCGATGCCAGCCGCAGCGAACTTGAGCGAATTGCCAAAGACTACTGGGACAATGGCATTCGGCATATTGTTGCTTTGCGCGGTGATTTACCGCCGGGCAACAAAGAAAAACCAGCTTTGTATGCGGCGGATTTAGTCGAAATTTTACGTTCAGTGGCCGACTTTGATATTTCAGTGGCGGCTTACCCTGAGGTGCACCCTGAATCGCCCAATGCTCAGTTTGATTTACTGAACTTAAAGCGCAAAGTCGATGCTGGTGCTTCCCGTGCTATCACCCAGTTCTTTTTTGAACCGGAAAAATATTTACGTTACCGCGACCGCTGCGCTGCTGTCGGTATAGATGTAGAAATAGTACCGGGCATTTTACCTGTGACTAATTTCCAGCAGTTGCAAAAATTCGCTGCAATGACCAATGTGGCTATACCGGGCTGGATGAATAAAGCCTATGAAGGCTTGGATCAGGACGCCACCACCCGTAATCTGGTCGCTGCCAATATAGCCATGGAAATGGTCAAAGTATTAAGCCGTGAAGGGGTGAATCACTTTCATTTCTACACCTTAAACCGCAGTGAACTGACCTACGCCATTTGCCACTTGTTAGGTGTCAGGCCACAAGCTGCTGTGGCATGAAGCCATTAAACTGATGAACGACAGATGCTTTTTAAGTTTGAAGTTCAGCCCGCAACAAAAGGAGCTATTGCGGGCTTATCAGCGGCATGAACTGTGTCCGGATGCCAAATGGCATCCAGCCGATAATCTGCATTTAACCCTGGTGTTTTTAGGCCAGCAAGCGGCCTCAGTACAGCAGCAATTATGGACACAAAGCCTTGAGCTGCTGCGACATGTCCGTCCAATTGAACTTTGTTTTAACCAGTTAAATCAGTTTAGTAAGGCCAAAGTGTTGTATCTGGGGTTGTCTGAGCCTGCTGCTTTGCTGCTATTGCAACAGCAGTTGCAGCAACTGGCTTTGCCCTATCTGAATGCGCCTGTGCCGGAAGTTTTTGTACCTCATGTGACCCTTGCCCGTAAGTTTCAGTCTGGCTATGCTTTTCCTTTAACTGTTGAGCCATTGCACCTGCTTTGCACTGAAGTGGCTTTGTATCACTCCATCAGCACAAACTCTGGCGTCAGCTATCAGCCAGTGTGTACTTATACTTTAGTCCCAAACAACTAAATCTTTGTTCGGCATCAATACCTTAGTCGCCAAACTTAGTTACACTGAATTGGTATTTGGCTACCGGATAGATTCAGATGTCGCACCGCTCTTATTTGTTTTCTTTGCGTATTGGTCATGCGCTGCGGGAGTGCCTTGCCGAAGGCTATAGCTTTGGCACTTTTAAACTGGATCTGCTGGCGGGGATCACTGTAGGCATCATTGCCATTCCACTGGCGATGGCACTGGCGATAGCCAGTGGTGTAGCGCCGCAATATGGTTTGTATACCGCTGTGATCGCAGGTTTTTTGATAGCCTTGACTGGTGGTTCGCGTTACAGCATTAGCGGGCCTACCGCGGCTTTTGTGGTGATCTTGTACCCTGTGGCACAAAGTTATGGCCTGGCAGGGCTGCTGCTGGCCACCATTTTGTCTGGGGTGATGCTGATTATCATGGCCACTTTGCGGTTTGGCCGTTTTATTGAATACATCCCCGAAGCTGTCACCTTAGGTTTTACCAGCGGCATTGCTGTGGTGATTGCCACTTTACAAATTAAAGATGTGTTTGGTTTACCGATAGACAAACTATCTGAACACTATCTGGAAAAACTGCAGCAATTATCTTTGGCTTTGCCTGATCTGCATTGGCCGTCCTTGCTGGTGGCTGCTGTCACTTTAACTGTGATGCTGCTCTGGCCTAAACTCAAACTGCCTTTACCGCCGCATTTACCTGCTATTGTGGTAGCGACCTGTTTAGCCATGGCGTTGGCCCACTTTGGTTTGGAGCTGGATACCATAGGCAGCCGATTTAGTTATCTGTTGCCTGATGGTTCTTTAGGACAGGGCATTCCGGCTGTACTGCCTGAATTCAGCTGGCCCTGGTTACAGCCAGGCCCTGATGGTCAGGCGTTAGAATTCAGCACTCAACTGGTGAAAGACTTATTGGCAGCAGCTTTTGCTATGGCCATGCTGGGGGCCATTGAATCTTTGCTGTGTGCCGTGGTACTGGATGGGATGACAGGACGCAGGCACAGCGCCAACAGTGAATTATTAGGTCAGGGTATTGGCAATATAGTAGCGCCATTTTTAGGAGGTTTTACTGCGACGGCTGCTTTAGCCCGCTCCGCAGCCAATGTAAGGGCAGGGGCCCAATCGCCGGTCGCAGCTATGGTTCATGCCTTGGTGGTGTTATTGGCTTTGCTGATGCTGGCCCCTGTTTTGGCTTATTTGCCTATGGCGGCTATGGCGGCGTTACTGTTGGTGGTGGCCTGGAATATGAGTGAAGCGCCCAAAGCTGTGCATCTGTTAAAAACGGCACCCCGTAACGATATTATTATTTTCCTGATTTGTTTTGGTTGTACTGTGCTGTTTGATATGGTCATTGCCATTAGCTGTGGCATGGTGATCGCGGCCTTTTTCTTTGTGAAACAAGTGGCGGATATGACCCGCGTTGCTGATATCAGCCATAACAGAAAATATCTTTCTGAACCTTTGCCTGAAGGCTGGAAAGCATTTCGCATTAGCGGCCCTTTGTTTTTTGCCGCAGCAGACCGGGTTTTTGGCGAGTTGTCGCTCAAACTCAAACAGCAGCAAGGCGCTATTTTAGTGATGGATGCTGTGACTTTGATGGATGCGGGCGGGCTCTCAGCCTTTACCAAGCTGGTCAGTCTGGCGGAAAAGCAGGGCATTCATTTACTGGTGACAGATTTAAGCTTTCAACCGCTCAAAACGCTGGCCAAAGCCAGGGTGCAACCTTTACCCGGTATTTTGAGTTTTTATTCAAGCTTAGCTGATGCACTCAGCAGTCTGCCCGGCCAGAGCATTGACCCTCAGGGCGAAGCTGTAGGTTTATGAGGTGAGCTGTACAGCTATGTATGACTTCTGCCTTTAACTATTTTGGTCTAAGCTGTGCTCTTTGTGCAGTTTCGACCAGCTTTGTTTGAGTTTATGAATCAAATAAAATAAAAATTCACTAATTCAGCATAATAATTCTTGAAACTGCATGGCGAAGCCACTACACTGGCCACACTTTTTTGGCGTGGCCTTCATTTATTATTTTTGTTTTCGGAGACTCAGCGACCTATGTCCACTCAATCCACTTCCTCTACCACCAAACTGCGCAGTGCTGTCTTAGGTGCTGCCGGCTACAGCGGCGCTGAATTGGCCGTGATGTTGGCACGGAACCCGTATTTTGAGTTGAGTTACGCTTTTGCATCCGCTGGCCGCGCTGCTGAGCCTTTTTCTAATTTATATCCACGTTATCAGGGCGTTGTAGATATCCAGGTTCAGCCGTGGACAGACGATTTAGTGGAAGACTTAGCTGACAAACTGGATGTGGCGTTTTTAGCTTTACCGCACGAAGCCAGCGAAGCGGTGACGCCTTTATTATTGGCCAAAGGCATAGCTGTGTTCGATTTATCCGGCGCTTTCCGGTTAAAAGACCCGGCTTTGTACCCGAAGTATTATGGTTATGAGCATCAGCATCCGGAGCTGCTGGATCAAGCTGTGTATTCATTAATGGAATGGTTAGATAAGCCGTTACCACAGTTGGTTTCCGTGCCGGGTTGTTACCCAACGGCTTGCTCGCTGGCCTTATTGCCCTTGTTAAAAGCAGGTTTAGTGGCCGATGGTTGTATTCCTGTGATTAACGCCACCAGTGGTGTGTCAGGGGCTGGCCGTAAAGCAGCGTTAAACACCTCATTTTGTGAAGTGGGCTTGAATGCTTATGGTTTCTTTCAACACAGACACAGACCTGAAATCGAACAGAATTTGGGCCGCAAAGTAGTGTTTACGCCTCATTTAGGCAACTTTAAGCGTGGCATTCTGGCCACCAGCGTGGTGACCTTAAAATCTGGTGTTAATGCAGAGCAGGTCGCTGCTGCTTTCCAGCAGGCTTACGCTGCCAAGCCATTAGTACGTTTAGTCAATCATTCGCCCAATGTGGCTGATGTGGCTGGCACACCATTTTGTGATATCCACTGGCAACAGGACGGTGAGCAACTGGTGATTGTGTCCGCTATTGATAACTTGCTCAAAGGTGCTGCTGCTCAGGCGATGCAGGCAGCCAATATTAAATTTGGTGCACCTGAAACCGCAGGTTTATTTGCAGGAGCAGCAGAATGAGCCAGACACCTTTAGTTCTTAAAATGGGTGGCCGTTTATTACAGGATCAGGCCGCTTTAGATGCCTTATTAAAAGTTTGTGCCGAGCTGAAAACTCAGTATCCGATCGTACTGGTGCATGGCGGTGGTGATCAGGTCGATCAGTGGCTGGCTAAATTTGGCTTCGAGACGCAGAAAATTGATGGCCAACGGGTATCACCAGCCGAACAAATGCCGGTGATCACCGGTGCTTTAGACGGTGCTGTCAACGCAGATATGGTGGCCCGCGCCACGTTGCAGGGATTAAATCCTGTAGGTTTAAGCCTGGCTGCAGGTGGCAGTCTGGAGTTTGACATTAATCATAAATTGGGTGCTGTGGGTATAGCCAAAGCAGGCAACCCACTGTTATTGACTACTTTGTTAGCTCAGGGTTTTACTCCAGTGTTCAGCTCCATTGGTTTAAGTGCCGAAGGCCAGCTGTTAAATGTAAACGCAGATATTGCAGCCGCTGCTATTTGTCAGCTGGTGCAGGGCCAACTGGTTTTACTGACCGATGTGCCAGGTATTCTCGACGCCAATATGCAGCTTATCCCCACTTTAACTGCCGCAGAAGCAGAGCAACTGGTGCATGATGGTGTGATTAAAGGCGGCATGAAAGTAAAACTGGATGCCGCGCTCGAAACCGCGCAGGCACTGAAACGTAATATTACAGTGGCAGGATGGCAGCATCCGGACGATTTATTAAAGTTGATGCAACAAGAAGCAGTAGGTACTTGCATCGTGTATACCCTTCGTTCTTGAAGCTGCAGCTTTGTAGACTGCGTGCTCTCGCCCCAGTTGTTTGTGGGTCTATGATGGTTGGTTTGAATTGAGAGTTCTCGCTTCAATCCAATTGCGCATAGGTCACTATGCTCCTGGGGTCTCACGCCCTTGTCGCCTCGCTGCAACTTCAATTACTTTGGGTATATAGCCACATCAATTGATTTGATGAGTCTATTGATCCCGAAACAAAACACACCATAAGGGTGTGTTGCAACGATAAGGATGCCGCTTAGCGGACATGCAGTGTGTTTTTATGAGTAAATTAACCCAGCTTTTATGTTTAGCTGAATTAGACCAGAAACAATTATCCGACCTGCTGGAGCTTGGGCTTCAGATCAAACAAAACCCAGAGCAGTACAGCTCTGCACTCAAAGGCAAAAGCATTGCCTTGTTGTTTGAAAAACCTTCGTTGCGAACCCGAGTCAGCTTTGATGTAGGGATCAATAAATTAGGTGGTCACAGTGTCTATCTGGATCAGCAAAACGGAGCTATGGGCGTACGCGAATCCGTAGAAGATTTTGGCAGTAATCTGGCCTGTTGGTGTGATGCCATAGTGGCGCGGGTTTATTCTCAGAAAACATTAGTGCAACTGGCACAAAGCAGCAAAAAACCAGTGATTAACGCACTGAGTGATTTGTACCATCCTTGTCAGGCGCTGGCCGATTTACTGACCTTAAAAGAGCATTATGGCGATTTAAGCAAGGTGCATCTGGCTTTTGTTGGCGACGGTAACAATGTCTGCCACTCGCTGATGTTAGGTGCTGCCATTATGGGCATGACGCTGACTGTGGTCACACCACAGGGCTTTGGTCCTGATGCTCATGTATTGTTACGTGCTCAGGCCATCGCAGAAAAAAGCGGCGCTAAACTGACGTTAAGTCAGCACGTCTCAGCAGCCGCCGGTGCTGATGCGATTTACACCGACACCTGGTTGTCGATGGGGGCGAAGGCCGACCCTAAACTGGTGGAAAACCTGTTTGCGCCTTACCAGATCAATACTGCAGTGATGCAGCGTTTAGCCGTCAAACATTTTATGCACTGCCTGCCAGCACATCGTGGGCATGAAGTGACCAGCGAAGTGCTGGACAGTGATAATTCCTTAGTGTTGCAACAGGCAGAAAACCGTATGCACGCTCAGAATGCCGTATTAGTCAGTTTATTTAGTTGAGGTTGGACATGAGTATCAAAAAAGTAGTGTTAGCGTATTCAGGTGGTTTGGACACATCAGCGATTGTGCCTTGGTTAAAAGACAACTATGACTGTGAAGTCATAGCTTTTGTCGCCAACGTAGGTCAGGGTGATGAAGAACTGGCTGGTGTGGAAGAAAAAGCCATTAAGTCAGGCGCCAGCTCCTGTTATGTGGTCGACCTGCGTGAAGAACTGATCAAAGAAGTGATTTACCCCACCTTAAAAACAGGTGCAGTGTATGAAGGCCAGTATTTACTGGGTACTTCAATGGCACGCCCTGTAATTGCCCGTGCTCAGGTGGAGCTGGCGCTGAAATTAGGTGCTGATGCGTTATGCCATGGTTGTACTGGTAAAGGTAACGATCAGGTACGGTTTGAAGGCGCGTTTGCTGCCTTAGCGCCGCAGTTAAAAGTGATAGCGCCATGGCGTGAATGGCAATTTAACTCTCGTCAGTCATTGCTGAATTATCTGGCTGAAAAAAATGTGCCAACCACAGCTTCTGCCACCAAAATTTACAGCCGTGATGCCAACTTATGGCATATCTCGCACGAAGGTGGTGAGATTGAAAACCCATGGAATGAGCCATCAGACCAAATCTGGATGTGGACTAAATCTCCGGAGCAAGCACCGGATAAAGCCGAACATATTCAATTGAGTTTTGAAAAAGGCGAACTGACCAAAATAAATGGTGAAGTGGTAGCTCCTGTCAAAGCCATTGAAATGCTGAACGCTATAGGTTCGGAGCATGGCGTAGGCCGTATCGACATTGTTGAAAACCGTTTAGTGGGTATGAAATCCCGTGGCTGTTACGAAACGCCTGGCGGCACTATTTTAGTGGCAGCCTTACGTGCACTGGAGTCTCTGGTCTATGACCGCACTTCACTAAAATACCGTGAAGAAGTGGGCTTAGAGTTTGCTCAACTGGTTTATGATGGCCGTTGGTTTACGCCGTTAAAAGATGCTTTGTTAGCTGCAGCGACTTCTTTAGCTGACCAACTGACAGGTGACATAGTGGTCAAACTGTACAAAGGCAACGTGACTGTAACGCAGCGCCGTTCACCGAACAGCCTGTACTCTGAAGCCTTTGCCACTTTTGAAGGTGATGAAGTGTACAACCAAAAAGATGCGGCAGGTTTTATCCGCCTCTATAGCTTAGCCAGCCGTATTCGTGCTTTGCACACAAAAGCAGGTCAGTAATTTTTGGTCTGAAGTTCAGGGCAGCCCGACCGGGCCGCTTTTTTAATACAGTTTTGGGGTATTTATCATGGCGATGTGGGGTGGTCGGTTTACCGAAGCCAGTCTGGCCGAGTTTAGTGAATTTAATGACTCATTAAGTTTTGATTATCTGCTGGCGCAACAGGATATTCAGGCCTCCCGCGCCTGGACCACAGGTTTGCTGGAGGCGGGCATTATTACTGCCACTGAAGCAGAGCAACTGGATCATGCGTTGGCGGATTTAGCTTTGGCTGTGGAATCTAATCCTAAGCTGCCATTGCAGACGCAGGAAGAAGATATTCATAGCTGGGTGGAAGCTCAGTTGCAGCAAAAAATTGGTGTGGTCGCAAAAAAGCTACACACAGGCCGCAGCCGTAACGACTTAGTGGCGACCGACTTACGCTTGTGGACCAAACTGAATGCCAAACAGGTTCGCAGCACCTTAATCAACGCCATTGGTGCATTGATCACTTTTGCGGACGCCCATTTTGGTGCTGTGATGCCGGGTTTTACTCACCTGCAACGAGCCCAGCCTGTGCTGGTCAGTCACTGGGCTTTGGCCTACATCGAAATGTTAAAACGCGATTTAAGCCGGATTGACGATGCGTTAGCACGGATGGATGTTTGTCCTTTAGGTTGTGGCGCTTTAGCCGGTACTGGCATTCAAATCGACCGCAGCGCTTTAGCACAGCGTTTGGGTTTTCAATCTGCGGCGCTCAACAGCTTAGATGCAGTGTCGGACCGCGATTATGTGGTGGAGCTATCCGCTACTGCATCTTTGTGCATGACACATTTATCGCGTTTATCCGAAGATGTGATCTTCTTCTGCTCAGGCGAAGCGGCTTTCTTTAAACTCGGTGATGCCATCAGCAGCGGCTCATCACTAATGCCACAAAAGAAAAACCCTGATGTGTTTGAGTTATTACGTGGTAAAACCGGCCGTGTCTTAGGTCATTTAGTGGCTATTTTGCATGTCCTTAAAGGCTTACCTTTGGCCTACAACAAAGATATGCAGGAAGACAAACAGGGCTTTTTTGATTTGATGGCAAGCTGGCAACAATGCCTGCTGGTACTGGCGACAGTACTGCCGCATTTATCGGTGAATGTGGAGCGTTGCCGTTTAGCGGCTGAGCTTGGCTACAGCAATGCCACTGACCTGGCTGATTATCTGGTCAGCAAAGGCATTGCCTTCCGTGATGCTCATGAACTGTCTGGGGAGCTGGTGCTGGTGGCGTCGAAGCAGCAAAAACCGCTGGAAGCTTTAGCTTTAGCCGAAATGCAGCAGGTCTCGCCTTCAATCAGCGAGGATGTCTACGCAGCCCTGACCATCGAAGCTGGACTTGCCAAACGCGCCTCTTTAGCCGGTACCAGTCCTGACAGAGTGAAAGAAGCGTTGGATGCCACCAAGCTGTGGTTTGAAGCACTCTGAATTGTTCTGTTCCACAAGAGAAAGCCGGACTTTTGAATCCGGCTTTTTGCTTTTTACCGCAGCCAAAAGTTAAGCAGCTAACGCCTGCTTGGCCTGAAAATCCAGCTCAGCTTTGAGCTCAGGGGGCAGTTTTAACTGACGCGCCAGCTCTTGCAGGTAAGCCCCTTCCATATAGTTTTGCTCGTTGATCACCAAAAGGCTTGCCAGATACATCTCCGCCGCCATTTCCTCTGTAGTGGCTGCACTGGCAACATCGGCTGGGTCTAAAGGTTTGGCCAGTTCCTGATCAAACCAGCGTTGCAGGCTGAAATCCGACGTCAGTTTGGCAATTTCGCTGTCGATCAACTGGCGTTCCTGTTGATCAATATGACCATCGGCTTTGGCTGCACCAATTAATGCTTTTAAAATCGCATGACAGTGTTGTTCGGCTTGAGGAGCAGGCAAACGGTCTACAGTTTGAGGTTCATGCTGGTCTACAGTGCCTTTATTCTGCTGTTGCCAGTTGCCATAGGCTTTGTAAGCCAGCAGCCCCAGTGCGGCTAAGCCGCCATAGGTGATGACTTTTCCGCCCAGGCTACGACCCTTTTTTGAACCCAGTAACATAGCCAAGGCACCACCAGATAAAGCTCCACCGCCAAAACCGGACATTAAATGACCGACCGAAGAGGACCCGGAAGATTTGTGACTGTGCTGTGATGCTGATTTCTGTTGCATCAAATCGGAACCGGCCTTGAGCAACTGATCCAATAAAGCCTTTGTATTCATGATGAGAAGTCCTTGAATTGCTGCGAGTTGTTATCAGACTTGTTTCAGCACAGAAAATTCAGTGGTAGTTGTAAGCAGATGTAAAAAAGGCCGCTGCGAAGCGACCTTTTATGACACGCAAGATAGCCTGATCAAAACAGCTCTATTTCTTCCTGCTGCTGGTTGTTTTGTGTCGGCAGAGGTTGTACTGAGGAATTGACATAGGTCTTAGGTTCTGTGCCCTGGATAAAGAACTCAAAACCGCTGCTGTTATCCGTGGCCTGAGTCAATAAACCTGTTTTCAGATCGATACGCACAGAAGTGATGCCCACAGGTGGCTGAACAAAAATCTGCGGTTTGTCTTTTAAGGCAAATCCCATAAATTCTTGCCAGGCAGGCATCGCGGTTTTTGCCCCAGATTCGCTGCCGGCAACCTGATCTTTACCCAGATTGTTATTCCAGGCCGTTTTGCCTAACCGACTTTCTGCATCATCAAAACCGACCCAGGAGGTGACGACCAGTTCTGGTGAAAAACCAGAAAACCAGGCATCCTTGACATCGTTAGTTGTACCGGTTTTACCCGATAAGTCCTGCCGTTTTAATTCTTTTAAGCGATAGGCTGTACCGTTCCAGCCAGTTCCTGCTTTCCAGTCACCGCCACCCCAAATGGAACTTTTCAGCGCATCCGCTATTAAAAAGGCGTTTTGAGCTGAGATGACCCGTGGTGCATATGCAGGAGTTGGTGTTACCGGGCTTTGTTCAGTTGTAGCTGTTTGCTCTGCAAAAGTGGCCTCCAGCAGCGCTTCTGCATCTGCAGACTCAGCCAAGGCTGCCGCTTCTTTTGCCGCTTGAGCAGCGGCCGCTTTGGCTGCTAAATCTTGTTGTTCGCAGTCCGAACAAACAGGCACAGGCACATGTTCGTATATCAGATTGTTCTGATCATCCAGGATCTTAGTAATAACATAAGGTTTGACTAAATAACCGCCATTAGCGAATACGGCATAACCTGTTGCTAATTCCAGCGGCGTTAACGACGCTGAACCTAACGCCAGAGTTTCACTGTGGGGCAAGTCTTTTTCTCTGAAACCAAACTTCGTCAGATGCTGACGGGTTTTTTCTATACCCACAGCCCGTAATAAGCGCACGGCCACCACGTTTTTCGACTTCGCTAACGCTTCACGGATACGGATAGCACCGTCGTACACTTCAGGTGAGTTTTTGGGGCGCCATGCCTGATTGGCTCCCTCATCCCATTCGTGAATGGGGGCGTCATTCATTAAAGTCGCCAGTGTCAGATTAGATTCCAGCGCCGCTGAGTAAATAAAAGGTTTGATGTTTGAACCAACCTGACGGTTCGCTTGTGTAGCCCGGTTAAATTGGGTCATGGCAAAACTATAGCCCCCCACCAGAGCTTGCACAGCACCATCTTTTGGATTAATTGCCACCAGCGCCGCACTGACTCCGGGGATCTGGCCCAACCGCCACTCGCCACCTGCAGGACGCACCAGCACATGCATACCTGGTGCTATTACATCAGCAGCAGCTTTGGGCGGATGGCTCTGTCTGTCGTGACTGATAAAAGCGCGGGCCCAGTTCAGACCTTGCCAGGGCAGAGTAATTTTACGTCCACCCGATAAAATAGCCTGAGCTTGTTGACCTGTGACTTCAGTGATCACGGCCGGAATTAAATCTTCCAGGCCATCCTGATTGTCCAGATAAGCCAGAATGGCTTCATCACTCAGTCGGTCCTTTTCAACAAATTTTACTGAACCATCGGCCTGTGGTGCGGCTGTGGCTTGCCATAAAGTGGCAACAGGACCACGGTAGCCGTGACGTTCGTCATAGCCTATAACATTTTTTTGTACTGCAGCGACGGCTTTGCCCTGTAATCTGGAGTCTACTGTGGTGAATACCTGAAAACCTTTGGAGTAGGCTTCCTCCTCGCCATATTTATCCACTACTTCCTGGCGCACCATTTCAGCAATATAAGGTGCTGATGCTGTGATTTGTGCGCCATGCAGTTTGGATAAAATAGGCTCCTGCAGCGCTTCATCGTACTGAGCCTGTGTGATGTAGCCTTCATTTAACATACGGCCCAGCACTATATTACGGCGGGCGCGGGCACGACTGGGCGAGCGCACCGGGTTTAATACGGAAGGACCTTGCGGTAAACCAGCGATAATAGCGATTTCAGATAAGGTCAGATCCTGAATATTTTTACCAAAATAAACCTGAGCCGCAGCCCCTACGCCAAAAGAGCGTTGGCCTAACTCGATTTTATTTAAGTAAAGTTCCAGTATTTCGTCTTTGCTCAGTTCCTGTTCGATACGCAGAGCTAAAAAGATTTCTTTGATTTTACGGATCAGCTTTTTTTCACGGGTCAGAAAGAATACCCGTGCCAACTGTTGAGTGATGGTACTAGCACCTTGTTTGGCTTCACCACTGAATGCAACCACTGTCGCAGCACGAAACATACCAATGACGTCAATGCCCGGATGTTCATAAAAGCGGTTATCTTCAGTGGCCAGTACAGCTTTAATCAGTAAATCAGGCATTTCTTCCAGTGTTAACGGAATACGGCGTTTTTCACCGAATTGCGAAATAAGCTCACCGTCCTGACTAAAGACCCGCATAGGTGTTTGCAGCTTCACATCTTTTAATGTAGCCACACTGGGTAAGTCATCTTTGACATACCAGTAACTGGCCGCAACCAAAGCTACAACGGAAAAAGCACCTGCAATCACCAGAATGATTAGTTTTTTAAGCCACGACACTGATTAACCTCAATGTATATTTTCGGAACTGACGGGAATGTCAGTCTGTTTTTTAAAAAGCTGTTGTGGAGCCTACGCAATTTTTGTTGAAACGACTAAGCTCTTGACAGAAGTTCAATATAAATCATTGACCTGTGCACGAGACTCTATGCTAAAAAAGCTGTTTCAGACAAAAAAAGCCTTGATGTTAGGAGTCGATATCGGCTCGCATGCTGTCAAAGCGGTATTACTCAGTCAGCATAACCAGCATTATAAAGTAGAAGCCTTTGCAATAGAACCTATGCTGAAGGGCACAATGGTCGATCGTGAAATTCAGGACATCGAAGCTGTCGCCAATGCGTTATTGAACATTAGAAAAAAGATAGATAAATCAATTAAGTATGCATCATCTGCTGTGTCAGGGTCTCTGGTGATCAGTAAAGTAATTTTTATGGATGCCAGTTTGTCCGACGCTGAATTAGCCCGCCAGATTGAATTAGAAGCCGATAGCTTAATTCCATACCCGCTGAATGAAGTCAGTTTAGACTTTGAACGACTGGAAACTAACCAGACCGACCCCAGTAAAGTCAATGTGCTGTTAAGTGCCGCCCGCACTGAAAGTGTGCAGGCCAGAGTGACCGCACTGGAGTCGGCTGGCTTTATTGCTAAAGTGATCGATGTCGAGAGTTCTGCTCTAAGCCGTGCAGCCGAATTATGTCTGGACCAATTGCCTGAAGATGCGGCTGAAAAAGTAGTTGCTGTCATCGATATAGGTGCCACTATGACATTATTGAGTATAGTCGAAGGTGACAAAAATCTTTACACCAGAGACATTGCCTTCGGTGGTGAGCAGTACAGCCGCAGCATCATGAATTACTACAATAAAACCTACGAAGAAGCCGAGCAGGCGAAAATTCTGGCGGACTTACCCCCCAGTTATAGCTTTGAAGTGCTGGCGCCGTTTCAAACCATGTTATTGCAACAAATTCGCCGAGCTATTCAAATGTACCTGACTACCAGTGGTAAAGAGCAGGTTGATTATGTCCTGATCAGCGGCGGCACCAGCTTGCTGGAGGGCATAGACACACTGATCAGTGATGAGTTAGCGATCCAAACTGTGGTCGCTAACCCGTTCCGTTACATGGAGTTAGCTGCAACAGTCAATCGTCAGCAGCTTACTGAAAAAGCCCCTTGCCTGATGATTGCCACCGGGTTGGCTATGCGGAGTTTTAATTCATGGCATCAATAAATTTGCTGCCATGGCGTGAAGCCGCGCGCAAACAGCAACAGCTCAATTATCTGACGGTATTGGCCCAAGTGGCTGTACTGGCTTTTGTGCTGATGTTTTTGGTGTATTGGTTGTATCAGGCTCGGGTGGAGGGGCAAATCAGTCGCAACAGCTTACTTGAAACAGAAATTCAGCAGCTTGATCTGCGTATAGCGCAGATCCGAGAGCTGGAAAAACAAAAAGCAGGCCTGCAGCAGCGAATGTCACTGATAGAGCAGTTACAGCGCAGTAGAAATCTGGGCACACAAATTATGGACGAAGTGGCTAAAACTGTACCTGCCGGTGTTTATCTGCTGTCTTTGGATAAAAAATTAAACAGGTTATTGATCACGGGTAAAAGTGAGTCGAACAACAGATTGTCCGGCATGCTGCGGATTATTGAACAATCTCCTTTATTGACCCAGCCTGTACTGGAGTTTATTCAGGCCAGCAAGGAGGACAGTGGTCTGTTAAGCGATTTTAAAATGCATCTGCGTTTAGCTGGTGCTGAGCCGCCGCCAGCACAGGCACAACCTGCGGCTAAAACGGCAGCCAAAGTCGGAGCACAGGGATGAATCTGAACATCAACTTATCTGATATCGATTTATCTGAAATCGATTTTAACAATATGGGGGCCTGGCCCAAGGCCGGTAAAGTCGCATTGGCTTTGGTGGTTGCTGCGGCTGTCATGCTGTTGAGTTACCTGTTTCTGATTAAAGATCAGCGTATTCATTTAGAGCTACAGCAGCAGAAGGAGCAGCAGTTACGCTCTGATTATCGGGATAAATATGGCAAAGCTATTAATCTGGAGCTGTATCAGCAACAGATGCAGGAGATGGAAAAAACCTTTTCGGTGTTATTAAAACAGTTACCGGCGACTCATGAAACGCCCGGCATGCTGGACGATATTACCTTTGCCGGTACTTCAGTCGGTCTGACGTTTGTGCGGATTAACTGGATGCCTGAGATAGAAAAAGAGTTTTATACCGAGTTGCCGATCCAGATAGAGGTGATTGGGGATTATCACCAGATCGGCAATTTTGTCAGTGAAATTGCCAAACTACCCCGTATTGTCAGTTTGCACGATTTTGTGATCCAAAGCCGGGAAGAGGGCAATCAGAGTTTTAGCGTGGTCGCCAAAACTTACAGATACAAGGAGCTGAAGCAATGAAGCAGATTGCTATATTGCTGGTGCTGACGGCGCTTGCTGGCTGTTTTGATGATACGACTGACATTCAACAGTTTATGGCAGAAGTGAAAGCCAGTACCAGTGCGCAAATTCCGCCCTTGCCTCCGGTGAAGGCTTTTGAGCATTTACCTTACACCAGTGCAGAATTACGCAGCCCCTTCAGTCTGCCTGTGCCTCAGGCTTACAACCAGCAACCTATGCACCAGCCGGGTTGTATTCAACTGGACCATCAGCGCGAAAAACAGCCACTGGAGCATTACGCCACAGACAATTTAACCATGCGCGGTACTTTGGGTCATGCAGATGAACTCTGGGCTTTGATTGAAGCCTCTGATCAGAGTATGCACAGGGTAGGCCTGAATGACAGGTTGGGTTTATTTCATGGCAAGGTGATTGCCGTACAGCCAGACTCTATTGAAATCACTGAGTATATCCCCGATGGCAGTGGTTGTACTGTAGAGCGAAACAGCAAGTTGCAACTACTGGACGCATCTGTTGATGCAACCGAAACTAACTGAGTGACCTGAATTATGAGAAAAATTAAAACAAGCTCCAGGCTCCTCCGCATTAGTCAAGCCATAGTGCTTTGTGGCCTGCTTATCAGCTCTTTTGTCTCGGCAGAGCAGGGTAGCACGGCTTTTATTAATGAAATTAATTCAATAGATTTTCGCCGTGGTGAACTGGGCGAAGCCAAGGTTCTGGTGTTTTTGCAGCAAAACGCAGCGGCAGTGGATGTGGTGGAGCAAAACGGTCAAATTCAGTTGGATTTCCATGATACCAAGATCAGTGATGAGTTATTGTATCAACTGGACGTACTGGATTTTGCCACTGTGGTGAAGGGTATTGAAACCTTCCGTGAAGGCAACAAAGCCAGGTTAGTGATTCAAACCCTTGCTGCTTTTAGTTACAGCTACCAGCAAATTGATGAGGTGTTTCAGTTGGTGGTGCAGAAGAAATCTGCAGAGCAAACTGCTTCCGTGGCGGCCGGCCAATATGTGGGGCGTGCTATTTCTTTGAATTTTCAGGATATTCCAGTTCGTACTGTGCTGCAAATTATTGCGGATTATAACGGATTTAATCTGGTGACCAGTGATTCGGTCACAGGCAATATCACGCTACGCCTCGATGGTACGCCATGGGATCAGGCGCTGGATATAGTGCTGAAAGTACGGGGTCTGGACAAACGTATGGATGGCAATATTCTGATGATAGCCCCGTCCGACGAACTGGCTGCACGGGAAGCCAAAGAGTTACAGGCGCAGCAGCAGGTAGAGCAGCTAGAACCTCTGATTTCCGAATTTTTGCCCATTAATTATGCCAAAGCGGCGGATATAGCAACCTTACTGAACAACAAAGAAGCGACTTTATTATCGGCTCGTGGCAATGTCGCGGTGGATGACAGAACCAATACTTTACTGGTGAAAGATACCGCGACCACTATTGAAAATGTGCGTCGGTTACTCAGAAGACTGGACGTGCCGGTAAAACAGGTGTTAATTGAGTCTCGTATGGTGACGGTCAAAGACAACGTGCGGGATGAAATTGGTTTACGTTGGGGCTTTAGTGATCAGCAAAATGACAGAGCCTGGTCCGGCACAGCACCCGGCGCTAATGACCTGGCTGGTGGCACAGTGCCAGCCTTGGATGACCGCTGGAATGTCAATTTACCTGTGGCGAATCCGGCGGGCAGTATCGCTTTTCATGTGACTAAATTTGCCGATGGTACTTTGCTGGATTTGGAACTGTCGGCTTTGGAGCAAGAAAATAAAGGTGAAATTATTGCCAGCCCGCGTATCACCACGGCCAATCAGAAAAAGGCCCGGATAGAGCAGGGTACTGAAATCCCTTATTTGGAAGCATCCAGCAGTGGCGCTACCACAGTGACTTTTAAAAAGGCCGTACTGAGCCTGGAGGTCACTCCGCAAATTACACCGGATAATAAAATTATTCTGGATTTGGAGATCACTCAGGATACCCGGGGGGAGACAGTCTCGACCGGCAATGGTCCTGCTCAGGCCATTGATACACAACGTATTCAGACCCAGGTACTGGTCGATAATGGCGCTACTGTGGTCTTGGGCGGTATCTATCAGCAGCAGATGACCAATACCACCTCAAAAGTACCGGTTTTTGGTGATATTCCGTACTTAGGCAATTTGTTTAAGCGGCGTAATGATTTTAATGAGAAAACCGAATTACTGATTTTTGTTACACCAAAAATTCTGACGGAGAGCTTGTAACCCGAATAAAAGCGAGGCCGGAGCTGACGCTGGCTCCGGCAGAAAATTCGCTTGCCAAGCCAAGCGGATTGCTGACATAATTCACCGCTTCAAATTTCCGTGGGAGCTTTCGGGTCCTGAAATTAACCTTCTAAGTTAGCGCAGCAGCATTACGAACTATGGCAGAAAAACGCAATATCTTCCTGGTAGGCCCAATGGGTGCAGGCAAAAGTACAATTGGCCGTCATTTAGCAGACATGCTTCATCTCGAATTCTACGACTCAGATCAGGAAATTGAACGCCGCACTGGTGCAGATATAGCCTGGGTTTTTGATCTGGAAGGCGAAGAGGGATTCCGTGTTCGTGAAGAAAACGTGATCTCGGACTTAACAGAATTACAAGGCATCGTATTAGCGACGGGCGGTGGCTCAGTGCTGAGCAAAGAAACCCGTAACCGTTTATCCGCACGTGGCATAGTAGTTTATTTAGAAACTCCTATAGAGAAACAAGTGGCCCGGACCCAACGGGACAAAAGACGTCCGTTGTTACAAACCGAAGAAGCGCCAAAAGAGGTGCTGGAACGTCTGGCCGCTGAGCGTAACCCTCTGTATGAAGAAATCGCTGACTTCACTGTGCGTACTGACGAGCAAAGCGCCCGTTCAGTGGCGAATCAAATCGTCGAACAACTTGGTTTCTAGTTTGAGATAACTTTTCAGGGATATAAGGAGAGCTGTGGATGCAAAAAGTTGCAGTACAACTTGGAGAGCGCAGCTACCCTATCCTGATCAGTCCCCAGTTATTCAGTCAGCCTCTGACGGAGTTTTTACCCAAAGCCCGTCAGGTGGTGATTGTCTCTAATCCAGTCGTTGCAGAGCTGTATTTACCTGCCGTTACTGCGTTGTTTCCTGACTCTGCAGTGCACTCTTTTATCTTACCCGATGGCGAAGCCTACAAAACCCTGCAGTCTTTTGAACAGGTGATGTCCTTTTTACTTGAGCATAAAATCAACCGTGATGTGTTATTGGTTGCTTTAGGTGGCGGTGTTATTGGTGATCTGACAGGTTTCGTCGCAGCCTGTTATCAGCGTGGTGTACGTTTTATCCAAATCCCAACCACTTTGTTATCTCAGGTGGATTCTTCCGTCGGTGGCAAAACAGCGGTGAACCATCCGCTGGGTAAAAATATGATTGGTGCTTTTAAGCAGCCGGATCTGGTGCTGATCAATACGTCAGTATTAAGTTCGCTACCATCTTCCGAATTCGCGGCAGGCATGGCAGAAGTGATTAAGTATGCACTGATCAGCGACCTGGCCTTTTTTCACTGGCTGGAGCAGAATCAGCAGGCTATCCGCGCGCAGCAACCTGAAGTGTTAGGCGACATGATCCGGCATTGTTGTCAGATGAAAGCCGATATTGTCAGCCGCGATGAAACTGAGCAGGGTGAGCGTGCTTTATTAAATTTAGGCCACACCTTTGGTCATGCGATTGAAGCCTTTTTAGGCTATGGCCACTGGCTGCACGGTGAGGCTGTTGCTGTGGGCATGGTGATGGCTACCCAATTGGCGGTCAGTCGCGGCGCCGTCAACACAGAAGAATTACAGCGTATTATTGATTTATTGTCTGCTTTTGGTTTACCTGTGGCTCCGCCAGCACAGATGAGCATTGCAGACTTTATGCCCTACATGAAAACAGACAAAAAAGTACAGGCCGGCAAAATGCGTTTTATTGTTCCTACGGCGTTGGGACAAAGTGCAATAGTCGATGATGTGACCGAACAAGAACTAATGGCTCTCTTTAGCATATGAGTAAACAAGCTCTGCAACAGCGTTTAACCCAGTATTCAGGTCTTTTAGCCTCTCAGCGTCAGTTACTGCAACGCTTGTTGTTGCAGTTGGAGTTTAATCAGCCGGATCGTTTGCAATTGGTCGGTTCCAGTGGCAGTGGAAAATCCACCCTGATCCTGACGTTAGCTGAAATTTGCTCTGAGCAGTTTAATGTAGCCCTGGTACAGGCTGATAGCAGTCTGGCTCCGGTCGATATACTCAAAGTGCTGCAGCAGCAATGGATTGGTGCAACCGCTATGCCTCGCACCTTGCCTGACTTTGTCGCGCAGTTAAATAAAGTTGAACACTACCTGCTCTTGATTGACGATGCCGATCAACTGAACGAAACCAGTTGGCAGTTGATCCAACAATTGCCTGTCAGTGTTTTTGTCAGTTGTTTAAAAGCAAAAACGGACATTCGTCTGGCGATGAATATTCCTGCTTTTACTGAAGACGAGGCGGCTGAACTGCTTGCGCCTTACCATTTAGCGGGTCGTGAACAACGGGAGCGTATCGAAGACTGTGCCGGTGACTTGCATTTGTTACTGCATGGACTCAATGCCGCCGCGCCCCGTAAAGCGCCTGCTGTTTCCAAAGCTCAGGTAGAAAGCTCAGCTTCACCATTAGCATTTTCAGCACGTGAAGAGATCAGCGCCCCTGTATTTGTTGCCAGTAAGGCAGAACCAGCTTTTGACTTAAACAGCAGAGACAATCCATTAGGCTTGCGGGCGACAGATCAGGTGGATGAGCCGCCGTCTTTTTCGATAGAGACAGAAAGACGGACCGACTACAGCGCAGGCTCGCGTGAGCCACAAAAGTCTGCCAAACAGGCTTCAGGCCAGTTTTTCTCTCCTTTTTTGGTATTAAGCATAGGTTTTGGTTTAATAGCTGCAGTCGTGATGTTCTGGTTATGGACTGAGCAGCAGTTCCGACAGCCTATCGCCGACGATATGGTTCCTTATTATCCGTCTTCAACAGAGACCACTGCGGCACAGCGTCTGCAGCAAGATCGCCAGTTTGAGCCTACAGTCGAGATTAAGCCTGAATTGCCTGCAGCAACAGCAGCGGCCAGTCCAGCTACAACTGAAAGCAATACGGTGCGCACTGATGCAGGCGGGCAGGGAATGCCACAGATGGCCATGGAGAGAACCACGGATGCAGCCAGCATGACAGTACAGCAAGAAGTGGTGAAAGACGAAAATGGTCTGCCACAGAAACAAATTGTCTCGACTATGACCATTGAATCTGAACCTATGCGGGAACAGCCCGTGATCCCGGCCTTGCCTGCGGCAGGTGAAGAAGCGGTGGTGACCGAACCAGAAGCGGAAACTACTTCGCAACCACAAGCAGCAGAAGTGGTTACAGAGCAAAATGATCTGGTAGCCGAAATGGCAGCCGATGCGGCCGAGATTAGTGCTGAGCCTGCAGCCAAAACTGTAGCCTCTGACGGTTCTGCTCCCTATGATGCAGCCGTGTTATTGAGCATGTTGCCTGATACCGTAGCGATACAGTTGGGGGTGTTTTCTCAGGAAGCTGCAGCGAAAAAGTTTTTGCAGCAATACTCGAGTTTAAATCTACAGCTTTACAAACGTCAGCAGCAGGGCAAAACGCAGTTTGTGGTGGTGTCTGCCTCCTATGTCAATGGGGCCGCCGCACGTCAGCAAGTCAAATCTATGCCGGAGGAGTTGCGGCAGCAAACGCCTTTTGTAAAGCCATTAAGCGATATTCAGCGAGAGATCCGGTCAGCCAATGCGAACTAACCTGATACAGCCAGAGATTTCGCAGGTCGCTTATCTATGCTGAAAAAGTCCAGAGCCTTCCTGAAATGGGCTGGTGGTAAATACAATTTAGTTGACGCCATTGCCCGGCAGTTGCCGCAGGCTCCCTTACTGGTGGAGCCCTTTGTTGGCGCAGGTTCGGTGTTTTTGAATACGGACTATCCATCCTATTTGTTGAATGACATCAACGCTGATTTGATTAATTTGTATCAGCTATTACAGACCAAACCTGCTGATTTTATTGCTGATGCCCAAAGTTTATTCGTACACAGCAGTAATCAAAAAAGCAGTTATCTGTCATTTCGGGATGCCTTTAACCAAAGTTCGGATAGTTATCAGCGCTCCTTGTTATTTTTGTACCTAAACCGGCATGGCTACAATGGTTTGTGCCGTTATAACAGCAGCGGCAAATTTAATGTGCCTTTTGGCAGCTATAAAAAACCTTATTTTCCAGAGGCGGAGTTATGGTTTTTTGCTGAAAAAGCGCAAAAAGCTAAGTTCGTCTGTATGAATTACAGTGAGCTGATGCAGCAAGTCAACTCACCTGCAGTGGTGTATTGCGACCCACCTTATGTGCCATTAAGCCGCACGGCCAGCTTTACGTCCTATGCGAAAAATAGTTTTGATTTGGATGATCAGGCCGAACTGGCGAATTTGGCAGAGCGCTGCCAAAGCCGCGGAGTCAGTGTTGTGATCAGTAATCACGACACCAGGTTAACCCGTAAGTTGTATGAGAAGGCCAAATTAACTTCAATTCAGGTTGGGCGCTCTATCAGTCAAAAAGGTGAAACACGTGGCAAGGTGGCTGAGCTTTTTGCGCTGTATTCCACCACAGCTCAGTCGGGCACAACCCAGTTGACGAGCAGCAATAACACAGCCACAAACACAATAACGGCAAAAATACCGGCTACCAAATAAGGCCAGACCACCGTAGTTTGAAAGTCTTGTTGACGTTGTTGCTCAGACTGAACCCCAACTATAGCTCCGAACACTGCTTTGAGAACTTGCTTAAAGCCCGGAGCTTCCGCCATCTTTAACCTCTGCGGTCAAAACGATTGAGCAGCTCAAGTAAATCAACAAAGTGGAATTGAGTTGAACGGCTATTGCCTTGTAACCAACTGAACCAGCTTTGCTGAGAGGGTTTGCACAAGGAACTGATAGCCAGAGGTTTGGCTGGGTCGGCCTGGACAGCCGCCTGACATAACTCAGTGGTCGAGGCTGTGTGTTGATGCGCAAAAATACCAAGACACAAGCTAATGACCACAACGGACACTACTTTGCGATTTGCTAGTTGCTTCATACGAACCTCAACTGGTTGAATTATGTGCTGGATGATACTCAAGTTGACAACAAGTTACAAGTTTATAACTTAGCCGGGTAGTGACAAAAGTCACTTTATGCTGATGTAAATTCAACGCAGTCAGACAACCCAAAGGGACAAAGTCAGACACTTTGCCCCTTGCACCGGATCAGAAGGTTTTGCTGATAGTCAGGACAGCACGGCCATCACATAAATTACATTCAGCCGAGCCATCAATATCTGTATCGGCATATTTCAGAGACAGGCCCGCGCCTAATACTTCGGTGCTAAAGCCAATGCTCCAGTCAATGTAGGTATCGCTGTCAACAGGACCTGCAGCCAAAAAGGTTTCAAATTCTGCTTCGTCTTCAAAAGCGTTATAGCCAAAGTGTAAATCCAGGGCAATATTTTCTACCAGACTGTATTTGTAGTCTGCTGACAGGTAGTAATAGTCGTCGACGCCAGTGCCAAAATAATCAGGTGAATAGGCCACGCCTAAGGTCCAGCTGTCATAGAAAAACTTGGCGTAACCTTCGTAAAAGTTAAACTCATCAACAGCGTTGTCGCCTTTTGGATAACGGTATTGCATCACACCAACGTCAACATTCCAGCTATCATTCAGAGCGCCAGTCCAGCCCGCTAAAATATCCAGTTCCATACTGCCTTCACCGAACTTGATATTTGACCCCCAGGTTGACAAATAAAAACCTGATTCACCGCTTAATGTAAAACCACCCTGCACCGCCGGGCCTTCATCCGTCTGCGAGATACCACGGAATAAATAATCAGAGGTCAATGCGACGTTACCAGTCAGGCTGGCCGCACCCACACCGAAACTGCTGCCTGCAATACATAATGCGATGAGGCTGCGGCGAATTGATTTACCTGTTGCTTTTGATCCCAGTGTTACTTTTTTTGTCATTTTATTTGCCCTTATCTATGAGTTCCCGCTATTACTGTCCATTTTTTGTGCCATCGTAATATTTATAATTAAATCATGTGGATACACAAAAATTGGCGCAGGGTTTTATGATTTGTGTGCAAAGTTGGTGCGTTATTGCCTGTTTATTGTGCATAAGCTACTGGTGGCAAAGATGATTTTTCTCTGATGATTCAGTAAAGTCTGGGTTTTGCTTTCTCATACTGGTGTTTGGAGATCAGATGCGTCAACCGAATTGGATAGCTCCGTCAATTTTATCTGCAGATTTTGCCCGTCTGGGCGAGGATGTCAGCCGTGTTCTGCAGGCGGGAGCTGATGTAGTGCATTTTGATGTGATGGACAATCACTATGTACCGAATTTAACTTTTGGTCCTATGATTTGCAGCGCTTTGCGCAGTTATGGCATCACTGCCCCGGTGGATGTGCATCTGATGGTAGAAAACGTTGACAGCCTGATCCCTGCTTTTGCAGCGGCCGGGGCTTCGATCATCAGTTTTCATCCGGAAGCGTCGAAGCATGTCGATCGCACTTTGCAGCTCATTCGCCAGCATGGCTGTCAGGCCGGTCTGGTATTTAATCCGGCGACACCTCTCACCTACTTAGATTATGTGTTGGATAAAGTAGACTTAGTGCTGTTGATGTCGGTCAATCCGGGTTTTGGCGGTCAGTCTTTTATTCCGGCGACCTTACAAAAGCTGCAACAGGCCCGGCACATTATCGATCAGAGTGGCTTGCCTATTCGGCTGGAAATTGATGGTGGTGTTAAAGTTGAAAATATCCGTGAGATAGCCGAAGCCGGTGCTGATACTTTTGTCGCAGGCTCAGCTATTTTTAGCCAAAGCGACTACCAACAGGTGATCAAGGCGATGAGAGCTGAACTGGCTGGAGTGAAGTAGTGCGGCCATTTCACTTGGTAGCCTTTGATTTAGATGGCACTTTAGTAGACAGTGCGCCTGATATTTTGCCCGCTTTAAATCAAATGATGGCAAGCTTAGGCAAAGCGCACGTCAGCTTGCTTCAGGTGCAGCAATGGCTGGGCAATGGTATGGCTGTGCTGATCCAAAGAGCACTAACTGGGGAGCTCTGTCCGGACCACTATGATGTCAGCGAGTTTGAACAGGCTCAGCAACTATTTGTTGAGTTTTATCAGCAAACGAATGGGGCAGCGACCCGCCTGTTTGATCAGGTGCCTGAAGTATTAGCCCGCTTAAGCCAGCGTTATCCTTTGGCGGTAGTGACCAATAAACCCCGGCAATTTACGGCTCCTTTGCTACGAAACATGGGGATCGCGCGTTTTTTTTCCGCGCTCTGGTGTGCTGATGATGTCGCTAAAGCCAAACCTGAACCTGACATGCTGTTAGCTCTGGCCAGACAACAAGGGGTGTCAACGGCGGATATTTTGCTGGTCGGAGATTCCGAAAACGATATATTTGCCGCCCGTGCTGCTGGTATGCCTGTTATTGCGCTGAGCTACGGGTATAATCACGGCCAACCGATAGCGCATAGTAATCCGGATCTGGTGTTGGAGTGTTTTTCTCTGCTACCAGATGCCATCTCTAGTTTAGAACAGGAAAGATAGATGTCAGAGTCAAAATCCATTGCACCAAAGGCCAAACCTATAGTCTTAAGTGGTGCTCAGCCTTCAGGCCAGCTTACCATTGGTAATTATCTTGGTGCTTTGCGGCAGTGGGACAAGATGCAGGATGACTATGACTGTTTGTACTGTATCGTTGATTTGCATGCCATTACTGTTCGGCAGGATCCTGTTGCTTTACGCAATGCCTCTTTAGACAGTCTGGCCTTGTATTTGGCCTGTGGCATAGATCCGAACCGTTCCAGTGTTTTTATGCAGTCGCATGTGCCTGAGCATAGTCAGTTGAACTGGATTTTAAATTGCTACACCCAGTTCGGCGAACTTAGCCGTATGACGCAATTTAAAGACAAATCCGAGCGCCATGCCAATAACGTCAATGCCGGTTTATTTACTTACCCTGTGCTGATGGCCGCCGATATTCTGGTCTATAACGCGCATCAAATCCCGGTGGGGCATGATCAGAAGCAACATCTGGAGCTGGCTCGCGATATAGCCAATCGTTTTAATGCGTTACACGGTGATATTTTTACTGTACCAGAACCTTATATCCCGACTGTCGCAGCCCGGGTAATGAGTTTGCAGGAACCGACGAAAAAAATGTCCAAGTCGGATGAGAATCCATGGAATTTTGTCGGTTTGCTGGAAGATCCAAAGATGATCAGTAAAAAATTCAAAAAAGCCATGACAGATTCTGAGGATCCACCTCGTGTCGCTTATGATCTGGAAAACAAAGCAGGTGTTGCCAATTTGCTGAGTATTTTAAGCGGTGTGACCGGCAAGTCGATTGACAGTCTGGTGGCTGAGTATGAAGGTAAAATGTATGGCCACTTAAAAACTGATGTGGCAGATGCTGTTATTGCCTTACTGGAGCCCGTGCAGGCTAAATTCCATCAAATCCGTCAGGATCAGACTCTGATGGCGCAGGTATTAAAACAAGGTGCAACCGAGGCCAGAGCTCGTGCGGCTGTGACCCTCGGAAAAGTCTATGATGCCGTAGGTTTTGTCTTACCAGCCTAACGCCGTTGGAGTTGAAGATAGTGCGGTATGGATGTCGTACCTCTGCCCCGAGCTGATACTTCAATGCTGTGAGCAGGGCCTCAATACCAGTGGGTCTTGTTGCAACGTCCATTAGTCAGGTTGCGACAGATAGTTGCGTGGAATAATGCTGTAAAAGCCGGATTGTTATGATTTTATTGATAGATAATTACGATTCTTTTACCTACAATTTAGTTCAGTATTTTGCTGAGTTGGGTGAGCAGGTTGTGGTGCGTCGTAATGATGAAATCAGCCTGACGCAAATAGCAGCGATCCGGCCTTCCAGCCTGGTGATATCACCAGGCCCGTGCAGTCCTGATCAGGCCGGTATTTCACTGGCTGCTATTGAGCATTTCGCCGGACGGATGCCAATTCTCGGCGTGTGCTTAGGGCATCAGGCGATAGCTCAGGTGTTCGGTGCCAAAGTCGTGCGGGCTCAGACTGTGATGCACGGCAAGAATTCCCTGATTAAGCATCAGCAAAGAGATTTATTCGCAGGTTTGAATAACCCGTTAAGCGTCACTCGCTACCACTCTTTGGTTGTGCAAAAAGAATCGCTGCCGGATGAGTTCAGTATTGAAGCCTGGACAGAATCAGATGAAGCGGAAATTATGGCGTTGTCGCATAAAAAGCTGCCCTTGTATGGAGTGCAATTTCATCCTGAGGCAATTTTAACTGAGCAAGGACATCAGTTATTACAGAATTTTCTGACATTGTGCAAAGGCCTGAACAATAATGATAAATAAGCTGTGTACACACAGGAGTAAAGGGTAGTTATGTCTTTGTCTTCCTCCTCACTGGAGCAATTGTTTATAGATAATCTGATCGGCGTTGACCCGAATCAGAAGCGCTTGCGTTACTTAAAAAACCAGCAACAAGACACAGGCAATCGCCAGATGCTGGAAGTAGAGCGGAAGGCTCTGGAAGCCCGGCAGTCTGGTGAAAACGCAAAAAAGATTTTTCTCGATTTTACCCAGGCCCATTTACATGACGAAGTTGCACAAGAATTGATGCAGCGTTTGAGCAGTATCGAAGTGGTCAGTAGCTCCCTGTTTGATTTAGGCCCTAATTTCCCGGCTTTACTTGATGCGTTGAGTGCAAAAGCCGTGACCTTAAACCAATTGGACCCGCTGATCAGCAATGTCGATTGGTTAAAAGAGGACGTGCTGCGTTTAGTCAATCAGCCCCGTTACCGCAATAAAACCAGTTCAGGCAATCTGGTGAAAGATATTAAAACCGCCTTGCGTTTTTTAGGCGTGGAGGCCTTGCAGTCACTGGTCCCTGTGTATGCGTTTCGCCATTGTATTCCGCATTCCACTGAACCTTTTGTCCAGTTTAAAGTGAAGATCTGGGATTACTCTTTAGCCACAGCGATAGCGGCGCGAGCTATCGCGGATTCCCAAGGTCTGAATGGTTTTGTTGCCTTTTGCGCGGCCATGTTTCAGACCATGGGCCATATGGTGGTGATCCGCAACTACCTGCGCAGTTATGCTCAGGTCAAACGTACTGAACTGTTGCGTGCCCGAGATGCCCGTGATACTGAACTGACGGACGCTCTGGAGGCCCTGGATGCCGATGCGGGGTTCTTATCCAGCAGTATTGAAGAATTTGCCGGTATCATCAGTGCCGATCTGATTGCTCGCTGGCAGCTTAAACGTATGCCGCTGGCTGCTATTCTGGATCAGATCGCGGATCAGACGGCATTGAGTAGCTGCATGGATTTAACCAGAGCGGTGAAACAGGCCGATACCTATGTGCAGGTGAAGTTTTTAATTCAGGAGCAGCGTCTGGACGTGGAAGAGGCTAATAAAGCTTTAAATGATGCTGGTATCCACAATGAAATGCGCAAAATGTTGGCCGGATTGGACCTGAAAAAGTTGTCTTTTGAATAATTTAAAAAAAATTAATCAATAAACATGCAGTTTTTTTCAACAGTGCTTCTGTTGCGCTAAAAAACAGGGCAGATCAACAGCGGCATTCGTTGCTCGAGGTTTTTCTGCGCTGTTTCCTCAGTTAGGCGAATAACTAGTTATTCACATCCTATGCAAAACTATCTGGAAGCCTTATTTATCAAGGCTTTTAGCCGTTTTGAACGCAAGACTTTTCATTTTTTATCTGTAATAATGCGATGAAGTATCGATTTCCGTCCGACGTTTTTCCGCTGAAAAAGCAGCCAGATTAAACTGCGGACTTTTATGGCAGCAGAGGTAAAAAATGGCAGAACATATTCAGGTCACCCGCGCACTTTTTGATGAAGTTATGGTTCCAAACTATGCACCGGCACCTATTATTCCGGTCCGTGGTCAGGGCTCTCGTGTCTGGGACCAAGCTGGGCGTGAATACGTTGATTTTGCAGGCGGGATAGCGGTCAATGCGTTGGGGCATTGCCATCCGGCTTTAGTGTCCGCCTTAAAAGAGCAAGCGGATAAATTATGGCACTTAAGCAATGTGATGACCAACGAGCCGGCGCTACGACTGGCACAAAAGTTAGTCGACAGTACCTTTGCCGAAAAAGTTTATTTTGCCAACTCGGGTGCTGAAGCCAACGAAGCGGCATTAAAACTGGCACGGCGTTGGGCGTTGGATAAGTTTGGTTCAGAAAAACAGCAAATTATCTCATTTGGTAAAAGCTTCCACGGCCGTACTTTTTTCACGGTCACAGTCGGTGGTCAGGCGGCGTATTCCGATGGTTTCGGCCCTAAACCTGGTGGCATAGATCACGCTGAATACAACAACCTCGACAGCCTCAAAGCTCTGATGTCAGACAATACCTGTGCGGTGATCCTGGAGCCTTTACAGGGCGAAGGTGGCATTATTCCGGGCGATGCGGCATTCCTGCAAGGCGTGCGAGATCTGTGTAATCAGTTTAACGCTCTGATGATTTACGATGAGGTGCAATCCGGCGTAGGCCGTACCGGTAAACTCTATGCCTATATGCACACTAATGTAGTGCCCGACATTCTGACAACGGCTAAATCTTTAGGTGGGGGTTTCCCTGTGGGAGCCATGTTAACCACAACTGCTATTGCCAGCCATTTAAAAGTCGGGACGCACGGCAGTACTTATGGCGGTAATCCACTGGCTTGTGCTGTCGCTGAAGCTGCTTTGGATACCATCAACCAGCCTGAAGTGTTAGATGGTGTGCTGGAGCGGGAAAAACTATTTCGTCGCGAACTGGCGGCCATCAATGAAAAACATCAGGTATTCAGCACAGTGCGTGGTCAGGGCATGTTACTTGGCGCCGTACTGAATGATCAGTTTAAAGGCCGTTCACGCGACTTTTTCCTGGCTTCTGCCGATCAGGGGTTATTTGCTCTGGTGGCAGGTCCGGATGTGATCCGTTTTGCCCCTTCATTAGTGATCCCTGAAGCAGACATTATCGAAGGGATGAAGCGTTTTGAAAAAGCCGTAGCACAAGTGAAACAAGGCTGAACTGCGGCCTTCTGCACTGTCTGACTACAACCACAATACAGCAAAAAATGAAGCGCCCGCCATGATCGGGCGCTCTGAAGCAAATTAACTGGAGTAAGCGACTATGATGGTCATTCGCCCAATCCGAGCCGAAGATTATCCGGAACTGTACGACATTGCTGTCGAATCAGGTCATGGCTTTACTTCGTTGCCCGTCAATGATGAGTTGTTACAGCGTAAAATCAGCCGCTCTGAGGCTTCTTTTGCCAAAAAAGTCGATAAACCTGGTGATGAGGGTTACCTGTTTGTGCTGGAAGACCCCGAAACCGGCGCTGTGGTCGGCACCAGTGCTATTGAAGCGGCGGTAGGGCTGGACGATGCGTTTTATCACTACCATTTAGGTAAAGTGGTGCATACCTCCCGTGCTCTTGGCGTCTATAACCCGGTCGATATTCTGACACTTTGTAATGATTACACTGGGGTTTCTGAGCTTTGCACTTTGTTTTTACGCGAATCCTGCCGCAAAAAAAATAATGGTCGTTTGTTATCGAAATTCCGCTTTTTATTTATCGCCGAGTTTCGCTCACGTTTTGCCGACAGAGTCATCGCTGAAATGCGTGGTGTGTCGGATGAGGATGGTCACTCGCCATTCTGGAAGTGGTTACAGGACAGTTTCTTTTCGGTTGATTTTCCGACTGCAGATTATCTGACTGGTATAGGCCAGAAGGTATTTATCGCTGAGCTGATGCCGAAGTATCCGATATACGTCAGTTTACTTAGCAAAGAAGCGCAGGCTGTGATTGGTAAAGTGCATGAAAAAACCCGGCCCGCTTTAGCCTTGCTGCAATCGGAAGGTTTTTCCAACACAGGTTATGTCGATATTTTTGACGCAGGCCCAACAGTTGAAGCCAAGGTGGAACATATCCGTACCGTGCGCAGTAGTCGCAGGTTACAAGTTCAGATTGGTCCTGTCAGTGCCGGTCAGCCTTATATGGTGTCCAACACCAAATTGCAGGATTTTAGAGCCACCTGGCTGTATCTGCAGTTAGAAGAGGATAGTGACATAGTGACCTTGCCTGTTGAATGTGCAGAACTGTTGCAGGTCAGTAATGGCGATTGGGTGCGTTTAGCACGGATTTAATTTTTTAGCGGATAACAACAATGACAACATCAGCAGTGCAATTGATCAATGGCCAATGGCAACAAGGTGCAGGGCGCTTATTTAGTTCATTAAATCCGGCAAAACAGCAGGTGATTTGGCAAGGCCAGAGTGCAGACGCAGCTCAGGTGAACAGTGCTATTGAGGCTGCCAGAGCGGCTTTTGAATACTGGAGCGAGTTAAGTTTTGACGAGCGTTTACAGATAGCCCGTGCCTTTGCCACCCAGTTGACTGAGCACAAAGAGCAACTCGCGTTGTGTATTGCCGAAGAGACAGGGAAACCCTTGTGGGAAACCCGTACCGAAGTCGCGGCTATGATTGGTAAAATTGATATTTCTGCCCGGGCCTATCAGGAGCGAACCGGGGTGAAAGAAAATCCTATGCCACAAGGTAAGGCCTGGGTACGGCATAAGCCTCATGGAGTTGTGGCCGTATTTGGGCCTTATAATTTCCCCGGACATTTACCCAACGGACACATAGTGCCAGCTTTGTTGGCTGGTAATACAGTGGTATTTAAGCCCAGTGAATTGACGCCAAAAGTCGCTGAACTGACAGTGCAGTTATGGCAAAAAGCCGGTTTACCTGCCGGGGTACTGAATTTGCTGCAAGGCGAGGTGGAGACAGGCAAAGCCATTGCAACTCATCCGGGCATTGATGGATTATTTTTTACCGGTAGTTCTGGCACTGGTCATTATTTACATCAGCAGTTTGCCGGTCAGCCGCATAAAATTCTGGCGCTGGAAATGGGGGGAAATAACCCTCTGATTGTGCAAAAGGTCAACGATATTGATGCTGCTGTGCACGATATTATTCAGTCGGCTTTTATCTCCGCCGGTCAGCGTTGTACTTGTGCCCGTCGTTTGTATTTACCTGTTGGGGCTGAAGGCGATGCGATACTGGCACGTCTGCTTGAAGTGACTAAAGCCTTAAAAGTAGGGCTGTATGATGATGCAGAGCAGCCATTTATGGGCACTTTGATTTCTGAAAAAGCCGCTTTAGGCATGCTCAAAGCCCAGCAGGATTTAATAGAACGTGGCGCCAGCGTGCTGCTGACCATGCAGCAACAGCCGCAAAGCCCGGCGATGTTAAGCCCTGGTATTCTGGATTGCAGCAAGGTCGTGGATATGCCGGATGAAGAGCATTTTGGCCCGCTGCTAAAAGTTTTCCGTTTCGCTGACTTCAATGATGCGATCAAAGCAGCCAATACCACCAGTTTTGGTTTATCTGCGGGGTTGTTGTCGGATGATGCTGATTTGTATCAGTTGTTCTTCCGCAAAATCCGTGCTGGTATTGTCAACTGGAACCGGCCTATTACCGGAGCCAGCTCAGCCGCGCCTTTTGGTGGTATAGGCGGCAGTGGTAATCACAGAGCCAGTGCTTATTATGCGGCGGATTATTGTGCTTATCCTGTCGCTTCCGTGGAGCTGGAACAGTTACAGTTACCAGAACAGTTATCACCGGGACTAAGTTTCTGATCCGGATCACAGGCGTATTTTAGTTTTATTTCAATCGGGGCATAGCCCCGATTTGTTTTATGAAACAAAATTTGCTTAAATGACACTCACTTAACTACAACTTGTCTGTGCTTTTGTGCCATGCTCAGAGAGTTGAATTTCTGCGTTGTGCACTATAGGTGTCCTTTTTGTATGGTTACTGATAAACCCGGCTATGAGCATCTGATCCAGTTCCTGACGGAGCATTTGTCGTTGTTCGAACAACGTGGTCCCATCATTGCCGGAGCTAAAACTCTGGGGGAAGTGCTGGAAGAGTCCATCGCAGAACAAATTATTCAGCTCTGTACTCAACACACTGAGCTGGAGATGAACCATCGCAGCATGATAGTGCGTGAAGTCGATGGTATTTTGTATGATTTTCAGGAAGTTCTTGCATCGGTGTTAGAACAACCTGCTACGGCACAGCAGACTGAGCTTATCCAGGAAATATCTTTGCTGATTAAAAATTTGTTTGATAACGCCATCGCAGATTTGATGGATTAATCTTCGCTAGCCTCATCTGACTGTTTTCCGTAAAATAGCCAACCTTTAATGCGGACAACAGGATCTTCTATGCAAGCCAGCGTAAAATGGGCCGGTGATCAGACTTTTATCGGCCGTTCTGATAGTGGCCACAATGTAGTATTTGATGCCAATAAAGAAGGTAGCGCAGCCCCCAGCCCTATGGAAATGGTGTTGATGGCAGCAGGGGCCTGTTCGTCTGTGGATGTGGTCAGTATTTTGCAAAAAGCCAGACAGCAGGTCACGGATTGCGAAGTGATTCTAACGGCTGAGCGTGTAGAAACTATTCCCCGTGTTTTTAGCAAAATTCATCTGCATTTTGTCGTGACTGGTTTTGATGTCAGCGAAAAGCATGTGGAAAAAGCGGTGAATCTGTCGGCGGAAAAGTACTGCTCAGTGTCCATCATGTTGTCACAAAGTGTTGAAGTGACCCATTCGTTTAGTGTGAAACAATCCGAAGTGCAGCCTGCGGCTGAATAAAGATTGCATAGGTGCTGTAGTTCTATACCCAAGACAGGTGAAGTTGCGCTGAGGCAACAAGGCTTCGAAACCCGGGAGCATAGTTAACCTACGTGACCGGGGCGAGAGGGCCTAGTCAACAAAGCCGCAGCTTCAAGGACAACGGGTATATACCGGACTTTGGCGCCGACTAGTGAGGTAAGAAAACGTGGTAAAACCTTTTGAAAAACTAAGACTGCATGGGTTCAATAACCTGACCAAAAGCCTGAGTTTCAGCATCTACGATATTTGTTATGCCCAGACTGAGCAGCATCGTCAGGAATATATTTCCTACATCGATGAGCAATACAATGCCGACCGTCTGACCGATATCCTCAGCGAAGTAGTGGATATTATCGGCGCTAATGTTTTAAATATTGCCCGGCAGGATTACGACCCACAAGGTGCCAGCGTGACTATTCTGGTCTGCGAGGAGCCTATAGAGGGTTCGCCGGACAACTCTGAAAATCCTGGTCCTTTGCCAGATTCAGTGGTGGCTCACTTAGATAAAAGCCACATTTGTGTGCACACCTACCCTGAGGTGCATCCGCATGACGGTATTTGCACTTTCCGTGCTGACATTGAAGTCTCAACCTGTGGTTTGATTTCTCCACTCAAAGCCTTGAATTTCCTGATCCATAGCTTTGAGTCAGACATAGTGACGATAGACTACCGGGTGCGTGGTTTTACCCGGGATATCAATGGGGTCAAGCATTACATCGACCATCCTATTCACTCGATTCAGAACTTCATGGATGAGCAGACCAAAAATGCCTTCCAGATGGTGGATGTCAATGTGTACCAGGAAAACCTGTTCCATACCAAAATGATGCTCAAAGAATACGATTTGAACAACTACTTGTTTGGTACCGGGGTGGATGAACTGGATGAGGCACAACGTAAAGTGATCAACAAAAAAGTAAAACGTGAAATGCGGGAAATTTTCTACGGCCGCAATTTACCGGAAATGGAATAAGCATTTAAAAATGTGATTTGCCCCTTTCATACCCAAAGTAATTGGAGTTGCAGGGTGGCGACAAGAGCGTGAGACCCCAGGAGCATAGTTCGCCTATGTGGAATTGGTTTGACCCGAGAACTCGCCAGTCATGTCTGGCGGTTTTTCTCAGAATTACTGGGGCGAGAGCTTGCAGGCAACAAAGCTGCAGCTTCAAGTACGAAGGCTAATTATTCTAGCCAGTTAATCTGCCCCCTCGCCTGGCGCCTTTTAATCATCAACTGCTCCACCAGTGGCGTTAAAATCAACTCCATTGCCAGATTCATTTTGCCTCCCGGCACCACCAGCGTATTGACCCGCGACATAAAAGAGCCATTAATCATTTGCAGGTAATAGGGGAAATCGACATGTTTGATACCACGAAAACGGATCACCACAAAGCTTTCATCTAATGACGGAATATCTTTCGCACTGAATGGATTCGAAGTATCCACTGTAGGTACCCGCTGGAAGTTAATGTGAGTGCGGGAGAATTGCGGGGTAATTTGATTCACGTAATCGTCCATGCTGCGCACTATGCTTGACATCACCGCCTCACGACTATGGCCCCGCTCAGAGGTGTCGCGGATGATTTTCTGGATCCACTCTAAGTTGACTATAGGCACCATGCCGATCAACAAGTCCACATGCTGCGCTACATTGTTGTGTTCCGTCACTACGCCGCCGTGTAAACCCTCATAAAACAATAAGTCCGTATTGGGTCTCAAGTCCTGCCATGGGGTGAAGGTGCCGGGTAATTGGTTATAAGGCACGGCCTCATCGAAGGTATGTAAATACTGCCGCACTTTGCCGGTGCCCGTTTCGGCATAGCTGGCGAATAGTGCTTCTAAAGCGGCGAAATCGTTGGCTTCAGCGCCAAAGTAGCTGATATGTTTGCCTTGTTCTTTGGCTTTACGGATCTCCAGATCCATCTCTGGTCGGCTGTATTTGTGAAAACAATCTCCTGCAACAAAACCAGCGTCTATACCAAGACTGCGAAAGATATGGGAAAAGGCGCTGATGGTGGTGGTGGTGCCTGCACCTGAAGAACCTGTGACCGCAATAATAGGATTTTTGTGAGACATAAAAGCCAGGCTGTGTTGATTGTCAGCCGACTACCATAAAGGATAAAGTAAGGTGACTGCAAGCACCGTCATAACACTGGTGCTGATTAACTGACAAGGACTATCAAGTGCGACTACTCTCTGTTGCTTTGGCTGTTATGGTGTGGCCTGTCGCCGCTGCCTTACCGCAATACAATTTATATCTGACTGATTTATCGAAAGATTTGTCTGTGTCTAACAGCGTGAAAATCAATAACACTACAACGTACATCAATCAGCCTGCTTTTAGTACGGACGGAAAAAGCTTATTTTTTACCCTGGAGCAAGGTTTGGGTACAGCAGTGCAAACCGATATCGGCCGTTATGATATCGCTGATAAAACACAGGATTTACTCACAAAAACAGCCTTAAGTGAATACTCACCGACTTTATTGCCGGATGGTTCAGGTGTTTCTGTGGTGGTGGTCGAAGCGGACCAAACACAACGATTATGGAAAGTGGACTGGCAGGGCAACGCCAGTGTGCTCAACGCCAACCCTAAGGGGGTGGGGTATCATGCCTGGGGGCCTGATCAGGATCTGTTGTTGTTTATTCTGGGCGACCAAGAAAACAACCACACTGTGCGCTATCTGGATAAAAACGGAGAGCTGACCACGCTGGCGACTGGCGTAGGGCGGGCTTTAAGCTGGCAGCCTGGTACTCAGAAAGGGTTTTTCACTGAAGTGAAACAGCAGCAACTGTATTTAAGTTTTTATGATGTAAAAACAAAAACCACAACACAAACCGAACTGGCGCTGCCGGCAGGGGGACAGGATTTGGTCTGGTGGTCGGCAGATACTTTACTGGTGTCTGCTGGCAGCAAAATTTATCAGTGGCAGTCATCAGGCAGCCAAGGCTGGTCTTTATGGTTGGATTTATCCAAAGACTGTGGCACTGAAATCAGCCGTTTTGCGCTCAATAAAGAGCGCAGTCAGTTGGCTTTTGTCTGTAAGGTTTAAAACTTAAAGTCAATCAGCACCGGGTCATGATCTGATGAACGGAATGGATCCGGTGCATACAAACTTTGTTGCTGAGCTTTTGATTTAAACTCTGTGTTGTAATCCAATACGGCGGGCTCGTCGGCATTGATAGCCCAGTGCTGGAATTGAGTCAGTTGTTTCGCCATGTTTTTGCTGGCAAGGGCATGATCCAAAGAACCTGTGCGGCCCTTGTAAACATAAGAATAATGACCCGCGTCACCGGTTGGTGCCAAATGCACCCAACCTGCCTGTTCCAGTGTATAAATCGGATCCTCCTGACGATAGGCATTTAAATCACCTATCACCAGTTGATGTGGTGTATTGACCCCTGTAGGTTGAGTCTGCAACCAGGCCGTTAAGGCTTTAGCCGCTTCAACACGGGATTGGTTCCAGCAGCCCTGACCATCGTTATGATCAGCATTGGCTTTATCAACAATGCCAGACTGTGGTTCCGGGCAACTGCCTTTGGATTTAAAATGATTGATGCTGACCGTAAAAGTGGTGGAAGTGTTTTTGGCTTGAAAGCTCTGTGCGAGCGGTGGACGTGAGCCATAAGCAAAAGGCCCTTGCGCTGTCACCGCCGCTTTGCCTGCTTCTGTTACTTTTTGCTGGTTATAGATAATAGCCACTTTAATCGCATCATTGCCTTGTGAAGCCTCTGGTTTAACAAAAGCATACCGCTCCTCACCTAAAGTTTTATTCAGCTCACGCACTAGAGTGGCTAAAGCACTGCGCTTATCAAAACCATTATTTTCAACTTCCAGCAAGCCGATGATATCAGCATCCATCCGGGATAAAGCCGCTATCATTTTGGCTTGCTGGCGTTTGAGCTCATTGGCATCAGTAGCACCACGACGGGTAGGGAAAGGGTTAGTTGCGGTTTCACCGGTAAAAAAGTTCAGCACGTTAAAACTGGCGACTCGGATATGATCCGCAGCTTTAGCTTTTGGCGCTTCAGCTCTGGCATTACTGGCCTTAAAATCAGGCACCTGTGCTGCAACTAAACGATAGCCTTGTTTAGTTTCAATCAGGTAGCCTTGCAGATTGTGTACTGTATCTCCCACACGCACTGTATTGCCGGCCGATAAGTTGCCATCCGGAAAAATCACAGGATCAGGGTTTTGCTTAAAAATACCATCGTCCAAAATCAGCTCAGCTAAACGCTGTTGTTGTTCAAACGTATTAGCCGTTTTGCCCGGTCTGTATAATTCAGTCGCGACCCAGAGTCTTTTATCGGCTAACAACACTTCGCCATAACGGGACAAGCCATAAGTGTCATTGACCACTAGTTGCTGTGGAAAAGACAAATACTGACCTTCCAGCGCTTCCCAGTCTTGCTTCGACTGAACAGGCACTTTTGCTGTGACAGGTTGTGGCGCAGCTTGTTGGCCACAAACCGAGCTTGATACATCTACCAAAGCTGTCATGCCATTAAGTTCAACAACCTTGCCTTTTACTTCTAAAAGTTGGCCCGGCTTTACTTTTTGTACCAGAGCTTGATCGGCAATCAACAAAGCCTCACTGGTTTTTGGATTGTTATCTGGGGTCAGGCTTTGCAGCAGCATCCCTGCTGCTTTGCTATCTGGATACAAGACAGCTGTGACTACTCCGGAAGTAGAGACTGTTTTGTTCAGCAACGGGCTTTGTTTCGTTTCGCCCTGAATAGCAGAAACAGGAGTTTCAATCTGACAAGTGGCGGTCGCACCAAATGATACGGCAGTCAGCACCAATAAGGTAAATACAGAGAGTTTCATTCAAAGAGTCCTTTAATTCAGGGGCAAAAACACAGATGTGTACAGCCTAAGGCAGTGAGAAAAATCTACAAGGATAAATCGTTGAATTTCGTATGAAATTGCTGTGAATAGCAAAAAGGCGCCGAACGGCGCCTTAAAGATAAAACAATATCCTGAGTAATTGATGTTGCAATCAACAAGATTGCAGCTTCAAGTACAGCGGGTAGTTAGCTGTTTTCACGTTTGATTGCACGATACCCTATATCTCTACGGCTAAATACGCCATCCCACTGTATTTTATCGGTCAGCTCATAGGCCGCTTTTTGTGCAGCCGTTACATTCACACCTAAAGCCGTAGCGCAGAGTACGCGGCCACCAGCTGTTAATACCTGACCGTCTTTTAACACAGTACCCGCATGAAATACTTTGGCTTCACGGCTGTCCTCTGTCGGTAACCCTGAAATCACATCCCCTTTACGGTACTCATCCGGATAACCTCCAGCCGCCAGCACTACGCCGACAGCAGCGCGGCTGTCGAATTTAATCTCTTGCTGAGCTAATTTGCCTTCCACAGCGGCTTGACACAGCTCGACCAAGTCGGACTGTAAACGCATCATAATAGGCTGAGTTTCAGGGTCACCAAAACGGCAGTTAAACTCCAGCACTTTGCAGGTGCCATCCGGTGCTACCATCAAACCTGCGTAGAGAAAACCAGTGTAGATATGGCCCTCAGACGCCATCCCATTGACTGTAGGGTAAATCACGTTCTGCATCACCCACTCATGCACTGCAGGGGTTACTACTGGTGCCGGAGAATAAGCGCCCATACCCCCAGTGTTTGGGCCTTTATCACCATCATCGCGGGCTTTGTGATCCTGAGAGGAGGCAAAAGCTAAAGCGTGAGTGCCATCGACCATTACGATAAAGGAGGCTTCTTCGCCTGTTAAAAACTCTTCAATCACCACACGGCTGCCAGCAGAGCCAAACTTATTGCCTGCGAGCATATCCTCTATCGCAGCAAAAGCTTCAGCTTCGGTCTGAGCGATAATTACGCCTTTGCCTGCGGCTAAACCATCGGCTTTAATCACAATTGGAGTGCCGTTGGCCTGAACGTAAGCTTTGGCCGGTTCAATGTCAGTAAAGTTGGCGTAAGACGCAGTTGGAATGTTATGACGGGCTAAAAAGTCTTTGGCAAAAGCTTTCGAGCTCTCAAGTTGAGCTGAAGCCTGAGTCGGACCAAAAATAGCCAGGCCGTGCTGACGGAAAGTATCCACCACACCTTTGGCCAGTGGGGCTTCGGGGCCCACTATAGTCAAAGCTATGCCTTCACTTTTGGCAAAAGCAGTCAGGGCTGGCACATCGTCTGCGGCAATAGCCACATTGGTCAGATTGGCTTCCAGTGCAGTACCTGCATTACCCGGAGCGACAAAGACTTGTGTCACATGAGCCGATTGTGCAGCTTTCCATGCCAGCGCATGTTCACGACCACCACCACCTATTACTAATACTTTCATCGTCAGTTTCGCCCTAATCAGTCCAGAAATTTTATTCAAACAAGGTCAATCAAATACTCAACATCAGTGTCACTAAAACAAACAGCAGCCTAGTTGGCTGCTGGTTTGCGGAATTTCAGCGTCATGCGGTCACTTTCACCTATGGCCAGATACTTGTCTTTATCCTGCTCTTTTTGCGACAAAGTCGGAGGTAAAGTCCAGACACCACCCGGGTGATCGGCTGTATCTTTAGGATTGGCGTTGATTTCGCTGCTGGCCTCTAAAACAAAACCAGCTTTTTGCGCCAGTTCAATGGCCAGACTTTGGGGGAAATAACCCGACTTTAACCAGTCCGCTGTTTTTTTCGCTTCAGGTAAACGGTGCTCAACCACACCTAATACGCCACCTGGCTTTAACGCGGCATAAAAAGAACTAAACGCATCAATCATGCCTTGTTCACCTTTTTGCATATACCAGTTATGCAGATTACGGAAGGTCAGTACTACATCAGCGCTATTCGCTGGTGCCACTTGCTGGTTAGGCAATGGAGAGAATTCGGTGACTACGACCTGACTATAAACAGGATCGGACGCCAGTTTTTGTTTAAAAGCGGCTAAATTGCGTTTGGCATAGTCTGAGGTGCTGTTGGCCGGAAAATGTGCCGCATAGTATTTACCTTCTTTGGCCAGTAACGGCGCCAGAATTTCAGTATACCAACCAGCGCCTGGGGAGATTTCAACCACAGTACTTTGTGGTGTCACCCCAAAAAAAGCCAAGGTTTCAACCGGATGTCTGTACTGATCACGCGCTTTATTGGCTTCTGTGCGGGCAGGATTTTGTACCGCCTGCTGTAATGCTGTGGTATCAGCATGGGCAAAAGAAAACTGAGTGAGCACTAAACTGGATACTAAAACGAATTGCGATAACGCCTTCATAACACGATCCTTCTGAGTTAAAAACCTGCGCTAGTGTAACAAAGCACAAAGGCTTTTGCAGTGAGAAATCACCAGCGGCGATATTTGTGGGACGACGGGTCTGCTTATCGATTTTTGGATGGCTGGACTGCTAAATTTCAATCAACAAAAATTTTATGCTGTGATAAAATGCTGCCCCTTGAATTGGTAAGCGTGCTGTTGGGCTGAAGATAGCTTCAGAATTGAAACAGTGTATTAGGCTGGAGTGGGCATGTTAGATCAGATCCGTATTGTGTTAGTAGGTACTTCTCATACCGGAAATATAGGTTCGGTTGCCCGCGCCATGAAAACTATGGGCTTAAGCAAGCTGGTGCTGGTATCTCCGAAAGAATTACCGGACGGTCAGGCTTATGCATTGTCGGCAGGTGCCAGTGATATTCTGGCCAATGCTCAGGTGGTGGAGACTCTGGAGCAGGCCATATCCGATTGTGGTTTAGTGGTTGGCACCAGTGCCCGTTCCCGTACCTTGTCCTGGCCTATGCTGGAGCCGCGTGAATGTGGTGAAAAAGCCGTACTGGAGGCCAGCCAAAAACCTGTGGCTTTGGTATTCGGGCGTGAAAACAACGGCTTGACTAACGAAGAGTTACAAATGTGCAACTTTCACGTCTGTATTCCGGCCAATCCTGAATACAGCTCCTTGAATTTGGCGATGGCCGTGCAAATTATTGCTTACGAAGTACGGGTCGCCTTTTTAGCGCAGCAGGATAAAACGCCTGAAGCCGATTTAACTCTTTATCCGGACATCGACCAGATGGAGAAGTTTTATGTCCACCTGGAACAAACCCTGAGCGATACAGGTTTTATTATCAAGCAGCACCCAGGCATTGTGATGACCAGATTGCGCCGGCTGTTTGCCCGTTCAAGACCCGATGATCAGGAACTGAATATCTTGCGGGGTATTCTGGCCTCGATTCAACGCACCACCAAGTCATAGGATCTAGACCATGTTTGCAGGTATCAAAGAAGACATTAAAAGTGTGTTCGAGCGGGACCCGGCGGCGCGCAGTGCGTTTGAAGTACTGACGAACTATCCTGGCTTGCACGCCATCTGGTGGCATCGGATGAACCATCGCTTGTGGCAAGCCAACTGGAAATGGCTGGCGCGTTTTTTAAGTACTATAGCCCGTTGGCTGACCGGGGTTGAAATTCATCCGGGCGCTAAAATTGGCCGTCGTTTTTTTATCGACCATGGCATGGGTGTAGTGATAGGTGAAACGGCTGAAATTGGCGACGACGTCACTTTGTATCACGGTGTGACCTTAGGTGGCACCAGTTGGAGTCCGGGTAAACGCCACCCCACCTTAGGTAACGGCGTGGTGATAGGGGCTGGCGCCAAAGTATTAGGGCCTTTGTATGTCGGTGAGTCCGCCCGTATTGGCTCCAATGCTGTGGTGGTCAAAGATGTGCCTCCCGGTGCGACAGTGGTCGGTATTCCGGGGCGTATTGTGGCCAAACAGGATATGGCTCTGACAGAACAACGGCAGCAAATGGCAAAGAAGTTTGGCTTTGATGCCTATGCAGTGTCCAGCGACAACCCGGATCCAGTCGCCAATGCAATGGGGCGCATGCTGGACCATATGCACTTTTTAGACAATAAAGTGACGGAGCTGTGCCAGAGCGTCAACAAGCTCGGTGGCAATGTCTGTGACATAGTGCCGGAAATCGCTATCGAAGATGAAGCCTTCATCCAGGCGGAGCGCGAAGCGGCGGAGCAGCGCAAAAAAGCTGTCGAGGCTTTTGACCCGACTATTTAACCTGCTGCAGAGTTTTTCATCGGAAAAAGAGTTGAACCTAAACGGATAATACCTGACTAAATTGGTAGGATTAATACTTGACTAAAACAGTCAAGAATGTACAATTTGCGCCATTCGTTTCAGGGAGTCCGTTATGCGTTTAACTTCAAAAGGCCGTTACGCTGTGACCGCTATGCTGGATGTTGCGTTACATGCAGAGTCTGGCCCGGTATCACTGGCGGATATCTCTGAGCGGCAGGGTATATCCCTGTCTTATCTTGAGCAGCTCTTTGCCCGTTTACGCAAACAAGGTCTGGTCAGCAGCGTGCGTGGTCCCGGTGGTGGTTATCAGTTGGGATTAGACCCGATGCAAATATCGGTCTCTGCGGTGATCAGCGCAGTGGATGAATCCGTAGATGCCACACGTTGTCAGGGTAAATCTGATTGCCAAAGCGGCGCTAAATGTTTAACCCACAGCTTGTGGAGCGATTTAAGCGAACGCATCGAAGACTTCCTCACCGGTATCACCTTAGGTGAACTGGTTCGCCAGAATGAAGTGAAAAAAGTGGCGAAACGGCAAGATGGCCGTGTGTTAAAAAATCCAGCAACTGAAATCGAAGTCAGTTGCCAGTTGTAGGCAAAAGCCGGAGCAGAAAATGAAGCTACCTATTTATTTAGACTATGCAGCCACAACCCCGGTTGATCCGCGGGTGGCCGAAAAGATGATGCAATTTTTGACTATGGATGGTTCTTTTGGTAATCCGGCGTCACGTTCGCACAAATTCGGCTGGCAGGCAGAAGAAGCGGTAGAAATTGCCCGTGCGCAAATTGCCGAATTAGTCAACGCCGACCCGCGTGAAATTGTATTCACTTCAGGTGCGACTGAATCCAACAACTTAGCTATTAAAGGGGCGGCACAGTTTTACCATAAAAAAGGTAAACACCTGATCACGGCTAAAACCGAACACAAAGCGGTATTGGATACCATGCGTTCTTTAGAGCGTGAAGGTTTTGAAGTGACTTATCTGGATGTGGAAGCCAATGGTTTAGTGGACCTGAATAAATTAGAAGCCGCCATCCGTCCTGATACCACTGTGATCAGCATTATGTTCGTGAACAACGAAATTGGTGTGATTCAGGATATCGCTGCTATTGGCGAGCTGTGCCGCAGCAAAGGCATTATTTTCCATGTCGATGCGGCTCAGGCCACTGGTAAAGTCGATATCGACTTAGAGACGTTAAAAGTAGACCTGATGTCGTTCTCAGGTCACAAAACCTACGGCCCGAAAGGCATTGGAGCTTTGTATGTGCGCCGTAAGCCACGTATTCGTTTAGAAGCCCAGACGCACGGTGGTGGTCATGAGCGCGGTATGCGCTCAGGTACCTTAGCCACCCACCAAATTGTCGCCATGGGTGAAGCCTTCCGTATTGCCAAAGAAGAGATGCACGCTGAGCGTGAACGTATTGCTGTGTTACGTGACCGTTTATTAGACGGTATTAAAGACATAGAACAGGTGTTTTTGAATGGTGATGCGGTGCAACGTGTACCTGGCATTACCAACGTCAGCTTTAACTATGTCGAAGGTGAATCTTTGATTATGGCGTTAAAAGACATCGCCGTATCTTCAGGTTCGGCCTGTACTTCAGCCAGTCTGGAACCTTCGTACGTGTTACGTGCATTAGGTTTAACCGACGAGTTGGCACATAGTTCTATCCGGTTCAGTATCGGCCGTTACACCACGGAAGAACAAATTGATCACACCATTAAGATAGTGCATGACGCCATTGGTAAATTACGCGACATGTCACCTCTGTGGGAAATGTACAAAGACGGCGTGGATTTAGGCAGTGTAGCCTGGGTTGCACACTAGTAATTATCTGGATTAGAGGGCATAAGCCATGGCGTACAGCAACAAAGTCATAGACCATTACGAAAACCCACGCAACGTAGGTTCATTCGCCAAAGACGACCCAAGCGTCGCAACAGGTATGGTGGGTGCACCTGCTTGTGGTGATGTAATGAAGTTACAGTTAAAAATTAACGACCAGGGCATTATTGAAGATGCCAAGTTCAAAACCTATGGCTGTGGCAGCGCTATTGCATCCAGCTCATTAGTAACTGAATGGGTCAAAGGCAAAAGCATCGACGAAGCGGCCTTAATCAAAAACACCGATATAGCGCAGGAACTGGCTTTACCCCCGGTTAAAATTCACTGCTCTATTTTGGCGGAAGATGCAATCAAAGCAGCCATTGCCGATTACAAACAACGTCACGGGAATTAAGTTATGGCGATTTCAATGACACCAGCGGCAGCCGATCGCGTCAGAAATTTTCTGGCCAACAGAGGCAAAGGCCTGGGTTTGCGTGTCGGTGTGAAAACCACCGGCTGCTCCGGGCTGGCTTATGTGCTGGAGTTTGTTGACGAGTTAAATGATGATGATCAGGTATTTGAACAGGATGATTTGAAATTGATCGTCGATGGTAAAAGCCTGGTGTACATCGATGGTACTGAGCTGGATTTTGTCAAAGAAGGTTTAAACGAAGGGTTTCAGTTTAACAACCCCAACGTCAATGGCGAATGTGGTTGTGGCGAAAGCTTCACCGTTTAACGAAGGGCGCCGATGAATTACTTTCAGCTTTTTCATCTGCCAGCTCAGTTCGAGCTGGATTTGACTGAATTAGGCACCCGTTATCTGGAACTGCAACGCCAGTTCCACCCGGATAAATATGCCGCAGGCTCTGAGCGTGACAAGCTGATGGCGGTGCAACAAGCCGCCAATATCAATGATGCGTATCACAGCTTAAAGCAGCCGTTATTGCGTGCGGAACATTTGTTGGCGTTACGGGGTTTAAAAATCAGTAACGAGCAGCGCAGCTTTATGGAACCTGCGTTTTTAATGCAGCAAATGGAATTACGCGAATTACTGGCTGAGATCAGTGATGCGGCGGATCCAGACGCTTTAATAGATGAAGCCGACCAGCAAATTCAGCAACAGAAAAAAGCTCTATTACGACAATTGCAATCGGCACTGGATGCCAACACACCTGAGCATGATCATCAGGCGGCTGATATAATCCGCAAACTCAAATTTTTCTTTAAGCTGCAGCAAGAGTTGGAGCTTTTGGAACAACAAACACAAGACTAAAGAGCAGCATGGCGTTATTACAAATTGCAGAGCCCGGTCAAAGCGCGGCTCCACATCAGCACAAGTTAGCCGCAGGTATTGATCTGGGCACCACCAATTCGCTGGTTGCTACTGTTCGCAGTGGCGAAGCCAAAACGCTGTTTAATACAGCAGGCCAGGATATGGTGCCTTCTGTGGTGCGCTACACCAAAGACAGCGTTATTGTTGGTCATGCCGCTGCAGCGGATGCTGTGTTGGACCCTCACAACACCATAGTGTCAGTGAAACGCCTGATGGGCCGTGGTTTTGCTGAAATCAGTGCCGATGCCGAACAGATCCCTTATGAGCTTGTCGATCAATCCGGTTTAGTGGCGATTAATACCATTCAGGGTATTAAAAACCCGGTCGAAGTGTCAGCAGAAATTCTGGCGACCCTAGCCGATACCGCCAGTCAAACCTTAGGCGGCGAGCTGACCGGTGTGGTCATTACCGTGCCTGCTTATTTTGACGACTCACAACGCCAGGCGACCAAAGATGCAGCGAAACTGGCGGGTCTGAATGTATTGCGTTTATTAAACGAACCTACAGCAGCGGCCTTAGCTTATGGCCTGGATTCAGGTCAGGAAGGGGTGGTTGCGGTTTATGATTTAGGTGGTGGTACTTTTGATATCTCTATTCTGCGTTTAAAGCGGGGTGTGTTTGAAGTCTTAGCCACAGGTGGCGACTCGGCTTTAGGTGGAGATGATTTTGATCACGCCCTAGTCAGTTGGTTGCAACAGCAAACGGGCCAAAACACACTGTCGCATTCCGAGTTGCGCCAGTATCTGGTGACAGCCCGCCAAATCAAAGAAAACTTAAGCGCCACAGAACAGCTTGATTTTGTGTTGCCACTCGCCTCCGGTGAATTTAAAGGCCAGATCAGCCGTGCTGATTTTGATGCATTAATCCAGCCCTTAGTGCGCAAGACGATTCGTGCCTGTAAACAAGTGCTGCGGGATGCAGGTTTAGACATTGAAGAAATTCAGCAGGTGGTGATGGTCGGCGGTTCTACCCGGGTACCATTGGTACGAAGTGCTGTGGCAGAGTTTTTCAACACCGAGCCTTTAACCTCGATCGACCCTGACAAAGTCGTAGCTATAGGCGCTGCTATTCAGGCCAATGTACTGGTCGGCAATAAATCGGACCACGATACCTTGCTGCTCGATGTGATCCCGCTGTCTTTAGGCTTGGAGACCATGGGTGGCTTAGTGGAAAAAATCATTCCACGCAATACCGTTATTCCGGTGGCCCGTGCTCAGGAATTTACTACCTTTAAAGATGGCCAGACTGCTATGGCGATTCACGTGCTGCAAGGCGAACGTGAACTTGTCGATGCTTGTCGTTCTTTAGCACGTTTTAACCTGACTAATATCCCGGCTATGGCTGCGGGTGGCGCTCATATTCGGGTGACCTTTCAGGTCGATGCCGACGGTTTATTGAGTGTCACAGCGCAGGAGAAATCCACTGGGGTCAGCGCCAGTATTCAGGTCAAACCTTCTTACGGTTTAACTGATGATCAGGTCGCGACCATGATCAAAAGCTCTATGCTCTACGCCAAACAGGATATGCAACTGCGTTTGTTAAAAGAGCAACAAGTCGAAGCTGAGCGTGTGCTGGAAGCGGTGACTGCAGCGTTAAAAGCGGATGCTGCACTTTTAACCGCAGAAGAAAAGTTAAATGTAGAACAAGCCTTGGCTGAGCTGGCCACAGTGAAACAAGGCGACAACACGGCCGCTATTAAAGCGGCTATTGAACATACCAATCATATAACGGATGAGTTTGCAGCACGCCGTATGGATATTTCCATCCGCAGCGCATTGCAGGGTCATAAGGTCGACGAGGTCTGATATGCCACAAATCATCTTTTTACCCCATGCCGAATTATGCCCTGAAGGTGCGGCAGTTGAAGCCAAAACAGGCGAAACCGTGCTGGATGTGGCACTGCGTTCAGGCATTTCGATTGAGCATGCCTGCGAAAAATCCTGTGCCTGCACCACCTGTCACGTCATAGTACGGGAAGGTTTCCGCTCGCTGAACCCAAGCGATGAGCTGGAAGACGATATGCTGGATAAAGCCTGGGGCTTAGAGCCGGATTCACGCTTAGGTTGTCAGGCCCGTATTGCCGATGAAGACTTAGTGGTCGAGATTCCTAAGTACACTGTCAATATGGTCAGCGAAGGCCATTAATACTGCTCTGTTGCTACAAAAGAAGCAGCTTCAGGCTGCTTTTTTTATCACTACAACGCAGGTTCAGATCACAACACAAAAGCTTTATTCGCACCATTTAGAAAAAATAGGTTTTTTATTTTCCTTAGCGTATAATTCGCGGCCTTAAATTTATTCACCCTTTTGATTACAGGAGTCTGTCATGGCTTTAGAACGTACTTTTTCAATCGTAAAACCAGATGCAGTAGCGAAAAACCATATCGGTGCTATCTACCACCGTTTTGAAACTGCAGGTTTACGCATTGTTGCTGCCAAAATGTTGCACTTAAGCCGTGAACAGGCTGAAGGCTTCTATGCGGAGCACAAAGAGCGTCCATTCTTCAACGCTTTAGTTTCTTTCATGACGTCTGGCCCTGTGATGGTTCAGGTATTAGAAGGCGAAGACGCTGTACGTAAAAACCGTGAAATCATGGGTGCAACTAACCCGAAAGACGCTGCTGCCGGTACTTTACGTGCTGACTATGCGGCCAGCATTGACGAAAACGCTGTGCACGGTTCAGACGCCGCTGCTTCTGCTGCCCGTGAAATTGCTTACTTCTTCACTGAAGCTGAGTTGTGTTCACGTACTCGTTAATTTATTTAAACCGTCGTTCTTGAAGAGGCAGCGCAGCTGCAACTCCAATTACTTAGGTTTAGAATGAGTTACATGGACGATTCGATAAAAGGGAGCACAGCTCCCTTTCTATCTATTTAAACTGTCCTATTTTTATTAAGTTATTGTTGTGAGGAAAGCCCAAATGAGCCAAACAGAAAACAAAGTCAATCTGCTTGATCTGACCCGCGCCCAGATGAAGGAGTTTTTTGTCTCTATTGGTGAAGCAGGCTTCAGAGCCGATCAGGTGATGAAATGGATTTACCATTTCTGCATCGACGACTTTGACAAAATGACCAACATCAACAAGAAGTTGCGTGACAAATTAAAAGAAAAAGCTGTGATTGCAGCACCAGAAGTGGTGACACGACAGGACAGCGCCGATGGCACTATCAAGTTTGTGATGGGCTTGTCTGGTGGTCAGGAAGTGGAAACTGTCTGGATCCCGGAAAAAGACCGTCGTACTTTATGTGTCTCCTCACAAGTAGGTTGCGCTTTAGAATGTACCTTTTGCTCCACAGCTCAGCAGGGCTTTAACCGCAATCTGAAAGTGTCTGAAATCATTGGTCAGGTCTGGCGTGTGGCGCAAATCATCGGCAGCTACGGTGATACCGGTGAAAAACCAGTGACCAACGTAGTGATGATGGGCATGGGCGAGCCTTTGCTGAACCTGAATAACGTAGTACCTGCCATGGAGCTGATGCTGGAAGACTTTGGTTTTGGTTTATCCAAACGCCGCGTTACTTTAAGTACTTCAGGTGTAGTGCCGGCTTTAGATATGCTCAAAGAGCGTATCGACGTGGCTTTGGCTATTTCTCTGCATGCACCAAACAATGCGCTGCGTGATGAACTGGTGCCAGTGAATAAAAAATACCCTATGGAAGAATTCCTCGCTGCAGCGAAACGTTATGTCACAGATTCCCGGGCAAACGACAAAGTCACAGTCGAATATGTGATGCTCGATGGCGTGAACGACAGCATGGAACAAGCCCATGAACTGGCACAGGCGCTGAAAGGCACGCCGTCCAAAGTGAACCTGATCCCTTTTAACCCATACCCGGGTTCTCCGTACAAACGCTCCAGCAATTCCCGTATCGATCGCTTTAATAAAGTGCTGCAGGAACATGGTTATACGGTGATGGTGCGTAAGACCCGTGGTGATGATATTGACGCTGCTTGTGGTCAGTTGGTCGGGGATGTGATTGACCGTACCAAACGTTTAGCAAAAAAACAGATGAAAGGTCAGGAGATTTCAGTAAAAATGGTGTAACACTCCATTGCACTGGTATAGCTATGAAAAAACTCAGGCTGTTCGCTTGTGTTATGTTCAGTTTACAATTGGCAGCTTGTGTCACTGAGACTACTGTTGTCGGCAGTGACCGCCAGGTTCGCCCTAAGACGGATGAAAAAGAAGCGGCCCGTACCCGCATCGCTTTAGGTATTAATTACCTGCAAAGGGGCGATAATGCTCAGGCCAAGTTTAATCTGGAGAAAGCCAAAAGCTTAGCGCCAGAGTTGGCCGAAGTGCATAACGCCATGGCCTATTATTATCAGCAGGTGGCCGAATATGACGCTGCTGAAAAATCCTACCAAAAAGCTATAGATCTCGAGCCTGATAACGCTGACTCCTACAACAACTACGGTGCTTTTTTATGCCAGCGTGGTAAGTATCAGCAAGCCGAACAGTTACTGCTGCAGGCAATCAGCCGCCCTGGTTATATCCGTGCTGCTGATAGCTACGAAAATATTGCTTTGTGCCGCTTGGAGCAAAAAGACTTTATTCAAGCCAAGTCCTATCTCGACTTATCCATTAAACACAACGCCAGCAGGCCCAGCGCTTTGTTTAATTTAGCTTCTGTCCATTATGCGATGACGGATTTATCAGCAGCCCAGGTGCTGCTCGACAGAATGCAAAACGCGTCGCAAATTTCGCCCCGTTCTGTGTTATTGAGCTATCAGATCGCGCAGGAGCAACAGGACTACAGCAGGATGCAAACGGCAGAGCAATTACTGCTGACCACTTATCCGCAGAGTCAGGAAAGCTTGTTGTTTAGTCAGGGCAAATTGAACGAGTCCGAATTCAGTAAACTCAGACAAGACTATAAACAGCAGTTACTGCAACAGCCGGCTGAACAACGCAAAACTGGGGTAGTTCAGCCTAAAATCAAAATCACCCGGAAAAAGCCACCCGCAGTTGTGGCAATACAACCAGAGATTGTGCCTGCTGAACGGACGACAGAGACACAAAGTCAGGCTGAAACTCTGGTTCAGCAACATGAAGTACAACAAGATGAAACCTTGTATGGCATAGCAGAGCGTTACAGTGTTACTATTAGCGATATAATCAGCTGGAACTCTTTGCGTGATAATCAGCCTATAGTCAGGGGGCAGATCCTTTGGATTGGACAACAAGCACCCCGGCAGATCGAACCACAAATTGAAGTACCAGAACGTTATCAAATCCAGTATGGCGATACCTTATTTCGGATTTCGATGCGTTACAGGGTGAAACTAACCAGCCTGCTGCAATGGAACAACTTAACTGAGCAAAGCCCGATAAGGGCTGGGCAATTTATCTACTTAAAAGATCCGGCACAATTGGAATTATGACGACTGAATTAACGCAGCCTGGTAGCGCAGTAACAGTATTGAGCGCAGGACAAACCCTACGCCAGGCCAGAGAGCAACAAAATCTGACCGTAGCCCAAGTGGCACAGCAACTGAATTTAAGCAGAAGCCTGATCGAGGATATTGAACAGGATCAGGTGGATGCCAAGTTGTCTTCTACTTTTGTGCGGGGCTATTTGCGCTCCTACGCCAAATTATTGAAAATACCAGCTCAGCACATACTGGACATCTACAGCAGTAACTCGAAAGGCTTGCATCAGGTGCCCAGCCTGACCCGCAGTTTCTCCAAGCGTACCGCCAAAGAAGCGACAGAAAATCGCTTTATGTGGGTGACCTATTTTGTGATTGCGGTTTTTGTGGTGTTGCTGGTCCTGGGCTTCTGGCAAAGCCGCTATGGCGGTTCAGCCTCAGGTTCTGCTTTGCCTATGGCGCAAACAGACGAAACTATGCAGGTCAGTGAAGACAGCACGTCTGTTGAATCCCCCTCATACCAGTCAACAGCGTCGACACAACAGACTATACCTGTCACTCAGTTGGAGCAGACTGAGGCAGACACTGCCCCTGCACAAAACGCGTTAACCACAGATGCGCCGACTGTGATCTCTGCTGTAACGCAAGCTGACCAAACTCAGGGGACTGAGCCAGAAACTCAGAACGCTACGAATTCGACCAGCACTACGACTGCAGGCGCAGAGACTGTAGCTGTTGTGGACAATCAGACCCCAACGCAGACCTCAACACAGCCCCTAACGCAGCAACCTTCGTTGCCAGCGGCAACAACACCAGTTCAAGGCCAAGGACAATCGCCAGAGCCTTTGCCAGCGCAGGGCGCTGCTGTGGTCAACGCTGAGACAGCCAGTCAGCAGCCTGCTACCGCCGCTGCCGAAAACCAAACCAGTACTGAAGTTGATGCAACAGCGACGGCTGCTATTAGCCTGTCTTTAACTGCTGAATGTTGGGTCGATATAGTAGATGCGACAGGTAAGCGTTTGGTGTTTGGCAGTCGTCAGGCGGGTGAACAACTGAATTTACGCGGTGTTGCGCCAATCAAAGTGTTATTAGGTAACGCAGCCGCCGCCACTCTTAGCTTTAATGGCGAAGCCATCGACCTGTCAGGCTATCCAACAGGTCGGGTCGCCCGGTTAACCCTCGGACAAAACTGATGAGTTACGCAGAAAATCCTATTAAAAGACGCCAGTCCACGCAAATTAAAGTGGGCAATGTGCTGATAGGCGGTGATGCGCCTATTGCAGTGCAGTCGATGACCAATACCAAAACCACAGATGTAGCCGCCACAGTGGCGCAAATTCAGGCCATTGCCAAAGCAGGCGCTGATTTAGTGCGGGTGTCTGTGCCAACCATGGAAGCGGCTGAAGCCTTTAAGCTGATTAAACAGCAATCGCCTATTCCACTGGTGGCCGATATTCATTTTGATTACCGTATCGCGCTGAAAGTAGCGGAATACGGCGTTGATTGTCTGCGGATTAACCCAGGCAATATAGGCCGGGAAGATCGTATCCGTTCTGTGGTCGAAGCGGCGCGTGATAAAAATATTCCGATCCGTATTGGCGTCAACGGTGGTTCGCTGGAAGCCGATTTACAGGAAAAGTATGGCGAACCTACACCAGAAGCTTTGGTGGAATCGGCGATGCGTCATGTTGAAATCCTGGACAGACTGAACTTCGACCAGTTTAAAGTCAGTGTCAAAGCATCCGATGTGTTTTTAGCCGTGGGTGCTTACCGTTTGCTGGCGAAACAAATCAAACAGCCTCTGCATTTAGGTATTACAGAAGCTGGGGGCGCCCGTGCCGGTGCTGTTAAATCTGCAATAGGTCTGGGTATTCTGTTGTCTGAGGGCATAGGCGATACCCTGCGCATCTCTTTGGCGGCTGATCCGGTTGAAGAAGTGAAAGTGGGTTTTGATATTTTAAAATCACTGCGTATTCGCTCCCGTGGTATTAACTTTATTGCCTGTCCAAGCTGCTCCCGCCAGGAATTTGATGTGATCAAAACCATGAATGAGTTGGAGCAACGGCTGGAAGACGTGGTCGACCCTATGACGGTCTCGGTGATAGGTTGCGTAGTGAATGGGCCTGGGGAGGCCTTGATCTCCGATTTGGGCGTAGCAGGAGCCAACCGGATGAGTGGTTTCTACCTCAAAGGCCAGCGGCAAAAACTACGCATCGATAACAACAACGTCGCAGAACAATTAGAAGCCCAGGTACGGCTGTATCTGGAAGAGCAAAAACGCCTGATTGAAATTAAACAGTTGGATTAAGCGGCATTGCTGCATGATCCGCTTTGGACAAAGAGATAAAACCCGTGTCAAAAGATATCCAGGCCATTCGTGGCATGAACGACTGTTTGCCGGCCGAAACTCCGGCATGGCAGTATGTGGAACAGATTTTACGTAAAACAGTACGCAACTATGGTTATGAAGAAATTCGTTTTCCTATAGTGGAAATGACGGAGCTGTTTAAGCGCTCTATCGGCGAAGTGACTGACATCGTTGAAAAAGAAATGTACACCTTTGCCGATCGTAACGGTGACAGCCTGACCTTAAGGCCTGAAGGCACAGCAGTGTGCGTGCGTGCCGCCAATCAGAATGGCTTGCTGTATAACCAGGAGCAACGCCTGTGGTATATGGGGCCAATGTTCCGCCATGAACGTCCGCAAAAAGGCCGTTATCGCCAGTTTCACCAGTTTGGTTTAGAAGCTTTTGGTATGGCAGGCCCAGACATTGACGCCGAAGTCATTCTACTCAGTGCCCGTTTATGGAAAAGTTTAGGTTTGTCGTCTCATGTCACGCTAGAGCTGAACTCTTTAGGTTCGAATCAGGCGCGTGCGGATTACCGTGCCGCTTTGGTCGCTTATTTAGAACAGCATAAAGAACTGCTGGATGAAGACAGCTTACGCCGCATGTACAGCAATCCGCTGCGGGTACTGGATAGCAAAAATCCGGCTATGCAGGAGATGCTGGGCAAAGCGCCACAGTTGCTGGATTATTTAGATGATGAATCCAAAGCCGACTTTGATGGCTTACAAAAGCGGTTAAAAGCCGCAGGCGTTGAGTTTGTGATAAATCCGCGTTTAGTGCGCGGCCTGGATTATTACAACAAAACTGTATTCGAATGGGTCACTAGTAGTTTGGGTTCACAAGGCACTGTCTGCGCCGGTGGCCGTTACGATGGTTTAGTCGAGCAACTGGGCGGCAAAGCCACGCCTGCAGTTGGTTTTGCCTTAGGTATGGAGCGGCTGGTATTATTGCTGCAAACCTTAGATTTATTGCCACAAGAGCAGAGCCAAACTGATATTTATCTGATGGCCTTGGGTGAGAGTGCGGAACTTGCGGCGGTTTCTATTGCCGAAGGCCTGCGCAATGATTTACCGGACCTGCGTTTAATGACCCATGCAGGTGGTGGCAATTTAAAGAAACAACTGAAAAAGGCGGACAAGTCTGGTGCCAGTCTTGGTCTGCTGCTAGGTGAAACTGAACTGGCCGCAGGCGAAATTACGCTGAAATGGCTCAGAGCAGAAAAAACCCAACAAAATATTAAATTGACTGAATTAAGCAGCGCTCTGAAGCAGCTGGTTTAAAGGGATCGAAGATGGAAATTTACAACAGCGAAGAACAACAAGTCGAAGCTATTAAGCGCTTTTGGAAAGAAAACGGCACCGCTATTATCGCCGGGGTTGTTTTAGGTTTAGGCGGCTTGTATGGCTGGCGTTATTTTCAGGACCAGCAGCTCGAAACTACTATGGCTGCATCAAGTGCCTACACTAAGTTACTGGAGCAGCAACAAAAAGCCGCAGATAACCCAGAGTTGTTAGCACAGTTTCAGGCTTTTGTTGACGAAAACAGCGACTCCTCTTACGCACTGCTGGCGGCTTTTGTTGCAGCCAAAGAAGCGGTAGCAAAAGAAGATTATGCAACCGCAGCCAAGCAACTGAACTGGGTGCTGACCACCGCCAAACAGCCGGAAATTAAGGCGCTGGCGCAGTTGCGTTTAGCCCGGGTACAAAATGAGCAGAAAGATTATCCAGCGGCTATAGCAACCCTTGCCTTAGCTGTACCTGAAGCGTTTAAGGCACAACAGCAGGAATTACTGGGCGATGTACTGTTGAATTCCGGCGAGCCGGCAAAAGCGAAAACGGCTTATCAGGCCGCTGTCACTGCCACAAAAGATGCTCAGAATCCACTTCTGAAAATAAAATTAGACGAACTGGCGCACGTAACTGCTGCTTAAGGTGTAAGAGTGAAGTTATTCAAGTCCCGTATCGGCTTCATGCTGGTGTTGTTGACGACTTTGGCGGCCTGTTCTTCGAAAGAGGAATTGGTTTATCCGGAAATTAACAACAAAATTGAACCCGAAGAAATTTGGAGTGCCTCCGTAGGGGATGGCGTTGAACATTATGATTCAGCGCTACGGCCATTGATTTACAAAGATAAAGTCTTTGCGGCCAGCCGCGCTGGTTTAGTCATGGCTTTTGACAAAGAGTCCGGCGATCGTCTATGGACCTTTGATGTGCGCGACGACGGTACTGGTAGTTTCCTCGATGGCCTGAAGTTCTGGAATTCGGAAACAGCCCGGGTTTCCGGTGGTGTCAGTGCCGGTTATGACAAAGTGTTTGTCGGCACTGAAAACGGCGATGTCGTAGCGCTTAACCCCGAAACCGGTGAGCTGGTCTGGCGGGTGAAAGTCAAAGGCGAAGTCATTGCCAGCCCTGCAGCAGGTGACGGTTATGTGCTGGTAAATACGTCAGCCGGCTACATGTTTGCCCTGCACCCTGACACTGGCGAACAGCGTTGGATGCATGAACAGGAAAGTGCATTACTCAGTTTACGGGGGACCAGTGAGCCCGTGGTGGCCAATGGGGGGGTTATTTTTGGTAGTGGTGCCGGCAAGGTTTCAGTACTGATAGCGGACAAAGGTGTGTTGGCCTGGGATGCTGCCATCGCAGTGCCTAAAGGTGCCACTGACTTATCCCGTATGGTCGATGTGGATGCAACACCTATAGTGGTGGATGGAACTATTTACGCTATTGCCTTTAACGGTGAGCTGGTGGCGCTGGAACTGCGCACAGGCCGGGTGATCTGGAAACGGGAGTACGCCAGCTTCCGCGATATGGTGATTGAAGGCAATACCATCTACCTGGTGGACAGTGTTGGTAAAATCTTCGCCATAGACCGTCGTAATGGCTTAGAACAGTGGGCTCAACTTGGCTTGCACAAACATTTCCTGACCGGACCCGCGGTGTATAAGGATTATCTGGCTGTGGGCGATGTAGAAGGTAACTTATTCTGGTTGGATAAAAACACCGGTGAGTTTGTTGCCCAAGAGACTTACGGCTCTGGTTTTTATGTGCAGGGTGTCAGCACAGCCGACGAATTAGTGATCCAAACCCGGGATGGTGAGCTAAGTTTAATACGCTTGCCTTAACCCTGCCTGGTATGGAAAAGGACGAGGTCGGAGCCGATAAAATATCGTCTCCGGCCTTGTCGTTTCATAGCCTGTAGTGATTGTGGCCAGTGTCAGGCTGTCAAAAGCCCGGCATGGCAGAGTAAGAAGGCCAGTTGGCCTGCGGTATCCACAAGGATACATAGTAATTTTATTTGAGGTAAAACCATGTTACCTGTTGTGGCTTTGGTTGGCAGAGCCAACGTTGGAAAATCAACATTATTTAACCGCTTAACCCGCACCCGTGACGCCTTAGTGGCGGATTACCCGGGCCTGACGCGTGACCGCAAATACGGTTCAGTCAAATACGAAGGTTACGAATTTATTGTGGTCGATACCGGTGGTATAGACGGCAATGAGCAAGGCATTGAAGTAGAAATGGCGGAGCAGTCACTCAAAGCCATAGACGAAGCCGATGTCGTGCTCTTTATGGTCGACGCCCGGGCTGGTGCCATGGTGGCTGATGATGCGATTGCCCAGCACTTACGCCGTATTAATAAAAAAGTGTTCCTGGTTGCTAATAAAACCGATGGTTTAGACGCAGACACAGCTACAGCCGATTTCTACAGTCTGGCGCTGGGTGAAGTGTATCCAATAGCTGCCGTACATGGCCGTGGCGTAGTGTCTTTGCTGCAACATGCGTTGTTACCTTTGTTGTCTGAACAGCAACAACAACGTATTGCCGCTATTGAAAGTGGCGAAGAATTACCGGACGAGTTTGAAGAAGAGGAAAGCGAAGAGGACATTACTCAGGCCAAGGACCAGCATATCAAGCTGGCTATAGTCGGTCGTCCAAACGTAGGTAAATCCACCTTAACCAACCGTATTTTAGGCGAAGAGCGGGTGGTAGTATTCGATATGCCGGGCACCACTCGGGATTCGATTTATATCCCTATGACCCGCGGTGAGCGCGAGTATACGCTGATTGATACCGCCGGTGTGCGTCGCCGTGGCAAAATTGACGATATGGTCGAAAAGTTCTCTGTCATTAAAACTCTGCAGGCGATTGAAGACGCTAACGTGGTGATTTTAGTGCTGGACGCCCGTCTGGGGATTTCCGACCAGGACTTAAGTATTTTGGGTTTTGTGCTCAATTCTGGTCGCTCTTTGGTGATTGCGGTGAACAAGTGGGATGGTTTGGACGATCGCATTAAAGATGATGTAAAACGTGAACTCGACAGACGTTTAGGTTTTATTGACTTTGCCCGCTTGCATTTTATCTCGGCTTTGCACGGCTCAGGTGTCGGTAACTTATTTGAATCGGTCGAAGAAGCCTTCGATTCGGCTACCCGTCGTGTCAGCACAGCGCTTTTAACCCGCATAATGAAAATGGCCGTGGAAGATCACCAACCACCTATGGTGAAAGGCCGTCGGGTGAAGCTGAAATACGCTCACGCCGGTGGTTACAATCCGCCTATTATCGTGATCCACGGTAATCAGGTAGAAGATCTGCCAGATTCGTACAAGCGTTATCTGATGAACTATTACCGTAAGTCGCTGCAGATGATGGGCACACCAGTGCGGATTGAGTTCCGTGAAGGTGAAAACCCCTTCGCGACCCGACGTAATACGCTGACACCAAATCAGCAGTACAAACGCGACCGTATCCTAAAAGCCAGGGCGAATCTGGTGAATAAGAAGTAAGTTGTGATTCTCAGGGCCAGCGCAAGCTGGCCTTGTTGTTTGTGGGTTGTGTATGTCGGAGATGGTTGCGGTTAGTATGATAACTGCCAGTCTCTGTTGGGTTCTTGCATTTGTTCTTCGCATTCAAAACAAATTATACGAGCGGGTCTTATACACACTCCTGGTGTCAGGCGATTAATGACAGTCTTTTAGCGCTGATTAGCTAAGTTCTTAATTGCAATATTTTTTACTTTAAAGTATCTCGCCAAAGGCTAAAGCTTTAAAGTAAAAATGTAGCAAATAGCCACTAAATGCTGGGGACAGGTTTTGCCATATGCGCAGGATTTATTTCAGCTCCAGCTTATCTGCAACTATACCTGCTCTGCACAAATCCACTCTGATAGACCCGGGTTTCCAGATGCTGTAATTTGAGATCGGCAGGTAAAGCGCCAAATAGCGTTATGCCTTCGCCAATCAACACCGGAATTCGGGTGAGTGTCAGTTCGTCGACCAACTGATGGCGCAGGCCTTGTTGAATAATGTTGCCGCCATCCAGGTAAACTGCTTTGTAACCTTGCTGCTTCAACTGATGAATAATATCAACCATAGCGCCCTGACGGATGTCGACTTTATCTTGCAGTTCAGGCGGTAAATCAGCAGAGCGTAGTTGATGACTGAGTACCACGGTTTTCACCGGATAAGGCCAGTCGATACCAAAACTCAGCACTTTTTCAAAGGTGATGCGCCCCATTAACATCACATCAATGCCAGCCATAAAAGCACCGTAGCCATGATCGTCTGTGGAGTCAGTGGCAGAGGTTAACCAATTGATGTCACCATCTTTTTTAGCGATAAAGCCGTCCAGGCTAGTGGCTATAAATACTTTTACTTCCATTGATATGTGCCTTCTGTTTGCGCGTTAACTTACAAAAATACAGCTACTATCAAAACATAAAATGATCTACAGAACAGTTACAACTTGTATTTCGGCTTGAACGAAAGTTTTTATCTATTCGTCTTTAATAGTGTGGGGCATTTCATTCAAATATCGTTGCAATTGCGCCACCCGCTTGGGTCGTTCAAACAACTGATACAACTCCAGCCAGTCGGACAACTGCATCAGCGGTAAATCCTGTTGCCAACTGGTTTTTTCAGGCTGAAACTCAAAGGCTTGTAAACCCTGGTCTTTGAGCACTTGTATGCCGGCCATCAGTTCGATCACAAGGCCGTTTTTGTCAAAACGGGCAAAGCCCTGGCTGCGATAAATAGGATGAAGAGAGACAGGCAGAAGCTGAGCATACCTACCCAGCAGGGTTTTAAACTGCTCAAAGCGTTCCAGTGTGCAAACGAGATCCAAATCCCTGGCCTGGGCTTCTATGCCATAACTTTGTAGTAAAAAACTGCCGCCTATGGCCCAGTCTGTGGGTCCGAGCAGTTGCACTAACTCTGCGGCGACTTGCCTGATCTCAGTGGTTTGCATCGGTACCCGGAGAAACCTGTTCGACACGGGCGATAAAATGCCCCTTCGCCAACCGGGTTTTTATCTGTTGGCCTATCACAAGTGATGAAGCGTCAGTAATGACTTGCTGCTCTGCGTCAAAGCTGATGCTGTAGCCACGCTCTAACGTGGCGAGGGGACTGACGGTATGCAAACGGCTGCTTTGCAATAACCATTGCTGCTGCTTTTGTTTCAGTAAGTGTTGCATCGACTGATGCAACTGATGCTGGTGCTGACTCAGCTTTTGTTGTTGCTGTTTAATCCGCACCAGCGGAGTTAATTGTTGCAGGCGATGTTGTAAAAACTGCTGTTGCTGCGCCGCTTTATCGATACGCCGTAGTAATGCAGTTTGTAGCCTCATTTGCAGTTCATCCAGATACTGCTGTTGTTGCTGTAAACCCCGGGCCGGGTCGAGCAGGGTTAAACGATGCACTAAGGCGGTTAAACGGGGTTGCTGCTGCCGTAAATAACTTTGCATGGAGCGTTGCAAGCGCTGCTCTGCAGCTTGCACCAACTGCAGTTGTTGTTGCTGATCCGGTGATACCAGCTCAGCGGCGGCAGAAGGTGTGGCTGCGCGCACATCGGCCACAAAATCAGCTATGGTAAAGTCAATTTCATGACCTACAGCACTGACGGTTGGAATAGGGCAATGGGCTATTAAACGTGCCACCTGTTCGTCGTTAAAACACCACAAATCTTCCAGCGAACCACCCCCCCGGCCAATCAGCAACACATCCACTTCATTGCGGGATATAGCTTTTTGGATGGCATGGTAAATTTGCGCCGGCGCCTGAGTGCCCTGCACTAAACAAGGATAAATAATCACTTCCAAAGCCGGAGCGCGGCGTTGCAGTACTGTAATGATATCGCGGATGGCTGCACCAGTAGGGGAGGTGACCACCCCAACTTTTTGTACTTTTTTCGGCAGCGGCTTTTTGCGCTCTGGCGCGAATAAACCTTCAGCAGCCAGTGTAGCTTTGATTTGTTCATACTGCTGCTTCAGTAAACCATCACCAGCAGGTTCTAGCATATCAGCCAGTAACTGATATTCACCCCGGGGTTCATACACACTGATACGGGCGCGGATCAGAACTTGCTGACCATTTTTTGGCTGCAGGCTGGCGTATCTGTTGCTTTGTTTAAACATTGCCACTTTGACCTGAGCGGCCTGATCTTTGAGTGAAAAGTACCAGTGACCGGAAGAGGCGGCGATAAAATTGGAGACTTCACCTACTAACCAAAGCTGGCGAAATTGCAGCTCCAGAGTCAGGCGAACTTCAGAGTTTAAGCGGGAGACAGTGTAAATATCAGCTTGCGACATAAAGGATTCCTCAACCCCCTTCGTACTTGAAGCCGCAGCTTTGTTGACTGCGTTCTCTCGCCCCAGTCACATAGGTTAACTATGCTCCTGGGGTCTCGAGTACTTGTCGTCGCGCTGCAACTCCAATTACTTTGGGGCTTACTTTGTGGTTAATGTAACACAAAAGCGAAAAACTGATTGTGGCAAAGGGCAAAAGCGGATAAAATTGCGCCGCAACATTCCCCCCATCTTTAGTTAACAGCGAGATTGTTGCAATGCTCAGGATCGTGAAAGAAGCCATTACATTTGACGACGTGTTACTTGTACCGGCACACTCCACTGTGTTACCCCATACCGCAGACCTGCGGACTCAATTGACCAGCAAAATTACGTTAAATATTCCTATGGTATCAGCGTCTATGGACACTGTGACCGAGGCGCGTTTAGCTATTGCTTTGGCACAGGAAGGTGGCTTAGGTTTTATTCACAAGAATATGACTATCGAAGAGCAGGCAGCCAATGTTCGTAAAGTAAAAAAATACGAAAGTGGTGTAGTGTCAGACCCTGTGACTGTACGTCCGGAACAAAGTATCCGCGAAGTGCAGCAACTGGCCGCTCAGCATGGTTTTTCTGGTTTCCCTGTGGTCGATGCCGACAATAATCTGGTGGGCATAGTGACAGGACGGGATCTGAACGTCGAAACCAATCCGCAAGCTGCGATTTCTTCTGTGATGACACCAAAAGAGCGTTTAGTCACGGTCAACGAAGCTGGCCCGCGTGAAGAAGCTCTGGCTTTAATGCATAAACACCGTATCGAAAAAGTATTAGTGGTCGACAACGCCTTTAAACTTAAAGGCCTAATCACAGTACAGGATTACAACAAAGCCGCCAGCAAACCAAATGCCTGTAAAGACGAATTTGGTCGCTTACGTGTAGGTGCTGCTGTGGGTGTTGGTCCTGGTACTGACGAGCGTATTGCCGCTTTAGTCGAAGCCGGTGTCGATGTGTTATTAATAGATACCTCACACGGCCACTCGGAAGGTGTGTTAGAGCGCGTGCGTCAAACCCGCGCCATGTATCCGGATTTACAAATCGTAGCGGGGAACGTCGCCACTGCCGAAGGCGCCAAAGCTTTAGCGTTAGCTGGTGCTAACGCGGTAAAAGTGGGTATAGGCCCAGGTTCTATTTGTACCACCCGCATAGTGACAGGTTGTGGTGTTCCTCAACTGACCGCTATCTCTGATGCAGTAGATGGCGTGCAGGGTATGGACGTTTGTATTATTGCTGACGGTGGTATTCGTTTCTCCGGTGATATCGCCAAAGCACTGGTCGCTGGCGCACATTGTGTGATGGTCGGTTCTATGTTTGCCGGCACTGAAGAAGCACCGGGTGAAGTGGAGCTGTATCAGGGCCGTTACTACAAGTCTTACCGTGGTATGGGGTCCTTAGGTGCTATGGCACAACGTAATGGCTCGTCGGACCGTTATTTCCAGGGCAGCAATAATGCCGAGAAGTTAGTACCAGAGGGTATTGAAGGCCGTGTGGCTTATAAAGGCCCAATCGGCACTATTATTCACCAGCAAATGGGTGGCCTGCGCTCTTCTATGGGTTTAACAGGTTGCGCTACTATTGCTGAAGTCCGCACTAAGCCGGTGTTTGTGAAAGTGACGTCTGCTGGTATGGGTGAATCGCACGTACATGATGTGCAAATCACCAAAGAAGCCCCCAACTACCGTCTGGGCTAATAGTGTTTTCGAGGCTGGCTTAGCGCCAGCCTCTGTCTTTTTTGATAGTCGATATTTGTGAAAATAAGGTGATTATGAGCAAAAACATTCACTTCCATCGTATTTTGATCCTCGATTTCGGATCACAATACACTCAGCTTATCGCCCGTCGGGTGCGTGAAATTGGCGTGTACTGTGAACTCTGGGCATGGGACGTTACTGCTGAACAAATCGCTGAATTTGCGCCAACAGGTATTATTTTATCCGGTGGTCCTGAGAGTGTGACCGAAGCCGGCTCGCCCCGTGCACCTGCTTATGTGTTTGAAGCTGGTGTGCCAGTGCTGGGTGTCTGCTACGGCATGCAGACTATGGCAGAGCAACTGGGCGGTAAAGTCGCCAGTTCTGAGCAGCGCGAATTTGGGTATGCTCAGGTGGAACTGATTGCTCCGAATGCCATGTTCACAGGCATTGAAGATCATCTGAACGAACAAGGCCGTGGTTTATTGGATGTCTGGATGAGTCACGGTGACAAAGTGGTGCAAATCCCACAAGGTTTTGTCACGACGGCACAAACTCCAACTTGCCCTCATGCTGCCATGGCCGATGAGGCCCGTCAGTTCTACGGCGTGCAGTTCCACCCTGAAGTGACGCACACCCGTCAGGGCCTGCGGATGTTAGAGCAGTTTGTGGTCGATATCTGTGGTTGTGAAAAACTCTGGACGCCAGCCACTATCATTGATGACGCTATTGTTAACATCAAAAAGCAGGTCGGTGATGATCAGGTGATTTTAGGTTTATCAGGTGGGGTTGACTCTTCAGTGGTCGCCATGCTGTTACACCGTGCCATCGGCAAAAACCTGACTTGTGTTTTCGTCGATAACGGCTTATTGCGTTTAAATGAAGGCACGCAAGTGATGGAAATGTTTGGTGATCATTTTGGTCTGAACATTATCCATGTTAAAGCCGAAGATCGCTTCCTGGATGCGTTAAAAGGTGTGTCCGAACCTGAAGCCAAACGTAAAATTATTGGCCGCGTTTTCGTCGAAGTTTTTGACGAAGAAGCGAAAAAACTGACCAATGCCAAGTGGTTAGCACAAGGCACTATTTATCCTGACGTGATTGAATCTGCCGCGTCTAAAACCGGTAAAGCGCATGTAATTAAGTCGCACCATAACGTCGGTGGTTTACCCGCGGATATGAAAATGGGCTTAGTCGAGCCGTTGCGTGAGCTGTTTAAAGATGAAGTGCGCAAAGTAGGTTTGGCGTTAGGTTTACCTTACGACATGCTGTATCGTCACCCTTTCCCAGGCCCGGGTTTAGGGGTACGGGTACTGGGTGAAGTGAAAAAAGAATACTGTGATTTATTACGCAAAGCCGACGCAATTTTTATCGAAGAGCTGCGTAATTCAGGTTGGTATGACAAAGTCAGTCAGGCCTTTACCGTCTTCCTGCCGGTGAAATCTGTCGGCGTAATGGGCGATGGCCGTAAATACGACTGGGTGGTGTCAATTCGTGCGGTAGAAACCATCGACTTTATGACAGCACATTGGGCGCATTTGCCTTATGAGCTGTTAGGTACTATCTCTAACCGCATTATCAATGAAGTGAATGGCATTTCCCGCGTGGTGTACGACATCTCCGGTAAGCCACCAGCAACTATTGAGTGGGAATAATCTCCCCTTCGTACTTGAAGCCGCAGCTTTGGGTCTATTGGGTCAACAAGGGGCAGATTAACTCTGCCCCTTTTGTTTTTTACAGCTTATTGATTTCGTGTTTTAGCTGATAGGATTTATCCGTCACTATGGCTTCTAAAGTCGCAACCCGTTGTTTGAGCTGTTCAATTTGCTGACGAAGCTCATCACTGCTGGCTGAGGATTGTTGTAACTTAATTTTAGTTTTATTGTGGTTTTCATAAAACGCATAGGCAAAAGCGCCTAACACTGCGATAAAGCCTACGTCAAATACACCCATGATCATCCCTCTGTGTAGATTAAAAACAGTACTGATTAAGCAATAGCTATACCATAGTCATTATTTTATTGATTATCAAAGTGTTAGCTCTTTTTAGGCTATTTCATTTGTAACAAAATAACTAAAAGATAGTCAAAATCTTAACCAGAGCTGGTAAAATTAGCCAGATCCAGAAGTGAGAGAAGAGGCCAAGGTGACAGCAGACGACGATTTATACTGGATGCAGTATGCCTTGCAACTGGCCGATAAGGCCGAACAAAGTGGCGAAATTCCGGTGGGGGCTGTGCTGATCAAAGACGGTCTGGTGCTGGGGGAAGGCTGGAATCAATCAATTCAACTGAACGACCCTTCGGCTCATGCTGAAATGATGGCGATTCGCCAGGCTGCAGAAAAAGTCGGCAATTACCGTCTGCTGGACTGCACTTTGTATGTCACTTTAGAGCCTTGTGCTATGTGTGCGGGTCTTCTAGTGCACAGCAGAGTAAAACGTCTGGTGTTTGGCGCTAAAGATGCCAAAACTGGCGCTGCTGGCTCAGTGCTGGATATAGTGCGGCATCCTGTGCTGAATCACCAGTTGGAGGTACAGGATGGTCCACTGGCGCAGCAATGCGCAGACAAACTGTCCGAATTTTTCCGTCGTCGCAGAGCAGAACAAAAAGCGTTAAAACAGCAGGAAAAACAACAGAGTGCAGGGGAAGGGCAGGTTAAGCAATAGCCTCATTGGTGTTGGCCATATCCTGAATGGACTGAAAAGAACGGCGACGTCTGTTCAGTTTCAGCATCGCCATATTGCGACTGACTCGTCTTCTGCTGGATGCAACGTCTATTAATCGCCGCTTGCGCAGCATTTTCGGTTTTTTACGTTTTAACATGCAATGACTCCAAATTAAGTTCGCTAATATAGAAGCTTAGCAATGTATATACAAGATTAAGACTGCTTCAAAGCACTGATATTCTCTGACTTTTCTGGTGAATTTACCGCTTTATCGCCGAACTGCTCATTAAGCCGCTGTTTTTGCTGATCTAACCTTTGTTCGGTTTTTTTCTTTTCATCGACCCATAACAGGGTGTCGTAGAAGCGACGCACATTTTCGACGTAATAAACAGCCTGAGCACCACGGGCATAACCAAGTTTAGTGTTCTGGTAATAACGTTTTTGCTGCAGTAAAGGTAAACGTTGTTTCACTTCATGCCATTGATCCGGATTTGCGCCGTCACGCTCCGTCAGGACGCGGGCACTTTCGACATGACCCCATCCAATATTGTAAGCCGCTATGGCAAACCAGAGCCGGTCTGGCATCTGAATACGCTCAGGAATAGTTTCCAGCATACGTTGCAGGTATTTACTGCCCCCTCTGATGCTTTGTGCCGGGTCCAGACGACTACTGACCCCCATCATTTGCGCCGTGCCTACTGTTAACATCATCATGCCCACCACACCGGTGGAGCTACGCGCATCAGGCCGCCAGTTTGATTCCTGATAGCCGATAGCGGCCAGTAAACGCCAGTCGAAGTTACCGGCATATTTTTCAAATAATGGCTGATAACGGGGCAGGTCTTTTTCAATGGCTTTGATGTAATCCAGAGTCGCGACATAATCAAAACGGCGGATATGGCCAAAGTACTTATCTTCCAGACTTAATAAATCGCCGGACTGATAACTTTGACCAAAAAACTCAATCAATACCGCCCAGAAGGAATCATCTGCTTTGTTGCTCAACAACCAGGCGACGGGCTGTTGTTCTTTGACCTTAAAGGCGACAGCTAAATTAGGAAAGAAGCGTTGATTGACCGCCAATAAGTTGGAATCAACCAGGGTATAAGGAATTTTGCCGTCTTCGACTTGTTGCAACAGCTCGTCAGCATCTTCGGATTCACTTTCTTGCCACTGCAACTGGGGGTGGTCTTGTTGTACCGCACTTAAGGTTTCGGCTAGTGAGCTGTCTTTAGGTACCAGGATCGGCGCTTTGATGTCTGCAAAGCTGGTTGGTTTAGTCTGGCCTTTTCGGTACACCAGTACTTCGTTGCGCCATAAATAAGCCGGTGCTATACGGTATTTTTGTTTGCGACTTTCGGTGACAGCTAACCCGCCTGCAATATAATCGACCTGACCTGAATCCAGTTTTTGTAGCAGCTCTTCACGCTGATAACTGGGAAAAAGCTCCAGTTCCACACCCAATTTGTCAGCTAAAGCAACCGACAATTCGTAGTCATAACCGGTCGGGCCGTCGGCACCTACATAGTAGCTGGTCGGACTGTTTAAAATGCCAACCCGAAGGCTATCTCTTTGATAAATTTCATGAAGCTGAACAGGTTCCTGCACCGGAGTGCAAGAGACTACTGCTGTTAATACAGCTCCTAAAATACCAAATCGAATCATCCGGTTCTGCCTTTCATCACAAAGAGCGCCATTTATACCAAAATTCCTGCGGGTCGTCAGATCTTATTCATACCATTGCAGGCGTTTTTTCTTTATAATGCGGCGCCTGATTTTGGGTTCCATTGTCGCTCAACCAACGGAAAATAAACCTATGTTGATCCTGCGTGGTGCACCTGCACTGTCCGAGTTTAGAGTTCAGAAGTTCCTCGATCTTTGTGTTAAAGCCAATTTGCCTGTGCATGGTGTGTATGCCGAATTTATGCATTTTGCTGATCTAAGCAGCGAACTGTCGGCCGAACAACAGACTATTTTAAGCAAGTTGCTGACTTACGGACCTACTATTGTCAGCCATAAACCTGAAGGTTTATTGCTGCTGGTGACACCTCGCCCCGGTACTATTTCTCCATGGTCCTCCAAAGCGACTGATATTGCTAAAAACTGTGGCCTGAGTCAGGTCAAACGTTTAGAGCGTGGTGTAGCTTATTATGTGCAGACTTCTGCCACTTTAACTGAAGCAGAGCTGAAGCAACTCAAAGCTCTGTTACACGACCGCATGATGGAAGTGGTATTCAGTGAGTTTGAACAAGCCTCTGCTTTGTTCCATAAAGCCGAACCTGCGCCTTTAAGTTCAGTGGACATTATCAACGGCGGCCGCGAGGCTTTAGTCAAAGCCAATATCGAGATGGGCCTGGCTTTAGCCGAGGATGAAATCGATTATCTGGTGACCAATTTTAATCAGTTGGGCCGCAATCCAAATGATATCGAACTTTATATGTTTGCGCAGGCCAACTCTGAGCACTGCCGTCATAAAATTTTTAACGCCGACTGGACCATAGACGGCGAACAACAGCCGAAGTCGCTGTTTAAAATGATCAAAAACACCTTTGAAAAAACGCCGGATCATGTGTTGTCGGCTTACAAAGACAATGCCGCTGTGATGACAGGCTCAAAAGCCGGTCGTTTTTTCCCGTCTGCCGACACTCAGGAATATGGCTACAACCATGAAGATATTCATGTGTTGATGAAAGTGGAAACTCATAACCACCCAACAGCCATTTCGCCATTCCCGGGCGCTGCCACTGGTTCTGGTGGTGAAATTCGTGACGAAGGTGCCACAGGTGTGGGCGCCAAACCCAAAGCTGGCCTGACAGGTTTCTCTGTATCGAATTTGCGTATTCCAGGTTTTGAACAGCCGTGGGAAACCGATTTTGGCAAACCAGAGCGCATTGTCACTGCACTGGATATCATGACCGAAGGTCCGTTGGGCGGCGCTGCTTTTAACAACGAATTTGGCCGTCCAAATATTCTCGGTTACTTCCGTACTTACGAAGAAAAAGTGCCTAGCCATAATGGCGAAGAAGTTCGGGGTTACCACAAGCCTATTATGATTGCCGGTGGTATGGGCAATATCCGGGCTGAGCACGTGCAAAAAGGTCAAATGCCTGTTGGTGCTAAATTAGTAGTACTGGGTGGCCCGGCGATGAACATAGGTTTAGGTGGCGGCGCTGCTTCGTCTATGGCATCAGGCCAGTCGGCGGAAGATTTAGACTTTGCTTCAGTACAACGTGAAAACCCAGAAATTGAACGCCGTTGTCAGGAAGTGATCGACCGCTGCTGGCAGTTGGGTGATCAAAACCCAATTTGTTTTATCCATGACGTAGGGGCTGGTGGTTTATCTAACGCCTTCCCTGAGCTGGTCAACGATGGTGGCGTGGGTGGTAAGTTTGAATTGCGTAACGTACCTAACGATGAACCTGGCATGTCACCACTGGAAATCTGGTGTAACGAATCACAAGAACGCTATGTGATGGCTATCCCTGCCGATCGTATGTCGGTATTCGAGGAGATTTGTAAGCGTGAACGTGCACCTTATGCAGTGGTAGGTGAAGCCACTGCTGAACATCACCTGACCCTGTCTGACCAGCATTTTGGCAATACGCCTATTGACTTGCCATTGAACGTGCTGCTGGGCAAAGCGCCTAAAATGCACCGTGATGTGAAATCTCAGGTGACGGAAGGCAAGGCCTTAGATCTGAATGGTGTCACAGTAGCCGATGCGGCTGAACGTTTATTGCGTTTACCTACTATTGCTGAAAAGACTTTCCTGATCACCATAGGCGATCGCACAGTCACAGGTTTAGTGGCCCGTGATCAGATGGTGGGTCCTTGGCAGGTGCCTGTAGCGAACTGTGGTGTAACTGCCGCTTCGTATGACACTTACCATGGCGAAGCCATGTCGATGGGCGAACGTACCCCAGTGGCCTTATTAGACTTCGCCGCGTCCGCCCGTTTAGCTGTGGCTGAAGCTATTACTAACATTGCCGCGACACAGATTGGTGATATTAAACATATCAAACTGTCGGCGAACTGGATGTCTGCTGCAGGTCACCCGGGTGAAGACGCTGGTTTATACCAGGCCGTCAAAGCTATAGGTGAAGAGTTATGCCCTGCGATGGGGTTAACTATCCCTGTAGGTAAAGATTCGATGTCGATGAAAACCAGTTGGCAACAGGATGGCGAACAGAAGACAGTGACTTCGCCTTTATCCTTGATTATCACTGCTTTTGCCCGGGTTGAAGATGTGCGCCGTACTGTGACCCCGCAGCTACGCACCGACAAAGGCGCAACCAGCCTTATTTTGTTGGATTTAGGTCAGGGCGCTAATCGTTTAGGCGCATCCTGTTTAGCTCAGGTCTATAAGCAACTCGGTCAGACAGCGCCGGATCTGGAAAGCCCTGAATTACTGCTGAACTTCTATCAGGCAATACAGGCTTTAGTGGCCCAGCAGAAACTGCTGGCCTACCACGACCGCTCTGACGGTGGTTTGTTTGTGACATTAGCGGAAATGGCCTTTGCGGGTAAAGCTGGTATCAAAGTGGATATCCAGGCGTTAGGCGCCGATAATCTGGCTGTACTGTTCAGTGAAGAGTTAGGCGCCGTGTTACAAGTTGCAAACAGCGATTTACCTGTGGTGCAAGCGATTCTGGCTCAGCATAACCTGGCAGCGGTGGCGCATTTATTAGGTGAAGTGACGACGGACGATCAAATTCAGATCAGCCGTGGCGACCAACTGGTGTATAGCAACAGCCGTACTACTTTACGTACCATCTGGGCTGAAACTACCTATCAGATGCAGTTGATGCGGGATAACCCGGAAGGCGCGCGTCAGGAATTTGTGGCTAAAGCGGATGTGACAGACCCCGGCTTAAACGTCAAATTAAGCTTTGATCTGAACGAAGATGTGGCAGCACCTTATATCCTCAAAGGTGTACAGCCGAAAGTGGCTATTTTGCGTGAGCAGGGTGTGAACTCTCACGTTGAAATGGCAGCGGCCTACAACAGAGCTGGCTTTAATGCGGTCGACGTGCATATGAGCGATATCTTATCAGGTCGTCGTACACTGGCTGAATTCAACGGCTTAGTGGCGTGCGGTGGCTTCTCTTACGGTGACGTATTAGGGGCTGGTGAAGGCTGGGCTAAGTCTGTGCTGTTTAACGACAGAGCCCGCGCTGAATTTGCGGCGTTTTTTGAACGTGAAACGACTTTCAGCTTGGGGGTTTGTAACGGCTGTCAGATGATGTCGAATCTGAAGAGCTTGATCCCTGGCGCTGATTTATGGCCACGTTTTGTCCGTAACAAGTCTGAACGCTTTGAAGCCCGTTTCAGTCTGGTCGAAGTGCAGGAAAGTGCCTCGTTATTCTTTAGAGGTATGGCCGGTTCCCGTATGCCTATTGCTGTCTCTCACGGTGAAGGACATACCGAGTTTGCCTCACAAGCAGCGTTGCAGGCGGCCGATCAAAGCGGCACTGTGGCCTTACGTTTTGTTGATAACTACGGCAACGTCACCACCCAATACCCGTCGAATCCAAACGGTTCACCGCTGGGTATTACCTCGTTAACGACGACGGATGGCCGTGTCACTATCATGATGCCTCACCCTGAGCGGGTCTTCCGCACTGTGGCCAATAGCTGGCATCCGGATGAATGGCAGGAAGACAGCCCGTGGATGCGAATGTTCCGCAACGCGCGAGTCTGGTTAGGCTAATAGCGAAAAATAATAACAACAAAACCTGCTTCGGCAGGTTTTGTTTTTTTATGTAAAATTTTTATTAAATTGATCGTTCGTTTTTATTGTATTTGCAGATATTTTCGTTTTCCTCTTGATCCCAGACACATTTTTTTACAAACTAGACTTATCTCTTTTTTCACCCATTCGCGTGAGATGTCCGACATGAAGTCGGTGAAGCCTGAAGGATAAGGTATGCAAGTAGCTGTGAGTGCTGAACAAACTGACAATAAAGAATGGCTGTCCCATGTAAAAATTGGCCAGCGTTTTGACCTTGAGCTGTTGGATCAACGCAAAAGCCGTTGTAACTGTGAACTGGTGGGTTACAAAGCCGGCAAATACATTTTATTCCGTATTGACGATGACGTTTTGCCCGACCGGTTTTTTATCAATGGTCTTGCCGTGGTGTGTCGTTTTTTAGTGGAAGATGCAGTAGGTGAATGTTTTGCTTTTAAATCTGAGCTGCTGCAGTTGATGCGTTTTCCGGACAAGCTGGCCGTTATCAGCTTTCCTCAGTCGATCCAGCGCCGGGCTTTACGTAATGAAAGACGAAGTAGTATTTTTATTCCTGCTTCTGTGCGTCTGAATCTTGAAGTTGTAAGCAACAGCCGTAGTTTCAAAGGGCATTTGGTGGACGTATCCAGTGGTGGGTGCCGTTTTCTGTTCGACCCGTCTCATCAGGGCAGTAAGGTCAATCTTGCTCCTGTGATCTTACATATTCAGTGTGAAAAAACCGGTATAGATCAGCAGATCCAGGGCGAAGTCCGTAACTCCAGACTGGAAGAACGTGGTTTATCGATCGGGATCCAGTTTCAGCATGCGCAGTTGCATTTGGACAGGTTAATGCTAAGTTAAAGTGCGGCGGGTAATGTAAACCAGAACACACTGCCTGATGTATCGAAGTCGTAACCTACCTCACCGCCCAGTTTCGACACTATACGCTTGACGATAGACAACCCCAAACCATGGCCATCAGCCTTGAGTGTATCGAGCCGGTTAAAAGCTTGAAATAACCCGGCTCTGTGCTCAGGTTGGACACCTTGGCCCTGATCCCGGACCCAATAGTGGATCATGTTGCCCTGAGGCTCGGCACCTACAGTGATCTCCGCGTGCGGACCTCCATACTTTATTGCGTTTGAAAGGTAATTTACCCACACCTCTTCGATCCATTGCGGATGACCTAAAGCCTGCGGTAACTCGGTGGCTTTATGCAATGTCGCCTGATGCTCTTTAGCAAAAGATTCCAGTCGTTTTATGGCCTCTGCAGCCCCAAGTTCCATATCCACCACACTGATTTGCAGTGCAGTGTCACTCCGTACATTAGCCAATTGCAGCAGGGCATTGATAATGCTGTTCATTTTCAGCGCAGATTGTTTTATCAATAGCAGGTACTGTTGCTGTTGCTCCACAGTTAATCCGAGTTCAGGCTGAGAAAGTAGGCTGGAAAAACCGATCAGACTGGTCAGTGGATGTTTTAAATCGTGAGCAACAGTATGGGCATACGCATTGAGTTCGACATTTTGTTCGGCCAGCTCAGCAGATTGCTGTTCCAGTAACAGCGTGCGCTCAGCTACCAATTGCTCTAATTGATCCCTGTGTTTCATCAGTTCAGTTTCAGCCTGATTACGTCTGGCGAACTCCTGTTGCACGCGCCATCGCAGTTTATTTATGGCTTGCACTACGATATCCAGCTCGTCTGATGGCGCCCGACCCCGACGATTTAAGCTCAAGTCCTGTCCCAGATGATTAAAGTCTATCTGTTCTGCGTAAGTAGCAACCCGGTTCAAAGGCTGACTGATCCAGCGGTGAAATAACCACAACATCACGATAGCGCTGACACTGAGGATACTTAAGGTGGTAATGGCAGTGGTTTGTGCAATTTCTTTGAGCTTTTGCTCTGCTCTTTTCCTGCTCATGGTGATATCCAGAGTGCCGACCTTGTGCCGCTCTTCGCCTTCGGTATGGTAGAGCTCAAAGCTGCGGACAGACAAAGCCGCACCAAAATCAGCCCTGTGCCGCTGCTGAACTTGTCCTAACTCGTCCTGCAACCGGATGGATCCTACATCGCGCACTGACATCAGGCTCTCCAGATGAGCGGTAATTCTTGCATCATCCATGGTCCACAGAGCATTGGTCAGACCGGGTAAAATCCCTTGCTCCAATTCAGTATAACGGCTGTTGATTTGATGCACCGCCTGTTGGTAACCAAGATAAATCTGACAAAGACTGGCAATAACAGCAGCACTGATGGTTAAAACTAACATGGTGCTTAGCATGCGCCAGGCCAGACGACGGTTGGATGCGATCTGCAGAAACAGGTTGGTTTTCACTGTTAATATCCTTTTTGCGGGTTAAACCACAGTTCGTGCTCGGACAGCGGTGTATCAGGTGTCAGTAATGGATTATGCAGCCTCAGTACAGTGCGGTTTGGTAGATCAGCTTGTTGGATGGCCGCCCCAAAATGTTGAAGGAAAAGCTGCTTCATGCTGCCATCTGCTATCGCAATACGTAGTCCATTTTCTATATCCTGTGCCAGTTTAGTATTGTTTTTATTCACAAAAAAATACAGTACAGCAGGGTAATACAGCACCCATTTCGGAGAGGCCATCAAATCTGCCTGTTTAAATGCGACCAGTTCAGCGGGCAATTCGGTGACAGAACGGGGGAAGTAATCGATACGTCTGGCCTGCAGCATGTTAAACATGCCCTGATAGCTGGCGCTGCTGCTGGTACGAAATCCATTGCTTTGTAGAATGTGATAGTCGGGCCAGTCCAGTCCCTGAATTGTTTTTAATGCTTTGAGTTGTGCCTCGTCTTTAAGTTGTAAGAATCGTTGTTCGTCCTGCTGGCGGATCAGCAGCAGGCGCCAGCCAATTAAGCCTCTGTCTATCGGAATACGTACTGGTCGTAATTGCTGCTCGCGTTCTGGTGAACTCATAGTCCAGACCACATCTATACCCTGGTTCAGTTCGAGCTGACGCAAGGTTCTGTATTGTGATAATGCAGTCTCGCTGGGCACCGGATTATAGCTTTGTCCTGACTTCTCAAGAGCAAGATGCAACAGCGCTATCGGATAATGGCCCCTGCTGTCCGCCGCCATCGCTTTTGGCCAGGAATACACCACCTGATGTGGCGTCTGAGCCGCACTGAGGGGCCGCATGACAAACAACAGGACCATCACTACAGCACTGAGTTTAATTGGATTGATGTTCAACGACTTTTCACTACATAGCCCCATTTAGCATCACTATAGGATATTTTTCGACTGAAAAGCAGCTCTAAGACTAAGGACTATCACAAGGCAGGTCAAACTCTACACCAGCTCTGTGATAAGCCCAGAGCTGGTGTACAAGGTTAAAATGAGTAGCGTGCTGCCATCATCCAGACATAAGGATCGATACTGACGTCAACCGATTGGATACTGTTGTTATTCACCAGTACGCGGCCTGTAGTGTCTATATCCATTTTACTGAGCATCAGATGAGCACTCCAGTGGTCTGCCAGTTTGATATTCATGCCTGCCTGCATGGCCAGTCCCCAGGAGTCTTTTAACTTTAATTCTACTTTGTCCTTTGTGTCTGCCACATTTAATGCTTGCAGTGTACTGACTAATTCCCCTGAGACTTTTTCCTTAAAGAAGTTAGTGTAATTCAGACCTACACCAACAAAGGGGTCGAATCTGCTGTCTCCTACCTCAAAATGATACTGGGCTAGCAGTGTTGGCGGTAAATGTTTAGTCTTGCCCAGCGCCAGTCCGTCTATGGCTGAGCCTTGTACTGTGACATCGTGGCTGAATGGGGTGGCCGCTATCAGTTCCAGCGTCCAGTGTTTATCCAGTTGGTAGTCTATCGTAATGCCCAATTGGGTGTTGGTATTCACTGTGACTTCAGTGGAGTTTGCTGGTAAGCCTGCTACAGCCTCTACTGTATTCAGAGGCTTACTGGAGTCTTGAGGGCTGACAGTAATAGCGCCCATATTGACTGACCAGTTGGCCAGAGCCGGGGCCGCAGAGGCGGCTAATAATAACGAGGCTATTGTTTTATAACTTGTTTTCATCAGAATGATCCTTAGCTTGAAAAACTGGCGTCATTCTGCGCTTATGTCGTGGTGAAACTTTGCCCCAGATCAATAGTTGCGATAAAGCTGCCCTCTGTTTAGAGTTTTTATTGATATAAAACAAAAAACTGGCGGGCGGGAATTGAAAAAGCAGCCTGAAGAGTTCTGCTCAGGCTGCTCTTTGTGCGGACTCAAGCAATATAGCGGGCTTTTTTATTGTCCTTCAGTTTGGTCATATCCACCAACACCAGACCATCAACACAGTCGGCAAAGTCGGGATCGATACCAAAAGCCAAAAAGCGCACACCACCGGGTTCAGTCAATTCACTGTATTGTTTGTACAAGGTGGGAATACTGACGCCCATATTGGCCAGTAGGTGTTTGAGCTGGACAAAATCCTGGCTGTAGTTATCACCGCTAAAATGCTGCTGTAACTGGCTCATGGTCTCCATAGGTAATTCATAAGGAATGTTTGGTTCAGCACTGTGTTCCGGGCAGCGGAAATACAGGCTGTAGAAATACACCATCAGATCCCGGGCCGCTTTGGGGTAGCTGTTGGATAAACTGACGCCACCAAATAAATAGCGGATCTGCGGGTTTTGCTTTAAGTAAGCCCCTATGCCATACCATAAATAATCCAAGCTACGTTTACCCCAATAACGTGGCTGGACAAAACTACGGCCAAGCTCCAGTCCCTGATCTAAATAAGGCGTCATGGCCTGATTAAAACGGAACAATGAGGCTGTATACAAACCGGCCAGGCCCTTTTCGGCCATCACTTTGGCGGTGTTGGCAAAGCGGTAAGCGCCCACTATTTCTAAGTCGTCTTTATCCCATAAAATCAGTTGCTCGTAGTAGCTGTCGTATTGGTCAATATCACGGCGCTGACCGCTGCCTTCGCCAACGGCTCTAAAGGCAATTTCGCGTAAACGGCCAATTTCGCGCAGTACAGGTGAGCTTTGTTGATACTGGTATAAATAGATTTGTTTGCCATCGCCGGTTTCGCCCAGCAGTGGACATGCCTCCACTGCTTTTTTCAGCAAAATGCGATCTTCAGGATGGGCTATCGCCGTTTGGGTTTTAAATAGTGGCGATTTATTTTTAGCCAGACGGTACAGGTGCTTTTTAAACAGCTTCACTTTGGCCTGAGTTTCTAACTGCAGATGAGCAAAGCTGTCGTAAGGGATTTGTTCACCAATCCGCATCGCAATATTTTTATGCTTCTGATTAAACATTTCCTGCACCAGTAACATGGTGGCCAGAGGTTTATAAATCATCGAAGCGCCATAAAACATCGCTGAATTCCGGCCATCAATATAAATCGGCAAAATAGGCGCTTTGGCATTCATGGCAAAACGTAAAAAACCACCATGCCATTTGCCATCACGGATCCCATTGGGCTTTAAGCGCGATACTTCACCGGCCGGAAATAAAATCAGCGCGCCTTCAGCGGCTAAGTGATCACTGATGCGATCAATCCGGCTGCGCTCTGTGCCTCCACTCATATTGTTGACCGGTAACAGCAGAGAATGCAGAGGTTCAATCGCCATCAACAGTTGGTTGGCGATCACTTTGACGTCGGGTCGGATATCCCGCACCAGTTTAATCAGGGCTAAACCGTCTAAGGAGCCTATAGGGTGGTTGGCAATAATCACCACCCGGCCAGTACTTGGAATGCGCTCCACTTCGTTATCACGCACTGCGTAGGCGAAATTAAAGTAGTCCAGTACTTGTTCTACAAATTCAATACCTTGCAAATGTGGGTAACGTTTGGCGAAGGCAATAAATTCCTGTTCGTGCAGCAGTTGGCGTAAGGCGCCTTTGACCGGTTTAGCTAACCAGGGTTTTTGTTCGAGTTTTGGCAGATGGGTCTGCAGCATTTGGTCAACACTGATCATAGCGATTCCTCTGTAAGGACCTTTGTCTATGCAGAGAGTAGGGGGCTAAGATGACAAAAATGCGTCAGATTTATGGCTTTTTGTAGAAGTTTTAAGCGCAGTGGGCTGGACAGAGTCCAAATGCCTGATGATGCAGTTCAGCAAGCTGTAGCTTTATCGGCAAAGGACAATTGCCTGCTCAGGCGACTTTGCTTTGAGCAGGTTGTTCGTCGCTGCGCACCGCCAGTGGCAGAGCGGCCAGGGTGTGGCTTTGTTCCGTCCAGTGATACAACGTCAGTGAGCCATCCTGCTGCTCTATCAAAGCAGTGCAGTTATCAATCCAGTCGCCATCGTTGCAGTAAATAATACCGTCCTGCAGGCTGATTTCTGGATGATGAATATGACCACAGACCACACCGTCAAACCCTGAGCGTTTGGCTTTGGCTACTGCGGCGTCCCGGTAACGGGCAATGGCCTGCTGAGCACCTGGCACTTTGCTTTTAATAAAAGCCGCCAAACTGAAATAACGCCCACCTAAAGCCCGGCGAATACGGTTGCTCCAGCGGTTTAAAAACAACAGGAAGTCGTACAGGTTGTCACCCAGCCAGGCGTGAAAACGGCCAAAGTTGACCTCTTTATCAAACTCATCGCCGTGCAATAGCAGCAGCTTTTTACCTAACGCTGTGGTGTGGCAACCACGTAATTGCAACTTGATGGTGCCAAACTGACGGCCAGCCCAATGGCGAAATTCTTCATCATGATTGCCCGGTATATAGATCACTTCCGTACCTTGATCGGCTTTGGCCAGCAGGCTTTGGATCACCGCATTTTGCTCCGGGCTCCAGCACACTTGTTTTTGCATCGCCCACAGGTCGAGGATATCGCCCAGCAGGTAAATGGTGTCGGCTTTGGTGTGATTGAGGAAGTTCAGCAGGTAGGTGGCCTGACAGTCTTTGTTTCCCAAATGAATGTCAGACAAGAAGATAGTTCGACAATGCAGCATACAAAGCTCCTGCGAATTGTTGGCCTTGCTTGTTCAGGCTCGGGTAGAATGGGACCAGCCCGTGTCAGAGAGATGACGAAAACTTGAAGCTTTGGTGAACAGATGTCGATAGCCCTGGTGATCCCCGATCGTAAGTTAGATGCTTTAATCGAAAAGCTAAATATGTTGTTGCCTGGCGTACTTATTCAGCAATGGCCCCATTACACTGCACCTGATCAGGTGCAGATGGCCGTGGTGTGGAAACAACCACAAGGTTCGTTAGCCGCATTAAGTAATTTAAAAAGCCTGCAGTCTTTTGGTGCCGGTGTCGACAGCATAGTGTCGGATCCAACTTTGCCGGATTTACCCTTAAGCCGAATTGTCGACCCTGCTTTGGCGTCCTCTATGGTCAACTATCTGGCAGGCATAGTGTTGCATTACCAACTACGGCTGGATGTATTCCAGCGTCAGCAGCAAAAACAGCTTTGGAAACCCAAAAGCCCACGCTTAATAAAGCATATTTGCGTATTGGGTTTAGGTGAGTTGGGGCAGGCGGCGGCGCAGTACTTTGTCCAGCAGGGTTATCAGGTCAGTGGCTGGTCACGCAGTATAAAACTGCTGGATGGTATTGAGAGTTACGCTGGTGAAGAAGGTTTTATCAAGGCTGTCTCTGCTGCTGATTTAGTGATTTGTTTATTGCCTCTGACACCTGATACCAATAACTTTTTAAACACAGAGCGTCTTCGTGCTTTTAAAGCCGGCGCTATTCTGGTTAACGTTGCCCGGGGTGCCATAGTCGATGATGCTGCTCTGTTAGCGGCTTTAGATTCCGGCCAGTTGCAGGCGGCTTGTCTGGATGTGTTCCGGGAAGAGCCTTTGCCTGCAGTGGATCCATACTGGCAGCATCCGGCTGTGTTGGTGACACCGCATTGCTCTGCGGTGACTAACGTAGATACTGCTATTCATCAGATTGTTGAAAATTATCAACGTACGTTAAATGGGCTACCTTTAATGCATCTGGTCAACAGGGAAAGAGGCTACTGATGGCAAGTTTTAGCATTGAAAAACACGGTCATGTTGCGCTGTTACAACTGACTGCAGCAGAAAAACGTAACTTGTTAACTCCGGAAAGTGCGCTGCAAATTGCAGCGGCTGTGCATCAATTGAGTCTGGACGATGAACTGAAAGTCTTATGTGTGATGGGCACAGAGCGGGCTTTTTGTGCTGGTGCTGATTTAGCTGTGTTACAACATGCGGCAGATGGAGATGGCACAGAACTCAGGCAGTTGTATCAGGCCTTTAGTCAGGTGGCTGATTCTCCTTTGCTCACCATTGCCTTGGTGAATGGTCCCGCCGTTGGGGCAGGAATGAATCTGGCCATGGTCTGTGATATTCGTTTAGCCAGCAAAGAGGCCTGGTTTGACAGCCGCTTTTTCCAGTTAGCATTGCACCCTGGTGGAGGGCATGGCTGGCTACTGCCACAATTGATCGGCTGGCAACAAGCGATGGCTATGTTGTTTTGTGGTGAAAAACTTTCGGCTGAACAGGCCTGGCAGTACGGTTTAGTCAAAGAAGTATTAGCCGTCGAGCAACTTTTGCCCAGAGCTTTGGCGATGACGGCTGACTTAGCCGCAGTACCTACGGCTTTAGTGCGACAAACCAAAAGTTCGATGCGTCAGTTAGTGCACTGTAAAGAGCACAGTCAGGCGGTAGAGTTTGAATATCAACAGCAATTTTATAGTTTGCAACAGGAAGCTGCCCGTCAGGCAGTAGCCGCATTGCAGCAAAAACTCGCCACAAAAGACTAAAGCCCCTCAGTACATCGGCTGAGTCAGAGACGCTTGGTCTGTCTCTGATTGTTTCTTTATCAGAAAATTGACTGTAAATGATTGTAAATCTTGTAACTAAACAACAAGTTGTCTACACTGGTTTTGGATTGATCAAGATCCACAAAAAAGCAAGAACAATAACAATATTTTTTAGTCTGAGGTTTTGTATGCGTAAAGCGTCCAGTCGCGGTTTTGGCTTTACTGCAATCGCCATTTTGGTGTTATTAATGGCATTGTCGGCTTTTTTAACAAAAGCTGAAGCTACTCAAGTGACTCAAGGTTCACAAGGACAGCAGTCGGTCGAAGGATTGAACTGACCAAATGCCCCCACCTGGTGGGGGTATTTGTTATTTCTTCTGGTGTCTTTCACGGTTTTCCCGTTTTTGCTCCGCATTTTTCTGCAACAACACATAAGTGGCCGCATAACCACCATGAGGTTTTAAGGCGGTATGGCAAGCCAATACTTCTGGTATTTGTGGTAACCATTTAAAGCAGTAACTTTTTAAAATGGCAGGATGAGGTTTACTATCGCGTCCCATACCGTGGTGGATCAACAAGGTTCGGATCCCTCGTTGGTGACACTCCGCAATAAAGCTAAACAAAGCAGCGCGTGCTTCCACCAGGGTTTTACCCAACAGATTCAGAGTGGCGTCCATCTGATATTTGCCCAGCCGTAGATTCTTGTACACACCATCCTGCACACCATCTTTTTTGTAGGCCATCACCTCGTCTGGTGCCACCAAATCGACATATTCCATGGAGAGGTAATTAGGATCGTATTCCATGTCTTGCTCGGCGGCTTTACGCCGGGCCTGTTGCGCCAGGCTTGGGCTATGCTCCCCATTTGGATCAGCAACAGCATCAGCAGTGAAGCGTTTTACTCCAGCCATTTCCTGTAAAAATAAGTCCAGCTCTTCGTCATGCATATGTACTACTCCACCTTAAGCTGACTGTGAATTGTCGTATTATATACCCGCCCCATTTGAAGTCGCAGTAGGGAGCTATGGGTTTTTCGCCAGCCTTTGATAATGACCTTTTATCGCTAAAAATAGTTTCTTTCAGACTCAATAATTTAGGTGTTTTTGGATACAAAAATCGACGTTAAATAACAAATATTTAACTTTTTAACTATAGTTAAAGTGAAGTTCATTCCTGCAAGGAGAGCATCATGATCCCGGAACGGCTTTATGAAACTTTACCTTACTTATACGTGATTAGCGGGGCGCAAACCGCACTCTGGCTACCACACTGGACTGCTGCCTTATCAGGTGTTGTATTGATATTTGTTGGTGCAATAGTCTGGGTAATACGTACAGACAAACGTCGTAGTCCATATGGAATTAAATTTAAAGAGCAAGGCACATTGCCCTTTTGGTGTTATGAGTTGCAGCCCTTTGTTTATCTGAGTTGCGGCGTTTTGTTGTTTAACTATGGGCAGAGTTTTTTACTCTATCCATCGGCGATGATTTTTCTGGTGGTGGGGATACAGCTTTGGTTATGCCGGATCTGTTGTCGCCGGCATTCCTGATCCAACATCTGATGTTATCGATCGGACGAAGCCCAAAAAATTGCTGCCGCGATAAATCCTTGTTGCTGACGTAACTGGTATTTAGCGCACTGTTCTTTGCTTTGGTCAGCAAAACATAAATACAGCCTTTGTTCATCCTCTGCCAATACTGCGCGTTGATTGGTATCAAGAATAATGCCTTCAGCACCAAACCAGCCTGGCATATAAATACTTTGAGTCGTTAATCCCGCGCTGTGGTACTCCAGTAACTGAGGTTTAGGTGCTATCACAAAGGCCATCAGCAGGAGCAAAACCAAACTCAGCCAGAGTTTGATATTTTTTTTGGTGGAAACCACAGTGTATTGCTCTGTGGCAAGCCTGTTGGCGGAACCGGACAGGCCGCGTCCAACCGCAGAAGCAGAAGTCGTAGTCTGAGGTTGAGTCAGGGGCTTTTTGTTGCCCGCCTTTTTTAATAGTTTTTGTTTATCGGCCTCGCTTAAAAGCGAGGCCTTTTTAATTTGTTTGGCCATTAGTGACGTAAATTAACTGAGCTGTTGGCAACAGTTTCAGTCATGATAAGCCAAGCTTGCAAGTTTTGTTTTAACGAATCCGGGTCTATTTTGTCCAGCGTGTCGTTGGGGGTATGGTGATAATCAAAATAATCAGTGCCATCTTGCGACAAGGCAACAACGGGCACGCCAGCCTGCGCCAATACGGATACATCAGGGCCGCCATAAGTGCTATTGCCACCTAAAGCAATATCCAGATGAGCCAGTTTTTGTTGCAACTCTTTGGCAAAAGGCAGAGCTTTGTCACCAAAACGGCTTTCGATTTGCCAGATCCGGCCTGCACCAAAGTCAGATTCTGCCGCTAACACATGCTTGTCCAAATCTTTATGGTGTTTGGCTGCATAGGCTCTGGCTCCGAGTAATCCCCCTTCTTCATTACCGTATAACACAACCCTGATGGTGCGTTTTGGCTTGATTTTTTGTTTAATCAAGGCGCCTGTGGCCATGACTAAGGCCACCCCAGCACCATCATCCAACGCGCCAGTGCCTTGATCCCATGAATCCAGATGGCCACTGATCAAGACTATTTCTTCAGGTTTTTCTGTGCCTGTTATTTCTGCGATGACGTTGTGACTGGTGGCTTTTTCTAATTGATTTTCCATCTGTAGTTTTAACTCTACTCTGGATGAGCGTTCGAGCATTTTTGCCAAATTCTGTGCATCAGGTACAGAGATCGCCACTGCCGGAATTTTAGCGATAGTTTCGTCATATTTCATAGTTCCGGTATGGGCAAACCTGTTGTTGCTGGTGCCTACGGAACGAATCACTATAGCCACAGCCCCTAATTTGGCCGCTTCTACTGCACCGCGAGAGCGAGCTGCCACCACTTGCCCGTAAAAAGAGCCTGACTTGTCTTTGGTCATTGGCTTGTTAATAAACACAATTTTACCTTTCACAGCAGCCGCATCGGCTTTTTCTAAAGCTTCAATACTGTCAAACATCACGACAGAGGCACGAATACCTGCTTTAGGAGTCCCGACCGAACCGCCCAAGGACGTCAATACAAAAGGTTGAGCAAAAGGCGAAACGACCTCAAGGCTGGCCTGACCGCGGGTCCAGCCGGGCATATCAAATTCTTCAGTCCATACTTTGTCATAACCCAATTGTGTAAACTTATTCAGCGCCCACTGCACGGCGCGACGATCGGCTTCGCTACCTGCGATGCGGGGACCGACTTCAACAGTGAGCGACTCCACCAGTTGATAGGCTAAATCCTGATCCATTGAGGCTGGAGTAGTCGCAGCCCAAACTGATGGCGCGAATAAAGCGCCGATAATAATTCCTTGCCAAATGTTCATCTGTGTTATGCACTCTGTGATCAACCAGTGCGTCCACTGTACCATGCTCAGATCTGCATGAAGTTTCTTATTGCGATAAAAGGTGAAAGCAGGGAGTCAGTTGTATGGCGATCCGAATGCATGGTCGCGTTCTGATGAGTCAGGTGCAGTCTGAAACACGACAGATGAGAATAGATCGTATTGCCACTGTAAAGCCCAGAGTTGCATAATGTTGTTTTTAGATCAAAGAAGCAACAAAATGAAATTGGAAGAAATGCTGAAGAACTCGGCACAGGCAGCCAAGCTGCTGAAGGCGGTTTCCAATGAACGCCGTTTGTTGATTTTGTGTTATTTGCTGGAGTCTGAATTATCAGTCACCGAAATGAACGAAAAGTTAGGTTTAAGTCAGTCGGCTTTGTCTCAACATTTAGCTGTACTCAGACGGCAAAAACTGGTGAAAACCCGCAAAGAAGCGCAAACCGTGTTTTATCGGATCCAGAGCGAAGAAGCTGTCGCTTTGATTCGATTGTTGCATAAACTCTATTGTGAAAAGAAATAGTACAGCGCTCTGAGGCTATTAGTGCCATGGATGGCCGTGAATGCAAAAGTGCATGATTGACATCGGTGTGAAATCAGACATAAAAAAACCACCTTGCGGTGGTTTTTTTAATGCACTGTTGCAATAAGCTGTTGCGAACAACAGCTTCATGACTATTAAGCAGCTTTAGTCGCTAAAGCTTTAACATGTGCATTTAAACGTGACTTATGACGGGCAGCTTTGTTCTTATGGATCAGACCTTTGTCTGCCATACGATCCAAAATTGGAACCATCTTTTTGAACGCTTCTTGTGAAGCAGCTAAGTCAGCAGTTAACACTGCAGCGTATGTTTTCTTCATGAAAGTACGCATCATTGAGCGCTGACTTGCGTTTTGCTGACGACGCTTTTCAGATTGAATAGCGCGCTTCTTAGCAGACTTAATGTTAGCCAAGGTAACACTCCTAAAAACTAAACCGGGACCTTTAAAGGCCGCATAATATGCCTATTTTGTAGGCCCTTGTCAAATGCTTTCCTTGACAGATTGCAGAATAAAATCAGCCCTTGGCTGGTAATCCACTCTGACTCAGGTGAAAATAACAGAAATGTCGTTGCAGGAGCAGTCTGTGTCAGGAAAATTATTAAAATCGGGCATGATCGTAAGCTTTATGACCCTTATTTCACGGGTGCTTGGTTTAGTCCGGGATGTGATTGTCGCCAATGTGTTAGGTGCTGGCGCTATGGCCGACGTATTTTTTATGGCCAACCGTATTCCGAATTTTTTACGACGTTTATTTGCTGAAGGAGCGTTTTCACAAGCTTTTGTGCCTGTACTGGCTGAAGTGAAAGAAAAACATGGTGATGATGCGGTGCGCGAGCTGATTGCCAAAGCGGCCGGCACTTTAGGCTTGATTGTCACAGTCGTCACTGTACTGGCTGTGGTTGGCTCTCCTGTGTTGATGATGTTATTCGGCGCTGGTTGGTTTAATGCCTATTTGGACGGAGCGCCAGAGGGCGACAAATACCTGCAGGCCAGTTTCCTGTTGAAAATTACCTTTCCCTATTTGTGGTTTATTACTTTTGTCGCTTTATCCGGTGCGGTACTGAACACCTATAACAAATTTGCTGTGGCGGCTTTTACCCCGGTGTTTTTAAATGTCGCCATGATAGGCTCGGCTATTTACCTGGCACCACAGCTGGAAAATCCAGCGGAGGCCATCGCCTGGGGGGTGTTTTTAGGGGGCTTGATTCAGTTTTTATTCCAACTGCCGTTTTTAGCCAAAGCCGGATTATTAGTGCTGCCACGTTGGGGCTGGCAGGATCCAAACGTGACAAAAATCCGCACTTTGATGATCCCGGCGTTATTTGGCGTATCGGTTAGTCAGATTAATTTGCTACTGGATGCCATAATCGCATCCTTTTTAGTCACAGGTGCCGTCAGTTGGTTGTATTACTCCGACCGTTTACTGGAGTTTCCGTTAGGTTTGTTCGGTATTGCTATTGCTACCGTGATTTTACCTGGCTTATCCCGTCATTACGCCGCAGCCAGTGAGGCCGCCTTTAAATACACTCTGGATTGGGCAGTACGTTTTATTTGTTTGTTTGGCATTCCATCTATGCTGGGCTTAATAGTGCTGGCTGAACCTATTATTGCCTCGGTGTTTATGCGTGGTGAGTTCACGGCTGAGGACGTCGTTAAAACTTCGCACAGCCTGATTGCTTATAACAGCGGTTTAGTAGCGCTGATGCTGATTAAAGTGCTGGCACCGGCTTTTTATGCGCGGCAGGACATTAAAACGCCGGTGCGAATTGCCATTATTGCTATGGTGGCCAATATGGGCTTTAACCTGATGCTGGCACCTTTTTTAAGTTACGTTGGTCTGGCGCTGGCGACCGCTTTATCAGGTACTTTGAATGCCTGGTTGTTATATCGTGGCCTGAAACAGCGCGATATATATAGCTTTAGCAGCAAAACCTGCTGGTTTATTGCCAAAGCTTTTAGTGCTGCAGCATTAATGGCTGGGTGTTTATTTTATGTGACACCGGATCTGACTGGCTGGATTGCCTTAGGTTTATCAGGACAAGTGCTGCATTTGTTGGCCTATTTTGCTTTTGCTATCCTGGCCTACTTTGTTTTACTTTTTGCCTTTGGTGTGCGTTTGAGCGATTTTAAACGCCAGACAAATGCTGAAAGCAAATGATTATGCGGTTATAATCGGGCACTTTTCGACGGCAGCAGAGTAAAAATACCGGATGGAGTTAATTCGCGGCTTACATACAATTCAACCCAGACATCAGGGCTGTGTGTTAACTATCGGTAATTTTGATGGCGTACATCTGGGGCATCAGGCTGTGCTGGCTCAGTTGAAAGCTATAGCGGCGGAGTTAAAGTTACCTGCAGTGGTGATGGTATTTGAGCCTCAGCCACTGGAATTATTTAACCCAGCCGGTGCGCCCGCGCGGTTATGTCGTTTTCGCGAAAAGTACCACTGGCTGGCGCAACAAGGGGTGGACCGCATGCTCTGCGTGCCTTTTACCCGTCAATTTGCCAGTCAGGAGCCGGAACAATTTATTCAGGATTTGTTACTGAACAAGCTTGGCGTTAAGCATTTAATTGTTGGCGATGATTTTTGTTTTGGAAAAAATCGCGCCGGTAATTTCGCCTTGTTACAGCAAGCGGCGGCCAAACATGGGTTTGGCTTGGGTAACACAGCCAGCCTGAAACAAAACAATCAGCGCGTGAGTAGCACTTTAATTCGACAGGCGCTGGAGCAGGATCAACTTGAACTTGCGGCCCAGATGTTAGGCCGGCCTTTTTCGTTAATGGGGCGGGTGCGGCATGGCCAGAAAGTCGGGCGGCAGTTGGGTTTCCCGACGGCCAATGTCTGGCTGTACCGAAAGAATTTACCTGTGCATGGCGTCTATGCCATTGAAGCTGTCACCCAAATGGGGCTTTACCATGGTGTGGCCAATATTGGTTCAAGACCGACGCTACAAGGTAAAAAAGAGCAACTGGAAGCGCATTTCTTTGATTTTAACGGCGACTTATATGGCCAACAGATCGAAGTGATTTTAAAAAAGAAAATCAGGCCGGAGCGACGTTTTGATGGCCTTGCGCAATTGCAGCAACAAATTGCCTTAGATGCGCAGCAGGCGCGCGATTATTTTGCTTTGCCATCCGCTTAAAGCACGGCACAGTGACACGAATTTAAACTTTAAAGAACACGGAACAACAACGGATGACTGACTACAAGCAGACTTTGAATTTACCGGACACGGCTTTTGCCATGCGCGCCAACCTGGCGCAGCGTGAGCCGCAGATGTTAGCCAACTGGACAGAAAAAAATCTGTACCAGAAAATTCGTCAGGCCAAACAAGGTAAAAAAACCTTTATCCTGCACGATGGCCCTCCATACGCCAACGGTAACATTCACATTGGTCATGCGGTCAATAAAATCCTCAAGGATATGATTGTAAAAGCCAAGACCTTGTCTGACTTTGATGCCCCTTATGTGCCGGGCTGGGACTGTCACGGTCTGCCGATAGAGCTGGTGGTTGAGAAGAAATACGGTAAGCCAGGTGTGAAATTAAGCGCTGCAGAGTTCCGTCAAAAATGCCGTGATTATGCACTGACGCAAATCGAAGCACAAAAAGTCGACTTTATTCGTTTAGGCGTGTTAGGCGATTGGGACAATCCATACCGCACTATGGATTTTGCCACAGAAGCCAATATCATCCGCTCTTTAGGCCGTATCATTGATAATGGCCACCTGCAGCAAGGCTTTAAGCCAGTGCACTGGTGTACCGACTGTGGTTCTGCTTTGGCTGAAGCTGAAGTGGAGTATCAGGATAAAGTATCGCCAGCTATTGATGTACGTTTCACCCTGGTGAACGAAGCGGACGTGAATAAATTTGATCACCCTGAAGGTCACACTGGTTCTGGCCCTGTGTCTGTGGTGATTTGGACCACGACGCCATGGACTATACCTGCTAACCGAGCTGTAGCGCTGAATGCCAAAATTGAGTACAGCCTGGTACAAGTCGAACAAGGCCCCAATGGCCCAGAGCGCTTAATTGTAGCCACAGACTTAGTCACTACAGTGATGGCCCGTGCTGGTCTGGAGCACTACCATAATTTAGGCTTCTGCAAAGGTCAGGCACTGGAGCTGGTGCAATTAAAACACCCGCTGTATGACTTTGCCGTGCCGGTGATCTTAGGTGAGCACGTCACCACCGATTCTGGTACTGGTGCCGTACATACGGCGCCAGGCCATGGCCCGGAAGACTTTACTGTCGGTAAGCTCTACAACTTAGAAGTAGCTAACCCGGTGGGGGCAAACGGTGTTTATCTGCCGGATACGCCTTTATTTGCTGGTCAGCATGTATTTAAAGCCAACGATTCTGTGGTGGAAGCCTTAAAAGAGGCTGGCAAGCTCTTGGTGCATAAAGCCTTAACGCATAGCTACCCGCATTGCTGGCGCCATAAAACTCCTATTATTTTCCGTGCCACACCACAGTGGTTTGTCAGCATGGAACAAAAAGGCCTGCGCAGCACCTCGTTAGAACAAATTAACCAAACCCGCTGGATCCCAGACTGGGGTCAGCAGCGGATTGAAAACATGGTGGCAGGTCGTCCGGACTGGTGTATTTCCCGTCAGCGGACCTGGGGTGTGCCTATTGCACTTTTTGTTGATAAAGACACCAGTGCCTTGCACCCCAATACGCCGGCTTTAATGGAACAAGTGGCCAAGCTGGTGGAACAGTCTGGTATTCAGGCCTGGTTTGACTTAGAGCCAGAAACATTATTAGGTGCTGATGCCGCTCAATATGTCAAAGTGACAGACACGCTGGACGTTTGGTTTGACTCAGGCGTGACGCACGCTTGTGTGATTGAGCCTCGTGCTGAATTCCATGGTGCCACGCAGGCGGATCTCTATTTAGAAGGGTCGGATCAGCACCGTGGCTGGTTTATGTCGTCTCTGATGACAGGTGTAGCGATTAAACACCACGCGCCCTACAAACAAGTACTGACCCATGGTTTTACCGTCGATGGCGAAGGCCGCAAAATGTCCAAGTCGCTGGGCAATGTGGTGTCGCCACAGGACGTGATGAACAAGTTAGGTGCTGATATTCTGCGCTTATGGGTCGCCACCACAGATTACACCTCAGAGATGACAGTCTCGGATGAAATCTTAAACCGCGCTGCCGACAAATACCGCCGTATCCGTAACACAGCCCGTTTCCTTTTAGCGAACTTAAAAGGTTTTGAGCCAGAGACACAATCGGTACCCTTTGCAGAGATGGTGCAACTGGATTTATGGCTGGTGCAACGTGCGGCTAAATTGCAGCAGGAAATTGTCGACGCCTATGAAAACTATCAGTTCCATCAGGTCAGCCAGAAGTTAATGAATTTCTGTACTGTCGAGTTGGGTAGTTTCTACTTAGACGTGATTAAAGACCGTCAATACACGGCTAAAACTGATGGTTTAGCCCGTCGCTCCTGTCAGACTGCGTTATTCCATGTGGTGCAGGCCATGGTGCGCTGGATGGCGCCTATCATGAGCTTCACAGCGCAGGAAATCTGGGAAGTGATGCCAGGGCAGCATAGCGAGTTTGTCTTTACCGAAGTCTGGTATCAGGGGTTAGATCATGTACCAGCCGGTCAGTTTGATAATGCCTTCTGGCAACAACTGCTGGAAGTGCGTGATGCCGTCAACAAGGTGCTGGAAGTAGGCCGTCGTGATGGCAAAATTGGTGCGTCCTTGCAGGCTGAAGTGACCTTGTATGCCAAAGGTCAATTGGCAACAGATCTGATGTCGATTGGTGATGAGTTACGTTTTGCTTTGCTCACTTCTACTGCGGTGGTGTCCAGCGATGCGGCGCCTGCGGATGCAGTCGTCACCGACATGGACAACCTGTTTGTGGTAGTCAATGCCTCCACTGCACCTAAATGTGATCGTTGCTGGCACCACAGACATGATGTCGGTCAGCATCCAGCACATCCGCTGATTTGTCTGCGTTGTGTCGATAACGTTGAAGGTGCTGGTGAAGTAAGGAAGTTTGCCTGATGCATTTATTCAGAGAAACTGGCTGGCGCTGGTGGTGGTTGGTACTGTTGGTGTTAGTGGCTGATCAGTTGAGCAAAATCTGGGTGATTCAGAACTTCAGCTTAGGCGAATCTGTGTCTTTGTTGCCGGTGTTTAATTTTACTTATGCCCGCAACTATGGCGCTGCCTTTTCGTTTTTAGGCGATGCTGGTGGCTGGCAACGTTGGTTTTTTACCCTGATCGCTGTAGTGGTCAGCATCGTATTAGCCATCTGGTTAAGCCGTTTAGCCAAAAGCCAGTTGAAGTTATCTTTGGCGCTCAGCCTGATTATCAGTGGTGCTATTGGCAATTTAATCGACCGCAGCCTGTACGGTTATGTGGTGGATTTTCTGCATGTGTTTTATCAGAACTGGCATTACCCTATTTTTAATATTGCCGATTGTGCTATCAGCATTGGCGCCGTTTTACTGATCTGGGATAGCTTCAGCAGCGAAAACCAGCAAGCCACTTCAGGAGACAAGCAGTGATCATAGGTCCAGGCAGTACTGTGATATTTCACTTTGATATTAAGTTGTCCGACGGCAGTGCCGCCGAAAGTACCCGCGTGCATAACAAACCAGCCAAGTTGCAAATGGGCGATGGTAGCTTGTCGCCTGCTTTTGAAGCTCAGTTAAGCGGTATGGCGGCTGGGGATAAACGTACTTTTACCCTGGCACCGGAAGATGCCTACGGTATGCCCAATCCTGACAATATTTATTATGTCGACCGCAGTAAGTTTTCAGCCGAGGCTCCGGCCAAAGTCGGCATGATCGTCGGTTTTGCGATGCCAGACGGTTCTGAATTGCCAGGACTTATTCGTGAAGTGGTGGGCGAGTCTGTCACTGTGGATTTTAACCATCCGCTGGCCGGCCAGACTCTGACCTTTAATGTTGAAATCGTACAGGTTATCAATTAATTATGGATATCTTACTCGCCAATCCACGGGGTTTTTGTGCCGGAGTTGACCGTGCTATCAGCATAGTGTCTCGTGCGCTGGAAATTTACGAGCCGCCGATTTATGTGCGCCATGAAGTGGTACATAACAAGTTTGTGGTCGATGGCTTACGTCGCGCTGGTGCTGTGTTTGTCGACGAGCTGAACGAAGTGCCGGATGACGCCATCGTGATTTTCAGTGCTCATGGCGTATCGCAAGCGGTGCGTGAACATGCCAAACAACGGGGCCTGAAAGTCTTTGATGCCACCTGTCCTTTGGTGACTAAGGTACATATGGAAGTCACCCGCGCCAGTCGTAAAGGTATTGAATGTATTCTGATTGGTCATGCCGGACACCCGGAAGTCGAAGGCACTATGGGCCAATACGACAACCCACAAGGTGGTATTTATCTGGTGGAGTCTGTGGAAGATGTCGAAAAGCTGCAGGTGAAAAATCCATCCCAGCTTTGTTTCAGTAGCCAGACTACGTTATCTGTCGATGATACCGCTGATGTGATAGATGCGCTGCGCACACGCTTCCCTGATATTGAAGGGCCGCGTAAAGACGATATTTGTTACGCCACCCAAAACCGGCAGGATGCGGTGCGTGAACTCTCGGCCAAAGCCGAATTGTTGCTGGTCGTTGGCGCGAAGAACAGCAGTAATTCGAACCGCTTGCGGGAACTGGCTGAAAAAATGGGTTGCCGCTCCTATCTGATTGATACTGCAGCGGATATTCAGCAGGACTGGCTGAAAGACGTTAAATCTGTCGGCGTGACTGCCGGGGCTTCTGCGCCTGAAGTGCTGGTGCAGCAAGTGGTGCAGCGCCTGACGGAATGGGGGGGTAAACAAGTGATTGAGCATCCAGGCCGTGAAGAAAACGTGATTTTTGCGGTGCCAGCAGAATTAAGATAACTAACAAGCCTCGTGAATACGGGGCTTTTTTTTGGCTGATTTTCTGCTCTGTGCAGAAGTCAGGCACTAAATCCTGCGGCTGTGGAGCCAGCCACTGGCTAATGCAGCAGACTTTGCTAAAGTTAGGCTACTGGCGCAGTGGGGTTTTGCCGCAGGAGTTCACCGTCTTTGAACAAGTTTTATGATTTGGGTTTCAGCCTGATTGAGTTAATGATCGCCATTACTGTCGCTGGTATCCTTTTTGCCATAGCCTTGCCCGCGTACCAGGATTACATCATGGTATCCCGCCGGGCTGACGCGGTAGAAAGCTTGTTTACCCTGTCGCAGCAATTAGAACGCCAGTTCACGCAGAGCAATAGTTACACCGGATTATCTTTAGCAACCTCATCCAGCGGTGGTTTTTACACTATTTCCGCCGAAATAACGGACACAGCCTTTACATTGACCGCAACAGCCACTGGAGCCCAAAGTGCAGATTCCCTCTGTAGCACTTTTACTCTAAACCAGCGCGGTGAAAAAGGCGGCTCTAATCCACAGGAGTGCTGGTAAATGCTTCAGCAGCGGCACTCAGGTTTTAGTTTGATCGAACTTATGATGGCAGTAAGCCTGATGTTGATCCTGACCCTTATTGCAGTGCCTGCGATGGATACTATGCTCAAACAAAATACGGTACGCAGTCAGGCGAATGCACTGCTGGCGTTACTTCAGTTCACCCGCTCTGAAGCGATCAAGCAGCAGCAGACGATACAACTCACCTTGTCCGACACAGACGAGGGGTGGCAGGCTGACGTTACCCGGCTTGCAGATACACAGCTTTTACGATCAATGAGTCATGATACTGCAGACATCCTGCTGGCCGATGACACCACTGTTTTGTTTGATGCCAAAGGCCGGGCGGCGGCGCAAGCCTGTATCACCTTGTCGTATAGCGGATATGCTGATTTAGATCGTCATCTCTTCGTTAGTTTAGGGGGCCAGATAGCCGTAGAGCAGGGAGGATGTAGTTGATGCTCTCACTCCGATTCTCAGCAGGATTCAGTGTACTGGAAGTTCTGGTTTCGGTGTTGATCCTGTCCTTTGGTCTGTTAGGTATGGCTGGTTTACAGCTCAAGTCTTTGCAAAATAGTCATTCAGCATACCAACGTACTTTAGCAACAGTGATCGCAATGGATGCCGGGGAACGTCTCTGGGCCAACAGTGCGTCTGCTGCACCTTTAACCACAGCAGAACTGGCTCAGCAGTGGCAAGAACACTGGCAAAGTGCTGAGGATGGACGTTTAACTTTGCCCGGTTTGGCCGCGACGATCACAGCACCTGCAGTTGGAGAGACCACTTACATTATTCATGTCAATTGGGATGAGAGCCGGTTTAGCGGCAGTGCGGAGACTCATTTCACCTACGCGCTGGATTTATATCCATGAGGTCTGGCCGGGCGATCAATATAGCGTTGCACTATGGCCTGACTCTGGTTGAGTTACTGATTGGTTTAACCCTTGGCATTATTCTGATTTGGGGTGGCATTCAGATTTTTGTTGCCGGGCAACACGCATATCGCGAGTCACAGCGTTTCAGTGTGCTGCAGGGCCATGTCAGTTTTGTCACTGATAGTGTGCTGAATGATGTCCGAGGGGCCAGTGCTGTGGCTCTGAATGCGAGCTTTGACACACTGACGATCAATCAGGGCGCAGCCGTGATCACCTATCAACTGACGAATGATGCAGAGCTTCACCGTACCGTGACAGGCGAAGCTGCGGCTGTGATCGCTGATAACATACAGACAGTGCTTTTTAGTTGCCTGGATGCAGAATCAGTGGTGGTTGCTTGTGGCAATGCGGTGACATTACTCACCCAGGTCCAGTTGAGTACCGGAGCAGCGGATTATAGCCAGCAACATCAGTTCAGCTTTCGGGTGGCACTGCGCAATGCGGTGATGACACAAAAATTTGTAGCTGCAGCTTCAGGAGGCTGAGTCATGAGATACCAAGAACGCGGTGCAGTACTGATTGTCAGTCTGATGTTGTTAGCTGTCGCGACCGTGGTTGGCATAGCAGGCATAGGCAATACCCAGTTGGCGGAGCGCATTGCTTCTAATCAAAAACAGGCTTCAGAAGCTTTTATGGCCGCAGAAAGTGGCCTGGTACGCGCGAAAGTCTGGTTTGATGACCCGGCAAATGCTGGTTTGTGGGGAGACAGTGCCGCGACTCTGGCGGCGATTAACGCAGGCCAGCAGAATTTACAAAACAGTGCACAGTGGCGATTGGAATCTGTTGATTATGTGTCTAATCCTGGATTTGCGCTTCTTGTCAGCGTCGGCACTATCAGTAATACCGGCGTTCAACGCAAAGTACAGGCCTTGTATCAACAAGCGAAAGCCTCGGGTAATCTTGCGGCGATGAATATCATAGGCAACATCAAAACCTTTGACACCGCGAACAGTGCTTCATTTGAAATCATCGGTGAGCTGGACGCTCAGGGAAATGCGATAGGACCAGCCCTTGCCACCAACACTGATGCTAATGTCGAGCTGATGGAAACTGATATTAACAGCAAGGGCCGGATGGATAATTACAAAGGTGGCATCAAAAAAGTTGAATTTGATGACCCTTTTGGTGATCCGCAGAAAATGGCTGAGTTTATTGCGGCGTTAAAGGCTGAGTATTATGCGTTGCCTGTGGCACAACGTGGCGTTGCTCCGAATAATATGGGCACAGTAGCAGTTCCCCGTATTACTTATCACAGCGGTCCGCTGCAATTAAAAGGAAACAACAGCGGTGCCGGTATTTTAGTGGTGGAAGGGAACTTGTCTTTTTCTGGTACGCCCAGTTTTGAAGGCCTGATTATTGTCACAGGTCAGACTTTTACTATTTCGGGTGGCGGTAATGGTGGCGTATTGGGGGGCGCTGTGGTATTCGCCAACCCGTTGCAGGACGCCAATACCGGTGAGTGGAGTTTTGGCAAAGCTGAGGCAACTTTTGTATTTGATGTAGATGGCGGCGGCAAAGCCACTTTCAGATACGACAAAGGATCGCTCGAAACCGCCCGGGATTTATTAAGCGAAAACGGCGTCGCTCAACAAATGTGGCAATTGGATAGCAGTGCAGGTTCCAGCGCAGCCACACCGAGCAGCATGAGTGCCTGGAGTGAAGTCTACTAAGACGCTACTGGTGCGACCATTGGGAAAAACTGCCGACAGAGTTTGACCTTTTAAGGAACAGAGGTAAATTTAAGGTAAATGGACTTGCACGGGCGTCGGGATATGCCACAGGCCTCTGGTTTTACCTTTACCGAAGTTCTGATCAGTTTATTTTTGCTGTGCCTGACAGGACTGGGCGCTTTAGGCGCTTCTTTGTTTGCGCGTCAGCAAGTCATTCTGGCCACCCAACACACCATAGCTTTAGCTCTGACAGCCGAGTTGGCTGAACGAATGGCAAGCCATAACAGGGTTTTTGCCGATTACCAGGGTACACATCCACTCTGGACAACTGAGCAGCCTGCTGTTTGCAGCCCAAATTATCTCTGTGATGCAGCGCAACTCAGTCAGTATCATTTATACAGTACCTTGAGTGCCTCTGGTCATTCACAAAGTTTACAGCTGTTACAACAACCTGCGCTTTGTATCGGACAGCAGGCCGGGCAGACAAAGATCCAGTTGAGCTGGCGCTCTGTGGCTAAAGTACAACTCCAGCGCCCAGCCTCTGTCTGCGATGTATCACCCAACCGTCTGCAAATTTCTATGGTGGTCCCTTAAAATGCGTGGCTTCACTTTGGTGGAGTTGCTGATCAGCCTGACCCTGGGTTTAGTGCTGATGGCCTTTCTGATTGGGACTTTGTTTGCGACTCAGCAGTCCAATCGTCAAACTCAGCAATTGGTACAACTACAACAAAACAGTCAGATGCTGATGACGGTGTTCCAGGCTGAGTTACCTAATCTGATGTTTTTCGCTGGCCGCAGTCTGGCTGATGTTGCATCAGCGACTCATCAGCTTGCTCCTGTGTTGGGCGATTGTGCCGCAGACTTTGATGCCGGCAGTTTTCCAGTGCAAGGCCAGCCCTATCTGGGATTGTATGCGCAACTGGTGGAACAGCATCATCATCTGGCTTGTTTGAATCAGCCCAAGGCTGGCTCTGAGCTACTGCAGTTTAAACGAATTGTGGGGGTCAGCCTGACCGCAACTCAAATGCGTCAGAACCGGGTTTATTTTGAAACTTCACCTGCCACTAGTCAATTTGTGACCAGTTCCAGTGCTAACTTAATGCCAGATTCCTCGTATTGGCCCTATTCTCATCAGGTTTTTTATATTGCGGAACAAAAACACTCCGGCAAGGTTATTCCTGTATTGATGCGTAAACGGTTGATCCGTAACGCTGCCGGACAAAATCTGATGACCACAGACTCTGTATTGGACGGGGTCGAGAGAATGCATTTTGAATTCGGTCTGGACGGCAATTTAGACGGTCAGGTTGATTATTATCTGGCAACCAGGCAGATGCAACTTGCGCACTGGCAGCAACAGAAACATCGTATTATCAATATCAAATTTTACGTGCTGCTACGCAGCTTAGATGAAGACTTTAGTTATCAAAACAATCAGTTGTATCAGATGGGCCAAGAGTGGTTTAAGGCTCCTTCTGACCCGTTCCGGCGCCTGTTAGTCAGCAGTTCTGTGGCATTTAGCAACACACGCTTATAAGAGGAGGTCGTTATGATGTCAGGTTCTAAAGGTTTTATTCTGATCACCACCCTGATATTAATGCTGGTATTGAGTTGTATTAGCTTATCTATGCTGGTGCAAACACAATTGAGTCAAAAGTTAGCAGGCAGTGCTACCTTAGCTTTTCAATTGAAACAGCAAACTCAAAGCAAGCATTTGCAGGAATTGAAGCAACTGCAACAAAGTACAGCTGAATCCGATCGGTATTCGATTGGCCCCTGTCCGGCGCATTATGCGGCCTGGACTGAGTTGACGTTCAGATGCGAGTGGTATCAGGTGCAGACTTCGCAGCGCCACGCCCAGCATCACCACACAGTCACCAGTGTCTTAGTCAGACAATCCTTGTCTGAAGGAGGCGGGGATGGAGTTTTATAAATTAGCGCTATGTCTGTTGCTGTGCAGTCAGCAACTTTGGGCTGCTTCTTACTGGAGCCATATTCCTGAAGTGGGTTCTGTACAACTGACCGAGCTGACCACAGCGCAACATCAGGCCGTTGCACTGCATCTGCAGCTTAGTACTGAACAAACCACAGAGTGGTTGAATAACTTGCCTGCACTGCTGGACAGTTTATCCTGCGCTACCATAGACAGCCAAAGTCAGCCTGTGCCAGGCTTTAAAGATGCCAGTTATAAGCTTGTCAGTTATGCAGGTGTGCTGAAGCTATTCACTGATGCTAAAGCAGAAAACACATTGTGGTGGTTGCCCTGGTCTTTATTGCCTGTATTGTCGCAATTACAACAGCAATTAGCAGAGATGGACACCCAGCTCCATCAGCCTTTGTTGATCACAGAGCAGCAGCTTGGAACTGAAGATCAGTTGATCATTGTCAGTGGCAGCAGTGTCAGTCCTGCGGTTTATTTTGCATTGAGACTGGATGAGCAGCAGAGGATCGAGCTGCTGTGGAGTCTGGATGCAACTGTTGCCGGATTTGCAGATTTAGCAGGCTCTGCGGCTCAGCCCTTATTGATGCTCGAGCCGAGAGAGCAACCTGTATTGCCCGCTTTGTCCGTGCTATTAGCAAATACAGCGCAAGCAGCAACAAAAACACTGCTGTATAAAATCGATATGATGACAGGACGGCTGCAAAGCAGACTGGCTGCCACACAGGATATAGCTGGATTGTCTGGTGCTTTGGTGCTTTATGATCACGACAGAGATACTGTGTCAGACAGTCTGTTGTTCAGCACGAAATCCGGTCAACTCTGGCAGGTTCAGCTTGAGGAGCAGCAGTTTCACACTATGCAGACTGTTGCTGACTTATCCATGCTCAATCTCAGCGATGTTCAGTTTATCCGCACTTTGTATGCTGCCGTGCCAGTGGGAGGCTCTGGCAGTGATTTTCACTCAAGACGGAGCCAATGGTTGGTTGTACTGGCCGCGTTACGACAACAAAACACCGTATTGGTTGTACTCAAACCAAGCAGTGACATGACCTCATCCCCGCCTGACTTAGTCGACAGAACTTTACCCGGCTCCCCCGAGCTTGCACTATTAACGCCGCAAGACTGGCAGCACATTCAGCAAAAACATGGCTGGTTCAGCCAACTGAATGGGCGTTTGACTCAGCCTCCTTTAGTGGCTGCAGGTGTGGTGTATCTCAATCTGCTTAAGCAGAACCCTGAGCAGTTATGCAGTGCAGAACAAAGTAGCTCAGCTTTGACGGCTTTGCATTTACATCATGGCTCTGCAGTGTATCGCCAGCCCAGCTTACCTTTAGTGCAAGCCGCTGGTTCCTTGAAAGTGAAAGCGAATGAGCAAGGCGGTTTTTCGCTGATCGATCCGCATAGCCAGCAGGTACTGATTGAACAGATGCTGGAGATCAGCCCAGATTGCACTCATTGCAGCAAAGCCATTCGGCAAGACAGTTTCCCACGCTGGCAGTTGATGGGAACCTATCACAACGAAGAAGGAGTTTACGAATGAGGGGCAGACAGCAGGGATTAGGCTTTATTGAAGTGGTCGTTGTATTGGCTATTTTAGGTATTTTAACCTCGGTCTTATTACCTGGCTATCAGGATCATGTACTGAAAAGTTACAGAGCTGAAGCGATGCAGACGCTATTAAAAGTGGCTGGCTTACAGGAAATGTTGTTGGTGGATCAGCGACGATACAGTGCAGATCTGACTGAGCTTGGCTTTGCTGCTCAACAGTTTTTAACAGAATCCGGTCGTTATAAAATAAGTGCTGTTGTTACAGAGCAGGGCTATCAGCTTAAAGCTCAGGCTCAACAGGCTCAGACCGAAGATAAAAGCTGTCAGGTATTTTTGCTGAACAGTTATGGTCAAAAAAGCAGTGAACCCGGTTCAGTCTGTTGGACCCATTAAGTTTCTAATAAGGGCAGGGTTTATTTTCCTGCCATAACCGACTCCGCCCAGCCTGGCTGACGGTTAATCTGAAGTGCCACTGATAAGGCGTTTTGCTGCAATAGATAAAAGTACCGGATTCTAATAAATCCAGACTACCGTCACTGCGAAACTGCAGTGACGGTCTGTTGTAAAACAACTGATGGCTATGTACCGGATGCTTTAGTTCACGTAGCAGCAGATCCTGCCAGTTTTGTAAGGCTTTTTGATGCAGTTGAATAGGGGCTGAGTTCCAGTCTGAGCTGCAGACTGTGCCATGGCGCGGGCAAATCTGTACCGGATCTTGCTGAGCTATGGCATGTACTCTGGCATAAGCTAAGTGTTGACTCAGTTGCCGCATAAAATGTTCTGCTTGCAGGCGCAACCAAAACTCTCTTAAGTCGGGCATTGCTATGGTCGACACTAGCGCGAGGAGCGTCAACACCAGCAACAGTTCAATCAGGCTAAAGGCCTCAGATGCGCTGGGTAAGTGAGAGGCACGCATAGGCAAAACGTCCTTGTGGATTCATCAGAGTAAGTTTAGTTGCATTGATGTTAAATATCTAAAATGAGTACAGGTTTCGGCTTATGGTTCGGGCTCGATTGAGTCCGGCGCTAAAAATCGCTACCATAGCGGCAGTTTTCTCATCCTTTAGTGCAGGTTCAGATGTCCTCTGCTGTCTCTATTACCCTGGTACAACAGCCCTTTATTGTGGCTGCTGTGGCGCAAAATACTGCTAAAGTGCTGGAGATTGCCGCAGGCAGTCAAAGCGATCTGTTGTTATTTCCTGAACTGACCTTAACAGGTTACCCGCCGGAAGACTTATTGCTGCGGCCTGACTTTCAGTTACTGGTCGAGCAAAGTCTGCAACAGATTTGTGCCGCTAAGTTGCCTAATACGCTGGTGCTGGGCCACCCATGGCGTGATGGCGAAGCCTTGTATAACGCCGCTTCTGTCATTCAAAACGGGGCAGTGATAGCGCGTTATTACAAACAGGCGCTGCCTAATTATGGCGTGTTTGATGAAAAACGTTATTTCACTGAAGGTACTGAAGCCTGTTGTTTTGAGCTCAAAGGCCAACGTTTTTCCGTACTGATTTGTGAAGATGTCTGGCAAGGTGCTCCGGCCGCTTTAGCCAAAGAGCAAGGCGCTGACTGGGCTCTGGTATTAAACGCGTCGCCTTATGAAATAGGCAAAGCGCAGCAGCGTGAAGAGCTGTTACAAACCTTAGCTAAACATCTGCATCTGGGGTTTGTCTACGTCAATCAAGTCGTAGGACAGGATGAGCTGGTGTTTGATGGCCAGTCGCTGGTCGTGAGCCCGGATGCGCAATTAGTGTTCCGTGGTAAAGCCTGTGAACCTGAACTGGCGACTGTCAATTTAGCGGTCCCTGGTCAGCAGTATGGCCATACGGAGCTTGCACCCCGCTTATCGGTTGAAGCCGAAGTCTATGCTGCTTTAGTGATGGCGACCCGCCATTATATTCAGCACAATGGTTTTCCTGGTGCTGTTTTAGGTTTATCCGGTGGTATTGATTCGGCCTTAACGCTGGCGATAGCTGTGGATGCAATAGGGGCCGATAAAGTACAGGCCCTGATGCTGCCTTTTGCTTACACTTCGTCGATGAGTGTGGAAGATGCCAAAGCTCAGGCCCAGGTGATGGGTGTTGAGTTTGATTCAGTCTCTATTGAGCCTATGTACAACAGCTTTATGCAGCAACTCACACCGCTGTTTAAAGGCAAAGGAAAAGATACGACAGAAGAGAACCTGCAGGCCCGTATTCGTGGTGTACTGTTGATGGCGATGTCGAACAAAACCGGCCGTATGCTGCTGACTACAGGCAATAAAAGCGAAAACGCGGTCGGTTACTGCACCCTATACGGCGATATGTGTGGTGGTTTTGCGGTGATTAAAGATGTGCCAAAAACATTGGTGTATCGTTTGGCAGACTATCGCAACAGCCTCTCGCCTGTGATCCCACAACGGGTGATCGACAGACCGCCATCGGCTGAGCTGGCGCCGGATCAAACCGACCAGGACAATCTGCCACCTTATGATGATTTAGACGCCATGATTGAAGCTTATGTCGAGCACGACAAGTCACTGCCCGCCATAGTGGCGATGGGCTATGATGAAGCGACAGTTCGTCGGGTGTTAAACCTGATTGATATCAACGAATACAAAAGACGCCAGTCGGCCGTGGGTCCAAAAGTGACCAGCCGCAACTTTGGTAAAGACAGAAGATACCCCATCACATCGTGGATGCGGAAACAGCGCTGAGGAAGTCATGAAAAAAGTTGAAGCTATTATTAAGCCGTTTAAGTTAGACGATGTACGCGAAGCTCTGGCCGAAATTAATATCACCGGCATGACAGTGACTGAGGTCAAAGGCTTTGGTCGGCAGAAAGGCCATACTGAACTGTACCGTGGTGCTGAGTATATGGTCGACTTTTTACCTAAAGTAAAAATTGAACTGGTGCTGCCGGACGAGCAAGTGGAGCGTTGTATCGAGGCTATTATCAAAACGGCTCAGACAGGCCGCATTGGGGATGGCAAAATTTTTGTGTTTGATGTCGAGCGTGTGATTCGTATCCGCACAGGCGAAGAAAACGAAGACGCAGTGTAAACAGCAAACCAGAGTAAAAAGGGGGGAAAGCTTTGGCTTTACCCCCTTTTTTTAATCAGATCTTTTTGTATTTGATCCGGTGTGGTTGCATTGCATCAGCACCGTAAGTGGCTTTCATCCAGGTCTCGTAGTCTGAATAGTTACCTTCGAAGAAGTTCACTTTGCCTTCGTCGCGGTAATCCAGAATATGAGTGGCAATACGGTCCAGGAACCAACGGTCGTGCGAGATCACCATGGCACAGCCCGGGAAGTCGAGGATGGCGTTTTCCAGAGCCCGTAAAGTTTCAACGTCCAAATCGTTGGTTGGTTCGTCGAGTAACAACATGTTGCCGCCAGCTTTTAACAGCGCCGCCAAATGCACACGGTTACGCTCACCACCGGACAACTCGCCGATAAACTTCTGCTGATCGTTGCCTTTAAAGTTAAAGCGACCGACATAAGCACGGCTTGGAATTTGGAAGTTGCCAATCTGCAGAATGTCCTGACCGTTGGAGATTTCCTGCCACACGGTATTTTTCGGATTCATGCTGTCACGGAACTGATCGACGCTGGCAATTTGCACAGTTTCGCCCACTTCTATAGTGCCTGCATCAGGTTGTTCCGACCCAGTGATCATCTTAAACAGCGTCGATTTGCCGGCACCGTTCGGGCCGATAATACCCACTATGGCGCCTTTAGGAATGCTGAAACTTAAATCGTCAATCAGCACGCGGTCACCAAAGGTTTTACGCAGGTTTTTCACTTCCAGCACTTTATCGCCTAAACGTGGTCCTGGCGGAATAAACAACTCGTTGGTTTCGTTACGTTTCTGGAAGTCCTGGCTTTGCAGCTCTTCAAAACGGGCCATACGGGCTTTGCTCTTAGCATGACGGCCTTTGGGATTGGTACGCACCCATTCCAATTCCTGTTTGATAGAGCGCTGACGGGCGTTTTCGCTGCGTTCTTCCTGCTCCAGACGGGCATCTTTTTGCTCTAACCAGGACGAGTAGTTACCTTCCCACGGAATACCTTCACCGCGGTCCAGCTCTAAAATCCAGCCAGCGACGTTATCAAGGAAATAACGGTCGTGGGTAATAGCCACTACAGTGCCAGTGTAATCGTGCAGGAAGCGCTCTAACCAGGCCACAGATTCAGCATCCAGGTGGTTGGTCGGTTCGTCCAGCAGTAACATATCTGGTTTTTCTAACAATAAACGGCAAATCGCAACCCGGCGGCGTTCACCACCCGATAAATGCTTAATCAGCGCATCCCATGGCGGCAGACGCAGCGCATCGGCAGCGCGGTCGAGAATATTGTCAAGGTTATGACCGTCTTTGGCCTGAATAATAGCTTCCAGCTCACCTTGCTCACGGGCTAAAGCGTCGAAGTCGGCATTTTCTTCCGCGTAAGCGGCGTAGACCTGATCCAAACGGGTTAAGGCGTTTTTCACATCAGCGACAGCTTCTTCCACCACGGCGCGAACTGTTTTTTCCGGATCCAGTTCTGGTTCCTGTGGCAAATAGCCAATATTGATACCAGATAAAGCACGGGCTTCACCATCAAACTCTTTATCCACGCCTGCCATAATGCGCAACAGGCTGGATTTACCTGAACCGTTTAAACCCAACACACCAATTTTTGCACCAGGGAAAAACGACAGCGAAATGTCTTTTAAAATAGTGCGCTTAGGCGGCACCACTTTCGACATGCGGTACATGCTGTAAATATACTGAGCCATAGAGTCACTCATCTTGTTGGTTAGAATGCGGCAATTGTACGTTATTTTTAAAAAACAGGGGAACAGCAGCGCAGAGGAAAGGGGATTTTAATTCGTCTTTAATCGGGTTTTCTGCTCTAATAGTGCCAATTCAACTTAGTGTTCAGAGAAAGGTGGTTGCCATGGGCGAATATTCACATGATCCGGTGTTTCAAAATTTTATTGCAGAAGCCAAAACCCATGGTGTGGTTTGGACTTTAGCCAATGGCGAAGACTTGTTGGTGGTGGAGTCTGTTGATTTTGAAGATACAGACGTGATGCCATTCTGGTCGAATCAGCAAGCGGCTTTAGTGCATTGCTCGGACGAATGGTCAGACTACAAACCAGAAGCTATTCCGCTGGATGTGTTCTGTGAAGGCTGGTTGCAGGAAATGTATGACGATGGCGTGTTGATTGGCACCAACTGGGATGAGTCTTTAAATGGCCCTGAAGTGGAGCCGCGTGAAATTTTAGAAGCTCTGGCTTTAGTGCAATAGTTGGCGGTATTGCCAGGAACGATAAGGGCGGCTCAGGCCGCCTTTTTTATCATGGCATGAAAGAACCTGGTCTGGACCACGGTCTGTTACCAAAGCTCAGATCCAGCATCTGACTTGGTCCGTAACAGTTCACAGCATGTAATCACAGGAGCTACCAATGAAAACAATAAAGAAGATGCTGACTGCAACGCTGTTGCTCAGTGCAAGTGGGACAGTTTTTGCGAATAGCTGCGGCGAAATCCTTGGTCATTCACTGCCACAGTTACGTAAAAAAGAAACACTGGATTTATGTGAAACCTACAAAGGCAAGACCTTATTAATCGTCAATACGGCCAGTAAATGTGGCTTTACTCCACAATTCACCGCGCTGCAGGGCTTGTATGAGAAGTACAAAGACCAGGGCTTAGTCGTATTGGGTTTTCCATCTGACGATTTTATGCAGGAGCATGATGACGCCGAAAAAACGGCGGAAGTTTGCTACATCAACTACGGTGTGACTTTCCCCATGTTTGCCACAAGCGCTGTGCGGGGTGATGACGCCAACCCGGTATTTAAAGCCTTAATTGCCAAAACAGGTGAAAAGCCATCCTGGAACTTTAATAAGTATTTGGTGAGCAAAGACGAGCAGCAGGTGAAGCATTTCGGCAGTAAAGTGTCGCCGGACGATGCTGATTTTGTCAAAGAAGTCGAGGCGTTATTAAAAGCCGATTAAACCAGTACTGTTTAGTTATCCAAGGTCAGCCAGCGCTGGCCTTTTTTTATGCGGATACACCGCCCCTTCAACTTGCTTATTCCTTAAGTGAAGTTTAATATTTCTTTTAGTTATTAAGAAGTGGCGGGTTTTTTATGTCGGCTCTGGTCCTGATTTCGGCCTTAATTATTGGCTTGAGTGTAGGCTTGTTAGGTTCAGGAGGATCGATCCTGACCGTGCCTGTACTGGTACATTTAGTGCATTTACCGGAAAAAGTCGCCATAGTTTCCTCTTTGGGTGTGGTCGCCCAAATCAGTTTTATTGCGTTACTGCCCTATTTGTGGCGTCGTCATCTGGATTTTGCTTTGTTTGGACGTTTTGCCGTGCCGGCTTTTTTCGGCACTCTGCTTGGTGTCGTTTTAGCGCAATGGCTGCACTCCTCGATACAGTTATTGATCCTTGCCATGTTGATGCTGGTCAGTGCTGCCAATATGTGGCGTAAGACGATTTGGCAATGGAAAATTAACTCTGGCTGGCTGTTGGCTAGTGTGGCAATGAGTCTGGGATTATTAACCGGATTAGTAGGCGTAGGGGGGGGCTTTTTGATTGTGCCACTGCTGCTGGCAGTGACTGCTATTCCGATGTCTGGCGCCATCGCCTGTAGCCTGGCACTTATTTTTCTGCAAAGCAGCACTGGGTTTATCAGCCATTACGCACTAATGTCCCTTCAGGGAGAAGCTTTACCACTGCAGTTGATTGGTTGGTTAGGTTTGATCGGTGCCGGTGGCAGCTTGCTTGGCGTTGTGGTGTCCGCTTACCTGCCACAACTCTGGGTGCGTAAAAGCTTCTCTGTATTGCTGATTGTGACCGCAGTGTCACTGTTGTGGCCTATCATCCGCTGACTGCGCGGTCGCCTATCAGATGGACGCTTGAAAACCTTCGTCCACTTCAGTCGCCTGATGTGTAGCCGCAACCCGGGCTAATTCATCACAACGCTCGTTTTCCGGGTGACCGGCATGACCTTTGACCCAATGCCAGTTCACCTGATGTCCCTGACAAGCGGCATCCAGACGGCGCCATAAGTCCTGATTTTTCACCGGCTGTTTCTGGCTGGTTTTCCAGTTGTTTTTTTTCCAGTTGCTCAGCCACTGCGTGATACCCAAACGCACATATTGACTGTCTGTGGTCAGGTCCACCTCACAGGGGTGTTTCAGACTCTCAAGGCCAACGATAGCCGCCAATAGTTCCATCCGATTATTGGTGGTTTGTTGGTAACCTGCAGACATTTCTTTTTGGTGTTGTTGGTAGCGTAAAACTACGCCATAACCACCAGGCCCCGGGTTTCCAAGACAAGACCCGTCTGTGTAAATCGCCACCCTTTTACGCATCGATACTTCCCACAACTGAAATCGGCGTATAATCTAACGTAAAAGCGGCAAGAACACGAATCAGAATGCTGAAAAGACAAATAGTACTGGATACCGAAACCACAGGTTTAAACCCACAGGAAGGCCACCGAATCATCGAAATTGGTTGTGTGGAGCTGGTCAACCGCAGGCTGACCGGCAACAATTTCCATGTTTATTTACAACCTGATCGGCTGATTGATCAGGAAGCTATAGCGGTTCACGGCATTACCAATGAGTTTTTAATTGGTAAACCCCGCTTTGCCGATATAGCTCAGCAGTTTTGCCAGTATATAGCGGGGGCAGAACTGGTGATCCATAACGCCGCATTTGACGTCGGCTTTATCAATCACGAATTTAGTTTGCTGCGCCCGGCTCTGGCACCTGTCACTGATCTATGTGCTGTGCTGGATACTCTAAAAATGGCCCGTGAGGCGCATCCGGGACAAAAAAATAACCTCGATGCCTTGTGCCGTCGTTACGATATCAATAACAGCCACCGTACTTTACACGGCGCATTATTGGATGCTGAGATACTGGCTGATGTGTATCTGGCAATGACAGGGGGACAGGTCAGCTTAAACCTGGCGAATGATGAACAAGCCACAACGCAGCAAAATGTGGTGGTGGGGCAACTGAAGAGAACCAGTCGTTTACCTGTGGTGTTTGCCTCTGAAGCTGAATTGCAGTTGCATGAGCAGCGTCTGGATTTGGTACAGAAAAAAGGAGGCTGCTGCTTGTGGCGAAACTAATTTCTTTGTTGTTGCTGTGCATCAGTTTACAACTTGTCGCGCAGGATAGCCCAGCGCCAGTGGATGCTGAGCCTGTCGCTGAGGATCCTACCGGTTTAAGTTTATTGCCTGACTTACCTGCGAAAAATCAGATCCCACTGTTTGATAACAGGTTTCGCATCGACTACGAAGTGGAAGAAATTACCATGGTGTTCTTCCGTAAACGTGGCTCTCCCTCCGTGATCTTAGTCAGGCCTGATGGCAGCAAAATTAATGTCGTCAATGCAGAGGATCAGGATGTGCGATGGTATGACGATCAAACCTATGATTTGATCAAAATAAAACAGCCAACCCCGGGGCCCTGGCAAGCCATAGGGCAAATTTTGCCTGAAAGTAAAATCATGGTACTGACAGAGATTGAACTCAAAGTCGATCCCTTACCTGAGCATTTGATGGCGGGCGAAATTATTAAAGTAACCGCAACGCTGACCAATGGTGGGAAACCTATAGTCGCTAAAGATTTCCGTGACTTATTGCGCCTGGATGTATTGTTTATCAGCAGTAACAACGCCGAGTACGACAATTTTGGTGCTGGCGTGATTGAACTGACGACCTTTGCCGATGATGGACGCAATTTTGATGAAAAACCACGGGATGGTATTTTCACGGGTGAATTTAAACTCGATATGAAACCAGGGCAGTGGCAACCTAAATTTGTGGTCAAAACCCCTTTGTACACACGGGAAGTGGTCCAGGAACCAGTGATTCTGCATAAAAGCCCGATTAGTTTCGAGGTCGCTCAAGCGACAAAGGCGGAGGACTTGCATTGGCTAACCTTTAAAGTCACGGATCCGGTGATTAATCCGAAGTCTGTTGCGCTGCAGGGCAAAGTTCGTTTTCCTAATAATGAAGTGCAAAGCTTTACCCTGGGGGAAAGCGCTGAGGCCGACAAAAAACTGAAAATTGTTAACTACGCCAGCGGTACGTACAGGGTGGAAAGTACCTTGTTTGCCCAAACCGTGACCGGACGTGATGTGGTGATTACCTTACCTGTGGCTTCTTTTGTCGCCGAAGTGATTGAGCCTGAGCCTGTGGCACCTGCAGGTAGCGAGGCCAACACAGAAGCTGCTGCAGCAATTGAATTGGCAAAAGCCTCTTTAACGCCTGCGGTCAGCGAGCCGGTTAAACAGGAGGAAACCTCTTTTCCCTGGGCTTTAGTGATCCTGAGTAATCTGGTGATTCTTGGCGGTGGTGGTTTTGCTATCTGGATGGTAGCGACCGACCGTTCTTTTAAAACCTTGTTTGCGAAAAAGAATAACTCAATGGATTTGGATTCTATTGCGATGCCGGGGCCGGGCGAAGTAAAAATGACCAAGCCAGCGCAAAAAAACGACAAGAAAAACGACATTCTGGAACTTTCTTTGCCGGATGATTAAGGAATAAACAAAAGCGGCAAAAAAGTCGTTGACGGCCCACCGGTGAATCCGTATTATTCCCGCCGCAACGCAGCATACCCAATTGAAAATGCTGCGCTGTATTGGCGCGGAGCGGTAGTTCAGTCGGTTAGAATACCGGCCTGTCACGCCGGGGGTCGCGGGTTCGAGTCCCGTCCGCTCCGCCAATTTAATAAATGCTTCTTCGGAGCGGTAGTTCAGTCGGTTAGAATACCGGCCTGTCACGCCGGGGGTCGCGGGTTCGAGTCCCGTCCGCTCCGCCACTTAAGCATTTATCGTTTGTCTGATTCCGGAGCGGTAGTTCAGTCGGTTAGAATACCGGCCTGTCACGCCGGGGGTCGCGGGTTCGAGTCCCGTCCGCTCCGCCATTTCAGCAAACCAGCCTCTAGAGCAAAAGCTCACTCCAGCGCGGAGCGGTAGTTCAGTCGGTTAGAATACCGGCCTGTCACGCCGGGGGTCGCGGGTTCGAGTCCCGTCCGCTCCGCCATTTTACTGGGTTTGTGACTCAGTAAACAAAACAACCAGCCTAGAGCTGGTTTTTTTACGGCTAAATTTTGCATGCTGTCTGGCGACATCAGTTCAGTCGGTTGCTCTCTATTAAAGCATGGCCGGCCTGTCACGCCGGGGGTCGCGGGTTCGAGTCCCGTCCGCTCCGCCATTTTACTGGTTTAACATCCAGTAAGAATCAACCAGCCTTGAGCTGGTTTTTTTGTATTCGCAACCATCCATGGTGCTCACCCGTACCATACGCTACTGTTTTCTCGGATATTTCTCTCCCTCTTTGTATTTGCCGTATTACACTAGGTCCAGATGCGTTTTCTGTGACTTGAGCTTTTATGATCAAAACTGCCGTTGTTGGTTATGGTTTGTCCGCCAAAACCTTTCATTTGCCTTTTATTCGACTGCAACCCGAACTTGAATTAGTGGCGATCAGTAGTCGTCAGCCCGAATTAAGGCTGGATTATCCGGATATACAGCATTACTCAAGTGGCGATCAGCTTATCGAGCTTTCTGACGCCGAGCTTGTGGTGATCACCTCACCTAACGACAGTCATCACCCGTTGGCAAAACAAGCCTTGCTGGCTGGAAAACATGTACTGGTGGAGAAGCCCTTTGTATTGACAGAAGAGCAAGGGCAGCAGCTATTTGAGCTGGCGGACAAGCAACAACGTCAGTTATTTGTCTACCATAACAGACGATTTGATGGCGATTTTCTGACGTTGCAGCAGTTGCTCAGTTCAGGTCAACTCGGAACTATCCGCTACTTTGAATCGCACTTTGACCGTTTCCGGCCTGTACCACGGCCACGCTGGCGTGAGCAGGAAGGAGAGGGAAGTGGGATTTTGTATGATTTGGGGCCACATCTGATTGATCAGGCCCTTGCCTTATTTGGCCCACCACAGGCACTGACAGCCCGTTGTCGTGCCTTACGTCAGGGCAGCGAAACTGTGGATTATTTTCACCTGTTGTTGCATTACGCCGACAAAGAAGTGGTGCTGCATTCCAGCCCGTTTTCGGCACATCCAACCACGCGTTTTATTCTGCAGGGGGATTTGGGGTCTTATCATAAAACAGGTTTGGATCCGCAAGAAGATGCACTAAGGGCTGGCCAGCATCCCACAGGTGTAGGCTGGGGGCAGGAAGCAGAAGTCATGTATGGTGTACTAGCCGATGCCGGGGGGCAGCGGCCTTATCCAACTCTGGCTGGCAACTATCAAAGGTTTTACCAGCACCTGGTCGCTGGTTTACAGCAAGCCAGACCCCACCTGGTTTCTGTCACTGAAGCTTTGCAAGGTATTCGCCTGATAGAGCTGGCGCTGCAAAGTCAACGCCTTGGCCGGACTCTGGAGTTTTAACACTGTGCCAGGCGGTGCGGGCAAAAGTGTAGCCGTCGGCTTGTTGGGGTACTGCGCTTTGGCCAGCGCCGCAGCATCGCAGTTATTCGTACCAGATGCCTCGGCTGTTCTTGCTCAGTCCTTTGAGTCTGAGCTGTATTTACCACGAAAAAGTGCTGCTGATGCAGGGCTTAATCAAGCCGCAGTGCAGCAACTGTTGTTGCAGATTGAAAATAAAATCAAGCCGGGTTATCAGCAGGTGCATAGTCTGCTGTTGTATAAATCCGGCGCTTTGGTGCTGGAGTACTATCAAAAAGGCAATAACGACTTTATCCATTTTGAGCAAGGCATTAGCCTGGTCAAAGGTCAGCAGGAGTTTGTCTGGTCTGCAGAGCAACCCCATTATGTGGCGTCTGTTACAAAAGCCGTCACGGCTACCTTAGCCGGAATCGCCATACAGCAGACAGCTTTGACTGTCGACAGCACTTTGGCACAGCTATTACCTGAGCATCCGATGATCCAGGCTGATCCGATAAAAGCCAGCATTAGCCTGCACCAGTTATTGTCGATGCAGGCTGGTTTTGTCTGGGATGAATGGACAGGGGATGCTTTGCTGAAGCTTTGGCAGCAGCAAAATTTTGTCGATTATCTGTTGCAACAGCCCAATACCGGACCCGGTACTAGCTGGGCTTATAACAGTGCTTTACCTAACCTGGTGTTGCAACTGATACAGCGTGAGCTGAAGCAGCCGTTGCAACTTTGGGCTAAACAGCATCTATTTGATAAGTTGGGTTTCGGCTCCTATCGCTGGGAAACCCAACCCGATGGATTGCCTGAAGGGGCGGCTCGTTTATGGCTCAGACCCCGGGATATGCTCAAACTCGGGGTGTTATATCTGCAGCAGGGGCAATGGCAGGGGGAGCAGGTATTGCCTGCCGGGTGGGTGCGACAAATGACCCGTCGCCAGGCCACAAGTGTGGCGGGCGATTACGGCTACTACTTCTGGTTACGACAGCAAGACGGTATTTCGTATTACACCGCTGAAGGAGATGGCGGTCAGTATATTGCCGTGTTTCCTGAGCTGGAGATGGTCGTGGTGCTGACTCAGGGCAATTATTTGCAGTGGCCTCTGTATAAACAGCAGGCGGAACGGATCATCCGGCATCTGCTCCACAGTATCGGTGCTGTTTCAGCTACTAACCCGCCGCCATTTATTGAGGATTTGCCAGACAAGCCCGATTTCGACCCTCGGCTTTAGCCTGATACATAGCTTTGTCGGCCAATGTCAGCAAATGTTCGGCTTTGGCACCCGGATATACTGTGACATAACCCAGACTGGCACTGAGTTCTATGGGAATGTTGTGCCAGATTAACTGACAGCCAGCCAGCGTTGTTCTGATCTTTTCTGCGATCAGTGGTAGTTCAACCGCTGTGACCCCAGGGAATAACAGCAGAAATTCTTCACCGCCATAACGACTGACCAGATCCTGAGTACGAACCACGGCGGACAGGGTTGTGGCACAGCGACGCAAAGCGGCATCTCCGGCATCATGTCCTAAACTGTCATTGATCCGTTTAAAGTGATCTAAGTCTAATAAAATCAGGCTATAGCTTTGCTGCTGCTTTTGCCACAGCTCATGCATTTCCTGCAGTTTTTTCAGCACAGCTCTGCGATTCCATAAGCCTGTCAGTTGATCCCGCTCGGCAAACTGACGGATTTTAGCCACCAGACGGGCTAGGGCGCCTCCTATCATCACGATATTGATCGTTAGCGTCAGGACCACATAACACCATAACAGTGGCACAGCCTCTGCGGTATAGGTTGCAACAAAGGCATCGGCTTTGGTTTCTGGCCAGAGCAAGATCAGGGTTCGGGCGAAAAAAATCAGCGTCACGACAAATAAAGGTGCAGACATCAGACAGGCTGCGACCTTGCCAAAATCCTTTTGAATAGCCCGAAAGTTGGTACTGCTGGCTGAGTATAAAAACAGCGTTGCCGTGACTGAAAACAAGATACCTAACACCACCGTATCAGGTTGATACAGATGAGTGACCAGCATCAACAAGGCGGTGAGCAGAAGGACCGAACTATCACGGCTTGTGGTTGCGCGAAATTTGAAGAGTTGTTGTATGCCCCAGCCAATCAGCATAAAACTGGTCAAAATGGCCAAGTCTGCGATAAACCAACGGAGGAAATTGTTTGCTGTGCTCTGTAAGCTCAGCAGGTAAATACCAGAGCCTAACGATAGATTAGCAAAAAAGAATCTGGCACTGGCTTTGGGCGCTATACGTAAGGGCCTGACCATAAAACCCCAGGCTATACCTGCGATCAGGGTCAATAACCAGATAAAAGAGATCAGTAATTCTGAGTCTGGATGACTATTCATAAATTTTTAGTTCTGTCCGGTGATCAATAAAACCACTTTATTAACCACGTTAAGTCGTCTGCAAAACAGCAGTTTAAAAATTCAGCGTACTACATCCTGACAGCTGATCACTGATTTGTATACAGAAGTTAAAGGGAGCTTTACAACTGGTCTGACATTATAAAGCGAAATGACGCAGCTCAGTAGCAAAAAATGCTCCAGTCCGGAATAATGAGCTGAAGTCGTTGAGCTGACTTAATTTTTTTGTTGAACAAAATAACTCACCTGAGCTCTTGGGTTTAAATAGGCGAAAACTTCCGGGGGTAAGGCTTTTGGCTTGATGACTTTTTCAATCGACAGTTTGTTGGCTTCTAAAGTGACGATAGCCGCTTCAAGCCGGGGCACGTCGGCATCATAAATCAACACATCGGGGTAGAGCATGGAGTCAGAGTTCACGGCCATAACAATGCCTACTCTTTGATCCGACAGCAGAACTACGGTTCCGGGTGGATAAATCCCCATCATCTTGATCATCATCTTCATTTCCAGATCACCCAGCTTGCCTTTCATGGTTTTATACATCACGGATAAGGCATGGTGCGGTGAGCGGGCCTGCGACATATCCTGCGGGTGACAAAGATTGTCAAATTCATTGACCACAGCGACTATGCGGGCCAGCTTATGTATGGCGTCTGCGTTTAATGCGGCTGGGTAACCGCTGCCATCCAGATACTCATGGTGCTGT